>NZ_NPIH01000099.1 GCF_012275575.1 Paraburkholderia sp. SG-MS1 | reverse complement strand
GTCCGTGTACGTCCTGGCCTTGCTCATCGGCATCGTCGCCGGCCTTCGCGCGATGACCGCTCCCGCCGCCGTCAGCTGGGCAGCGCACCTCGGATGGCTGCCGCTGCAAGGCACGCCGCTCGCGTTTCTCGGCTTCACCGCGACACCGTACATCTTCACGTTGCTGGCGGTCGTCGAACTGATTACGGATCAACTGCCGGAAACACCCAGCCGCAAAGTGCCGCTGCAATTCGGTGCGCGCATCGTGGCGGG
>NZ_NPIH01000098.1 GCF_012275575.1 Paraburkholderia sp. SG-MS1 | reverse complement strand
ATTCAAACGGCTGCCAGGGGCGGCCGTTTTCTTTCTGGGCGCATCTGCGCGAGCGGCTTCGCCGTATACACCTATCAAAAGAATCCGTGGCGTTGTCGTGATACAGGCAGGCACGCGGCAACCCAGCGCGCGTCGCGGTTAAGCCGGACGGCGAGCGGCTCGTCGCTCGCGCAAGGATTCATCGTGTCCTCCGTTTGATGGAGCGGAACCAAAGAGTGTCGCGCGTTGACGAACCGCCTGACGATGAATGAACGCACATGTAACAGTCGCGTGCGCGTGTCGACCGGATGCACGTGCCGCGCGTTGAATGAAAAAATCGACCGGGCATGAAAAACGCATGACGTCTGCGCGTTCAGTAAGAAACTGTGCGTGCGCAGACAGCCCGTCCGATGCAGCAGCGAGATCGTACTCCCACGACGATGAAGTGGAGTCGTGCAGGAGCACTGAGCAGAAGTGGTGGACCGGAAGGCCGACGCATGACCATCAAGAGGGGTGCAGCAGACGCGTCACATGAGGTCAGAATTGCTGCGATGTGAGAGCAAGATTGTAGGTGGTCGAAACTGGGTTTCCAAGTGATGAATGTTGGGAGGCGGGTACGGCGCGATTTTCGCAACGTAGTTCGTGAAAAAAAATTTAAAAGGGTTTAGGATGAATTCGAGCGATGTCGTTTCCGAATAGCGCGCCGCGCACGACATCGGTCTAGACTTCGGCGAGGAGGTAGCATGGATATCTACAGCAGTTTCGCGACCCGCTTCGAGAAAACGCGAGAAGATGAGCTCTCGCTCGAGGAGTATCTCGCGCTCTGCAAAGACAATCCCGCCGCGTACGCCACGGCTGGCGAACGCATGTTGACGGCAATCGGAGAACCGGAACAGATCGACACTCGCAACGATCCGCGCTTGTCGCGCATCTTCGCGAACAAGGTCATCAAGGTATACCCCGCATTCCGTGAGTTCTACGGAATGGAAGAGGTGATCGAGCAGGTGGTCGCCTACTTCCGGCACTCGGCCCAGGGGCTCGAAGAAAAGAAGCAGATTCTGTATCTGTTGGGCCCGGTCGGCGGCGGTAAATCGTCGATCGCGGAACGTCTCAAACAGCTCATGGAACGCGTGCCGTTTTACGCGATCAAGGGCTCTCCCGTGAACGAGTCGCCGCTTGGTCTGTTCGACTATGAGGAAGACGGCCCGATTCTCGAAGAACAATACGGCATTCCACGCCGCTACCTGAAAAGCATCCTCAGTCCGTGGGCGGTGAAGCGCCTGCACGAATATAACGGCGACATCCGCAAGTTCCGCGTGGTGCGCCGCTACCCGTCGATTCTTCGCCAGATCGGTATTGCCAAGACCGAGCCGGGCGACGAGAACAATCAGGACATCTCGTCACTGGTCGGCAAGGTCGACATCCGCAAGCTCGAACAGTATGCGCAGGACGACGCGGACGCATACAGCTACTCCGGTGGCCTGTGTCTCGCCAATCAGGGCCTGCTCGAGTTCGTCGAAATGTTCAAGGCGCCGATCAAGGTCCTGCACCCGCTGCTCACGGCGACCCAGGAGGGCAACTTCAAGGGCACGGAAGGCTTCGGCGCGATTCCGTTTGACGGCGTGATCCTTGCGCACTCGAACGAATCGGAATGGAAGGCGTTCCGCAACAACCGCAACAACGAAGCCCTGCTTGACCGGATCTTCGTCGTGAAGGTGCCGTACTGCCTGCGCTATGGTGAAGAGATCAAGATCTACGAGAAGCTGTTGCGTAATTCGTCGCTGGCCAATGCCGTGTGCGCGCCGGGCACGTTGAAGATGATGGCGCAGATGTCGGTGCTCACGCGTTTGCAGGAGCCGGAGAATTCCAGCCTGTTTTCGAAGATGCAGGTCTATGACGGCGAGAATCTCAAGGACACCGATCCGAAGGCCAAGTCGTATCAGGAGTACCGCGACTTCGCGGGCGTCGATGAAGGGATGACCGGCGTGTCGACCCGCTTCGCGTTCAAGATCCTGTCGCGCGTGTTCAACTTCGACTCGACCGAGGTCGCGGCGAATCCGGTGCACCTGATGTACGTGCTCGAACAGCAGATCGAACGCGAGCAGTTCCCGCCTGAAACCGAGCAGAAGTATCTGTCGTTCATCAAGGACGTGCTGGCGTCGCGCTATGCGGAGTTCATCGGCAAGGAGATTCAGACCGCGTATCTGGAGTCGTATTCCGAGTATGGTCAAAACATCTTCGATCGCTATGTGACGTACGCGGACTTCTGGATTCAGGATCAGGAGTTCCGCGACCACGACACCGGCGAAAGTTTCGACCGCGCGGCGCTGAATGCCGAACTGGAGAAGATCGAGAAACCGGCGGGCATCAGCAACCCGAAGGACTTCCGCAACGAGATCGTGAACTTCGTGCTGCGTGCGCGTGCTGCCAACGCGGGGAAGAATCCCGCATGGATCAGCTACGAGAAGTTGCGCGTCGTGATTGAAAAGAAGATGTTCTCGAACACGGAAGAACTGCTGCCGGTGATCTCGTTCAACGCGAAGGGCTCGGCGGAAGAGCAACGCAAGCACGAAGACTTCGTCAATCGGATGGTGACGAAGGGCTATACACCGAAGCAGGTGCGCTTGCTGTGTGACTGGTATCTGCGCGTGCGCAAGTCGTCATGACGGGCGTGACGTGCCGCCCGCGCGGTCCTGCTGCGCGGGCACCCTGCGAGGCGCAAGCTGCATGGACATAGCGTTGCTGACGCTGCACCAGGCGGCGTGTGTCTCGCGCACGGGAAATTACAGTGGCTGCGTGGGATTGGAGCAAGTGCTTTGCAGGTGACCGGAACGACGCGCTAACGCGCAAAACTCTGGTCGACGGCTAAAGCGCCGACTCCGTCGACGTGCGCTGCATCGGAGCGGAGTCAGCGCCAAAGCGCTAGCTCCGATCGACAGGGAGACCGGGCGTGCTTCATCAAATCATCGACCGCAGGTTGGCTGGCAAGAACAAGAGCATTGCAAATCGCGAGCGTTTTTTGCGTCGCGTCAAAAACTACATTCGTCGCGCCGTGTCGGAAGCGGTGCGCGACCGTAGCATCAAAGACATCCAGAACACGCAGAGCATCACGATCCCGCGCAAGGACATCGCGGAGCCTTCGTTCCGCCACGGTCCTGGCGGCAAGCGCGAGATGGTGCATCCGGGCAACTCGGACTACATCCGCGGCGACAAGATCCAGCGCCCGCAAGGGGGCGGCGGCGGAGGGGGAGGCAATCAGGCCAGCAACGAAGGCGAAGGTCAGGACGACTTCGTGTTCGAACTGAGTCGCGAAGAATTCATGCAGTACTTCTTCGACGACCTCGAACTGCCGCGTCTCGTCAAAACCCATCTGATGGCCGTGCCCACGTGGAAGAGCATCCGCGCAGGCTGGGCCGCCGAAGGCACGCCGAACAACATCGACGTGGTCCGTTCGTTGCGCAGTGCGCTTGGCCGGCGCATCGCGCTCGGAGCGCCGCTCGTCAACCAGCTGCACGAAATGGAGCGGCAACTCGAGGCGATGAAGTCAGATCCCGCGGATCGCCGCGACGAGATCAAACTGCTCGAAGAGGAAATCCATCATCTGCGCGGGCGCATCTGGCGGATCCCCTTCATCGATCCGTTCGATCTGCGCTACGTGAACCGCGTGAAGCAGCCCACGCCGTCGAGCCAGGCGGTGATGTTCTGTCTGATGGATGTGTCCGGTTCGATGGACGAACAGCGTAAGGACCTCGCCAAGCGCTTCTTCATCCTGCTGTATCTGTTCCTCAAGCGTAACTACGAGAAGATCGAAGTGGTCTTCATCCGTCACCACACGCGCGCCGAGGAAGTCGACGAAGACACCTTCTTCCATTCGACCGAAAGCGGCGGCACGGTGGTGTCGAGCGCGCTCGAATTGATGCAGAAGGTGATGGACGAGCGTTATTCGCCGACTGAATGGAACATTTACGGGGCGCAGGCATCGGACGGCGACAACTGGACCGACGACTCGCCCAAGTGCCGCAAGATACTCGCGGATGACATCCTGGAGAAGGTGCGCTATTTTGCGTATATTCAGGTCACACCGGAAGAGCAGAACCTGTGGCTCGAATATGCGCAGCTGGCGCTGAGCCAGCCGCACATGGCGATGAAGAAGGTCGAAACCGCGGCCGACATTTATCCGGTGTTTCGCGAGCTGTTTGAAAAGCAGGTGGCGTCCTCATGACGGACAAGCATCTGCGCAACGAAGCGCGCGGCTATCAGCCCGAGCGCGGGAAAGGCGTGCCGCAGCGACAGTCGGGGCATGCCGAGGCCGGGGCGGACCATGCTGGCGCCGCCGCGGCCGGAGCAGTCGACAGCGCCGCAGCACGGGGACACACCGGAACGCCCACTGATGGGCAAAGGGAAGTCCGTATGAACGTAGCCGATAGACGGCCTCTGCCGTGCCCGTCCGACTGGACCTTCGAATTGATCGAAGAGTACGACTCGCATATTGCCCGTGTTGCGGAGCAATATGAACTCGACGTGTATCCGATCCAGCTCGAACTCATCAGCGCCGAACAGATGATGGATGCGTACGCGTCCGTCGGTATGCCGGTGAACTACCGTCACTGGTCGTTCGGCAAACACTTTCTCTCCACCGAAAAAAGCTACCGTCGCGGGCAGATGGGGCTGGCGTATGAGATCGTCATCAATTCGAACCCCTGCATCGCGTATCTGATGGAGGAGAACACGATGACGATGCAGGCGCTCGTCATCGCGCACGCGGCCTATGGGCACAACTCGTTCTTCAAGGGCAACTATCTGTTCAAGCTGTGGACGGATGCGCATGCGATCATCGACTACCTCGTCTACGCGAAGAACTACATCGCCGAGTGTGAGGAGCGCTTCGGGCTCGACCGCGTCGAGGAGCTGCTCGATTCGTGTCATGCGTTGATGAACTATGGCGTGGATCGCTACAAGCGTCCGCAGAAGCTGTCGCTGCAAAAGGAGTTTGCCGCGCGCCGCGAACGCGAAGCCTATCTGCAATCGCAGGTCAACGAACTGTGGCGCACGCTGCCCACGCGCCATACGCCGCTGCCGGAGGAAATCGAGGAGCGTTATCCGCCGGAGCCGCAGGAAAACCTGCTGTATTTCGCGGAGAAAAACGCGCCGCTGCTGGAGCCGTGGGAGCGCGAGGTGATCCGCATCGTGCGCAAGGTCGGTCAGTACTTCTATCCGCAACGGCAGACCCAGGTGATGAACGAAGGCTGGGCGACCTTCTGGCACTACACGTTGCTCAACACGATGTACAACCAGGGCAAGCTGGAAGATGGCTTCATGATGGAATTTCTCCATTCGCACAGCAATGTGGTCTATCAGCCGCCGGTGACGAAGCCATACTACAGCGGCATCAATCCGTATGCGCTCGGCTTTTCGATGATGAGCGACATCCGCCGTATCTGCGAAACGCCTACCGAAGAAGACCGCAGGTGGTTCCCGGAACTGGCCGGCAGTCCGTGGCTGCAGGCGATGCACTATGCGATGCGCAACTTCAAGGACGAAAGTTTCGTCGCGCAGTATCTGTCGCCGCATCTGATCCGCGAAATGCGGCTGTTCTCGGTGCTCGACGACGACATGCGCGATGCGCTCGAAGTGTCGGCAATTCATGACGACAGCGGCTATCAGTACGTGCGCCAGGCGTTGTCGCGGCAGTACGACATGCATCACCGGGAGCCGAACATCCAGGTGTGGGCGGTCAACACACGTGGCGACCGGAGCCTTACGCTGCGACACTTTATGAGCGACAACCGGCATCTGTCGTCCGATAGCGACGAGGTGCTCAAGCACATGGCGCGCTTGTGGCAGTTCGACGTGTTTCTCGAAAGCGTCGACGAGAACGGCACCGTGCGCAAGCGCTACGAGTGCCGGTATGTGCCGCCCATTGTAAGAGTATGAAATAGCGGGATTGACGGCCGGTCGAAACGCCGTTCGATGTTTGCTCCGAGGCCCCTGACAGTCGCCAGACTGCCGGGGGCTTTTCTCATTCGAGGGGCTGACGAGCGGCGCGCTGGCGCACTCGCCCGGCCATATGACGAACTCCTCGGAAGATTGACTACAAATACCCATCTACCCCTTGCAATTCTGTAAAATTCGCGCACGTGCGCGGCGAGCACTTCGCGGCGCACGTTGTGAAGGCGGCGACACGACCGCCATCTTCGTTTCAAGACAAGGACAGACACCAGCAATGACCGACCTAACCGACCAATCCGTGGCCTCGGCTCACGACACACGGCGCCGCATCTTCGCGATCGTTGGCGCTTCATCGGGCAATCTCGTCGAATGGTTCGACTTTTACGTCTATTCGTTCACCGCGCTGTATTTCGCGCCGGCCTTCTTCCCGAGCGGCAACACCACCACCCAATTGCTCAACACGGCGGGCGTGTTCGCAGCGGGCTTTTTGATGCGTCCGATAGGCGGCTGGTTCTTCGGCCGTCTCGCCGACAAACACGGCCGCCGCACCGCGATGATGATATCGGTGTTCATGATGTGCGGCGGCTCGCTCGTGATCGCGATGCTGCCCACGTACGCGCAGATCGGCGCACTGGCGCCGACGCTGCTGCTGGTCGCGCGGCTGTTCCAGGGCCTGTCGGTGGGCGGCGAATACGGCACCAGTGCGACCTACATGAGTGAGGTCGCGCTCAAGGGCCGGCGCGGTTTCTTCGCTTCGTTCCAGTATGTGACGCTGATCGGCGGTCAGTTGTGCGCGTTGCTGGTGATCGTGATCCTGCAACAGGTGCTGTCGCCTGCGGAAATCAAGGCGTGGGGCTGGCGCGTGCCGTTCGTGATCGGCGCGATCGCCGCATTGATCGCGCTGTATCTGCGTAAATCGCTCGACGAAACCACCACCGCCGCAACGCGTCAGCGCAAGGAAGCGGGCACGCTGCGCGGCCTGTGGATGCACAAGGGAGCGTTCATGACGGTGCTTGGCTTCACGGCCGGGGGCTCGCTGATTTTCTACACCTTCACGACCTACATGCAGAAGTACCTCGTCAACACGGCGGGCATGCAAACGAAAACGGCGAGCTCGGTGATGACCGCGGCGCTGTTCGTCTACATGCTGATGCAGCCGGCGTTCGGCGCGCTGTCGGACCGCATTGGCCGGCGTCGTTCGATGCTGCTGTTTGGCCTCTTCGCCACGATCGGCACCGTGCCGCTGCTGCATGCGCTCAAAGACGTGACGAGCCCGTATGCGGCGTTCGGCTTCGTCGTGCTGGCGCTCGCTATCGTCAGCTTCTATACATCGATCAGCGGCCTGATCAAGGCGGAAATGTTTCCGCCGGAAGTGCGCGCGCTCGGCGTGGGCCTGTCGTACGCAGTGGCCAACGCGATCTTCGGCGGCTCTGCGGAATACGTGGCGTTGTGGCTGAAGTCGATCGGTGTCGAGACAATGTTCTTCTGGTACGTCACGGTCATGTGCGCGATCGCCGGCATCGTGGCGCTGCGCATGCGCGATCCGTCGACGGAAGGGTACTTGCGTCACGAACCTTGAGCATCCACGGAATGCCAGGGGCCGCGCACGGAGTGAGCGGTTGAAGAGCGGCGGCACGGGGCGACCCGGCCGCCATTTTTATTGCCTGAACAAAGCGCCAGACGACGCTCAACTCACGACGATCGCCGTGCCCCATGCATGCAACAGATCGCGCAGCGCCTCCGCCTGCGCCATCTTCGCGCCGCTGCGCAAATGGATCTGCAGCGCGCGGCCCGCGATCCCGTCGACGGGCTGCGCGAGCCACAACTCCACCGCAAGCCCCAATCCTTCCGGCTGATCGACGACCACCGGTTCGATCACGCGAGGCTTGAAACAGGCACTGTCCGACATGGCAAATCACCTCCGGGCTGATGACGGTTCGAGTTCATCGTAATCAGCATCGTGCGCCGGACCAAGCAACAAATACGCGTTTGCTAAGCAGAGGATGCTTAGCAGGAGATGCGCTGATGACCGCGGCGACGCGCGGCCGATGCGCAACCGATGCCAACCGATGCCAACCGATGCCAACCGATGCCAACCGATGTGCCATTGCCATGTCAGCTCCAGCGCACCGCGCATCACACCGGTTCGGATCGATCCGTCACGAGCTCATTGACGAGTTCCTTGACCACGGCCGCCGGATCGGCGGCCACCGCGGGCGCGGCAGCCACGGCGGCCACCGCAGCCGCTGCAACGGCCTGTTGCCGCGCGCTCAGCGACGCGCGTGCAAGCATCAGCAGGTGATAGTAGAAGCGCGCGCTGAGCCCATAGTTGTACGTGTACAGATGGGCGAGCGCGATCTTCAGACCGCACGCCGCCTGGCGGTTGCGCGCATGAACCGACACGACGATCGGCGCCAGACGCCGCAGCGCGAGCTTGCGCGACGGCTCCAGTTGTGGCGGCAGTTGCAACGCCTTGACGAACGCATACGCGCTGACCGTCGCGGCGATCGTAGTGCCGCGCGTGCTGTGCGAGATCGAGGTCGCGGTCTTGCGATACACCGACACATAGTCGTGCAGATAGAACACCTCGCGCGCCGCGAGACAGAGCTCGGTGCCGAACACGAAATCGCAGCACATGCCGTACTGATGCTTGTAGCCGATCCGCTTCACGAGACGGGCGTCGGCCATCCAGCCGTTGTTCGGGAACATCTGGATCAGACCGGTTCTGCCCGGCAGCGGCTGCAAGCCTTCGGCGTCCTGTGTGCGCCGGAACGCCGCGTTCAGCCGCGCGCTCGCGTCGACGTCAACGGCGCCGCCGTGGTCGGCTTCGTACTGGTCGCCGAAAGCGGCGTCGAGTTGTGGATGGCGTGTCCACAGCGACACGAGTTTTTCGACGCCGTCGGTGGTGAGCAGATCGTCATCGTGAATCAGCAGGATCTTGTCGCCGCTCGCGCGCTCGAACAGGCTCGCGACGTTGCGCGCCTGGCCGAGCGGCGGCTGATTCAGGGTGTAGCGCACGCGCGGCTCCTCGCCATAGCGGGCCGCGATCAGTTGCTGGGTACGGGTGTCCTTCGAATCGTCGCCGATCACGATTTCCAGATTGCCGTAGCTCTGCCCGAGGCACGAATCGATGCAGTTGGCGATCAGCTCAGGGCGATTGCAGGTCGGCAGACAGATCGAGACCTTGGCAAGACGGGGAGAAGCCGGGGAGATGGACATGGGCGTCGCCTTTTTTTATGGATTAAGGGGCGGCAGCCGGTTCGCGTGATGCGCGTATCGCTGCAAGCAGCAAAATAGTCCATCACGCCAAAAAAATATTCGGTAAAAACCAGGAAGAAATGTTTGCCTTCCGAAAGGCGGTGAAAGGGAAAAATTTACGCGGCTTCGCTGCCGAACTACAGCAAAGCCGCTTGGAAAAATGGGCTTACTTTTAACCGACCGACGGCTCGCCCTCGCCGGGCTTCTTGCCGGGACGATCCGCGGGAGACTGGTCGCGGCCCTCGTCGCGGCGTTCGGGCAGCTTGCTCTTTTCGTTGTCGCTGTGCTTGACCGGTTGCGGGTGCTCGATGTCGGCCGGTTTGCCCGCTGCATGTTCCTTGGTGTCGCTCATTGCCGCTCTCCTGGGTGGAAGACAGCTTTGCTGCAGCAAGGCGCAGGCCCGATCCCGCACGGTGGCTCTATGCAGCCGCGTCGCGCGGTGCGCCGCCCGTCAGCGAAACGATGAACTCGACAAACGCCCGTACCTTGGCCGGCGGATGATGCCGCGACGGATAGAGCGCATACAGCGGATACACCTCGTCGCCCCATTCGGGAAACAGCTCCACCAGCTTGCCGCTCGCGAGCAACGACTCCGCGCCGAGCGACAGAATCTGTGCGACGCCTTGGCCCGCCGTGCACACGCTATGCAATGTGCCAACGTCGTTCACGGTCAGGCGGCCTTGCGGCGTAATCACGAGCTTCTTGCGGCCGCGACGAAACTCCCAGGCGAACGGATAGCCGCTCAGCGGATCGCGAAACTTCATGCATACATGCTGGCTGCTTTCGAGTTCGGACGGGCTTGCCGGATGTCCATGTTTTTTAAGATACGACGGCGCCGCCACCGTCAGAATGCGCGTGTCCAGGAGCTTGCGAGCGACCAGCGTCGACACCGGCGGATCGCCGAAGCGGATCGCCAGATCGAAACCGTCGGCGACCATATCGCCCAACTGGTCGGACGTGATCAGTTCGAGTTGCAGATCGGGATGCCTGTCGATAAAGCTGCCCAGGCGCGGTCCGAGCACGAGGCGCGAAAAGAACGGGTCCAGGTTCACGCGCAGGCGTCCGCGTACGGCGCTCGCGCCTTGAGCGGCGGAAGCCGCCGCTTCTTCGAGGCCGCCGAGCAACGGCACGATCTGTTCATAGAAGCGTCGGCCTTCGTCGGTCAGCATGACCGAGCGCGTGGTGCGGTCAAACAGGCGGATGCCCAAGCGCGCTTCGAGCCGCGCGACCGAGCGGCTAACCCCGGATTGCGACATGTCGAGCGCTTCGCCGGCCGCCGCAAAACTGCCGCAATCGACGATCGCCGTGAGCACCCCCATGCCGTTCAGCATGCGCTCGTCAAATGGCATGTGAATTCCTTTTGTTATGACTAATGGACGACATGCTAACGCGAAATTCTCTTTGAATTCATGCGCTCGGGCGGGGGGTAAGGCTTGTCCGCCCCAATCGATGAGTGCGCGTCATGAATGCAAGGATGGCCGCGCTATGGCGTCAGTCGTGCTGCCGCCGTCGATTTGGCGCGAGCGCAACCCGAAACGCGACGGGATGCGTTTCTCGCTATGCGATGGGCATATTTGCGCGGCAACAGGGAGCGCAACGTGTCATCGCCGTGCAGGAGCACGTAGTTCGGGCGCGCGATGCTCTTGCGGGTATCCGTCCGTTTAGCGCCCGGAGGACGGAGGGGCTAGCAGTGCGGCGGCCCGGCCCGTGGCGGCGGCATGCGCCACGTTTGGGTGAACCGACGGCGATCGGCAAAAGGCCGGCAGGAGCCGGCAGGCGAACAGGAAGAACGGGACAGAGGACAGAAAACGCCTCAACGCCCGGCGCTCTGCGCCGCCTGTCCCCGCACGACGCGCGTGCCGGACGGATCGTCGAGATGACGGAACACCCACGCCGACAGCAGCGTAATCACACCGACGCACACGAAGGCGAGGCGAAACCCCAGCGCGCCCGAGCCGGATTGCGCCGAAAACAGATTCACCAGCCCGCCGCCGATCGACACGCCCAGCCCGATCGCCAGCATCTGCACCATCGAAAAGAGGCTGTTGCCGCTGCCCGCGTCTTCGTGCGAGAGGTCCTTGAGCGTGACGCTGTTCATCGCGGCGAACTGCATCGAGTTGGCCGCGCCGAACACGGCCAGAATCGCAATTTCGATCACGAGCGGCGTGCCGCGCGAGATCAGCGCGAACCCGACGATCGCCGACCCGACAATGATGGTATTGACCAGCAGGAACGTGTCGTAACCGTAGCGGCGCACGAGCGGCGCGATCCAGCGTTTGGCGAGCGTGCCGGCAAGCGCGGCGGGCAGCATCATCAGGCCCGAGTGCAGCGGCGAATAGCCCAGTTGCAGTTGCAACAGCAAGGGCACGAGGAACGGCACGGCGCTCGAACCGACCCGGCACACGAGGTTGCCGATCAGGCCCACGCTGAAGTTCGGCTCGCCGAAGAGCGACAGCTTGAAGAGCGGATCGCGCCGCGCGCGGGCGTACGGAATGTAGGCGAGCGCGCTGGCGACGGCGAGTGCGAACAGCCCCGCCGACCAGGCCGCGCGATGCGACGGAACCGGCGCGTCGATGGCAAGCGAAAACGCGATCATGCACAGCGACAGCAAACCGCAGCCGATGAAATCGAAGGGCGGCGCCTGAGTGGTGTCGCGCGACGGCAAAAACCGCTGCACCGCATACAGACCGGCCGCGCCGATCGGCACGTTGATGAGGAAAATCCAGTGCCACGTGATTGCCTGCACGAACCAGCCGCCGAGCGTCGGTCCCGCGATCGGCCCGAGCTGGCCGGCAATCGAAATGAACGCGAGCGCGGACACGTACTGCTCGCCGGACACGCTGCGCAGCACGGCGAGCCGGCCGATCGGCAGCAGCATCGAGCCGCCGAGACCTTGCAGCACCCGCGCGAGCACCAGTTGGCCCAACGTATGTGCGCTCGCGCAGCAGACCGAGCCGAGCACGAATACGAGGATCGCGACGAAGTAGACACGCCGCGTGCCAAAGCGGTCGGCGAGCCAGCCGGAGGCGGGCGTGAGCATCGCCATGGTGAGCGTGTAGGCGACGACGATCGGTTGCATCGCGAGGGGCGCGACGTGCAGGCTGTTGGCGATCGACGGCAACGCCGTGTTGACGATCGTCGTATCGAGCGACTGCATGAAGAAACCGGCGGCGACGATCCAGAGCAGCGCGGTGTGGGCGGAATCCTTGGTCATCTTTGTTTACGGGCGAAGCGGGCTGAGGGCGCTCTCGCGAGGCAATCACGGGGAATTCCGTCATCATATTGACATCGTCGTCAATCGGGAACCCCACTAGGGACGCTGACTGTTATCGACATTGCCGATAAGCAGCGCGACAATGCCGCATGCTCAACCCCATCTGGCTCAAGACCTTCGCGACCGTCGCCGCCTGTCATAGCTTTACCGAAGCGGGGCGGCGGCTGAACCTGACGCAGTCGAGCGTCAGTGAACACATCCGGCGGCTCGAAGAGAGCGTGGGCCGGCGCCTCTTCGTGCGTGACACCCATTCGCTCGCGATGACGCCGGACGGCGAGGCGATGCTCGCGCACGCCAGCGTGATCCTGCAGGCGCTCGCGCGGGCCGAGTCGCAGTTTCGCGCGCCGCGCCTCAAGGGCCGCGTGCGCCTCGGCTCCTCGGACGACGTCGCGCTCGGGCCGTTGCCCACGGTGCTGGCGGCGTTCCGCGACGCGCATCCCGATGTCGAGCTGGAAATCACCATCGGCATGACGGGCAGGCTGTACGAGTTGCTCGACGCGGGGTCGATCGATCTGCTGGTCGGCAAGCGGCGGCTTGGCGACCGGCGCGGCGTGCCGCTGTTCACCGGGCGGCTGGAGTGGCTCGCGCGCGCCGGCACGCTGGTCGATCTGAGCCAGCCGTTGCCGCTGATCCTCGTCGCCGAGCCGAGCGTGACGCGCGCGGTCGTGCTCGACGCGCTCGCCGAGGCGGGCTTCAGCTGGCAGGTGGTCTGCACGAGCAGCAGCCACTCGGGTTGTATCGCCGCCGCGCGCGGCGGACTCGGCATCACGGTGCGTCCGCAGTACCTGGCCGCAAGGGGACTGGCGCCGCCGCTGAATGCGGCCGGTCTGCCGGCCTTGCCGTCGGTGGAGTTCATCGCGCTCGCGGCAAAACGGCTCAGCCGCCGGGCCGGCACGCTGCTGCAATTGCTGCACGACAGCGATCTGCGCGGGTCGTGGATCGGCGAATGACGACGGGGGCGGGCGCGCTCCCGTGATAAACCGGCGGGGGCGGTTCGGTTCTGCTTCCGCGTGCGACAACGCTGCCTCATCCCTGAACGTTCTCGATCTCAAGCGTCCAGTTCGCCAAACGGGACGTCCGCAGCGCGGCGCCCTGGATCGTCCAGAACGCGGGCAAGCTCTGTACTGCGTTCTGCGCAACCCCTTTCTCGATTCGGCAAATAAACGCGCGACCGCCTGTTGCGCGTTTACCGCGCGTGTCTCTGATTTATTTTCGTCACTTAAGCGTCCATCGCTATACTTTCCATATACGGTTAATTGTTCCATACAAGGAACATTAAGCCGCCCCAAACCAAAGACATCGGCCATGAGGCAAGGCGCCGGAGACCGGGCGCTTTTCACCCGTGCGCCGGGGCCGCACGTCATGAGCCAGAGCGCGAGACCAACCAGAACCACCACCACGATGACCAAAAACCTGACCATCAATCTACGGATTGCGATCACGATCGCGTTTCTCGGCGTGCTGCTGATTGCCACCGGCACACTCGGCATTCTCGGCATGAGCGAAAGCAACCAGGCGCAGCGCGACGCGTACACGGTCCATTTCGCGTCGGTAGTGGCGCTCGGCAAGTCGGGCACGGCGATGTCGCGGGCGCGCTTCGGGCTCGACTGGGCAATGAGCAATCCGCATTCACCGCAACTGGATGCGCAACTCGAACGCGCGCGCATGCTGCTCGGCGAGTCGGACAAGTGGTGGAACAGTTTCCGCGATCTGCCGAAGACGCCCGGCCTGCAACGCCTCACCGACGACCTCGACGCGAAGCGCACCGCCGTGCGGCGCGACGGTATCGACAGACTGATCGGGGCGATCCGCAGCGGCGACGCGAGCTGGATGGACGAAAGCCGCGCGAATCAGCTGATCGGCCTCTATACCGCGATGAACGCGAGCCAGGGCGCGCTGGAAGACTATCTGAACCGCCAGGCGAGCGACGCGAACGAGCGCTCGGCCGCGCTCTTTCATGCGCTGCTGCTCGCGTGCCTCGCCAGCGTGCTGGTCGGCTTGACGGTGGCGTTCATCAGCTGGCGCCTGCTGCGCCGCGCGATCATGACGCCACTGACCGACGCGCTGCGCCAGTTCGATGCAATCGCCGCCGGAGAATTAACGACCCGCGTGCCGATCCGTTCGAACGACGAAATGGCGATGCTGCTGCGCGGCGTCGCTTCGATGCAGGACAAGCTCGGCGAGACTGTCACCACGGTGCGTGCCGGCTCGCATTCGATTGCCTCGTCGACGCAACAGATTGCCGCGGGCAATCTCGATCTGTCGCAACGCACCGAGGAACAGGCCGCGTCGCTCGAACAGACCGCCGCGGCGATGGAACAGCTCACGTCCACCGTGCAGCTGAACGCCGAGAACGCCCACCACGCGAGCGAACTGGCCTCGCGCGCGTCGGAGATGGCCGCGCGCGGGCGCGATTCGGTCGGCAGCATGGTCGAGACGATGCGGGTGATTCACGCGGGTTCGTCGAAGATGACCGGCATCATCACCGCGATCGAAGGGATCGCGTTTCAGACCAATATCCTCGCGCTGAATGCCGCGGTCGAAGCGGCGCGCGCCGGAGAGGAAGGGCGCGGTTTCGCGGTGGTGGCGGGCGAGGTGCGCAGCCTCGCGCAACGCTCGGCGGCGGCCGCGAAGGAGATCGGCTCGCTGATCGCGGAGTCGACCGCGCGCGTGGAAAGCGGCGCGGGCCTCGTCGACGAAGCCGGCGGCACGATGCAGGAAATCGAAGCCGCGATCGGGCGTGTCGCGCGCATCGTCGGCGAGATCGCGGCGGCGTCGAAAGAGCAGAGCGAAGGTATCCGCCAGGTGAGCCTCGCCGTCACGCAGATGGACGAGGTCACGCAGCACAATGCGGCGCTGGTCGAGGAAAGCGCCGCGACCGCGAACTCGCTCGCGGATCAGGCGCGGCAGTTGAGCGAACTGACCGCGGCCTTCAAGGTCTCGAACGAGGCGGCGCCGCGCGAACCGTCGTTCTGAACCTGGCCGTCGCAGAGATGCAGCGACGCTGCGATGTTCAGACAACCGCCGCTTCAGCCCGGCAGCTTGCGAAACGAAATCGCAAAGCGGTTCCATGCATTGATCGCCGACACCAGCAGCGTCAGGTCGACCAGTTCCTCGTCGCTGAAGTGCGGGCGCACCCCGTTCCACACGGCGTCGGGCACATGCTCTTGCGACACCAGCGTCAGCGCCTCGGTCCATTCGAGCGCGGCGCGTTCGCGATCCGTGAAGAACGGCGTTTCGCGCCACACCACCACGGTCGCGAGACGGCGTTCGGTTTCGCCGCCCTTGCGGGCATCGGTGGTGTGCATGTCGACGCAATATGCGCAGCCGTTGATTTGCGAGGCGCGCAGACGCACCAGGTGGGTCAACGATTGTTCGAGCGCCGATTTGCCGATGCGTTCTTCGACGCCGATCAACGCCTTGATCGCGGCGGGGTTGGCTTTGTAGAAGTCGAGACGTTGTTCCATGGTTCACTCCGGAGTCGGGTTGGACGCATTCCGTGATGCGATGGAGGTAGCTTAGTCCGACGACTGGATTCTAAAAATAGCCGATTCCGGGTATTTTCAGGTAACCACTTGAGACTGACGCGCGTGCGCCGCGCCTGCCTGCCGAGCGTCCTTACCCGCTGTAATGGCATCGTTGCCGGGCCCCGGTCGATTCGGTATGGTGGTTCATCGACTATCCGGAGAGAGCCCCCATGACGTCCGCCGCAGATTCCCTTCCGCCGCCGTTGCGCACCGACGTGCTGATTGTCGGCGCCGGACCCGTCGGCCTGTTCGCGGCTTTCGAGGCGGGCGTGATTGGCCTGTCCTGCCAGATCGTCGATGCGCTCGACAAGATCGGCGGCCAGTGCACCGAACTCTATCCCGACAAGCCCATCTACGATATCCCGGCAATTCCATCGTGCACCGCGCGCGAACTGGTCGAGCGGTTGATGGCGCAATGCAAGCCGTTCGATCCGCCGATCCATCTCGAGCAGCGGGTCGAGTCGGTCGAGCAACGCGACGACGGACGCTGGACCGTGCGCACGAATGGTGGGCTCGTCTTCGACGCCGCCGCGATTCTGCTGGCGGCGGGCAATGGCGCGTTCGTGCCGCAAAAACTGGCGCTGCCCGAGGCCGTGCCGCTGGAGTCGCGTCACGTGCATTACAGCGTGCCGCGCCTCGCCGATTTCGCGGGCAAGAACGTGGTGGTGGCGGGCGGCGGCGACTCGGCGCTCGACTGGGCGCTCGCCTTGCGCGAGGTCGCGCGGCGCGTGACGCTGGTGCACCGGCGCAGCGGTTTCAGCGCGGCCGATTCGAGCGTCGCGATGATGCGGCGCGCGGTGGAGGCGGGCGAAATGGACTTCATCGTCGGCGCGATCGCGGGGCTCACGGTCGAGGGCGATGCGCTGAAATCGTTGACGTTGCGGCATATCGAAGGCGAGACGCAACTCGAGGCCGACCACCTCGTCGCGCTGTACGGCCTGGTTGCCGATCTCGGCCCGATCGCGCAGTGGGGGCTGACGATTCACGGCGGGCGTATCGACGTCGATACGTCCAACTACGAAAGCTCGCGGCCGGGCATCTTCGCGGCCGGCGACCTCGCCAACTATCCGAACAAGCAGAAGCTGATTCTGTCGGGCTTTCACGAGGCGTCGCTGGCGCTGCGCAAGGCGTATGCGTACGCGTATCCCGAGAAAAAGCGCGTGCACGTGCATTCCAGCTACGACGCGAAGCTGGCCGAAAAGCTCGGCGCGCTCAGCTAGGCGGGCGGTCGCCGGATTGACGGCGCGCGCGGTTAAGCGCAGTGAGCACAGGCAAAGGGAGTCTGCCGTGATCGACACGTCACGACAGACGCTTTCTTCCCCGCCGATCAGGTTGATGCGAGGCAGGCCTTACTTCCCCTCGGGCTGACTGGCGGCGGCCGCCGCGCTCGCGGCCTTGTCTTTTTTCTTCGCTTCATGGTGGCCGATCGCGCAGCCGGCGGCCGCTCCTGCGACGCCGTGATCTCCTGCAACGTGACCGGCGACGCCGCCCACGACCGCGCCTTTGGTGCAGCCTTCGGCGTGCGCGGGGATGTGGGCGAGGGCGAGCGCCGTGGCGCAGGCGAGGGTGGCAAAGACTCGTTTCATTGGGGCTCCTGTTCGTTGTGATGAGGCGATGCCGGGAGGTCGCCGGTCCGGCAACCGGTCTGGTCATCGCCACGGCACAGGTAGCAATCACGGGACCCGGCAGCCACGCGTCCCGCCGATGCCGCGACGCGCCCGTGCGTTAGTGGCGCACACGCTCATCGGGTGAAACCATGAGCCCAGCCGCGCGCCGTGCGCGGTGTATCCTTTGACCGGAATTCCCCTATACTTTTGCGCCATGACTCAGCTTGATATGCGTTCCCCCCTCGACACCGGCAAGCCCGACCGGGACCCGGCCGCAACGGCCGTCGGCCTCGATTACTGGATGCTCGTGCAGGCCATCGAGGACTACGCGATCTTCCTGCTCGATGCCACCGGGCACATCGTCAGCTGGAACGTAGGCGCGCAGAAATTGAAGGGCTACGTGGCGCAGGAGATCATCGGTCAGCACTTCTCGCGTTTCTATACCGAGGAAGCCGTGACGCGCGGCTGGCCGGCCTACGAGCTGCAACAGGCGTCGCTGACCGGGCGCTTCGAGGACGAAGGCTGGCGCGTGCGCAAGGACGGCACCACTTTCTGGTCGAACGTCGTGATTACGGCGATCCGCAACGAGGCGGGGATCCTCACGGGCTTCGCGAAGATCACGCGCGACCTGACCGCGCAACGCGAGTACATGGAAGCGTTGCGGCAAAGCGAGGAGCGCTTCCGTCTGCTGGTCGACAATGTCAAGGACTACGCGATCTTCATGCTCGACCCGCAAGGCTATGTGGTGAGCTGGAACACGGGCGCCGCGCGCATCAAGGGCTATACGCGCGAGGAAATCATCGGCAAGCATTTCTCGCTGTTCTATTTGCCGGAGGATGCGGCGGCGGGCAAGCCCGCGCGCGAACTGACCATCGCACGGCAGCTCGGTCGCGTCGAAGACGAAGGCTGGCGCGTGCGCAAGGACGGCACGACCTTCTGGGCCAACGTCAACATCACGGCGGTTTACGATGAATCGAACCGTTTGCGCGGTTTCGCCAAGGTCACGCGCGATCTGACCGAACGGCGTCAGCGCGAAGAACTGGAGCGCTCCGGGGAGCGCATGCGCGAGTTTCTCGCGACCCTCGCGCACGAATTGCGCAATCCGCTTGCCCCGGTGCGCAACGCCGTCGGCGTGATGCAACTCGAGACCGGGCTGACTCCCACGCTGCTGCGTGCGCGCGATCTGATCGACCGGCAGGTTACGCACCTGACGCGGCTGGTGGACGATCTGCTCGATGTCGGCCGGATCATGTCGAACAAGGTCGAACTGCGTCTTGCGCGCGTCGATCTGGGCGAACTGGTGACGCGCGCGGTCGAAGCGGCGCGGCCGTTCACCGATGCGCACGAGCAACAGGTGATAGCGCATCTGCCGTACGAATCGGTGTCGCTGCGCGGCGACATGACGCGACTCGTGCAGGTGCTGCAAAACCTGCTGCACAACGCGTCGAAATTCTCGCCGCCTGGCAGCCGTATCGACATCGGGGGCCGCGTCGAGCAGCGCATGGCAGTGCTCGAAGTGCGCGACCTGGGATGCGGCATTCCGCTCGGCTCGCTCGACAGGATCTTCGAATTGTTCGCACAGGAAAAGGACTGCCAGAATTCAGGCGAAGGCGGCCTCGGCATCGGTCTCACGCTGTGCAAATCACTCGTCGACATGCACGGCGGCAGCATCATCGCGAGCAGCGGCGGGCCGGGCTGCGGCAGCACGTTCACGCTGAGTCTGCCGCTCGCCACCGCGCCGTCCGACGCGCCGGCCAACGAAGCGAACGCGGCCGCGTCCGAGGTGACGCCGCTGCGAATTCTGCTGGTCGACGACAACCGCGACTCAGCCGACAGTCTGGCGATGCTGCTCGAACTGAAAGGTCACGAAGTGCGCATCGCGTACGAGGGCGAGCAGGCGCTGCAGATCGCGCCTCGTTTCGTGCCGCATCTTGCCGTGATCGACATTGCAATGCCGAAGATGGATGGGTATGCGACGCTCGCGGCCTTGCGTCAAATGCCCGAGCTTGCCGCGACGATGTACGCCGCGATGACGGGCTTCGGCCATGCAAGCGATCGCGACCGGACGCGCGAGGCCGGTTTTCACGCGCATCTGGTGAAGCCGGTGGAACTCGCGCTGTTCGATACCCTGCTCGCGCAGGTCGAAG
>NZ_NPIH01000097.1 GCF_012275575.1 Paraburkholderia sp. SG-MS1 | reverse complement strand
ACTGCGAAGGGGGAGAGGCGAGGGAAGCGAGAGGCCGCGCGCGACATCGAAGCAGATGTCGGCGCGGCCATGTTCGAGCCATCATCGCCCGGTCATCATGCTCGTTGCATGGCGCCGATGCGTTACCTTTCGGCCGTACTCAGTTCGCCGGCGCGGACGACAGGCAGGTCTTCATGAAGGCCTTGCGCTCGTCGCCTTTCTTGCCGGTGGCTTGCGTGTTGCACACCTTCATCTTTTCCTGCTGGGTCATCGGCGCGGCGGCCGGCTTCGCGGACAGGCAGGTTTTCATGAACGCCTTGCGGTCATCGCCTTTCTTGTCGCCGGCCTGCTTGTTACAGTCGGCCATTTTGGTTTGCTGGCTGTTCTGCGCGAACACCGGCGAAACAAGCACAGCGCCCAGCACCAGCGTAGCGATAGCGGATTGGATTTTCATGTGACACTCCATCGGTGGTGAAAACGTTTTGGTCGTTCATGCGCGTGGGCGTCGACGGCATCCAGGGCCCCCCGGCATGTCCATTATGGCAAATGCTGTCTGCCTGAACGGACAGAAGCGCATTACGGTTGACAGGTGCTCGCGCTCGTTTTCCCTGAGTGAAGGGGCTGCACAGCCGGCCGCCGTTTGAAACAGGCGAAAGAGACCCAGTGGAAATATGTTATGCAATCCAGATCAATTGATTAAAGCTTATTTCATGGAATCGACTTATCCACTATTTGAACCATTGATTGAAAGGTTGAAAATGTATTCGGCATTGCTGCGAATGCAAATGAATAGTAAATCGGCATAAAATTCCGTGGCGGATCAGATGTGGAATGTTGACGCCGAGGCGCTACGGTTCACCGTCTTTAGCCAGCCATAGGAGGGCTCGCCATGCACTATCTGTTGATGTACGACTTCGTTTCCGACTACCTGGAACGGCGTCCCGCGTATCGGGACGAGCATCTGAAACTCGCATGGGCGGCGTCGGAGCGCGGCGAGCTGGTGCTCGCCGGCGCGCTAGCCGACCCTACGGACGGCGCGGTGCTGCTCTTCGAAAGCGACTCTTCCGCTACCGCCGAAGCCTTTGCCAGAAAGGATCCGTATGTGCTCGCCGGACTCGTGACGCGTTGGCGCGTGCGCGAGTGGACGACGGTAGTGGGTGAGAACGCCAGCAAACCGACTCGCTAGAAGCGGGTCCAACAGGCCTCGTCGAGAAACCGCATCACGAGAAAGAGGGCGCGCGCAGGGCACCGCGGGCGCGCCCTTGCAACCCCATCATTTTGCGTCCTGCATAGACACAGTCAGCGCGGGCGTGCGTTGTTGCACTCGCCATTCGCGCGTTGCCATAACCGATTGAAAGGCGCTTTAAATCACGTGTAGGATTGGTAAATCCTATTCGGGCAGAATGCGCTATGTTGTGCCGTGCAATACGACGCTCCGCTGTCAGGTTCGCCAACACTTGTGTGACGGCAATGCGTGAAAAGACGCAGTGAAAAGGACAAGATTGTTTCTATCCGTAACACTTGTCTCAACCGTACTCACGCAAACCCTGGGATGGTATGCTTCGTGCACAAATTCTCCCATGCACGAGTGAGACCACGTTCTGTGCTTCGCAATAGGGACAAACCGCACTAAGTCAGGGCGGTATTGACCAGCCAACTGAACGTACCAGACATATTTGTGCAACCGAGGGCCGCACACGGGTCGTGAAAGCTGAATCCGTGGCAGGTCCAACGCCGCGGCCAGGCCAGGCTGCGTGGAGAAAACCCAATGTTTTTCGATGAGCTAAGCAATGACGAATGGGCGCTGCTGGCAGCGCTTGTCTCCGATGAGCCGGCCGTCCGTCTGAACCGACGCGGCCGGCCCCGCGCCGAACCGCGTATCGTGGCGAATGCCGTCCTGTGGATTCTGACTACTGGCGAGCCCTGGTCGAAACTGCCGGGCCGCTATCCGTCGGGTCCCACGTGCCGTCGCCGGTTTGAAGAATGGCAACTGAACGGCACGTTGCTCGAAATGGTCCGCTTGTTGTCGCAAACCGGGCGCACTTTCGCGTACGTTCCCGAGCCGGCGCCGCCCGTCGCGGCCAAACCCGCAGCGCCGGTTGCGGAAACACCCAGCATGCGCGACGAGAGTCTGCGTGGCGTGTCCTGGAAGAGTCCCGAGTCGTGGCAGGCGCCGGGCGTGTCGAGCACGCTCGCCAACTGGCGCTCGGCCGATCCAATCGCCGACATGACGCGGCAATTGTCCGGCTTGGCGACAGCGACGCCGGTGGCGCGCGCGCAGGCAAGCTCGGCAACGTCCGGGACGCGGCCCGCAGTGCGCGCCGCTGTGTCTGCCGATTTCGGCGAAGCGGGCGCGGTCGGCACGGCGATGGACCAGTTGAATCTGGCGATCGCGTCGGCACGTCACGCGCATGCGCCGGACGATCAGCGCAGCCCGTTGTCACTGAGTCTTGCGCCACGCGGCATGCAAATCGCCGGCCCGCACGGCTATCTGATCTACGTCGTGGCAGAGCAGGTGCCGAACGAGATGTATCGCGCGTGGGCGGAAATTTTGAAGGACGGCAAGCGTGTCGAGCGTTCCGGCCTCGTCGGTCCGCGCTTCGCTGATGCGCACGAGGCGGAGCAGTACGCGCTCGACTGGGCGCAGCAGTGGATCGAGCGTGAACGCGCGACGCAGGCCGCGGCCGAATCCGCGAGCGCGGCTCGTGCGCCGTCGGCCTATGCGCCGAGACAAACGGCACGTCCGTTGCCCGCCTTGCGTCACGTGCCGGAGCCGGTCGCGGTAAATCATGGCGCGCCGCTGCACGGTCCGCTCAATGCATTCCGTGGACCATTGCGCCGTTATCCCGGTGAAGCGCCGGCCGCCACCACCTCATCCGACGGCAGCGCGTCGGATCGCTTTCCGTCGACGTACACAGAACTCATCTCCCACGCGGGATGAGCATGGCGGTTAGCTAGTTCAGCAACACCCCGCGGCAGTCAGGAGCAACCGCCGCAGGTTCCCGCTTCATTCGTGGTGATTCAACCGTATTGCCTGATCACTGGCGTCCATACGTGTCGTCGAAACGCACGATGTCGTCTTCGCCGAGATACGAACCCGACTGCACCTCGATCATTTCGAGCGGCATCTTGCCCGGGTTCTCGAGGCGGTGCGTGACGCCCAGCGGGATATAGGCCGATTCGTTTTCGGAGACGATAAAGCGCTCTTCACCGCGCGTGACGAGCGCCGTGCCGCGCACGACGATCCAATGTTCGGCGCGGTGATGATGCATTTGCAGCGAAAGCCGCGCACCGGGTTTCACGACGATGCGTTTGACCTGGAAGCGCTCGCCGGTATCGACGGAATCGTAGTTGCCCCACGGGCGATGCACCTTGCGATGGTTGGACGCTTCCAGCCCGCCTTCTTCGCGAATCCGGCCGACGATCTTCTTCACGTCCTGCACGCGCGACTTGTCGGCAACGAGAATCGCGTCGGCCGTTTCGACCACCACGAGGTCCTGCGTGCCGACGCAGGCAATCAGTCGTCCTTCGGAATGCGCGAAAGTCGACGACGCGCCTTCGAACATCACGCGGCCGCGGCTCACGTTACGCTCGGCGTCTTTCTCCGAGATGTCCCAGATCGCGTCCCACGACCCCACGTCCGACCAGCCCGCCTGCAGCGGCACCACCACACCGGTGGCGACGCTCTGATCGGCGCCGAGTTTTTCCATTACCGCGTAGTCGATCGAATTCGACGGCGAAGCGCTGAACGCGTCGCGCTGCAGACGGAAAAAGTCGCCGTCCGCCTTGCCGCCCGCGAACGCGGCTGCGCACGCCTCGTAAATGGCCGGCTGGAAATGGCGAATCGCCTTCAGCCAGGTCGACGCGCGCATGATGAAGATGCCGCTGTTCCACCAGTACTCGCGCGATTCGACGTAGCGCTGCGCGAGTTCCAGATGCGGCTTCTCGACGAAGCGGTCGAGCTGATGCGCGGCGATCTTGTCAGATGCTTCGTCATCCGTAGCATGTGCCTGTGCGCCGAGCGCCGCGCCGATGCGAATGTAGCCATAGCCGGTTTCCGCGCGCGTCGGCACGATGCCCATCGTCACGATGTGTCCGGCTGCCGCATGCTGCACGCCGGCGGCCACCGCCGCATGGAAGCCGTCGCTGTCGGTGACGGCGTGATCAGCGGGCATCACGACCATGATGCCGTCGCTGTCCTGCGCGGCGATCGACAACGCGGCTACCGTCAGGGCGGGCGCCGTATCGCGGCCCGCGGGTTCGAGAATCAGCCGGGTCGGCTTGCCGCTCGTGCGCAGTTGCTCGGCGGTGGTGAAGCGCTGCTCTTCATTGGCCACCACCACCAGCTGCTCGGTGAGCGGGTAGCCGGATTCGAATCCGTCGAGACGACGGGTGGTGGATTGCAGCAGCGAGTCTTCGCCAAGCAGACCGATCAGCTGCTTCGGATGCTGTTCGCGCGACATCGGCCACAACCGCGTGCCGGAGCCGCCCGCGAGAATCACGGGGTGAATCTTGAGTTTGACGTTCAGGGGCATAGCTTGCGTGGACCGGGTGTCGGCGGGTGTCGCCGTGACCGGAGCTGTCATGATGGACTCCTCGAGGCTGGGTGAATGCGACGAGTTTTATCATGAAGTCTGGAATCAATAAAAGCGCGTTAAATGAAAACTATATAAAAGCGCGCAATTAAAATATCCATTTCATGTAGAAAAAATGTCCGGCCGATTTATAAAAAAGAAAAATTACCCGAAAAAAATCGGTGGCCATTTTTTTACCGCGCATTCTGCTTCAGAATGACGGCACGAGATCGGACGTAAGCTTCGTAGGGAATCGCCGGGCGCCGGTGAATTTACCTTACAGAACGGCTCAGGGAGCGCCTTCGGACACGCAGAAAGCGCTTGATCCGGTAACAATTGCCGAGCAAAACTCAGAAAAAATACCGAAACTTTGACCGATACAATTTGAGATATTTTGCGGTCTTGCAGTCCGAATTTTAATATCGCTTTATCTATACCTGTACAAGGGTATTCACTCATTCCGACATGAATTTCCCGATCCGGCCATTAGGCATTTTCAGGTTCGGGAAATGGAAGGGCAATCGCACCGCTTCAACCCGTTTCGCGTCGCGCAGGTTTATTGCGGGACGCGCTCGACGGCGTGGTATGCCCGTTTGGCGGACGCAGTGGCGACGGATTCAACCAACCAACGGATGGCACTTGACTGACGAACTGAGGGGCAGCGCATGCTGAGCGTTCTATCGAGAATCATCGACATCGCCATGGTCGCGCTCGGCGCCGCCATCGCGGCGGCCGTGCACAGCGGAAAGTTCGTGTGGCTGGACGATATGCAAAGCGTGTCGCTCGCGTTCGGCTGTCTGCTGGTGGTGGTGTTTTTCCCGGCGCTCGGCATTTATCAATCGTGGCGCGGCAAGCCGCTCTACGACCTGCTGTCGCGCGTGGCGGGCGGCTGGGTGATGGTGGAGATCACGGGCGTGCTGATCAGCTTCAGCCTGCACCGCTCGGACAGCCTGTCGCGGCTGTGGCTCGTGTATTGGGCGGTTGCCACCATCGTGCTGCTGATCGTCACCAAGGTGATCGTCTATTCGATCCTGCGTGGACTGCGCCGCGAAGGCTTCAATCAGCGCGCGGTGGCGATCGTCGGCGGGGCGCCGTATGGGCGCTTCCTGATCGAGCAGATGCGCAGCCGCCCGGAAGCGGGCTTCAGTCCGGTCGTGATGTTCGATGAGGACGGCACCATCAATCACTACGAAGACCCGGACGCGGGCGACGTGATCGAAGGCGTGCCCGTCGAGCGCGATTATCAGCGGATGATCCAGCTGGTGCGCCAGCGTGCGATCCGCGAGTTGTGGCTGGCGCTGCCGATCTCGAAGGAAAAGGCGATCCATCGCTTCGTGATGGACCTGCGCAACGACTTCGTGAACATCCGCTTCATTCCGGACGTGGGCAGTCTCACGCTGTTCAATCAGCCGATGGTCGAGCTGCTCGGCGTGCCGGCGATCAACCTGGCCGCCTCGCCGATCACGGATCTGCGCGTGCTGCCCAAGCGTGTGTTCGACCGCCTGTTCGCCCTCGCCGCGTTGACCGCGCTGTCGCCGCTGATGCTGGTGATCGCGGTGATGGTGAAGCTGAGTTCGCCCGGCCCGGTGTTCTTCCGCCAGAAGCGCAAGGGCATCGACGGCAATCAGTTCGAGATCTATAAATTCCGTTCGATGAAGCAGCACAAGGAAGAGGCCGGCAAGATCACCCAGGCGACGCGCCGCGACCCGCGCATCACCGCGGTCGGCGCGTTCCTGCGGCGCACCAGCCTCGACGAACTGCCGCAGTTCATCAATGTGCTGCGCGGCGAGATGTCGGTGGTCGGCCCGCGCCCGCATGCGCTCGAACACGACGACATCTACAAGGATCTGGTGAAGGGCTACATGCACCGCTACCGGATCAAGCCCGGCATCACCGGATGGGCGCAGATCAACGGCTATCGCGGCGAAACCGACCGCATCGAAAAGATGATGGGCCGCGTCAAGCTCGATCTGTACTACATGCAGCACTGGACCTTCTGGCTCGACATCAAGATCGTCGTGCTGACGCTGTGGAAGGGCTTCGTGGGCAATAACGCTTATTGAATCCGCGATCGGGCCCCGGGTCATGCAAGGCGACGCGCCGCACGACCGCATGCCGGAATCAACTCCACCGAATCAACTCCTTTTCTCGAGGTGCAACACATGAACCTGACGATCATCGGTAGTGGCTACGTAGGCCTCGTGACGGGCGCATGTCTGGCCGACATCGGCCACGACGTGTTCTGTCTCGACGTCGATCAGCGCAAGATCGACGTGCTCAACAACGGCGGCGTGCCGATCCATGAACCGGGTCTGCAGGAAATCATCGCGCGCAATCGCAAGGCCGGACGCCTGAGGTTCTCGACCGATGTCGAGGCCGCGGTCGCGCACGGCGACATCCAGTTCATCGCGGTCGGCACACCCTCCGACGAGGACGGGTCCGCCGACCTGCAGTACGTGCTCGCCGCCGCGCGCAATATCGGCCGGCATATGACGGGCTTCAAGGTGATCGTCGACAAATCGACGGTGCCGGTCGGCACGGCCTCGCGCGTGCGTGACGTGGTCGCGGCCGAGCTGGCTGCGCGCAACGCGACGCATATGTTCTCGGTGGTGTCGAATCCGGAGTTTCTGAAAGAGGGCGCGGCGGTCGACGATTTCACGCGGCCCGATCGCATCGTGCTCGGCTGCGACGAGGACGTGCCCGGCGAAAAAGCGCGCGAACTGATGAAGCGCCTCTACGCGCCGTTCAACCGCAACCGCGAACGCACGCTGTACATGGACGTGCGCTCGGCCGAATTCACCAAGTACGCGGCCAACGCGATGCTCGCCACGCGCATCTCGTACATGAACGAACTGGCCAATCTGGCCGACCGCGTCGGCGCGGATATCGAAGCGGTGCGCCGTGGCATCGGCTCCGATCCGCGCATCGGCTACGACTTCCTGTATGCCGGTTGCGGTTACGGCGGCTCGTGCTTCCCGAAGGACGTGCAGGCGCTGATCCGCACGGCCGCGGACCACCAGGCGAACCTGCGCATTCTCGAAGCGGTGGAAGCGGTCAACGACACGCAAAAGCGCATCCTCGCGCAGAAGATCGTCGCGCGTCTGGGCGAAGACCTGTCGGACCGTACGTTCGGCGTGTGGGGCCTCGCGTTCAAGCCGAACACCGACGACATGCGCGAAGCGCCGAGCCGTCCGCTGATCGCCGAACTGCTGCGCCGCGGCGCGCACGTGAAGGCCTACGACCCGGTCGCGATCGACGAATCGAAGCGCGTGTTCGCGCTCGATCTGAAAGACGTGCCGCAGCAGCATGCACGCCTCACGTTCGTGAAGGAAGAAATGGAAGCGGCCGAGGGCGCCGACGCGCTGGTGATCCTCACCGAATGGAAGGTCTTCAAGAGCCCCGACTTCGACGCGCTCAAGGAAATGCTGAAGATGCCCCTGATTTTCGATGGCCGCAATCTCTACGAGCCGGATGCACTGCTCGAACTCGGCATCGAGTATCACGCGATCGGCCGTCAGCACGCGCTGCGCAATGCGCCGGCGCGGGTCGGCGCGAACGGCTTGCCCGTCGCGCACGCGAATCTCGATACACGAGCGGTGAACGCCACCGCCGCGAGCCTCTAGGCCGCCTGGCCCCCCGCTCACCACGCGCCTCGTCAAGGAGCCTGCCATGTTCGCCAACGTTCTGATCGTTTGCCACGCCAACGTCTGCCGTTCGCCCGCCGCCGAAATGCTGTTCAAGGCGAAGCAGCGGGCGGCGGCGCAGGCGGGGCGCGCGACCGCACCGATCGCGTTTCATTCGGCGGGCCTGCGCGCGATGAACGGCCACGCGATGGACCCGGTCATGCAACGCCTGCTCGCCGAGCAGGGCGTTGCGTCGGGCATCCATTACTCGCGCCGTTTGGACCGCACGCTCGTGCGAGCCGCGGATCTGGTGCTGGTCACCGAGCGCGCGCAGGTGAGCGACGTCGAAGCGCTCGATCCGGCCTCGCGCGGCAAGGTTTATCCGCTCGGCAAATGGGAAGACGATTCCGACGTCGCCGATCCGCACGGCGGCGAGGAAACCGCTTACAGGGAGAGTCTCGTGCTCATCGAACATCTGGTCATGGGATGGCTGAAAAAAATATGCTGATGCAAAAACTCACTGCAAACTCATTCGCGAACGTCAAGGCCGGCTTCAGTACGAAGTTCGCTGCGACACTTTTGCTGACGTCCTTTCTGTCGGCCTGCGCCACCGCACCGGGCAATTATCTCGACACCTCGCGCCTGAAAGAGGACGGCCAGAATCGGCCCACCGAAACCTATCCGGTCCATCTGATCGACGGCAACCTGATCGCCGCACAAGCGCAGGCGGTTGCTTCGAAAACCCAGGTGCTGCCGACCTCGGCCCTGAGCGATCCGTCGCAGTACGTGTATCGTCTTTCCCCGCAGGACATTCTCGGCATCACCGTGTGGGATCACCCTGAATTGACCACGCCGCAGGGCAGTACGCTGTCCTCGGGCGGCAACACCACGCAGTCGATCGGCGGTGCGTTGCAGCAGCCGTATACGGCCGCGCTGCCGGGCCAGGCGGATCCGTACGGCCAGACCATCGCTGCCGACGGCACGATCTTTTTCCCGTTCGTCGGCCGCATCAAGGCCGCGGGCAAAACCACCGGCGAGTTGCGCGAGCAGCTCGCGAGCGGCCTCGTGCGCTATATCCGCAATCCGCAGGTCGACGTGCGCGTGCTCTCGTATCGCGGCCAGAAAGTCCAGGTGACCGGCGAAGTGAAGACGCCGGGGCCGCTCGCCATCAGCGACGTGCCGCTCACGCTGGTCGACGCGATCACGCGCTCGGGCGGCACGAACTCCGACGCCGATATCCAGCGCGTGCGCCTCACGCGCAACAACAAGCTCTACACGCTCGATGCCGACCGCATGCTCGATCGCGGCGACACCACGCAGAACGTGATGCTGCAAAACGGCGACGTGATCAACGTGCCGGATCGCACCGACAGCCGCATCTTCGTGATGGGCGAAGTGAAGACGCCGATCCAGGTGCCGATCGTGCGCGGCCGCATGACGATCGCCGATGCGCTGACACAAGGCGGCGGCATCCTGAACACCGACGCCAATCCGCGCCAGATCTTCGTGATGCGCGGCATGAAGGACCATCCGACCACGCCGGAGGTGTTCCGCCTCGACATGACGCAACCGGACTCGATCATGCTGTCCTCGCAGTTCCAGTTGCAGCCGCTCGATGTCGTGTATGTGGGCACCGCCGCTTCGACCACCTTCAACCGTGTGTTGCAGCAGGTCCTGCCGAGCGTGCAGACGCTGTTCTATCTGAAGCAGTTGACGCGCTGAACCTCTGAGCCGTAGACAGGCCCGCGCCGCTCCCTTCGAGGGCGCGGCGCGGGACCGAAGCAAAAACGCCGAAGCAACCGATACGGGATCGAATTGTGAGCAATCAAATCTCTCCACACATGGCCGGTCCGATCAAGACCGAAGAAGAGGACATCGTCCTCGGGCAACTGGTGCAGGTGATCATCGACGACATCTGGTGGCTGCTTGCAATCGCCGGCGTGATCATCGCGATGGCCGTCGCGTACTGCTACCTCGCCAAGCCGATCTATTCGGCTGATGCACACGTGCGCGTCGAGCAGTCCGACAACACGTCGCAGGCGCTCACGCAGACGCAGACGGGCGCGGCGATCACGAGCGGCTCGACCTCGCTGCCGACCGACGCCGAAATCGAAATCATCAAGAGCCGCGGCGTGGTCGGCCCGGTGGTGCAGCAGTTGAAGCTCAACTTCAGCGTCACGCCGAAGACGGTGCCGCTGCTCGGCAGCATCGCCGCGCGCCTCGCCACGCCAGGCCAGCCGGCGCGTCCGTGGCTCGGGTTGACGTCGTATGCATGGGGCGGCGAATCCGTCGACCTCGATTCGATCGACGTGACGCCCGCACTCGAAGGCCAGAAGCTGAACCTGCGCGTGATCGACGAGCAGCACTACGAGCTGTTCGCACCCAACGGCGCGCTGCTGCTGCGCGGCCAGGTCGGGCAACAGGCGCAGGGCGGCGGCGTGACGATGCTCGTGAACAGTCTGGTCGCGCGTCCGGGCCAGGAATTCACGGTGATGCGCGCCAACGACCTCGACGCGATCACCGCGTTCCAGTCGGCCATCAGCGTGCAAGAGCAGGGCAAGCAGACCGGCGTGATCCAGATTTCGCTGGAAGACAAGAGCCCCGAACACGCGGCGCTCGTCGCCAATGCGCTCGCGCAGTCGTACGTGCGCCAGCACGTGTCGAACAAGCAGGAAGACGCGATCCGTATGCTCGACTTCCTGAAGAGCGAGGAGCCGCGCCTGAAGTCCGATCTCGAGCGCGCCGAAGCGGCATTGACCGCGTATCAGCGTCAGTCCGGCTCGATCAACGCGAGCGACGAGGCCAAGGTATACCTCGAAGGCAGCGTGCAGTACGAACAGCAGATCGCCGGCTTGCGTCTGCAGATGGCGCAGTTGAACGAGCGTTACGGCGACGACCATCCGCTGCTCAAAGCCGCGCGTGAACAGATGGCCGAGTTGCAGGCGCAGCGCGCCAAATACGCGGACCGTTTCCGCGATCTGCCGGCCACCGAAGTGAAGGCGGTACAGTTGCAGCGCGATGCGAAGGTCGCCGAAGACATCTACGTGCTGCTGCTCAACCGCGTGCAGGAGTTGTCGGTGCAGAAGGCCGGCACGGGCGGCAACGTGCATATCGTCGACGCCGCGTTGCGTCCGGGCGCGCCGGTCAAGCCGAAGAAGATGCTGATCCTGTCGGCGGCGGTGATTCTCGGGCTGATCGCAGGCACCGGTTTCGTGTTCCTGCGCCGCAATATGTTTAAAGGCATCGACGATCCGGATCACATCGAGCGTGCATTCCATTTGCCGGTATTCGGGCTCGTGCCGCAAAGCGCCGAGCAGGCGCAACTCGAAAGCGCGTTCCAGCGCGGCGGCGAACGTCTGCGCTCGGTGCTGGCGAACGCGCGCCCCAAGGACGTGACGATCGAAAGCCTGCGCAGCCTGCGCACCTCGATGCAGTTCACGATGATGGACGCGCGCAACAGCATCGTCATGCTGACCGGTCCGATGGCCGGCGTCGGCAAGAGCTTCCTGACGGTCAACCTCGCAGTGCTGCTCGCGCACTCGGGCAAGCGCGTGCTGCTGATCGACGGCGACATGCGGCGCGGCGTGCTCGAACGCTGCCTGGGTGGCGCGCAGGATAACGGCCTGTCCGAATTGCTGAGCGGCCAGATCTCGCTCGAAGAAGCGATTCGCAGTTCGAACGTGGAGAACCTGAGCTTCATCGCGTGCGGCCGCCGCCCCCCCAACCCGTCGGAGCTGCTGATGTCGCCGCGTCTGCCGCAATACCTCGACGGGCTCGCCAAGCGCTACGACGTCATCCTGATCGACACGCCGCCGGTGCTGGCCGTGACCGATGCGTCGATCATCGGCGCCTATGCCGGTTCGACCTTCTTCGTGATGCGCTCGGGCATGCACAGCGAAGGCGAGATCGCCGATGCGCTGAAGCGCCTGCGCGCCGCTGGCGTGCACGTGCAGGGCGGCATTTTCAACGGTATGCCGGCGCGCTCGCGTGGCGGCTACGACCGCAGCTATGCGGCGGTTCAGGAATATCTGAGCACCTGAGCGCAGCCCGCTTCGCCTGCTCAGTCTCCCGCGCAACGAAGATAGAAAGGACATCACGATGAAAGTGACGGTACTGGTTCCGACATACCGCCGCCCGGCCGATCTGGCGCGCTGCCTCGCGGCGCTGCAACGGCAGTCGCGCGCGCCCGACGAAGTGGTCGTGGTGGCGCGCGCCGACGACGACGCGACACATGCGTGTTTGCGCGATCCAGCCGTGCCGGGCAAGTTGCCGCTCGTCATCGCGCCGGTCGACGTGCCAGGCCAGGTCGCGGCGCTCAATCGCGGCCTCGACGCGGCGAGCGGCGACGTGATCGCGATCACCGACGACGACGCCGCGCCGCACGTCGACTGGATCGCACGGATCGCGGCCGCGTTCGGGAGCGACGCGCGTCTCGGCGCGCTCGGCGGGCGCGACTGGGTGCACGAGAAGGGCCGCGTGCTCGACGGCGAGCGGCAACAGGTGGGCAAGGTCACCGCGCACGGCAGGATCATCGGCAATCATCATCTCGGGGTTGGCGGCGCACGCGAAGTCGACATCCTGAAGGGCGCCAACATGAGCTACCGGCGCGACGCGGTGCGCACGATCCGCTTCGACGCGCGCTTGCGCGGCGCGGGCGCGCAGGTCCACAACGACATGGCGTTCAGCCTCGCGGTGAGAAACGCCGGCTGGAAGCTGATGTACGACCCGCGCGTGGCGGTCGATCACTTTCCCGCTGAACGTTTCGACGAAGACCGCCGCGACGCGCAAACCATGACGGCGTTGCGCAACGCCGCGTTCAATTTCCATCTGATCCTGCGTGACCAGTTGCCGCCGCTGCGCCGCGAGACGGCATGGTGGTGGTGGACGCTAGTCGGCACGCGGGTCTATCCGGGACTCACGCATGCGGCGCTCGCGCTGGTGTCGAAGCAGGCGGGGCTGAAGCTCTCGCGCTGGCGCGCGGTGCGCACGGGCGCGCATGAAGCGCGCCGGGCGCTCTCGTGAGCGACCCCGCCAGGGCCACTACGTCCCCTATGTTCGCGCATCTGCCCCTGACCACCGTCAGGGTCGCCGATGCCTCTTTCCACCGGCAGAGCGGAGTGTCTGCATGAGTACGAAAGTTCACGTTCATCTGTTTTACGGCGCGGACCCGCGTTTTTACCGGCCGGGCGACCACATCGGCTGCCTGTATGGCTATCACCACGCGGAGTCCGACGAGTTCAGGCTGACCTACTCGCAAGACGCGCGCGAAGGCAAGCCAGTGCGCCTCGTACGCCGCGCGCTGAAGGCGCTGCTGGGCTTCGACTTCATTCATACGTGGCGCAACCGCGCCGAGATGCTGCGCTCCGACGTGATCTGGACGCACACCGAGCAGGAATGGCTGTCGGCCGCGCTGATGCTGCTGCTGAGCGGACGCAAGGCGGGCCCCGCCGCATCGCCGCTGCTGCTCGCGCAAAGCGTGTGGCTGCTCGACAAGTGGCCCTCGTACGGGATTTTTCGCAGCTGGCTGTATCGCAAGCTGATGAGGCGCGCCGATCAGTTGACCACGCTCGCGAGCGAAAACGCCGGGCTGTGTCAGCGCTACTTTGGCCGCGAGGCGCGGCCGCTGCTGTACGGCCTGAACACGCACGACTTTCCGGTCAGCGCGCCCGCACAATGGGCGCCGCATACGCCGCTGCGCATCGCCGCGATCGGCAACGATCGCGACCGCGACTGGGAGACGCTCATCAAGGCGTTCGGCAACGATTCACGCTATACCGTGAAGCTCGCGACGCGGCGGCGCATTCCGGCGTCGCTGCGCGCGCCGAATGTCGAGATCGCGCTGTTCTCGGGTATCAGGAAGCAGCACGAACTATACGACTGGGCCGACGTGATCGTCGTGCCGCTGCGGCCGAATTCGCACGCGTCGGGTATCACCGTGATGCTGGAAGCGGCGGCGGTCGGCAAGCCGATGGTGGTGACGAACGTCGGCGCGCTGCAGGATTATTTTCTGGCGGATGAAGCGGCCTATATCCCGCCGTTCGATCCGCAGGCACTGCGCGATGCGGTGGACCAGTTCGTCGCGTCGCCGGCCGAAGCGTTGCGCCAGGCGCAGGCGGCGGCTGCCGGTTTGCTGTCGCGCGATCTGACGACGCAACACTATGCGATGCAGCACGTGCGCATCACGCGCGACATGCTGCGCGCGCGTGCACAAGGTCAGACGCTAACACAAACACAAAAGCAGACGCAGGCACAGCCACACGCGCAAGGGCACATGCAAGCAAGCCAGGCCCACGCACCGCAGCAGGCGCAGCCCGCCCGCGCCGCCGCGCGCGAATCACGCGGAGGCCTCTGAACGATGTCGACGATTGCGCGAGCCCACGCCACCGACGCCGCCCCGAAAGGGACGGCCCGGCTGCTGTCCGGCGGCCCGCAGGAATGGCTGCCGCCGCTGTTGCTGTGGCTGATCACGGCGGTGCTGATCGTCGCGCATCAGGGCACGGTGCTCACGCTCGCGTTCCCCGTGCTCGCGATCCTCACGGGCCTGTGGCTGTACTTCAAGAGCCCGGCGCGCTACATCGGCTTCATGTGGTGGTTGTGGTTTCTGAGCCCGGAAGTGCGGCGTCTGGCCGACTGGTCCAAAGGCTCGTTCACGCCGACCAGCCTCATCCAGGTCGCACCGCTAGCGGTCACGATGATCAGCGCCCTGTCGCTGCTGCGTTACTACAAGCTGCTCGCGCAGCGGCGCGGCCTGCCGGTGCTGCTGGTCCTCATGGGGCTCGCCTATGCGTTCATGGTCGGCGTGATGTCGAGCGGGCCGCTCGCGGCCACCTATGACCTCGCCAACTGGCTGTATCCGATCCTGATCGGCTTTCACATCATGGCGCACACGCGCCAGTATCCGCAGTACCGCGACACCATCGTCAACACGTTCATCTGGGGCATGCTGGTCATGGGCGGCTACGGCCTGATCCAGTTCTTCATCATGCCGCAGTGGGACGCGCTCTGGATGCTCGGCTCGCAGATGAACTCGCAAGGCGACCCTGTGCCGATGGGCGTGCGCGTATTCAGCACGATGAATTCGTCGGGACCGTTCGCGTTCGCGATGATGGGCGCGATGGTCTTCGTGATGGCGGCCACTCATCGCGTGCGCTGGATCGCCGCGGCGTTCGGCTTCTTCTCGTTCGCGCTGAGCCTCGTGCGCTCGACCTGGGGCGGCTGGGTCATCGCGCTCCTGATCCAGCTCGTCAAGTCGAACAACAAGGTGCGCTTGCGCATCGTCGCGAGCGCGGTGCTGCTGGCCGGGCTGTGCGTGCCGCTGCTGGCGGTCGGCCCGGTGGCCGAGCGGATGCAGGCGCGCCTGAGCACCATCGTCAACCTGAACGACGACCAGAGCTACGCCGCGCGCAACGAGTTCTACGCGACCTTCGCGAAGACCGCGTTCACGGATGTGGCCGGCGAGGGCATGGGCGCCACCGGCACCTCGACCAAGCTGTCCAACGACGGCGGGCAACTGGGCCAGTACGGCAACTTCGACAGCGGCGTGATGAACATCCCATTCGTGCTTGGCTGGCCCGGCACGCTGCTCTACATGTCGGGCATCGTCTGGCTGCTCATGCGCGCGGTGCTCGCGTCGTTCAAGTTGCGCGACGACAAGTTCGTGTCCGCGTGCCTGAGCCTGAGCCTCGCGACCTTCGCGATGCTGGTGTTCACCAACTCGCTGGTCGGCACCGGCGGTCTGCTGCTTTTCATGAGTGTTTTTTCGATTCTTTCCGCGGTCCATCACGACAAGATGAACCGCCGACGCACGCAATTTCTCCACGGAGGCACGGATTGAGAGTCGCCATTGTCACGCACGTAGTGCGCCATAACGACGGCCAGGGGCGCGTCAATCACGAGATCGCGCGTGCCGCCCTCGACGAGAACATCGGCGTCACGCTGGTCGCCTCGCACGTCGCGCCCGAGCTGCTCGCGCACCCGAACGTCCGCTGGGCGCCGGTGAAGATCGGCCGCTGGTGGCCCACCAATCTGCTGCGCCAGCAGGTGTTCGCGTTCAAGAGCGCGATGTGGCTGCGCGCGCATCGCCGCGAATACGACGTGCTGCACGTGAACGGCTTCATCACGTGGATGCCCGCCGACGTCAACACGTCACACTTCGTGCATAGCGGCTGGTTCGGCAGCAAGTACTACCCGTTCGGTCTCACGAAGGGGATGTGGTCCGCGTATCAGTCGGTGTATACGCGCTGCAATGCGCTGCTCGAGCGCTGGGCCTACCGGCGCTCGAAGGTGATCACGGCGGTGTCGCAAAAGGTCGCCGATGAAATCCGCGCGATTGGGCTCACGCCGCATAACCGCGTCGACGTGATTTACAACGGCGTCGACACGCAAGGTTTCGCGGCGGCCACGGGAAATCGCGAGAAATTCGGCTTGCCGAAGGACGCATTCCTGCTGCTGTTCGTCGGCGATCTGCGCACGCCGCGCAAGAATCTCGGCACCGTGCTGGCCGCTTTGAAGCACTTGCCTGAGCACGTGCAGATCGCGGTGGCCGGCTTTCTGCCGGGCAGTCCGTACCCGGAACAGGCGAAGGCGCTCGGTATCGCGCACCGCGTGCATTTTCTCGGCCTCGTGAAGGAGATGCCGGTGCTGATGCATTCGGTCGACGCGTTCGTGTTTCCTTCGCGCTACGAAGCGATGAGCCTGTCGCTGCTCGAAGCGATGGCGGCCGGCTTGCCCGTGGTCACCGCGCGCACCGCGGGCGGCGCCGAAATCATCACGCCCGATTGCGGGATCGTGCTCGACGATCCGGACGATCCCAAGGCCCTCGCCGGCGCGATCGCGCGTCTCGCGGATAACGACGATGCGCGCCGCGCGATGGGCGTCGCCGCCAATCAGCTCGCCACCGGCTTCGGCTGGGCGCGCATGGCCGAGCAATACATCGCGCTGTACCGGCAGCTGGCCGGGCAGCAGCAAAACCGCCGGCGCAGCGAAGCGGAAGCGGCAGCGGTCGCGAAGACCGACGCGCTGACGCTGAACACGCTGGCCGGACAGAAGAGCGCGGAATGACGGATGACGTAGCGGCGCGGCGCGTATCGCGCCGCGCCACGCATTCGCTGCATTCAGCGCTTCATCGACACAACTCTCAGAACGCACAGGGGCAACAACCATGACGACGAACTCAATCAAATCGCTGCAGATCGGGATGCACTGGTTTCCCGAACGCGCGGGCGGCCTCGACCGCATGTACTACTCGCTGATCGGCGCGCTGCCGGGCGCGGGCGTCGCGGTGCGCGGCGTGGTGGCCGGCTCGCCGAAAGTGGCGGCGGATACCGGCGGCGCCATCAACGGCTTCGGTTCGGCCGCGCAATCGCTGCCGTTGCGGCTGATGGCGGCACGCCGCGCGCTGCGCCAGGAAATCAGCACTTCGCGCCCGGACGTCATCTCCTCGCACTTCGCGCTGTACACGTTTCCGGGACTCGACGTGACGCGCGGCATTCCTCAGGTGTCGCATTTTCAGGGGCCGTGGGCCGACGAGAGCCACGTCGAAGGCGCCGATTCGCTCGGCCAGCGCGCGAAGCGCTATCTGGAGCAGTCGGTGTATGCGCGCTCGTCGCGGCTGATCGTGCTGTCGGAGGCGTTCGGCAAGATTCTGACCTCGCGCTACCGGATCGCGCCGGATCGCGTACGCGTGGTGCCTGGTTGCGTCGACGTCGAGCAGTTCAATCTGCCGATCACGCCGGCCGAGGCGCGCCTGCGGCTGCAACTGCCGCAGGATCGGCCGATCGTGCTGGCGGTGCGGCGCCTCGTGCGCCGCATGGGTCTCGAAGATCTGATCGACGCGGTCAAGCTGCTCAAGCGCAGCGCGCCCGACGTGCTGCTGCTGATCGCGGGCAAGGGGCGGCTCGAAGGCGAGTTGCAGGCGCGCATCAGTGAAGCGGGGCTGGAGGACAACGTGAAGTTGCTGGGCTTCGTGCCCGATCAGCACCTGGCGGCGTTGTATCGGGCGGCGAATATCAGCGTGGTGCCGACGGTCGCGCTCGAAGGCTTTGGTCTCATCACCGTCGAATCGCTCGCATCGGGGACGCCAGTGCTGGTGACGCCGGTCGGTGGTTTGCCTGAAGCGGTCGCGGGCTTGTCGCCGGATCTGGTGCTGCCGGAGACCGGCGCGCGGGCGATTGCAGCGGGTCTCGCCGGCGCGCTGAACGGCTCGCTCAAGTTGCCGGATGCGGATGCGTGCCG
>NZ_NPIH01000096.1 GCF_012275575.1 Paraburkholderia sp. SG-MS1 | reverse complement strand
CTTCTTTTCCATTAACCGTTAGAGGACAAGATGCCCAAAGTAGTCTCCGTCGAAACCGCTGTTGCACCATTGCAGCTTGAGCATGGTGTGGGCGCTTTAGAAGGCAGGCGGAACTTCAAGACGATCGATAACGTGCTCGTCACCCCGCACGTCTATCCGGACCTGGGCGTGCAGTTAATCGCGGGCTTCTCTAGCGGTCTG
>NZ_NPIH01000095.1 GCF_012275575.1 Paraburkholderia sp. SG-MS1 | reverse complement strand
GGCGTGGCCCACGCGGAAGGCGAGCATGTTCATCAAGCCGAGGCTGGTGAGGGCAAGCCGGCGCCGGTCGCTCACGATGCCGCTCGCGAGGATAACGAACGCGCCGAACCGATTCTGCCCGCCGCCACGACGATCTCGTCTGCGCCGCCGGCCATCGTCGATCGGCGGATCGACTGCATCGTGCCGATCCGTCTGAACGGCCCGGTTGCCGGCGACAAGGTGATTCCGCTCGCGCAGCGCCTGCGCCGCGCCGGCAGCAAGCCGGTGCATATCGAAGGCAAGCCCGAAGGCGGGGCGTGGGAGCTGCTGCAAAACGGCGCGCGCTATGAAGAACTGCGCGCGGCCGCGCAGCTCGCCAATCGCAGCGGCGCGCTCAACGAACTGGAGTTTTCGGAGTTCGTGACCGGAGTGCAGCAATTCGCCGACGCGCTCGATGCATCGCCGGAATTCCCGGACATGCTCGAAACGGTGGCAATGGCGCGCGAACTCGACGGGTTCGCCGCGCAGTGCGACGCGCAGCTGTCGATCAACGTGCTCTCCGACGGCGCGCCGTGGTCGGCAAACTACGTGCAGGCAGTAGCGTCGCAGGACGGCTTGCTGCTCTCGCGCGACGGCACGCGGTTCGTCAAACTCGACGCGCGCCAGAGCCCGGTGTTCATGCTGCAGTTCGGCGACACCAACTTCCTGCGCGACGACCTTACCTACAAGGGCGGCCAGATGATTACGCTGGTGCTCGACGTGCCGGTCGCCGACGAGGACATCCTGCCGTTCCGGCTGATGTGCGACTACGCGAAATCGCTGGCTGAGCGTATCGGCGGACGGGTGGTCGACGACGGCCGCCGTCCGTTGCCGGAAACCGCGCTGCTCGCGATCGAGAAGCAGTTGATGACGCTCTACGCGAAACTCGAACAGGCAGGAATTCCAGCGGGGTCGCCCGCCACCCGGCGCCTCTTCAGCCAGTAGCGGGCACGATTTTCCGGTGTCTCGACGGCCGCACGATGTGCGGCCGTCGTCGTTTGGGGCGCTGCGTGCGCAGGTCGCGACGCAGCGCGCGCGAGCCTGCAGGAACCGGCGCGCAGCGAAGCCGTAGCCCACTCGCGATCAATCCGCTGTCACGCTAAAACAAGCCCCGCATCCAGCCCATTCGGCCGATGTAAAGGGGCACGCTTCCTGCGATAATCCAATGTCCGAATTTCATCAAGAACCGTCAGAGAGCATGGCCAGAACTTCCGTCTCCCCCTCAGCAACCAGCGCTCCGGCCGAGCGCGCCGTGTGGCTGCGCGCGGAACTCGAACGCGCGAACTACGCGTACTACGTGCTCGACCAGCCGGACCTGCCGGACGCGGAGTACGACAAGCTGTTCAAGGAACTGGAGCGTATCGAGACGGAGCATCCGGACCTGATCGTGCCGGATTCGCCCACCCAGCGCGTGGGCGGCAAGGCGGCGAGCGGCTTCGAGCAGGTCGTGCACGACCTGCCCATGCTGTCGCTGAACAACGGTTTCGCCGATGAAGACATCGTCGCGTTCGACAAACGCGTCGGCGACGCGCTCGGCAGGAACGCGAGCGAGCCGCCGGTTCCGGTCGACTACGCGGCCGAGCTGAAGTTCGACGGCCTCGCCATCTCGCTGCGTTACGTCGACGGCGCGTTCGTGCAGGCGTCCACCCGCGGCGATGGCACCACCGGGGAGAACGTCACTGAAAACGTCCGCACGATCCGCTCCATCCCGCTCAAGCTCAAAGGCAAGCGCGTGCCGCACATCCTCGACGTACGCGGCGAGGTGCTGATGTTCAAGCGCGATTTCGAACGCCTGAACGAACGGCAGCGCGCGGCCGAGCAGAGGGAATTCGCCAATCCGCGTAACGCGGCGGCGGGCAGTTTGCGGCAGCTCGATTCGAAGATCACCGCGCAGCGGCCGCTGTCCTTTTTTGCTTATGGTATTGGCGTGCTCGACGGGATCGACATGCCCGCCACGCACAGCGAATTGCTCGACTGGTACAAGGAACTCGGCTTGCCGGTCAATAGCGAGCGGGCAGTGGTGCAGGGCGCCGAAGGCTTACTGGGGTTCTTTCACGCGGTCGGCGAAAAGCGCGACACGCTGCCGTATGACATCGATGGGGTGGTCTACAAGGTCAACCGGCGCGACGAGCAGGACGCACTCGGCTTCGTATCGCGCGCGCCGCGTTTCGCGCTCGCGCACAAGTTTCCCGCGCAGGAAGCGCTGACCCGGCTCGTCGCGATCGACGTGCAGGTCGGGCGGACCGGCGCAATCACACCAGTGGCACGCCTCGAACCGGTGTTCGTCGGCGGCGCGACCGTTACCAATGCCACGCTGCATAACGAAGACGAGGTGCGCCGCAAGGACATCCGCATCGGCGACACGGTGATCGTGCGGCGCGCCGGCGACGTTATTCCGGAAGTGGTGAGCGCGCTGCTCGAGCGCCGCCCGGCGGACGCCCGCGAGTTCGTGATGCCGACCCAGTGCCCGGTGTGTGGCTCGAACATCGAGCGGCTGCCCGACGAGGCGATCGCGCGCTGTACCGGCGGCCTCTTCTGTCCGGCGCAGCGCAAGCAGGCGCTGTGGCACTTCGCGCAGCGGCGCGCGCTCGACATCGACGGCCTTGGCGAGAAAATCATCGATCAACTGGTCGAGCAGAACTTGGTGCGCACGCCGGCCGATCTGTTCAATCTCGGCTTTGCGACGCTCGCGGAACTCGACCGCTTCGCCGACAAGTCCGCGCAGAACCTGCTCGATTCGCTCGAAAAGGCCAAGCACACCACACTGGCGCGCTTCATTTATGCGCTCGGCATCCGTCATGTGGGCGAATCGACGGCGAAAGATCTGGCCAAACATTTCGGTTCTCTGACGCCGATCATGGACGCGTCGGTCGAAGCGCTGCTCGAAGTCAACGACGTGGGGCCGGTGGTCGCCGAGTCGCTTCACCAGTTCTTCGCCGAAGAACACAACCGCACGGTGATCGAGCAACTGCGCGCGCCGGGCAAGGTGACATGGCCGGAAGGTCCGCCCGCACCGAAGGCGCCGCAAGGCCTGCTGGCCGGCAAGACGGTGGTGCTGACCGGCACGTTGCCGAACCTGTCGCGCGAAACGGCGAAGGAAATGCTTGAAGCGGCCGGCGCGAAGGTGGCGGGATCCGTGTCGAAGAAAACGGATTATGTGGTTGCGGGAGCCGACGCCGGCAGCAAGTTGGCGAAGGCCGAGGAACTCGGCATTCCCGTACTCGACGAAGATGGTATGCATCAGCTCCTGGAGGGGCAGTTATGATCCGCGAAATTCTCAAGATGGGCGATCCGCGTCTGCTGCGTATTGCTGATCCGGTCGATCACTTCGACACGCCCGAACTGCATGAACTCGTCAAGGACATGTTCGAGACCATGCATGACGCAAACGGCGCGGGCCTCGCCGCGCCGCAGATCGGCGTCAATCTGCAGGTGGTGATCTTCGGCTTCGGCAAGAACGAGCGCTATCCGGATGCGCCGCCGGTGCCGGAAACGGTGCTGATCAATCCGACCGTCACGCCGGTCTCGCTCGATATGGAGGAGGGCTGGGAAGGTTGTCTGTCGGTGCCGGGCCTGCGGGGCGCGGTGAGCCGGTTTTCGATGATCAAGTATCACGGCTTCGATCAGTACGGCAAGCCAATCGACCGGGTGGCAGAGGGTTTTCATGCGCGTGTCGTGCAGCACGAGTGCGATCACCTGATCGGCAAGCTGTATCCAATGCGGATCAACGACTTTGCGAAGTTCGGTTTCACCGAAGTGCTATTTCCGGATATGGATCCGAATAGCGACGATTGAAGCGGAGGCGATGTGCGTTGCGCGGTTGGCGCGTGCGACGCCCGGCCGCTGCGGTGAGCGGCATCGGCGCCGCCAATGAAAAACCCACGCATCTGCGTGGGTTTTTCATTGGGCTTGCGCCTGTCCAACTTCTGGGTCAGACAGACGCTCACAGCATCATCAGAACGACTCGTCCGCCGACAGATAGCGCCACTGGCCCGGCGGCAGCGCGCCCAGCATCACACGACCCATCCGCACGCGCTTCAGGCCGATCACTTCGAGGCCGACCAGTTCGCACATCCGGCGAATCTGGCGCTTCTTGCCTTCGCGCAACACGAAACGCAACTGCTCGCCGTTTTGCCACTCTACCTGCGCCGGTTTCAGCGGCACGTCGTCGAGCGACAGGCCGTGGCGCAGCAGTTCGAGGCTTTCGGGCGGGAAGTGGCTCTCGACGTCGACGGTGTGCTCGCCGTAAGCCACGCGCACCAGATACTCCTTGTCGATCTCCGAATGGCCGCCGATCAACTGCTTGGCGACGCGGCCGTCCTGCGTCAACACCAGCAGGCCCGTCGAGTCGATGTCGAGGCGGCCGGCCGGCGCGAGCTGGCGCAGATGCGCGACCGAGAAGCGGATTTCCGAATGGTCGCCTTCCCAGCGATTCTCCGGCGTGACCAGTGTGATGGCCGGCTGATACCCGTCTTCCGCCTGGCCCGAGACCAGACCGACCGGCTTGTGAATCAGCACCGTCACCTGGCTCGCTTGCGCGGCTTCGGCGGCGGGGTCGATCTCGACGCGCTGATCCGGACGGACCTTGGTGCCGAGCGTGTCGACGCGCTCGCCATCCACCAGCACCCAGCCTTTTTCTATCCACTCGTCGGCTTCGCGGCGTGAGCACAGGCCGAGTTCGGACATCAGTTTCGACAGACGCAGCATGCCTGGCGCGTCTTCGTAATCGCGACGCGGGATGCGCGGGGTGGCATCGGCACCGCTGTCGGCGTCACGGCGCTCGGTGCGTGCCGCTGGCGCCGGGCCGCGCGCCTTGTCGGCGCGTGCAGGCCGGTCGTGGCCGAAACGGCGGGGCGCGGACGGCAGGTTTTTGTCGACGCTGCGTGCGGGGCGTTTGCTGTGGTCACCGTCACGCGAGGGGCGGTCGCCGAATTCGTGTTTGGCTGGTGCCCGATCGGAGCGCTCGCCCCGGTCGTCTCGCGGTGCGCGTGCCGGACCGTCCGAACGGTCAGCGTTACCGCTTTTTACGGGTCTGGCGAAGCTGCGCCCGGATGAGCCGCGCTCACCTTCGAAACGGCGCGGCGTGCTGTCGGTACGTGGTCCCCGGTCGCTCCGGTCGCCGTTGCGGCGCTCTTGGGGAGCGCCACGGTCGCTGCCGAAACGGGGGCGATCGGAAGCGTCACGCTCGCGGCGCTCCGGACGTTCGGCGCGCGGGCCTGCATCCGACGGTCGGTTCGTGCCCGGGCGCGAACCGCTGAACGGACGGCGCTCGCCGTCGTCGCGACGCGGGGGACGGTCGCCGAAACTGTGCGGGGCGCGCTCGCCGCGATCACCGGCGCCTTCGGAG
>NZ_NPIH01000094.1 GCF_012275575.1 Paraburkholderia sp. SG-MS1 | reverse complement strand
CGGCGCCGCCTCTACGCCCGCGCAAGCCGCCCCCGCCGCGCCCGATCTGGCCGCCCTGAATAAAACCGCGGGCGACGCGATCGCCACGTATATCCGCAGCCAGGGCCTCGACGCCATCAATCTTCAGGTCACGTACGACGGCACGAGCCATACCGTCACCGTCGCCGGTGAGGCGGCAGATCAGCCGACCAAAGACAAGATCCTCGTCGCCGCCGGCAACGTGCAAAACGTCGACAAGGTCGACGATCAATTGACCGTTACCACGCCGGCCGCCGCGCCGACGCAGTTCCATACGGTCGTATCCGGCGACAATCTGTGGAAGATTGCGGAGAAGTACTACGGCAGCGGCGCAAAGAACGATGTCATCTTCCAGGCGAACACGCCGATGTTGAAGAGCCCGGACAAGATCTACCCAGGCCAGGTGCTGGTGATTCCGCCACAGTGAAAAGGCGGGCATGACACGTCCTTCCGCATCGGCGTGAAGACGCACTTGGAAAACGACAACGCGGCGCCCGGGTCATCGACCCGTGCGCCGCGTTTTTCATTGGGCGTTCACTTCATTGGGCGTTCACTTCATTGGGCGTTCACAATAGGCAGCACCGGCGCAAGCCGCCAGCCGGGCAGAGCTAGCGCCGCATCGTCAGAACGTGTCGAACACCTTCTGCAATGCAACCGGCCCCGTGCCGCCCGCGGCCAGCGCCAGCATCAGCAGCACCCGCGCCTTGTACGGATTCAGCGAACCCGCGCTGATGAAGCCGAGCGCGTCGTCGGCGGCGGCGCCGTTGTGCATCACGTGTCCCGAACCCACGCGCGACGCGCGCACTATCGCCACGCCTTGCGACGCGGCGTCGGCGAGCGCCTGCAGCATCGACTGATGAATCGAGCCGTTGCCCGTGCCCGCGACGACGATACCGCGCACCCCGGCGGCCACCAGCGCATCGACGGCGATCCGCGACACGCCCGCGTAGCTCGTGACGATCTCCACATGCGGCCAGTTCGAGCCGATCACGAACCCCGTGGCGAGCGTATGCGCGCGCACCACGGCGCGCTGGAATTCGACCCGGCCGTCCTGCACCCAGCCGAGTGCGCCGATCTCCGGCGACTGGAACGCATCGACCGCGTACGTGCTCGTCTTGACCACGTCGCGTGCGCTATGAATGCGGTTGTTGAACGCGACCAGCACGCCCTGCCCGCGCGAGCCCGCCTGTGCGGCGACGCTCACCGCATTCAGCAGATTCAGTGGACCATCGGCCGACAGTGCGGAGGCCGGGCGCATTGCCGCGGTGAGCACCACCGGCTTGTCGGACTTGATGGTCAGATGCAGCAGATATGCGGTTTCTTCGAGCGTGTCGGTGCCATGCGTGACCACTACGCCGTCGACCTCGTCGGTCGCGAGCAGCGTATTGATGCGTTGCGCGAGCGTGGTCCACAACGACATTGTCATGTCTTTGCTGTCGACGCTGGCAATCTGTTCGGGCGCGATCCGCGCCACCGTCGACAAAGCCGGCACCGCGGCCAGCAATTGATCGACGCCGACGACGCCCGCCTGGTAGCCGGACGTATTGGTCGCGTCCGCGGCCGCCCCGGCGATCGTGCCGCCGGTCGCCAGCACGGCGATGCGCGGCAGCGCGCAAGAAGATGTCAAAGTATTCATGGCGGCGATTGTAAGCGATGCGTCGCGCGCCGCCACGCGGGATTAAGCGGATGCCCGTTCGTTTTGGCCCGGCCCGAAGTTCGCGCCTGGCTACGAGTGCAGGCGCGCATCGAGTCACGCGCGAAACCCGCGCCGGACCTCCACAGCCCGGCGCCTTTCCTCAAACCGCTTCGCGCAACTGGGCGGCAATGTCCGCTTCATTCAGCTGCGGCGCGAACATTTCGATCAGCCGGTACGCGTACGCACGCAGGAACGCGCCCTTGCGCAGACCGACACGCGTCGTGCTCGCTTCGAACAGATGCTGCGTGTCGAGTGCGACCAGTTCGGTGTCGCGCTTCGGATCATAGGCCATCGCCGCGACCACGCCGATGCCCATGCCGAGTTCGACGTAGGTCTTGATCACGTCGGCGTCGATCGCGGTCAGCACGACGTCGGGCAGCGCGCCCGCTTTCGCGAACGCCTGGTCGATGTGCGAGCGGCCCGTGAAGTCCTGGTCGTACGTGACGATCGGGAATTCGGCGATCTCGTCGAGCGTCAGACTCGGCCGCCCCACCAGCGGGTGATCCTTTGGCACCACCACGACGTGATGCCACGAATAACACGGCAACGTGACGATATCCGGGAAGCGGTCGAGCGCTTCGGTCGAAATGCCGATATCCGCTTCGCCGTTGATGATCATCTGCGCGATCTGCTGCGGGCTGCCCTGACGCAGCGCCAGGTGCACCTTCGGAAATACTTCGGTGAACTGGCGAATTACCTTGGGCAGCGCGTAACGTGCCTGCGTGTGCGTAGTCGCCACGACGAGATGGCCGCTGTCCTGATCGGCGAACTGGCGCGCGACGCGGCGCAGATTCTCCGCGTCGAGCAGCATCCGCTCGATCAGCTGATGCACCGCCTTACCCGGCTCGGTCAGGCCCGTCAGGCGCTTGCCGCGCCGGATGAAAATATCGACGCCGAGTTCGTCTTCCAGATCCTTGATCTGTTTCGATACGCCCGACTGCGACGTGTACAGCACGTTCGCCACTTCGGTCAGATTCATGTTCTGACGCACGGCCTCGCGCACGAAGCGCAATTGCTGGAAATTCATCTGTATGTCTCCGGTTCAGCCAGAGTTGAGTTATTCGAGTTCTGTCGAAACGCCGCTCGACGCAGCGTTATCCGCTTGCGTCGCCGGTGTGTTGCCGTGCGATGCGCGCAGTCTGTTGCTGCGCGCCTGCCTCACTGCGCCGGAAAAACGCGCAGTGCGCGCGGCACCGCCGTCACGCCGTCGCCGACCGCCAGTTGCAGATCACGCCACGATTCGCGATCGAGTTCGGCTTCCAGCAGATTGCCTTCGCGGCCCGCGAGTTCGACGCGCACCGAGCCGCCCAGCGTCACCACGCGCCGCACGTCGACGACGATGCCTTCGCGATGACCCGCCGCCTGCGGATACAACTGCAGATCGTGCGGCCGCACGTAGGCGAAAGCCGGGCCGCTGAAACCGGCGGTGATCGCGACCGGCAGCGCGGCGCCGTCGACCACGAAGCCGCTCGCGTCGACCTTGCCGTGCAGACGGTTCGCCGCGCCGAGAAACTCGTAGACGAACGAGGTCTGCGGATGGTCGTACACGTCTTGCGGACTGCCCACCTGCTCCACATGACCGCGATTGAGCACGACGATACGGTCGGCCACTTCGAGCGCTTCTTCCTGATCGTGCGTGACGAAGATCGTCGAGATATGCAGATCGTCGTGCAGACGCCGCAGCCAGCTACGCAGCTCCTTGCGCACCTTGGCGTCGAGCGCGCCGAACGGCTCGTCGAGCAGCAGCACTTTCGGCTCGACCGCGAGCGCGCGCGCCAAGGCGATCCGTTGCCGCTGACCGCCCGACAGTTCCGACGGATAGCGTTGCGCAAGCCAGTCGAGCTGCACGAGCTTGAGCAACTCATGCACCTTTTCGCGGATCACCGCTTCGGACGGCCGCTCCTTGCGCGGCTTCACGCGTAGGCCGAACGCCACGTTCTCGAACACCGTCATGTGGCGGAACAGCGCGTAGTGCTGGAACACGAAACCCACTTCACGCTCGCGCGCGCCGACCGTCGCGACATCCTGCCCTTGCAGCACGACCTGGCCGCCGTCCGCGTATTCCAGTCCGGCGATCACACGCAGCAAGGTGGTCTTGCCACAACCCGACGGCCCGAGCAGCGCAACCAGTTCGCCCGGCGGAAAATCGAGCGAGACGTTGTCGAGCGCGACGAAATCGCCGAAGCGCTTTTGCAGGTTACGAACAGTGATACCCATTACAGCTCTCCTTGCTTGAGCGGGTGTTGCTGCGATGCATGCGTCGTATTGACGGACTGCTGGAAAGAAGACGAAACGGAACGCGCCGCAGTGTGCGATCCCGATGCCGCGGCGGTGGTCTGCGTGGGCGGCCCGGCATAGGCAGGCACATCGCGCGCGGCCGACAGCTCCGCCGACATATGGCGCTCGGCGAGCAGCTTGAGCCCCAGCGTCACGAGTGCGAGCAGGGCCAGCACCGACGCCACAGCGAACGCCGCCGAGAAGTTGTATTCGTTGTAGAGAATCTCGACGTGCAGCGGCATCGTGTCGGTCTGGCCGCGAATGTGGCCGGACACCACCGAGACCGCGCCGAACTCGCCCATCGCCCGCGCGTTACACAGAATCACGCCGTACAGCAGACCCCACTTGATGTTCGGCAGCGTGACGCGGCGGAAGATCTGCCAGCCCGAGGCACCCAGCACGTGCGCGGCCTCTTCTTCGTCATTGCCTTGCGCCTGCATCAGCGGAATCAGCTCGCGCGCGACGAACGGGAACGTGACGAAGATGGTCGCCATCACGATGCCCGGCACTGCGAAGATGATCTGCACGTCATGCGCCTGCAGCCACGGACCGAACCAGCCTTGTGCGCCGAACATCAGCACGTAGATCAAACCCGAAATCACCGGCGACACCGAGAACGGCAGATCGATCAGCGTGGTCAGCAGCGCCTTGCCGCGGAATTCGAACTTCGCGATACACCACGAGGCCACCAGACCGAACACGAGATTCAACGGCACCGCGATCGCGGCGGTAATCACGGTCAGCTTGATGGCCGCGAGCGCATCGGGATCGGCGAGCGCTTCGAAATAGAACGCGAGGCCCTTGTTCAACGCCTGATAGAACACGGCCACCAGCGGCACGACCAGGAACAGCGCGAGAAACAGCAGCGCGATGCCGGTCAGCAGCCAACGCACCACCGGCCGCTCGGTCACGGGGTCGGGCCGGCGCGCGACGTTCAGCGGCGCACGCGGCGCCACGGCCGCAGTCTGCTCCGCGCGGTTCACGTCATGCTCGGGATGGCGGCTCATTGCGCACCTCCGCCGATCGCCGCGACACTCGTTGCAGCGCCTGGCGCCGGGCCCGCGCTGCCGCGGCTCGTGCGGCGCTGCAAGTACCACTGCAAGGTATTGATGAACAACAGCA
>NZ_NPIH01000093.1 GCF_012275575.1 Paraburkholderia sp. SG-MS1 | reverse complement strand
GCCATCGACGACGCGCTTCATGATCCCTTGCAGGATCGCGGCAATGCGGAACATGTTGTAGGCCAGATAGAAATTCCAGTCGCCGTGAATTTCGAAGCCGGTGCGCTGGCAGTAACGCGCGACATACTGTGCTTCATCGGGAATACCGAGGGCTGCCCAATCCAGACCGGCGATGCCGCGGAATTGCGCCGGATCGACATGCCATGCCATGCAGTGATAGGCGAAGTCGGCGAGCGGATCGCCGAGCGTCGAGAGTTCCCAGTCGAGTACCGCGAGCACGCGCGGTTCGTGCGGATGGAAGATCAGATTGTCGAGCCGGTAGTCGCCATGCACGACCGATGCGCGTCCACCGGTCTCGGCCGGCATGTGCTGCGGCAGCCATTCGATCAGGCGCTGCATCGCGTCGATCGGTTCGGTCTCGGACGCCAGATACTGCTTGCTCCACCGGCCAATTTGCCGTGCAAAGTAATTGCCGGGCTTGCCGTAGCCGGCAAGACCTGCGGCCTCGACATCGACGCTGTGCAACGCCGCGATCACACGATTCATTTCGTCGTAGATCGCCGCGCGCTCGGTGGGCGTCATGCCGGGGAGCGACTGGTCCCACAACACGCGCCCCTCGACGAACTCCATCACGTAGAACGCGCGGCCGATCACGCTTTCGTCCTCGCACAGCGCGAGCATTTGCGCGACCGGCACGTCGGTGCCGGCGAGCGCGCGCATCACGCGGTACTCGCGTTCGACGGCGTGCGCGGACGGCAGCAGTTTCGCCGCGGGTCCAGGCTTCGCGCGCATCACATACGAACGCGACGGCGTCACCAGCTTGAACGTGGGATTGGACTGGCCGCCCGCGAATTGCTCGAGCGCGAGCGGTCCGGCAAATCCGTCGACATGCCGGGTGAGCCAGGCGGCGAGCGCGTCCGTGTCGAAACGTTGCCGCTCGTTGACCGGGCGCGTGCCCTCGAAAGCCGAATAGTCCGGCTTGTGTGTGGGTTCTCCAGTCGGTGTGGCTTGCGCCATGTGTCTCCTCCAGTTCGGGTTCAGCTACGCTTGTATTGAATGAATTGTGCGTAGAGCATTTCCATCGTGGTGTTGCGGACGTCGCGATGCAGCGGCGACGGCGGCGAATAGTTGAGCGCGCGCAGCACCCAGTCGCGCGGCGCCGCGCCGACATCGAGCGCATTGATGCAGCCGGTGGCCTGCGCCAGGTGGCCGAAGAACGTGCGCCCGCCCGCCGTGATCGCGTGCGACAGAATCGCGCGATTCACGCCGCCGTGCAGGACCAGCAACACGGTGTCCCACGCGCTGTCTTCGCGCAGCGCCGCGACTGCCGGCAGCACGCGGTCGAACAACGCGCCGATGGTTTCGCCGTCGAGAAAGCGCGTGCTTTCCGGCACGATGCCGTCGAACACGCCGAGAAACGCCGCCTCCAGGTCCTGTATTGGAATGCTGCCGAGCTTGCCGCCGCGAATCTCCTGCAAGGCGGGCTCGACCTCGAGGTCGATCTGCTGACCCGTTTCGGCCAGCACGCGCTGAGCGGTTTCGACCGTGCGTGGCAAACCGCTGACGATCACGCGATCGAAGCGCACCTGTTGCCCGGCGAACACGCGGCCCGCCGCGCTTGCCTGCTCGCGGCCGTTCGCGTTCAACGGCACGGTCTCGGGATCGATCGCGCGGCCGGAGTCGTCGAAGTAGGTGACGTCGCCGTGCCGCATCAGAAAGATGCGGCGGCGTTTGGGCAGTTGGTAGTCAGGCATGGCCGCTGGGTTCACTCCTCGTTCAATCGCGGTTTACTCGCCGTTCATCTGTAGACCGGCGGACGTTTTTCGAGAAACGCGGAAATCCCTTCGAGCCCTTCGCGGTGATGCAGCGAAGCGACGAAGCTGTCGCGTTCCGCGACCAGATGCTCGGCGAGCGGCTGCGTGCCGGCCGCGCTGATCAACCCCTTGATACGCGCGACCGAATTGGGCGAAATCTTGCCGAGTTCGTCGGCCCAGCCGACGGCGGTATCACGCGCGGAACCCGGCTTGGCCAGCTTGTTGACGACGCCGAGTTCATGCAGACGCACGGCGCCGATCGGTTTGCCTTCGATCAACACTTCGGTGGCTAGCTGGCGCGGCAGTGCCTGGGCGAGAAACCACGATCCGCCGCCGTCGGGAGTCAGGCCGACGCGTGCGTAAGACATCACGAATTTGGCGTCGTCCGCGGCGACGATCAGGTCGCACGCGAGGGCGAGCGAAAAGCCCGCGCCGGCGGCAGCGCCATCGACCGCGGCGATCACCGGTTTCGACGACAGACGCAGCGCCGAAATCCACTGGCCGAGCAGATCGATGCTCTCTGCCTGCACGGACGGATCTTTCGCGCGGTTTTCGAGCAGGCGGTTCAGATTGCCGCCCGCGCAGAAAAAGTTGTCGGCGCCGGTGATCACGATGGCGCGGATCGACGGATCGCGCTCTGCCGAGTCGAGCGCTTCGATGCCGGCCGCGTACATGTCCGGATGCAGCGCGTTGCGCGCGCCGGGGTTCGACAGCGTGAGGACCAGCGTCGATTCGCTTTCGGTCGGGCGCGAGGTCAGCAGTTCAGCGCTCATGCGAGGGTCTCCTTTTGCGTCTGCTTTTGATTCTCCGCTGCGTCGCGTTGCGTCAGCGGCAGACCGAGTTGCGCGCGCCGTGCGAGCCAGGGCGACGGACGGTAACGCGGGTCGCCGAGCACGCTGAACATGTTGCGCAGAATCGTGAGGATGGTGGTGGCGCCGAGTGCGTCGCCGAGCGCGAGCGGGCCGCGCGGGTAGCCGAGACCGAGCGTGACGGCGAGATCGATGTCCTCGGGCGTGGCGATCTGCTTTTGCGCAATGTCGCAGCCGATGTTGACGATCGTCGCCACCACGCGTTGCGCGACGAAGCCCGTCGAGTCGCGAATCACGGTGACGGGCACGCCATCGGCGGCGAACAGCGCATGCCCGGCGTCGCGTGCTGCGCGTGTGGTGGCCGGCGTAATCATCAGCGTGCGGCGCTGTGCGCCGACGAGCGGGAAGAGGGCGTCGATGGCGACCACGCGGCTCGCGTCGAGCGCTTCGTCGACGGCAGCCGCAGTCGCATCGTGGCCGAAAGGGGTCACGACGATCAGCGAGTCCGGTGCCGGTGTGGCGCCGTCGTCGAGCTTCACGCCGGCTTTGCCGACGAGTTGCACGACGGCCTCATGAGCTTGCGGATAACGCTTGCTGACCCATACGCTTTGCGGCAGTGCCGTCGGCGCGGGCGCTTCGGCGCTCACCTGCTGCTTGCCGTCCTCGTAACGATAAAAGCCTTCGCCCGTCTTGCGGCCGAGCAGTCCGCCCGCGAGCCGCGTGCCGGTAATCGGCGACGGTGTGAAGCGCGGCTCTTCATAGAACTGATGGTAGATCGACTCCATCACCGGATGCGAGACGTCGAGCGCGGTCAGGTCCAATAATTCGAATGGCCCGAGGCGGAAGCCCGCCTGTTCGCGCATGATGCGGTCGATCTCCGCGAAACTCGCGACGCCTTCACCCGCCACGCGCAAGCCCTCGGTGTTCATGCCGCGGCCCGCGTGATTCACGATGAAGCCGGGCATGTCCTTCGCGCGCACCGGCGTGTGGCCCATGCGGCGCGCGAGATCCATCAGCGCGTCGGCCGCCGCGGGGTCGCTGCGCAGACCGTCGATCACCTCGACCACCTTCATCAACGGAACGGGATTGAAGAAGTGATAGCCGACCACGCGTGACGGGTCGGTGCAACCGGCGGCAATCGCCGTGATCGATAGCGACGATGTGTTGGACGCCAGCACGCAACGGCCGCTCACCACGGTTTCGAGTTCGCGAAAGAGCGCCTGCTTCACGTCGAGCTTTTCGACGATCGCCTCGACGACCAGGTCACAGCCGGCCAGCTCGCCAATCGCCTGCGCGCCGCTCACGTTGGCCAGCGCGGCAAGCGAGCGTGCCTGGTCGAGCTTGCCTTTAGCCGTCAACCTGGCGAAAGTCTCGGCGAGATAATCGCGCGCAGCGCCGACGGCGGCGGGGTTGGTGTCGTACAGGCGCACCTTGAGACCCGCGAGCACGGCGATTTGCGCAATGCCACGGCCCATTGCGCCGGTGCCGACAATGCCGATAGTCTCGATGCTGAAATTGCGAGAGTTCATTGTGATGCTCGACTCCATGGTTATTTTAGAATAGCACGACCGTGCAATTTACTGGATGATTGTTCGAAGGCCGTTGCTTCGGCTGTCGCGTCGGCAGTGATAGGCGGTCTCATACAACTCGAAGGAAGGAGACACCCGATGATCAAACTCTGCGGTTTCGCGCTGTCCAATTACTACAACAAAGTGAAGTTCGTGCTGCTCGAACACGGCATTGCGTTCGAAGAGGTTTTGGTCCCGCCGAGCCAGGACGAGGCCGTGCTCGCGCATTCGCCGCTCGGCAAGGTGCCTTACCTCCAAACCGAAGAGGGTGACCTGTGCGAATCGCAATGCATCGTCGAGTATCTGGCCGCGCGCTTTCCAGTAAGGCGATTTTCTCCGCCGACCCGTGGCAAGCAGCCAAGGAGCGCGAGATGATCATGTTCGTCGACGTGCATCTCGAACTGACCGTGCGCAATCTCTACAAGGAAGCGTTCTTCGGCGGCACGGTGAGCGATGCGACCAAAGGGCGTGTCGAGAAGCTGCTCGCGCATCACATCGCTGGCTTCAGGCGGATCGTGAAGTTCGGTCCGTATTTGTGCGGCGAGCACTTCGGCGTCGCGGATACGGCAGGGTATGTGAGCTTGCCGCTCGTGGGCATGGCAACGCAGGCCATCTACGGCCGCGATTTTCTGCTCGATGCGGGCATCGACTGGAAGCACTATGTGAAGACGGTCGGCGCCCGGCCGGCCGCGCAGCGCGTGACAGAGGACCGCAAGGCGTATATCGCGGCGACGCGCCCCGCGTGAGCGCGGACGCCGCCACTGAAACGGGCCGATGCATGCGGTGCAAGCGGCAACGCACGCGCTGGCCGCGGCGCGCGATGGCGAGGAACATGGGTTCGTTCGCAACATCGCGCGGGACATCCTAGAGCCGCGCCAGCCGGTCGAGCGCGGTGGCGAGCGTGCTTTCCTGTTTGGCAAAGCAGAAGCGCACCACGCCCGATTCGTGCGCCTCGTGATAGAAGGCCGAGACGGGAATGGCCGCGACGCCGATCTCGCCAGTCAGCCATTGGGCAAACTCGGCTTCGCGCAGATCGCTGATCGCCGAATAGTCGACGCACTGAAAGTAGGTCCCCGTGCACGGCAGCAACTTGAAGCGCGAACTCGCGAGGCCCGCGCGGAAGAAGTCGCGCTTCTTCTGATAGAACGCCGGCAGGTCGAGATACGGCGCCGGGTCTTTCATGTAGTCGGCGAGGCCGATCTGCATCGGCGTATTGACCGTGAACACGTTGAACTGGTGCACTTTACGGAACTCGGCGGTGAGCGCGGCGGGCGCCGCCACGTAGCCGACTTTCCAGCCCGTCACGTGATAGGTTTTACCGAAGCTCGACACCACGAAACTGCGCTGCGCGAGTTCCGGATAACGCGCGACGCTTTCGTGCGGCGCACCGTCGTAGACCATGTGCTCGTAGACCTCGTCGGACAGGATCAGTACGTTGGTGCCGCGCACGATCTCTTCGAGCTTGCGCATGTCTTCGGCGCGCCACACCGTGCCGGTCGGATTGTGCGGTGTGTTGATCAGCAGCAGGCGTGTTTTCGGTGTGATCGCGGCGGCGAGTTTGTCGAACGGGATCGCGTAGTCGGGCGCTTCGAGCGTGACGAAGACCGGCTTGCCTCCGGCCAGTTCTATCGACGGCAGATAGCTGTCGTAGGTCGGCTCGATCACGACCACTTCATCGCCGGGATGGACGGTGCAGAGAATCGCCGTAAGCAATGCCTGGGTAGCGCCTGCCGTCACGGTGATTTCACTCGCGGCGTCGTAGCGGCGGCCGTACAGATGCTCGATCTTGTCCGATATCGCCTGACGCAGCGGTGCGACGCCGGTCATGGGCGGGTACTGATTGTGGCCGTCGCGCATCGCGTTCGCGACCGCGTCGACAATGCGCGGGTCACAGCCGAAGTCGGGAAAGCCCTGGCCCAGATTCACGGCGCCTTTCTCGGCGGCGAGCGCGCTCATCACGGTGAAAATCGTCGTGCCGACGTTCGGCAGGCGCGATGGAAACGAGGGACTCATGGGCGTATCGTGCGGTGCATTCATGGCGCTGTCCGGAGCGTGGGCGAGTGGGTTGGCGAAATCGACGAACGGCGCCGCCGACAAGGATGAAGCCTGATTGTAGGGAATCGCGGCGCTTTGTGCGCGCCACAGGCTCCGCGTTGGCCGTTTGGCCAGAGTGTCATGCCGCCGGGGTCATGCGGGTGCGGGCTCGCCGGCGGCGCTCATCGAAGCGCCGAGCGCGGCAACGAACGGCGCGGGTTGCGCGATCTGGAAGCCGAAGTCGCGCGCGATCCGCTTCGCGAGCTTCAACACCGCGCGATCTTTCGACACCAGCCAGTCGGCCTGAGCCGCGTGCGCGAGCTCGAGAAATTTTTGGTCATCGCGGTCTTTGCATTTAGGCAGGGGCTTTGTGTCCTCCGCCAGTGCAGCGGGCTCGACCCGTTGCGCGAGACGCGTGACGACCGCGAGCGCGGCGGCCTTGTCCACCTTCCGATGCACGAATTGCGGATAGTCGAGCACAAAGGTGAGTTCGGCGAGACAGCGCGCGTCGATCAGCGCGGCCAGCGCGCCGCTTTCGAGCGCGGCCGCGATCGGCCGCGTGTGCGGGTCGTCGAACACGAGAATATCGATCCAGACATTGGAATCGAGGACGACGCGCAAAGCGCCGTGTGAGGCATGGGAACCGGGCATTCGTTACAATCTGGCTTTCGTCTTTGACCGCCAGGCACGGCGTGCCTGCAAGCCTCTATGATAATCGTTCTGTCGCCGGCGAAATCGCTCGACTACGAAACCCCGCCGCACGTCAGCAAACACACGATCCCCGATTTCGTCGACGACGCGGCCGAACTGATCGGTGGATTACGCCGTTTGTCGCCCGCGCAGATCGCTTCGCTGATGGACATTTCCGATCAGCTTGCGCACCTCAATTTCCAGCGTTACGCCGAATGGTCACCGCAGTTCGGCACGCACAACGCCAAGCAGGCGGTGCTCGCATTCAACGGCGACGTGTACGAAGGGTTCAACGCGAAGACGCTCTCGTCGGCCGACCTCGACTATGCGCAGAATCACGTGCGCGTGCTGTCCGGCTTGTACGGTTTGCTGCGTCCGCTCGATCTGCTGCAGCCGTACCGGCTCGAAATGGGCACGCGTTTCGCCAATCCGCGCGGCAAGGATCTGTACGCATTTTGGGGCGAGCGCATCACGCAGGCGTTGAACGCGCAAATGAAGAAGAACGCCAAGGCGTCGCGCGTGCTGGTGAATTGCGCGTCGGGCGAGTACTTCAAGTCGGTCAAGCCGAAGCTGCTCGACGCGCCCGTCGTCACGCCTGTGTTCGAAGACTGGAAAGGCGGCCGCTACAAGATCATCAGCTTCCATGCAAAGCGCGCGCGCGGCCTGATGGCGCGCTACGCGGTGGAGAACCGCCTCGAGCGGCCCGAGCAGTTGAAGGCATTCGACTCCGAAGGCTACGGGTTCGACGCCGCGGCTTCGAACGATTCCACTTACATATTCCGCCGCCGCGTCGCTGAATAAGCGTTGCACCGTGCAGGGAAGCAGGGGAGAACGTCATGACGTTATCGATTACGAGCAATTTCGACGCTGGCGCAATTGAAGTGCTGTCCTGCGAAGACGCCGGCAATATCCGACTGCGCGTGCGGCCGGACAGCCACGCCGAGTTTGCGCAATGGTTCTATTTCCGCGTGTCGGGCGCGGCGGGCACGCGCTGCGTGATGACTTTCGAGAATGCCGCTGCGTGCGCGTTCGCCGAAGGCTGGCGCGACTATCAGGCGGTGGCGAGCTATGACCGGGTGAACTGGTTTCGCGTGCCGACCTCGTACGACGGCCGCGTGCTGACGATCGATCACACGCCGGATTTCGATCGCATCTACTACGCGTATTTCGAGCCGTATAGCGAGGAGCGTCATTCGGAGTTTCTCGGCGCCGTGCAGCAGATGCCGCAGGCCACGCTCACCGAACTGGGCACGAGCGTCGAAGGCCGGCCGATGTCGCTGCTCACGCTCGGCATGCCGCAAACCGGCGACACGCCCAGGAAGAAGATCTGGCTGATCGCGCGCCAGCAT
>NZ_NPIH01000092.1 GCF_012275575.1 Paraburkholderia sp. SG-MS1 | reverse complement strand
CCCGCCGACACCCCCGACGATCCCGACCGCCGCCGCGTCCTCACCGGGCTCGCGGCGGTCGGCCTCGGCCTCGCGCTGACGGGCTGCAAGGCCGACCCGCTCGCGGCGAGCGACGGCGCACCGCGCAGCGCCGCCGATTTGCGCCTCGACGCCGCGCTGCACGATCAGGTCAAACACATCGTGGTGATCTATGCGGAGAATCGCAGCTTCGCGAATCTGTACGGCAACTTCCCTGGCGTCCAGCATCCGCTCGACGCGGTGAGCGCCGAGCGCTATCTGCAACTCGACCGCGACGGCAAAACGCCGTTGCCTCACTTGCCCGCGATCTGGGGCGGGCTCGTGCCGCAAGCGCAGGAAGTGGACGGCCGGCGCTTCATGATCGGCCAGAACGATCTGGACCATCTCCACAACCGCCCTTTCCGCATCGCCGATGCGCACGGCGCGCCGCTGCCGACCGGTGTGATCACGCGCGATCTGGTGCATCGCTTCTATCAGAACCAGATGCAGATCAACGCCGGCCGCAACAACCAGTTCGCCGCGTGGGGCGATTCCGGCGGACTCGTCATGGGGCATTACCGCAATTCCGCCGACTCGCTGCGTCTGTGGAATCTCGCGCAGCAATACACGCTGTGCGACAACTTCTTCATGGCGGCTTTCGGCGGCTCGTGGCTGAACCACATCTTTCTGATCTCGGCGCAGGCGCCGTTCTATCCCGACATCCACAGCAGCCCGGCGAAGAAACTGGTGTCGGTGGTGGAAGGCGACGATCCGACCGGCACGCGCCTGAAGATGGCGGCGGACTCGCCCGCGTCCGCGCTCGACGGTCCGCCGAAATTCGTCAACGACGGCGCCTTCACCGCCGACGGCTACGCGGTCAACACGATGGCGCCGCCGTATCAGCCGAGCAATGTGCGCGCGCCCGAGGGCGGCGATCCAGCGTTCTCGGACCTCACGAATCCGCGCGTGCTGCAACCGCAAAATTACGCGACGATCGGCGACCGGTTGACGGACAAAGGCGTCGATTGGGCGTGGTACAGCGGCGCGTGGCAATACGCTTTGCAGCACCAGGATACCGGCGCGGTGCCCGACTTCCAGTATCACCACCAGCCGTTCAACTACTTCGCCAATTACGCGCCGGGCACGGCGGCGCGGCGTCGGCATCTGCGCGACGGTGGTCTCGGTGACGACGCGTCGACGAACCGGCTGATCGCGGATATCGATGCGGGGCGCTTGCCCACCGTCACGTTCTACAAGCCGCAGGGCGACCTGAATATGCACGCGGGCTATGCCGATGTCGAATCGGGCGACCGTCACATCGCGACGCTGATCGAGCATATCCAGCGCGGCCCGCAATGGGCGAATACGGTCGTGATCGTCACCGTCGATGAAAACGGCGGCTGGTGGGACCCGGTGGCGCCGCCGCAGGGCGACCGCTGGGGTCCGGGGTCACGGATTCCCGCGCTGGTGATTTCGCCGCTGGCAAGGAAGGGGTACGTCGACCACACGGTGTACGACACCAACTCGATTCTTCGCTTCATCAGCCGTGTGCATGGGTTGGTGCCGCTCGACGGCGTGCGTGCCCGCGACCGGGCGTTCGCGAGCAACGGGCTTGCACCGCTAGGGGATTTGACGGCGTCGCTGGATCTGGCTTAAAGGTGTGGGGCTCGCGCAGCCGGATTGTCCGGCCGCGATGACGCACGCACTTTACTGCGTCGTCGCCGCGTGCAGCTTCACGATCACCGCGTCCGCAATCTCCTGTGCGGTTTTCCTGATCGTCTTTTTCTCGTCTCCGCTCGCCATCACGAATTTGGCCGCGATCACATACGGATTCAATTTGATCGCCGCGCCCGGCATGCTCTTGCTACCGGCTTCTTCGACCGCCTGATACAGCGGCGGTAGGTCAGCCGCGCCCAAGCTGTCGCACGACACCGCGACCTGGATATCGCTCTGGCCCGCGCCGAAGCCGACCATCGCGCGTTGCAAGCGATTGCCGTCGTCGACGCTCAGAAACACGCCGCGCACTTGCCAACCGGCAGCCGGCGACGGTTGTCCCGGCGCGATACGGCGCGCATCGACACCACCCTTTTTCAGATCTTCCGTCAACGCGTCCGCCATCTCGTTCACGATTTGCGCGGCGTGGTCCTGCGGATTCTTGTCCTGGCCCTGCGGTCCGGGTCCGGCCGGCAGCAAACCGCGTAGCCGGCGCACGCGTTGTCCCGGTCCGCTATCTGGTGCGATGTTCGCCACGTCCAGATCGAAGTTCGACACATAGACGACCGGCGCGGGCGCGGCGACCGGCACACTGTCCGCTGCCGTCACACTGAGCGGGGTCGCCACGCTCAGGCATGCCGCCACCATCGCAAATTGCACAAACTGACGCAGCATGGCGCGCCTCCGCGAACGTCATCGTGACGTCGGCTATCGTACCGCCGCACGCGGCGGGCGTCCGTTTTTTCGTATCCGCTCCTCATACCTTTTGCCTTGCATAACGCGCATCACCGCATAGACTGATAGAGCATCACTTCGCACTTTGTACGGAACCTGCCATGCGACTGACCATCCTGATCAACGGTTCCGATCCCACCGTCAGCCACGATTACGCTGTGCTATGGCTCGACACCGACGAACACCGGTGGTCGAGAGAAGCGCATCAAGGGATCGATCTGCCCCCCTGGGGTGAGTTGCACGACGAAGACGGCGTCACCACGCTCTGTGCGCCCCGCACGGATGCACCGTTGTGTACGCTACGAGGCTTGCACGTGGACCGCAAGCAACGCGTGAGCGCGGCGCAAGGCGCCGCCGCCTGGACCGGCTTGCCGACGCGCGCGCCGACCAGCGGTTTCTGGCGCCTGCAAGCCGTGGACCGTCAAACGGTTCGCGCCGAAAACAGCGTGTTCGGTAATTAAGTTTTAGCGTCTTTTTCAAGAGCTGCTTATATCGGTCGAAAGTGCCGTTCACGGGTCGCGTTAGCTCGTGCGCGCGGGCGTCCGTACGCCATATCACCCACTTCGCTTTCGCGTTGCGTGCAGTTAAGCCGGCCTTAAGCACGCGTGCGTAGAGTCGAAAGTCCACGCATTTAGGGTCGCTGCAAAGCGGCCCGTTTTTTTCCCGCGCCGTCTCTCTTCTTTCTCTCCGTTTGCCCTGCATGCCCGGTCGCCCGACGAAGGCTCGCAACGCTATACTTGCGCCCCCAATCCCTCGACTGACTGACACATGAAGAAGTGGTTCGCCTGTCTGTTATTCACCGTTGCCGCTCACGCGAGCGCGGCACCGTCCTGTTCCCAGTTCACACCGAATGTGCAATGGCCCGTTCTGACCAATCAGAAGATGGCGCCGAAAACGCGCATGCTCTGCTATAGCGATTTCGCAGTTCTGCATTCGGGCATCACACACGGCCCGCTCTGGTCTGCCGAGCATCTGACGCGCGACCATATCGAAGCCGCGAAAGACATGGTGCGCACCAACAAGTTCTTCGAAGATGCGCGTTTGCCCGATGGCGAAGGCGCAACGCTCGCGGACTACAAGCGCAGCGGTTTCGATCGTGGTCATATGAGTCCGGCAGGCAATCGCTGGAATCAGCAGGCGATGGCACAATCGTTCTCGCTCGCCAACATCGTGCCGCAGAATCGGGAGAACAACCAACGGCTATGGGCGCGCATCGAAACGTCGGTGCGCAAGATCGCGGTGTCGTACGGCGATACCTACGTGGTCACCGGCCCGATCTTCAACGGCCAGCAGTTGCAGACCATCGGTGCAACGCGCGTGTTCGTGCCGACGCAGTTGTTCAAGGTCGTCTACGTGCCTTCGCGACAGCTGGCGTTCGCGGTGGTGGTGGACAATGTCTCGACCAATCGTTACGACATCCGGACGATTCACGAACTCGAAGCAGCATCGGGCATCCGTTTTCCGGGCATTCCGGAAAACCTCAAGGACCAGCGACCGGGAGGACTCAAAGGTGTTTAAACCCTATTCGAACGATGACGACGTACTCAACATACAGGGCGACGCGCTCACGTTGAGCAATGGCACCACGCGCGTCGTGCTGAACGGCACGCTGGAACTGACGCAGGATCAGCGCGGACTGAAGGCAGCGCTTGCATTGAAGGAAGCGGTGGATGCAATCGTCGCCAGCTTGCAGGCGCAAACGAATCTGCCGGCGAAGGTGAAGGACGAGCCGGATGCGAAGCCGGGTGTCGTTCAGAATCCGTTTCAATGATGCTTCGGGTTTGGCGCTAGCGAAACGTGCGTGGAAGGCGGGCGCTGACCGCGCGCCGCCTTCGTTCTCTCGCCTTGCTTCATGACCGTCTGCGCGCTTCGTTTCAAAGCGAACGCCACCAGCTTCTCCCCCGCATACCACTACACACCACCGTTGATTCAGTACCCCGATATGTTTCGGCGGTTACGTTTTGTCACCAGAGCGGCGTCAACGTCTGTCGTTCGGCCAGCGTTAAACCGGCAGCGCTGAAATCATTCAGACGCCACACAAGAATCCACCGGTTCAACCAGGAGTCACGTCATGAAGACGCTTTTCGCCGCTCTCGCTTCCGCTCTGCTCGTGTCGACCGCGTTCGCTCAAACGGCCGCGCCGTCCAGCACGCAACCCGCGCAAATGCAGCCCGCCGGTCAAGCGAATCTGAAGGCGAGCACCGCCGTGCAAGCCGGCGCAACTGACGAAGGCGCCGCTACGATGAAAGCGCCCGCCAGGGCTACAACGAAGGCATCGGTGAAAAAGACTTCCGCCACGCACACGTCCAAAGCACATAAAACCGTCAAGAAAACCGCGGCCAAGACCAGCGACGCAAAAGCTAATACGGGGAGCGCGAAAGAGGCCAGCAATGCCCCGGCAAAAGCCGACGGCGCACAAGCCGACACGACAAAGACGCAATAACACGTGATCGGCTCAGGCACGCACCGGCCATGCATGTGTAACTAATCGAAGCCGAACTGTGCTGTTCAGGGAGGGCGAGTCGCATGACTCGCCTTTTTTTTCCGCGCGATTACGTGGCGGGGTGTGCCGTTCGCCCCCATGATTTTTTCAGCGAATGCGCCAATTTTTGCACCGCGTTTACTTGCGAAAGTCTAATCTCGAACTGTCTTGATCAACCATGGCGTCAACGAACGCCACATCACATGGCTCTTACGCAATCCATCGACTGCTTCGCCACGCCGTCGCTCGACAAGCTCCCGGTTCAACACAGCAACATTATCCCTTTTCCTTCGGCACGCGCCCTCTTGCAGGTGACGCTGCCGCGTCCGCCGCACGATCCGGTGGGCACCCAACTTCGCGCGCTGCTTCACTCGCCGCTCGGCGTCTATGTCATCAGTACGGAAGCCATGCGCGACGAAGTGCGCGTGCAACTCGACATCGCGTGCGAAGACTTCGACTTCACGTTGCATACGCTGATCGCGACCGTCCCCGCCGCGTTGATCGGCCCGATGAAGCGCCGCGGCAACGCCGCAAAGGCGCGCTAATCATGCTCTCCGGAATCTGTTGCCCATCGTAACGCCGCTGCGCAATGGAGTCGATATCGACGCACTGCGGCGCCTCGCGGACTACTACGCACTGCGTCCAAGCCGCATACCAAGCGATGGTTTCAAATTGGATTGCACGCGATTATGCTGGCTTCGAAGGAGGAGCGGCATCCATGAGAACGCTGACGCAACAACTGACGCAATACGCGGCCTACCATCGCGACCGGCGCAATATCGCCACGCACTTCATCGGCATTCCGCTGATCGTGCTGGCGCTGGCCGTGTTGCTGAGCCGCCCTGCTTTCGGCGCCGGCCTGCTGCCGGTGACGTTATCGGCTGCGCGACTGCTGTTCACTGCGGCAACCGTCTACTACCTCATGCTCGATGTGCCGCTCGGCGTGCTGATGGCCTGCGTGTCGGCGCTTTGCGTCGCGTTCGGCGAGTGGCTCGCCGCGCAAGCCACGCTTGTGTGGCTCGCTACGGGCATTGGGCTTTTCGTGATCGGCTGGGTGTTCCAGTTCATCGGCCATGTCGCGTATGAACATCGCAAGCCGGCCTTCATCGACGATGTGATCGGCCTGCTGATCGGACCGCTGTTCGTTCTTGCGGAAGCGATGTTCGGCCTCGGCTGGCGGCCCGATCTGCGCGAAGCGATCGACGCGCAAGTCGGTCCGACGCGCATCAATGCGAAGCGGGCTGCAGCGCCTCGCTGAACGGCGGAAACGCCGTCCGCGTCGGATGTCGATGTCCGGCGCCGCTCAATTCGGCGCGAGCCGGACGAGACGAACACCATGCAATGCCGTCAACGCCACGGCGATCCAGATCGGAATATAAGTTGCCAGTTGCGCGGCGCTAAGTGTTTCACCGAGCAGCGTGATCGACACCAGCACCAGCAACACCGGTTCCACGTACCCGAGGATGCCGAACAACGCGACCGGCAATAAACGGCTCGCCTTCAGATACGAAGCCAGCGCAATCGTGCTCAACGCGCCGAGGCCCGGCAACAGCAGGCACCACATGTCGACGCGGCCGGCGATCGTCGCCAGCGAACCGCCGCTGACGATGCACACGATCGCCACCGGCAGCAGCAGCGCCATTTCGACGGTGAACATCGCCAGCGAATCCTCGTTGATTTTGCGGCGCAGCGCGAAGTACGGCGGATAACCGAGCGCGACCAGCAACGTCGGCCACGAAAACGCGCCCGTCGCCCACAGTTCGTGGCCGACGCCCACTGCCGCGCACAGTACGGCGAGCCATTGCAACGCGTCGAGGCGCTCGTGATAGTAGAAGCGCCCCACCAGCACCATGGTGAGCGGCAGCAGGAAATAGCCGAGCGACACTTCGAGCATCCGCCCATGCAGCGGCGCCCATAGAAACAACCACAGTTGCACGCCGAGCAAAGCCGCGCTCACGATCATCGCGGCGCAGAGCTTCGGCTCGGTCACCATCCGGTAAAGAAGTCGTCGGAGAATGGGCAGGCGTTTGCGCAACGCGACCAGCAGCAGCGCACCCGGCACCGTCCATACGACGCGCCACGCAAAGATGTCGAGGCCGTTCAGCGGCGCAAGCAGCGTTGCGTAAGCGGACAGCAAGGCGAACATCGCGGACGCGCCGACCGACAACGCAATGCCGCGCTTTGGGTCATACTGGTTCATCGCACGGCTCATGGCGTCAACGCTGCGGCAAACGCGTCGGCATATGAGGCGGATTCAGGCGAAGCGGTTTGCAGCGCAGCATCCGCTTGCGCGGTGTTCGTTGTTGTCATTGGCAATGAGGTCTCGCACGCGAGCAGTGCACATCGGCAAGCCCTGCGTTGTTGTTGTCGAAAGACGGCGCAAGCCGGCATTCTAGACGGGTTATTCCTGCCACGGGGTCGCGCTTTTCCGGCAACCGTGCGCAATTAGTTCGTGCGCATCGGGCGTCGATGCACTAGAACATAAGCTTCACGCGCGGCAGACGAAGCCGCGCTGTCTCATCGACCGCGCTATACATAGTCGCTACATGGTCGCGCGAGCGACTCAAGCGCGAATCTTGCTACGAAGCCTTGCACGCTGTTCGCAACAGCACACGCAGCATCAACGAGCCGGAACGGCAAAGGCGGTCTGCAACGACTCGCTCGCCCTTCTCTCTCACGGCATGCAGGCCTCGCGTCGTTTCACCGCACATGCCGCCGCCCGGCCAGCAATCCCGCTCATCGAATATGACTACTGGAGCCAGCATGACCCAGCCAGCCCTATCGCACGACGCCTCGCCCGACCTACGCTCCGCCTTCGCCGCCGAGGTGCGCGCGGGACTTACCCACGCGCCGCAGAAAGAGCTGCCGTCGAAATATCTGTACGACGAAGTGGGCTCCGCGCTCTTTGAAGTGATCACCGTATTGCCCGAATATGGCGTGACGCGCGCCGAGGAACGGCTGCTCGCAGAGCACGCCGTGGACATCGTCGAGCATCTGCCGCATGACGTGACCGTCGCCGAACTCGGCAGCGGCAGCGGCCGGAAAACGCGGCGCATTCTTGAAGCACTGTGTAAAAAGCGCCCCACTTCTTACTGCCCGATTGAAATTTCGCGCAGTGCGCTGCAGCTTTGCAGACGTGAACTCGGCGACATCGAGCGGATTTCGATCGTCGGCTATGAGCGTGACTATCTGGCCGGTCTCGCCGAAGTGAGCAAGCAGCGCGCGCCGGACGAGCGGTTACTCGTTCTGTTTCTCGGCAGTACCATCGGCAATTTCGGCAGACTCGCGGCCACGCGCTTTCTGCGTGAAATCCGCAACATGCTCGCGCCCGGCGACGCGTTGCTGCTCGGCACGGATTTGATCAAGCCGACGCCGGTGCTGGTGGCCGCCTACGACGATTCGATCGGCGTGACCGCGTCGTTCAATCTGAATCTGCTCGCGCGTATCAACCGCGAACTCGATGGCGACTTACCGCTCGACGCGTTCGAGCACGTCGCGCGCTTCAATCCCGACGCGCGCAGCATCGAGATGCATCTGCGGGCGAAGCGTGATATCACGGCGCGCATCGGCGCGGCGCAGTTGACGGTATCGCTCAAACAAGGCGAAACGATCTGGACCGAGAGCAGCCACAAGTATCGCGCGGAGGAAATGCCCGCGATTGCCGACGGTGCAGGCTTCGTGTGCAGCCATCAGTGGATCGAGGACGAATGGGGCTTTGCGGAGAGTCTGCTGGTGGCGCAATAGACGCTGACGCATCTCGACACACACGAAAAAAGGCGGCGCGCCGTGCCGATGGCGCGCCGCCTTTTTTCGCTGCTCCGCTCAGTGCTGCTCGAAACGCTCGTAGCGTTTTTCCGTCGGGCGCTCTTCGCCGCTCACTTCCGTCACGCGCGCCGCGGGCGGCCCGTGACGCAGCCACGACAGCATCCGGTCGACCTGATTGGCCGGACCCTGCAGCATCGCTTCGACGGAACCGTCGTCGAGGTTCGCGACCCATCCCTTGATGCCGAGCGCGTGCGCCTGCCGCACTGTCGCGTGGCGAAAGCCGACGCCCTGCACCAAGCCGCGTACGTGCACGTGATACGTTTCGATCCGCTGATCCAGATCCGGGGCCATGCCGTCTTCTCCTCACAATCTTTCAAGCCGGCATTCTAGTCGCGTCGCGGCGAGGCTGCTCGACCTCGTGCAGGTTGGACGGCCTGTTCGCTGCCGTTCGAGGCTGGCGGCGCGCCACACCGCGTGCGCGCCACGTACAATCCGTCGACTGTCATGCAGGAAATGGAAACAGAATGACCGAACATAATCGCGATCTAGTGCTCGTGACCGGCGCTTCCGGCTTCGTCGGCTCGTCGGTGGCGCGCATCGCGCAACAGAAGGGCTTCAAGGTGCGCGTGCTGGTGCGCGCCACCAGCTCGCGCCGGAACGTCGAGGCGCTGGATGCGGAAATCGTCGTCGGCGACATGCGTGACGAAGCGTCGATGCGCAACGCACTGCGCGGCGTGCGCTATCTACTGCACGTGGCGGCCGACTACCGGCTGTGGGCACCCGACCCGAGCGAGATCGAGCGCTCGAATCTCGAGGGCACCGAGGCGACCATGCGCGCGGCGCTGAAGGAAGGCGTCGAACGCATCGTCTACACGAGCAGCGTGGCGACGCTCAAGGTGACGAGTTCGGGCCAGTCCGCCGACGAAACCTCGCCGCTCAAAGCCGACCAGGCGATCGGCGTGTACAAGCGCAGCAAGGTGCTGGCCGAGCGCGCGGTGGAGCGGATGATCGCCGAGGACAGGCTGCCGGCGGTGATCGTCAATCCGTCCACGCCGATCGGCCCGCGCGACGTCAAGCCGACACCGACCGGGCGCATCATCGTCGAGGCGGCCCTCGGCAAGATTCCCGCGTTCGTCGATACCGGCCTGAACCTCGTGCATGTGGACGACGTCGCGGCCGGCCACTTTCTCGCGCTCGAACGCGGCAAGATCGGCGAGCGCTATATTCTCGGCGGCGAAAATCTGCCGCTTCAGCAGATGCTCGCGGACATCGCCGCACTGACCGGCCGCAAGGCACCGACACTCAGCTTGCCGCGCTGGCCGCTCTATCCACTCGCGATGGGCGCGGAAGCGGTCGCCAAGATCACCAAACGCGAACCGTTTGTCACCGTCGACGGCCTGAAGATGTCGAAAAACAAGATGTACTTCACCTCGGCGAAAGCGGAACGCGAACTCGGCTATCGTGCGCGGCCCTATCGCGAAGGTTTGAGCGACGCGCTCGAATGGTTTCGCGAGGCCGGCTACCTGAAGCCCTGACGCGCCGCGTCAAGCTCGGCCCTCGCGCCGCACCGGACGATCCGGTGCGGCCGTAAGCATTTTGTTACAAGTCCCGTGTCCGCGACAGGTCAAAGCCTCCGGCGCAGCAGGTAAAATCGCGGGTCTTACCAGAGAAACCTCGCATGAACCTTCACGAACAGCTCGGCGCGCTGGAAATGGGCGTCGACCAGCTCATTCAGGCTGTCGTGGCCCAGCAGCCCGAAAACATCCCCGAGACACCCGCACAGAGCGCAGCGCCGCACGCACCTGCCGAGGACGTCGCGCCCGAATTCACGGCGCAGACGGTTGCGTCCGAGACGGCCGCGCCCGCACTCGTCGAGGACAATGCGCCGGTCTCCGGCGAGCCCGTGCCCGAACCGGCCGGCGAGCCGCCGGCGGAACAGTCGGCCGTGCAACTCCAGCCCACGCTGGAAATCGATCGCCCGTCGCAGGACGAGATCACGATGAAGATCGGCAACCAGATGGTTGCGCTGCGCCCGGATCAGATCGGCCGACTGATCGAGGAATTGTCGAACGCGCGCGCGTCGATGACGCTCGAGCAGCCGCCGGGCATCCCGCCGGGCTGGCAATTCGTCTCGACGAAGAACCCGGTCATGGCCGTGCAGAAGCAGTCGAACGGCGACCGCCTGCTGGTGATGCGCCACACCGGCCACGGCTGGGTGCCGTTCCAGTTTTCGCCTGACGTGGTGATTCAGCTCTACATGCTGCTGACGCAGTGAAATAAAAAGCGGCGCCGTAGTGCCGCTTTTTTTCACCCAATCGATTCAACCGTGCCGCGTCAACGCTCCTGCACCGGCGCCTGAACGCGCGCCTTCCACTGACCGCCCTTGCCGCGCCAGTAACGCACCGCCGACGCACACGTCGCGCCGACATAAAACAGCGCCACCAGCGGCAGAAACGGCGCCCACAACGGCGAGCGGCGATAGTAGCGGAGCATCGGCGCATACGCGCAGCACATCGCCGCCCACGCGAGCCACGCAGGCCAGCCCAACGGACCGAGCACCAGCGCGGCGACGGGCGGCATCAGATAGATGATCGTCATACCGGCCAGCGTGCCTGCCAGCAGCAGCGGCGAGTAATGCAACTGCGTGAAGGCGGTACGCGCGATCATGTTCCAGATCTCGCGCCAGCTATCGTACGGACGCAGCGACACGCTACGCGCCGCGACATCCAGCCGGATCGGATGACGTCCCGTGCCGCGGTGTTTGATGCGCGCGGCCAGGCTGCAATCGTCGATCAGTTCGGCGCGGATCGACTCGATGCCGCCGGCCTCTTCTAGCGCGCTGCGTCGCACCAGCATGCAGCCGCCCGCCGCCGCCGCGGTGCGATTGCGCGGGTTGTTGACCCACGCGAACGGGTACAGCTTGGCGAAGAAGAACACGAAGGCCGGGATCAGCGCCTTCTCCCAGAACGAATCGCAGCGCAGACGCACCATCAGCGAGACCAGATCGCGCTTTTCCACGTCCGCGCGGGCGACGAGCTGCTTGACCGCGTCCGTGGGATGGCCGATGTCGGCGTCGGTGAGCAGCAGGAAATCGGCAGGCAGGCCGAGCGTGCGCACGGCTTCGATGCCCTGCGACTGTGCCCATACCTTGCCGGACCAGCCCGGCGGCAGCGGCTTTGCGCTCAACACGGTCAGCCGGTCCGGGCACTGCAGCTGCAGCGCGGCCGCGCGGGCGGCGTCGGCGGTACCGTCGGTGCTGTGGTCGTCGACGACGATCACGTGGAACGCGCCGGCATAGTCTTGCTGCAGCAGCGTCGTGACCGCCTCGGCGATCACGTCGACCTCATTGCGGGCCGGCACCACGGCGGCTACCGCGGGCCACGTCGCGCGCGGCGCGACGGTCAGCGGCGCGGCGGGACGCGCGCGCCAGAAGCCGCCGCGCCCGAGCAGCAGTACGCCCCAGATCAGCAGGGAAACACACGAAAGAACAAACAGAACCGCCGCCATTAAGCTTTACCCTCGATTGATTGCGCCGGTACGCCAACGCGCCGCGACAGCCGCATCACCACCGCGCGCAGCGCGACCACGCACCAGTCAAATGTGTTGAGCACCGGACGCTCGCGAAACACGTCGTAGCCCGCCTTCTCGATTCGCTCGAGAAAGCGCAGCCCGCCATGCACGGCGACGCACAACTCGATGCCGAGCCGCCCCGGAATTCGCAGCGCGAGCGGCGCGCTGCGCACCAGCATGTCCCGCACGAATGACACTTCGTGCGTCATCAGCGCCCGCCAGGCGTCGTCGACGATGCCGTTGGCGATCTGCGCCTCGGTCACGCCAAAGCGCCGCAGATCCGCGAGCGGCAGATACAAGCGGTCTCTTTTCCAGTCGGCCGCGACGTCCAGCCAGAAGCTGATCAGTTGCGACGCCGTGCAGATTGCGTCGGCGTCGGCGAGATTGTCCGGCGTGGCCGCGTCCACCAGATGCAGCATCAGGTGCCCGAGCGGGTTCGCCGAGCGGCGGCAATAGTCGAGCAGCGCGGCGCGGTCGCCGTAGCGGCGAGTGCCGATGTCCTGCGCGCAGGCGTCGAGCAACTCGTAGAACGGCGCGAGCGGCAATTCGTACTGAGCCACCACGCCGGCGAGTTTGCCGAACAGCAGCGGATGAACCGGCGCCGCACGCCGCTGCGCCACCGCGTCCAGGCCGGCCCGGAGATCGGCGAGACGGGCATGCCGCTCGACGGCGCTCCAGTCGCCCTCGTCGGCAATATCGGCCGCGGTACGGACAACCTGATAGATAATATCGACTGGCGCACGCAGCGCCTTTGGCAGCAGCACGCTCGGGATCGGAAAATTTTCGTACTGGTCGACGTCCATCCAGCGAGCCTCGAAACCATTCTGTAATGCGGCTCGCTGATGCGCTCCGCAGGGACCTTGTAGTTTAAGGGTTCCGTCCAACCGATGCAGCGTGCAATCATTACCGCATGCACGATTCCCGCAGCCTTCGCAAGGCAGGCCGCGGCTGCAGCAGGCGCGCCACTCAAGGGCGCGCCAAAAGCAAAGCTGGCCTGATAGCGTTAGAATGCGCGTTTGGTTTTGCTGTACCGGCCCGTCGCCGGGGCTCAAGACGTCAACTAATTAGATGGTCGCGGCGATAAAGTCAGAGTTACCGACTTCTTCGGGACCCGCGTCAGTCGGAGTTCGCCAACCTATGCGAGTCATCCTTGCCCAGCCCCGCGGCTTTTGTGCGGGTGTTGTTCGCGCAATCGAAATCGTCGATCGCGCGTTACAGCAACACGGCGCGCCCGTGTATGTCCGTCACGAGATCGTCCACAATCGCCACGTGGTCGACAATCTGCGCGAGAAAGGCGCGCGCTTCGTCGAGGAGCTCGACGAAGTGCCACAAGGCGCCGTGGCGATTTTCAGCGCGCATGGCGTTGCCCAAACCGTCGAACGGGATGCAGAAGCGCGCGGTCTCGACGTGCTCGACGCAACCTGCCCGCTCGTCACCAAAGTACATGTGCAAGGCCGTCAATATGTCGGCGCCGGGCGCACGCTGATCCTGATCGGCCACGCGGGGCATCCCGAAGTAGAAGGCACGATCGGTCAGATCCCCGGCAAGGTGCTGCTGGTGCAGAGCGAGGCCGAGGTCGCGCATCTGGACCTGCCGCTCGACGCGCCGCTCGCGTATGTCACGCAGACTACGCTCTCAGTGGACGACACGCGCGGCATCATCGACGCGCTGCTGCGCCGGTTCACCAATATCGTCGGCCCCGATACGCGCGACATCTGCTACGCGACGCAAAACCGCCAGGCGGCAGTGCGCGAGTTGAGCAAGCAGGTCGACGTGCTGTTGGTGGTAGGCGCGACCAACAGTTCCAACTCGAACCGGCTGCGCGAGATCGGCAGCGAAAGCGGCGTGGCGAGCTACCTCGTCGCCGACGGTTCGGAAGTGAAGCCGGAATGGTTTGCCAACGTGCAGACCGTCGGCATCACGGCCGGTGCATCGGCGCCGGAAGAGATGGTCAAAAACGTCATCGATGCGCTGAGCGCATTGGGCCCCGTCGATGTCACGACGATGGCGGGCCGTGAAGAAAAGGTCGAGTTCAAGTTGCCATCAAAGCTGATGCAACCCGTGGCCGCACGCGAAGTTTAAGGAGGACATCTTGTCTATTCCTATGCTGCAGAAAGTCCGGGTCGGCGCATACATCATGCGTCAGCACTTCTCCGGCAACAAACGCTACCCGCTTGCCCTGATGCTGGAGCCGCTGTTCCGCTGCAATCTCGCCTGCAACGGCTGCGGCAAAATCGATTATCCGGACCCCATCCTGAACCAGCGTCTGTCGCTGGAAGAGTGCCTCGGCGCGGTCGACGAATGCGGCGCGCCCGTGGTGTCGATCGCCGGGGGCGAGCCGCTGCTGCACAAGGAAATGCCGCAGATCGTGAAGGGCATCATCGCGCGCAAGAAGTTCGTGTACCTGTGCACGAACGCGCTGCTGATGGAAAAAAAGATGGATGACTACGAGCCGAATCCGTACTTCGTCTGGTCGGTTCATCTCGACGGCGACAAGGAAGCGCACGATCACTCGGTGTCGCAGGAAGGCGTGTACGAAAAGGCCGTGGCCGCGATTCGCGAAGCCAAGCGCCGGGGCTTTCGCGTGAACATCAACTGCACGCTGTTCAACGACGCGGTGCCGGAACGCGTCGCTGCGTTTTTTGACACGCTGGGCCCGATGGGTGTGGACGGCATCACCGTTTCGCCGGGCTATGCGTACGAACGCGCGCCGGACCAGCAGCACTTCCTGAACCGCGACAAGACCAAGCATCTGTTCCGCGAAATTTTCAAGCGCGGCAACAATGGCAAGAACTGGTCGTTCAGCCAGTCAGACTTGTTTCTCGACTTCCTGGCCGGCAATCAGACGTATGAATGCACGCCGTGGGGCAACCCGGCGCGTACGGTGTTTGGCTGGCAAAAGCCGTGCTATCTGGTGGGCGAAGGTTATGTGAAGACCTTCAAGGAGTTGATGGAAACCACGGAGTGGGAAAAATACGGCACGGGCAACTACGAAAAGTGCGCCGACTGCATGGTGCACTGCGGCTTCGAAGCGACCGCCGTGATGGATACGGTTGCGCATCCGCTGAAGGCGTTGAGGGTGAGCCTGCGTGGTCCTAAGACCATGGGCGCTTTCACGAAGGACATTCCTTTGGGCAAGCAGCGCCCGGCTGAATACGTGTTCTCGCGTCACGTCGAAATCAAGCTCGACGAGATTCAGCGCAGCGGCAAGGGCAAGAAAGTGCAAACGGCTACCGCGCACTGATGAGTCAATGAGGCGGCCTCGCGCCGCCCCCGAGTGCGCCCGACAAAAAAGCGCGGTGGCCAGATGGCTACCGCGCTTTTCTTTTGCGACCTTGAATCAGTTGGCGTCAGGCGCCGCGCGCGTTATGCGCGGTCAGGAACTTGATCAGCCCGTCGATCCCGCCTTTGGCAATCTGATCGGCGAACTGGGTCTGATACACCTGGATCAGCCACGCGCCCATCATGTTGATGTCGTAGATCTTCCAGCCGGACGGGCCCTTGGTCAGCCGGTAGTCGATCGCATCGTCGCCGCCGTTGCTGATGACGTGCGACTGCACGACGACGTCCGTCGCGCCGGCCGGCACGTTCACCGGCTGGAATTTGAACTTCACGTCCTGGTCGCGCAGTTGCGAAAGCGACGCGGCATAAGTGCGCACCAGCAGCAGCGTAAACTGCTCGTACAGCTGCTTCTGCTGTTCAGGGGTGGCGCTCGCCCATGCCTTGCCGACCGCGATCCGCGTCGTGCGCTGGAAGTCGGTGGCTGGCACGAAGCGCGTCTGGACCAGACCGGTGATCTTCGCCATGTCGCCGCCGCGTGCCTGTGGGTCGGCCTTCATCGCGGCAACCGTGCCCTCGACGGCACTTTTTACGACCGCATCGGGCGCAGTTTGCGCGTAGGCCGCCGTGGACACCACGGCCGCCGCCAGAAAAGCAGACAGATAACGTTTCATACGTTCGTCAGGACCTGAGAAAAGTAAGCGCCGACAGGCTTGCGAGCCAAGGCGAAAGCAGGATAGACCAGTATACCGACAATGCGTTCCCGCCCCTGAAAGCTCTTGCGGGAGCCGTACTTGCTACCGAAGTCGGGCTAGAGCGCGCCGGCTCTGTATACTTGTGCACTTTCGTCAAAAACAACACCCGTGATAAGGCTACGTTCGCCTACATGCTGAAGTCATCTATTGTCCGTCTCGTCGCCTCTTCAGTGCGCCATCCGTACAGGATCATCGCACTGTCGCTCGTGCTCGCCGTTCTGAGCAGCTTCTATGTTGTGCATAACTTCAAGATCAACACGGACATCAGCCGTCTGATCGAAACCGACAAGCAATGGACGGCGCTCGAAAACGCGCTGAGTCAGGCCTTCCCCGATCGCGGCGACACCGTGCTCGTGGTGGTCGAAGCGCGTGCGCCGGAATTCGCCGACGCCGCCGCCAACGCGCTGACAACCGCGCTCAAAGCCGATACGAAGGAATTCGTCGCGGTGTCGCAGCCCGCCGGCGGCCCGTTCTTCGAACACAACGGCCTGCTGTTCCCGTCCACCGACGAGGTGATGTCCACCACCTCGCAACTCGTCCAGTCGCGCCCGCTCGTCAACGCCCTTGCCCACGATCCGAGCCTGACCGGCCTCGCCGGCACGCTCACCACGAGCCTGCTGTTGCCGCTCCAACTCGGTCAGGTAAAGCTCGCCGACATGAGCCACCTGCTATCGCAAAGCGCAAACACGCTCGATCTCGTGCTGGCCGGCAAGCCCGCGGCATTCTCGTGGCGCGCGCTGGTCGACAAAAGCGCCGCCACCGATCCAGCCCGCGCGTTCGTGATCGTGCAACCAGTCGTCAACTATGACGCGCTGCAACCGGGCGCGAGCGCATCGAAAGCGATCCGCGACACGGCCGCGTCGCTGCACCTCGACGCGCGCTACGGCGCGACGATCCGGCTGACCGGCGAACAGCCGCTCGCCGACGAAGAGTTCGCGTCAGTCCAGGACGGTGCGGTGCTCAACGGCATCGGCACGTTCATCGTCGTGCTGGTGATTCTGTGGCTCGCACTGCGCTCGGGCCGCATGATCGCCGCGGTGTTCATCACGCTGTTCGTCGGACTCACGATCACCGCGGCGCTCGGCCTGCTGATGGTTGGCGCACTCAACATGATTTCGGTCGCCTTCATGGTGCTGTTCATCGGCCTCGGGGTCGATTTCGGCGTGCAGTTCGGCGTCAAGTACCGCGAGGAGCGCAACCGCGACGACCGGCTGTCCGCCGCGCTGATGCACACCGCGCACAGCATCGGCGTGCCGCTGACGCTCGCGGCGGTGGCGGTCGCGCTGAGCTTCTTCTCGTTCCTGCCGACCGCCTATCGCGGCGTGTCGGAACTGGGGCAGATTGCCGGCGTCGGCATGTTCGTCGCGTACTTCACCAACATGACGCTGCTGCCGGCCCTGCTGAAAGTCTTCAATCCGCCGGGTGAAGCCGGCTCGCCGGGCTTCAAGCAACTCGCGCCGGTCGACGATTTCCTCGCCCATCACCGCCGCCCGGTACTGATCGGCACGCTGATCGTCGTGATCGGCGCGACGCCGCTGCTCACGCATTTGCGCTTCGATTTCAACCCGCTGCATCTGAAGGACCCGCATACAGAATCGATGGCGACGCTGCTGTCACTGAAGGATTCGCCGGAAGCCGCGGTCAACAACGTGCATGCGCTGGCGCCGTCGCTCGACGAGGCCGAGCGCATGGCCGGGCGGTTGCGCGCGTTGCCGGAAGTGGGCCGCGTGACTACGTTGAACACGTTCATCCCGACCGAGCAGCAGCAGAAGATGATGCTGATCGCGAGCGCCGCGCAGCAACTACTGCCCGCGCTGCAGCAGCAACCCGCGCAGCAGGCCACCGATGAGGTGCGTGTCGCCGCGCTCAAGCGCGCGGCGAACCAGCTCTCGCTCGCCGCCGAGGATCATCCCGGCCCGGGCGCGGCCGAAGCCCAGCATCTGTCGGCGACGCTGCAAAAACTCGCCGCCGCCGACACCGCCACACGCGAGCGCGCCGAAACCGCGATGTCGCAGACGCTGCGCATCGCGTTAAAGCAATTGGAAAACCTGCTGCAGCCGACCGAAATCACCCGTGAGAACCTTCCCAAGGCCATCTCCGCTGCCTGGGTGTCGAAGGACGGCCGCGCCCTCGTCGACATCGCGCCGAAGGTCAAACCCGGCACCGATCCCGGTGACGACGCGATGCTCGCCCGCTTCGCCCACGCAGTGAAGAAGGCGGAGCCGGGCGCGATCGGCGGGCCGATTTCGATCCTGCACTCGGCCGACACGATCATCAAGGCGTTCCTGCAAGCGGCCGGCTATGCGCTGCTGTCGATTGCCGTCCTGCTGTGGATCGCGCTGCGGCGGATCGGCGACGTGCTGCGCACGCTCGTGCCGCTGCTGGTCTCCGCGCTCGTCACGCTCGAACTGTGCGTGGTGTTCAGCATGCCGCTGAACTTTGCGAATATCATCGCACTGCCGCTGATGCTCGGCGTCGGCGTCGCTTTCAAGATCTACTTCGTGATGGCGTGGCGCAACGGCCAGACCGGCCTGCTGCAGTCGAGCCTGACCCACGCAGTGTTGTTCAGTGCGGCGACAACGGCGACCGCGTTTGGTAGCCTCTGGCTGTCGCACCATCCGGGAACGTCCAGCATGGGACGGCTGCTGGCGCTGTCGCTGTTCTGCACGCTGATCGGTGCCGTGGTGTTTCAACCTGTGCTCATGGGCAAGCCGCGCCAACGCCGCGCGAAGCAAAAAGGAATATAAGCATGATGCTGCGTAACACCGCGCTGGCGCTCGCCGCTACGGGTCTGATCTCCGGTTGTGCGACCGGGCCCGACCGCAAGCCCGGCGACCCGTTCGAACCGATGAACCGGGTCGTGTTCAATTTCAACGACGGGGTGGACCGCTATGTCGCCGTGCCCGTCGCGAAGGGTTATCAGAAGGTAACGCCGCAGCCCTTGCGCACGGCGGTCAGCAACTTCTTCTCGAACCTCGGCGATCTGACCAACGCCGCCAATGCTCTGCTGCAATTGAAGTTCACCGACGCGACGGAAGACATCATGCGCTTCGCGTTCAACTCGGTTTTTGGTATCGGCGGCCTGCTCGACTGGGCAACGCCCGCTGGTCTGCCCAAGCACCATCAGGACTTCGGCCTGACGCTCGGGCACTGGGGCATTCCGTCGGGTCCGTACTTGGTTTTGCCGCTGTTCGGGCCGAGCACCGTGCGTGACAGCATGGGCCTCATCGTCGATGTGAAGTTCAATCCGCTGAACTACATGGAACCGGCCGTGCGCAATCCGCTGTACGTGCTGCAGTTCGTGAGCGTGCGCTCCGATCTGCTAGGCGCAACCGATCTGCTGCAGCAAGCCGCGCTCGACAAATACTCGTTCGTGCGCGACGCGTACACGCAGCAGCGCCGCGCGCGTCTGCGCGGTACAAGCGACAACGCCACGCCGCTGCCGGACTACGACGACCAGGGCGACTCGGGCGCGGCAGCGCCCGCTGCCGGCGCACCGGTAGGCTTGCCGAACTACGCCGACCCCGGGGACGCAGCCGATGCCCCGAACGCGGCCTCCGGGGCCGCCACGGGCGCGCCGGCTGGCGTGCCCAACTACACCGATCCGGGCGACACTCCGGCCAGCGGCGCAGCGGGCGCAGAGTCGGCCGCGCCCGCGACGGCCCCTGCGCCTGCGTCCGCCTCACCGGCTCCGTCGCCTCAAGCCAGCCCGGCCGACGACAAACAGCCGGCTGCAGCGCCGGTCGCGCAATAACGCAAGAAAGATGAGAGGTGGGAAAAGCGCTGTCGAGGTACGAACGCGCTGCGGGCGCCCAGAACGGGCGTCCCGTAAGAACTAGCTAGAAGCTGGCCACACCACCGAACAGGAATGCCGTATCACCTCGGTATGCGGCGCAGCGGCCACCGCCGCGACTCCCGCCAACACCGGGCCATCAACTTCGCCTCAATGCAGGCTATCCGCCTCAACGCGCGCCGCCACTCGCTCGTCTTCAACGGCAACCGGAGCTTGCGGCACCTGCCGCGAACTTTCGCGATAGCTGGCAAACGCCTCTTCCGCGTAACGGATCTGCGTGCGCCCATGAGGCGCGGGCTCGCCCTTCTCGTCCAGATTGACGAACACCATCTTTTCGACGGTCAGAATGCTCTTACGCGTGATCTTGTTGCGCACTTCGCAACGAAGCGTGATCGACGTGCGGCCGAAATGCGTGGCGGTCATGCCAAGTTCGATGATGTCGCCCTGACGCGCGGAACTGACAAAATTGATCTCGGACATGAACTTGGTCACGACTCGCTGATTGTCGAGCTGCGTGATCGCGTAGATGGCTGCTTCTTCATCGATCCAGCGCAGCAGGCTGCCGCCGAACAGCGTCCCGTTGGGGTTCAGGTCTTCGGGCTTGACCCACTTTCTGGTATGGAAATTCATCTGGCACTCCGTGTGTGAGGCACCCAGTTCGTCGCCGCATAGGGGCGACCTAGGGTTAACACTGACATTGTACCAAGATAAGGGTTTTCCCTAGTATTTCAATAGCCGCTAAATTAATTGGCGAGCCAACGCATGGGGTGGCGCCGTCTTCAAACGACAGCGGCGATCCGCAACGCCCCTGCGTCGCCCATTGCCCGGCGCGCCTCCACCAGCGACGTCCGCGCCGCGCGGGCGTCGACGGCGACCTGAATCAGGCCGCCGAGCTGCGACGGCTGCCGCAGCAATTCCCGCAGAATTGGCCCGAGCGCCGTGCTGCCGTCATCGCGCAGACCCGCCGTCGCGGCGGAAGGCAGCGTGCGCCAGGCCGGATCGACGATCGCGCGGCACACGGCAAACGGCACACTGTGCGCGGCGGCCGTCGCGCCGGCGATATGCGATTCCATATCCACCGCCAACGCACCGCTCGAACGATGCAGCGCGCGCTTGTCGTCAGCCGATACCAACGGCGCGGCGACCGCTGCCATCAAACCACGCTGCAAACGCCCCGCGAGCGGCCCCGCCATCATCGCGGCGACGAGCCTGTCCGCCCATTGCCGGTCGGTTTCCTGCCGCCCAAAGGGTCCCTCGACCGCGTTCGCGACGATCAGCGAGCCCGGCTCCAGGTCCGGCGCCAGCCCCCCCGCCGTCCCGAAACTGACGATGCCCGAACAGCCGCGCGCGATCGCAGCGTTCAGCGCGCGCTCGAGCAGATCGGCGCGCGCCGCGTAGACCACTTCGACGCCCTCGCCGCGCGCGATCCGCGCTTCGAACGCCATGCCGGTCACCACGATCACGGGCAAGCTGCTGAGGTCGGCGCTGGCTGACGGCGTTGTCGAAAGCGGCATCCGTTACATCCCGACCGCGACGCGCGTCAGGCCGTTGCGCTTCAGATGCCGGAAACGCGCCAACGCCCACAGCGGGAAGAACTTGCGATAGCCGTGGTAACGCAAATAAAACACACGCGGAAAGCCGGTTGCGGTAAAGCGCGTTTCGTCCCACAGCCCATGCTCGCGCTGTTCGCGCTGCAAGTAATCGACGCCACGTGCGACCGCTTCGTGATTGACCTCGCCCGCCGCCATCAGACCCATCAGCGCCCACGCGGTCTGCGATGCCGTGCTTGGCGCGCGCTCATAGCCGCGATAGTCGAGCTTGTAGCTTTCGCCGCCCTCGCCCCAGCCGCCGTCCGGATTCTGGATCGACAGCAGCCATTGCGCCGCGCGTTTGATGCGCGGATCGTCGTGCGACATGCCGGCGGCGTTCAGTGAGCACAGCGCGGTCCACGTGCCATAGATGTAGTTCAGGCCCCACCGGCCGTACCAGCTGCCGTCCGACTCCTGCTCCTGCAACATGTAAGCGAACGCGCGTTGCGCCGGTTCGCTGTTCTGCGGCAATTCACCGAGTTGCGCGAGCATCGACAGACACCGGCCCGAGACGTCCGCAGTCGGCGGATCGAGCAATGCGCCGTGATCGGAGAACGGGATGTTGTTCAGGTAGTACTGAGTGTTCTCCGGCTCGAACGCACCCCAGCCGCCGTCGCTGCTCTGCATGCCGACCACCCATTCGCGTGCGCGCGCAATGGCCTGGCGATCGGCCGTCGATTGCGTGATTGCCGCCGAGCGCTGCATCGCCATCACGACCACCGCCGTATCGTCGACATCCGGGTAGTGCGCATTGTTGTACTGGAACGCCCAGCCGCCAGGCCGCACGTTCGGCCGGCGCGAGATCCAGTCGCCGCGCACGTCGAGAATCTGCAACGGACGCAGCCACGCGAGCCCGCGTTCGGCCGCCTGCTCGGCATGCGCTTCGCCGGTTTCGAGCAACGCGTGCGCAACGAGCGACGTGTCCCAGACGGGCGACAGACACGGCTGGCAATATGCTTCGTCATCCTTGATAACGAGCAGCTTCTCGATCGACTGGCGAGCGATCGCGCGATTCGGGTGATCGGCCGGGTAGCCGAGCACGTCGTACATCATCACCGAGTTCGCCATCGCGGGGAAAATCGCACCGAGGCCGTCTTCGCCGTTCAGCCGTTCGTCGACAAAGGCCAGCGCCGCACGCACCGCGCGCTCGCGGGTGGCCTTCGGGAACAGACCGTCGACCGTGCGCAGCAGCGCATCCACGCCGCGGAAAAAGCCGAACCAGCCGGCATGCTGATGCGGCGCCCGGTCGTTCATGCCCGTGTTGACCGGCGCGCCACGGAACACTTCGTCGATGCGCACCTTACGCGGATTGCGCGCGAGCGGGCGCTTCGCGTTGAGCACCAGCAGCGGCACGATGACCGTACGCGCCCAATACGACACCTTAGACAGATGGAACGGGAACCACATGGGCAGCAGCATGATCTCGACGGGCATCATCGGCACCGCGCGCCACGACACCACGCCGAACAGCGCGAGCAGAATCCGCGTGAAGACGTTGACGTTTTCCGCGCCGCCGTGCGCGAGAATCGCTTCGCGCGCGCGGACCATGTGTTCGGCGTCGGCCGGGTCGCCGATCATCTTCAACGCGAAGTACGCCTTCACGCTCGCGCTGATGTCGAGCGCGCCGTCGGTGAAGAGCGGCCAGCCGCCGTTGGGCAACTGAATGCGGCGCAGATAGCGCGCGATCTTCTGCTCGAGTTCGAGGTTCGGCGTTTCGCCGAGATAGTGAAGCAGCAACACGTATTCGGCGGGAATCGTCGCATCGGCTTCGAGTTCGTAGACCCAGTGGCCGTCCGGCTGTTGCGCGGCGAGGATCGCATCGGTCGCGCGCGTGATCGCGGCGTCGAGCGATGCGCTCGACGCCAGCGGCGCGTCGTTCGCTTGCGCGTCGACAGCCGGCGCGTCGGCCACATTCGGCACATTCAGCGCCGGGTCGGCGAGTTCGGGCAGGACGTCGTCCAGCGGTTGGGCTTGAGATAAATCGTTCATCGGCGTTCCATCGGTTCATTCAGCAACGTATCCGCGGCTTTCTGGCCGGAGCGGATCGCGCCTTCAATCGTCGCGGGCAGGCCGGTGGCCGTCCAGTCGCCCGCGAGCATCAGGTTGTTCCAGCGAGTGCGCGTGCCGGGACGCAGCGTTTCCTGGTCCGGCAGCGCGGCAAACGTTGCGCGTTTTTCCATCACGACCTGCCAGGCCGGCAGCGGCGTGGCGGGCAGATCGACGGCCCGCGCCACTTCGGCCCAGACGGTGCTCGCGAGCGTTTCGTGCGGCATGTCGAGCAGCCGCTCGGCCTCGTTGAGCGTGACCGACAGGCGCCCGTCAAACGCGAACAGCCATGCGGCCGTCGCGTTCAGCAGCGTGGTGATCGGCGGCAAACCGAACGGCGGCTCGACCGCAAAATGCACGTTGACGCTCGCCGTGAACCGGGTCGGCGCGCGCAGACCCGGCACGACGCCCGGCGCAATCTCCGGCGGCAGGGCAAGAATCAACGCGTGGTTCGCTTCGAGTGCGACGCTTTCGTCGGCGAAATTCAACGCCTGCACGCGAGCACCGTTGGCGCTGAAGACGATGTCAGTCAGCCGCGAGCCCAGCTTGATGGTCGCGCCGCCATGCTGCAGCAAACGCAACGCGGGATCGACGAACGCGCTGCCCAGACCGTTGCGCGCGATCAGCGGCCGGCATGCGAGGCCGCCGGCCAGCACCGTCTCGCGCACCATCGCACCGGTCAGTTCCGCCGATGCATCGCGCGGCTCCAGATTCAGCATCGCATGAAACAGCGGCCTCAGCAGACGGTCCCACAGCGGGCCGTTGCAGCGCATGGTCTGCGCGAGGTTGCGGCCCGGTTTGGCGAACAGCAGCGGCACGAGTGAAAGATAGTCGCCCGGACCCGTGTTCGGCACGCGCGCGTTCGGGTCGAAGATCCACCAGGGCACGTGTCCCGGCGACAAGCGCACGGTCCAGCGCGCCCACGTGGCGAGATCCATGAACGGAAACTCGGCTTGCGACGGGCCGACCAGTTCGTCGGCGGCACCGATCGCCCGCAAATAGTTGAGCGTCGCGGCATTGCCTGAGAGCACGACGTGATTACCGCTGTCGATGGTCGTGCCCAGCCGCGTGTCGTAGTACGAACGGCAACGGCCGCCCGCCTGGGGCGCCGCTTCATGCAACACGACTTGCGCGCCACGCCGCTGCAACTGCACCGCGGCGGCGAGACCCGCGAGGCCCGCACCGACCACATGTACGAGCTTCGGCATCAGTTCAGGAGAGCGCGTAACGCGCCACGATCCACAGCATGCGCAGCTTCGGCTTGCGGACCTTCGTACGCGGAATGTCGAAGCCGCGTTCCAGCGTGCGTTCGAGCAGCAGGCGATAGACACCCGACATGATGCGCGGCGCCTTCACCTGATTGCGCGGCTCGCGGTCCATGATGGCGTCGGACGCGGCGAAGTGTTGCTGCGCGCGTTCGGCGAGCGTGGCGCACACGCGTGGCAGCGACGGATCGTCCGCGATCTGCATGGGGTTCGTCACCGCGATGCCTTCGCGCGCCAGCAGTTCATGCGGCAGGTAGCACCGGTTGATACCGGCGTCTTCGTCGATATCGCGCAGGATGTTGGTCAATTGCAGCGCCCGGCCCAGATGGTGCGCGAGCAAAAGGCCGGGCGCTTCGTGCATCCCGAATATCCTCACCGAAAGACGGCCCGCCGCGCTGGCGACGCGGTCGCAGTAGAGGTCGAGCGTGGCTTCGTCGGGGGCGCAGATGTCGGCGGCCGCGTCCATCGCCATGCCGTCGATCATCGCGTGAAAATCTTCACGCTGCAGATGAAACGTGTGAATGTGACGCGTCAGCGCGCGCAGCGATGCGCGCGGCGCGCCGGCGTAGCACGCGTCGATGTCGGCGCGCCAGCCCTCGAGCGCGGCGGCGCGTTCGGCGCGCGGCATGTCGCTGTCGGCGCTGTCGGCGATATCGTCGACAGCGCGGCAGAAGGCGTAGACCTGATACATCGCATCGCGCTGTGCAGCCGGCAGGATGCGCATGGCGAGATAGAACGAGCTGCCGGACGTGGCGGCAGCGGCGTCGATTTCTGTATCGTCCACGACAAGATTGGAAACAGCCAAGACGATCTCCGCAGGAGGCGCCCGCTGAAAGGCGATCAAAGAGGTTTTATGCTTACCCGCAGGGCAGGTAGCCCGCGCGCGCGGACATGCGCGAAACAGCCGGCCGGGATGCCGGAAACGGCGAAAAGTATATCAACGTTTGCGATAGGCCGCAGTTTTGCCGGCGAATTAAGGGCGGGAAGGGCGGCGCTGGCGCCAGGCGCCCTCAGCCAAACGCCACCGAGCGGTTGCGCCCTTGCCGCTTCGCGCTATACAACGCCGCATCGGCCTCATTGATCAGCACGTCGTACGCCGGCACGCCCTGACGCGCCGCCGCGCCGCCGACGCTCGCGGTCACCGGCACGCTCGTGCCCAGCACTTCGACCGGCGTGTCGGCGATCACCGAGCGGATTTTGTCCGCGACGCGCATTGCGTCGTCGAGCGGGGTGCAGGGCAGCAGCAGCGCAAACTCCTCGCCGCCGAAACGCCCGAAGGTGTCCTGCGCCCGCACCACCTCGGCGACGCGCTGCGCCATCACGCGCAGCACCGTATCGCCGACGCCGTGGCCGAACTGATCGTTGATCTTCTTGAAGTGATCGAGATCGAACAGCAGCATCGACATGTCGCCGCCATAGCGCTGCCAGCGCGTGAATTCATCGCGCAGACGCGCTTCGAAGAAACGGCGGTTGGCGATGCCCGTCAGCCCGTCACGGTCCGCGTACTCCTGCAACTTGGCGACCGCCTCTTCACGCTCGCGCTGCACGATGCTCACGTGCGTGACGTCGGAGATCGTCACGCACACGGCGACCACTTCGCGATCGCGTGTGAGCGGCATGAACGTGCAGTCCTGCTGCATGAAATCGACCCCGCCGGTGATCGGGCGGTCATGGTCGAACCGGAACAGATACGGCCGCTGCTCCCACGAACTGAACGCAAAACTGCCGAGCTGAAACACGCTTTCGATCTTGCGCGACAACCACACGCGCGGCAGCTCCGGAAAGTGCGTGAACAACGACTTGCCGACCACCTGTTCCGGCGACAGACCACTGTGGTCCTGCATGAAGCGGTTCCACATGAGGACGTTCATGTCGCGGTCGAGCACGAAGATGCCAAAGCCCACACGTTCGACCACCAGGTCGCTCAACGAATCCACGGGTACGTTCATAGGCTGGACAACAGCGCGTCGAGCGCTCCGTTCATGTGGCGAATCGATTCTTCGGCCATCAGCATGACCAGGTGCGCGCGGAAGCTCTGATCCTCCAGCGCGAAATTCACTTCCACCAGCAGCGCGACCTGCCACTGCAGCACGCCGGGCTGAAAGACCTCGTCGAGCGTCATCGTTTCACCGAGCACACCCGGCGCGGAAAACACCGGCGTGCGGCCGAGCTGGTCGAGAATCGACGATACGCATGCGCCCGTCAGTACGTTGGCGACGTCGAGCATCAGTTCTTTCTGGCTCACCGCCTCGTAGCTCGACCGCGCATACGGATCGCTGACGAGCGAGCACAGCTGCGCGATGCTGTCGCTGCGGCAAATCACCAGCGCCTCGCCCTTGATGTCGGAGCGAAAGCCTTGCCGCACCGCGCTCACCGTGTCGTCGATCCCGGTCATCTCGCGCAGCGCCTCGGCCGCCTCGCTGAGCGCCACCATTCGCACGCGCGGCACGGACAATTCGATGAACGAATCGAGCAGCCGCGCGAGCCGCGTCGCCGCCTGGCCCATCGCCAGATTGGCGACCTCCTGCAGCGCGTCGCGCTGATCTTCGGTGAGGACTGGCTCAGACATACAACCCGTACTCCTTGAGGATGGGCAGTACCGCCTCGGGCGTCACGGGCTTGGCGATGAACGCGGCGGCGCCGAGCGCACGCACGCGCGCCTGAGCCATCGGTTGAACATCGGCGGACACGACGATCACGAAGGTGTTCAGATCCTCATGCTGCAACGCTTCGAGCACCTGGTAGCCGGTCATGTCCGGCATCGTCAGGTCGAGGAACATCACCGACGCCTTGCCCTCGCGATACAGACCGAGCGCCTCGCGCCCGTTCGATGCGTAGGACACGTCGACATCCCAGTCCGGCGGCAATGCCTTGGTGAGCACCTTGCGGGCAAGCAACGAATCGTCGGCGATCACAATGGGCAAGGGCATGGGCGGGTCGAAAAGCGAAATGATCTCTTACGCATAACGGCGCGTAGAGGCGGTTTCTTTAGCGCGAGGTCTGTCGCCGCGCGGCAAAGTGCGGTGAAGCCTGCGAAAACGCAGGTTGCGAGCGAGCGGGGAGCATGCGTGGCGACGCGCGGTTGGAGAATCCGGTCCGCCTGCATGAATGCGAGCGCGCACCGTGGACGACGGCAATGACCGGCATGTTCGAGCCTACCCCGTAGATCGATCTGTGCGGCTCGATGGATCAGGCTGCTCCCTTCGCCGCGCATGGCGCCGCGAACGCCTTGATCCACGATGCATGGTATGCACGGACTGGGTGCCCTCACGGCCTATACGTCCGAACATGGCAGACGAATGTTTATCGTGACGGGATTTTCGAAGCAAACTCGCTTAAAGGCAACTCACCAAAATCGCATACTGTGATGAGATATTCCTCGTTAAGCCTCTTTGTGAAAACGTTTATATAGAATGATGCGGCTTTGTCTTATATTCATACTTTTTGATACGTTTGCGCTTCCAGATTCGTCGCTGTTTAACCAGCAGACAAATAGGCCCGAACCCGGCGGCGCCCTTCTTCAACGGTAATGTGTGACGCCGCGCTATGTCTATGCTTCTGCTATGAAGCCGACTCTCCAGGTTTCCTGGACCCGAACGACTTTGGCATGATCGAAAAATGACACCAGACCCGTTCGACCCACTTCGCGCAGGCCGCCTTTCCCACCATTCCGCGAAGCCGCAGGAGGGCGCATCGTTCCCCGCCGTGCCCGAACAGAATTTCCACGTGCGCCGCATTACATTAATCGCGCTGCTGGTCGCGGCCATCCTGCTGCCGTGCGTGTATGTCGCTGCGATGGCGCTCAGCGATCTGCGCACGCGCGAGGCCGACGCCACCGACATGACGCTGCGCACGGTGCGCGTCGCCGAAGAGCACGCGCTGAAAGTGTTCGACATGAACGAGACGCTCGACGCGCGCATCATCGATCTGACCGAAGGTCTCGACGACGACGGCATCCGCGCCCGCGAAGCCGAGATTCACGAGAAACTCCGCACGATGGGCGGCGGCTATCCGCAGGTGGCCGCCGTGTCGATCTTCGGGGCCGAGGGGGCGCTGCTCGCGAGCAGCCGTTACTATCCGTCGCCGGTGCTGTCGATCGGCATGCGCGACGACTTCGTCGGCATTCGCGCCGGCAACGCGCGCGAGCACGTGTCGAAGGTGATGACGGGGCACGTTGCCGGCGAACAGGTGTTCAACATGGGCGTGGAGCGGCGCGCCGTCGACGGTTCGTTCGCCGGCGTGGTCTCGGTGGCGCTGCGGCCGAGCTACTTCGATGCGTTCTACCGCGAACTGCTCGGCGGCAACAGCAGCACGCCGATGATCATGAGTCTCGTCCGCACCGACGGCGCAGTTCTCGCACATTTTCCGCGCACGCCGCGCGAAGCCGCGGCCATGGCGTCCAATTCGCCGTTCGCCGAAGCCGTTGCGCAAGGGCGGCGGGCCGGCGTCGTGCGCATGCGCTCGAACGTCGACGGCGACACGCTGATCCTCGCCTTCCGGCATGTCGGCGCATATCCGGTGTACGTGCTGTGCGGCTACCGCACGTCGGCGATCTGGGCCGCGTGGTATCGGCACCTGAGCGTCCTGATCCTGTCGATGTTCACGCCGTCGATCGCCCTGTGGTGTGTGATCTGGCTGTCGCTGCGGCGCCTCGGCGCGGAGGAGGAAGCGTGGGAGCGCTGGCAGGCCGAAGCGTCGATGCGCCGGTCGATCGAATCGGCGTATCGCCAGTCGCGCAAGATGGAGGCGCTCGGCACGCTGGTCGGCAGCGTCGCGCACGACTTCAACAACCTGCTGATGATCCTCTCGTCGAACGTGCAGATCGTGCGGCGGCGCGGCGTAGAGGGCCTCGACCGCGAATTGTCGGCGATGGAGCGGGCGCTCAAGAGCGGCCAGTCGCTGACCCGGCAATTGCTCGGCGTCGCGCGCAAGCAGCCGCTGCGCACCGAGACGTTGTTGCTCGAACAATGGCTGCCGACGTGCCGCGAGTTGCTGCGCGCCTCGCTCGGCGCGAAGGTGTCGCTCGTGATCGATCCCGGCGCCGAGATTTGGCCGACGCGCGTCGACGTGGCGGAGCTCGAACTGGCGCTGATCAACGTTGCAGTGAACGCGCGCGACGCCATGCCCAATGGCGGGCGCTTCACCGTGCGGGCCACCAATATCGTGTTCCGTCACGAAGACGGTTTTCCGCTGACCGGCGACTTCGTGCAACTCTCGCTCGAAGATACCGGCGCCGGCATGGCGCCCGACGTGCTCGCCCGCGCCTTCGAACCGCTTTTCACGACCAAGCCGAAGGGCATGGGTACGGGCCTCGGCTTGCCGCAGGTTTTCGCGTTCTGCGAGAGCTCGGGCGGCCTCGCGGCGATCGACAGCGCGGTCGGCGCGGGCACGTCGGTGCGCCTCTATTTGCCGCGCGCCGCGGCCGAACCCGAGATCACGGTGCCGGCGGAAGCGGGCGCCGAGGAGAGCCGCGTTCCGCAAGGGTTGCGCATCCTGCTGGTCGAGGACAACGAGGAAGTGGCCGCCGGCACTGAAGCGCTGCTGCAGATGATGGGCCACCAGGTCACGTGCGTCTTCAACGCCGACACGGCGCTGCGTCTGTTCGACGATGCGCATGCACGGCGGGCGCGCACGGGCGAGCCGCTGCCGTTCGATCTCGTGCTGTCGGACATTCACATGCCCGGCAAGCTGAACGGCATCGATCTGGCCGAGGCGGTTCTGGCCTTCGACACCAAACTGCCGGTGATCCTCGTCACCGGTTACGCGGAGGAACTCGACCGGGCGCGGCGTGTGGACGTGCGGGTGTTGTCCAAGCCCTTCGATATCGGCTTGCTGGAAAAGCTGCTCGAAACGATCCAGCGTGATCTGGCGCAAACGGGCTCCGATCCGGCGGAGCACCCAGCGCAGCAGTAGAGGCAAGTCGCCTGATCGGCCCTGCGCGCCATTTACCGACAGTTGTAAAAGCGTGGCGGTGTACCGCCGGGCATTGACGCACGAATCCCGCGCCAACGGGCGCGCGGGCAGGCACTCGGGGTAGGCCGGGGCGCCGGGCTCGCCCCGGCATGATCGTTGCGGCTCGACGGAAGAAGCCGGTGGCTTGCTCCAGCGCCGCCCTCTCCGCCTAAATACGTCGGGAGACAGCCATGCAACATACCGTGATTGGGTTATTCGACACCTACATGCAAGCGGAAAGCGCTCGCGACACGCTCGTGCAGACCGGTTTCGCTCGCGAAGCCATCGAGTTGCAGGCGAACCCGGAACCGTCGGTCGGCTCGGCAACCGACGAAGTCGCGGGTGCCGGCATGCTGGCCAATATCGAGCGCTTCCTGTCGAGCCTGTTCTCCACCGGCTCGCGCGCCCCGGATGCGGCGCGCTACGCCGAAGCCGTTCGTCGCGGCGCCGTGCTGGTGTGCGTCAACGCAACGAGCGAGTCGCATGCCGAACTCGCCCGCAGCACGCTCGCGAGACTGGGCGCAACCGACATCGGCGAACGTCTGCCGGATTGGGAAACGCAAACTTCAAGCGCACGCGAGCATTCGGTGCTCGACGAACTGGGCATCGGCGCCGTGACACCGGGCGCGCCGCAGACATCGAGCACGGCGTCTGCCGCCACGACGACCACGCCAGGCGCGAGCGCGCGGCCGGCCGCTACTCCCGATCCCCTGTACACGGCACCCCCGGGAAGCACGGACGCCGAGCCCTTCGTGCCGCCGCCACTCAGCGAGCGGCCCGCCGTCGATCCGGTAAATGAGCCGGTTCGCGATCCCCTGGTCGGTGACGCGGGACGCAGCGCAATCGCAGCGGGTTCGATGCCGGGCTCAGGGGCGGTCATGCAGCCCTCGGAGGTCGTCTCCGAAGCGGGGCAACCGACCGCTGGTCTGGGCGGCCAGATGCCGAACGAATATCTGGAATACGAAGAAGATTTCCGTGCGCACTACGACGAGCAATACGCGTCTGAAAATGCGCGTTACGAAGACTACGTGCCGGCGTATCGCTACGGCGCGGAAATCGGCAGCGACGCGCGGTTTCATGACCGTCCGTGGGACGACATCGAGCCGGAGGCCCGGCGTCACTGGGAGACGACGTCTGCGGACAGTACCTGGGAGCGTTTCAAGCTGGCGGTGCGTCACGGATGGGAACGGGTGACCGGGCATCACCATGTTTGAAAGTTGCGGCGGCGGCTGGTTTGGCGATGGCAACCGCCGCCTTGCTCGCGTTGGATCCGGTATGGCGAAGTGGCGAGGTATGGCGCTCGCCACGCACGAATTCGTCAGGCCGCCGCGTGCCGCTTGACCCACGCGACGTAACGGTCGACGAAAGTCTGGAGGAACTTGCGCGTGCCGTCGTTCAGGATGTCGCCTTTTTCGTTGATGACCGCGGCGTCGTGCTTGATAAACACCTCGGGCTGCCCCAATGTCGCGACGTCGAGATACGCAAGCACGTTGCGCAAATGTTGTTGCGCGAGCGCCGTGCCGGTCGCGCCGAGCGACGTGCCGATCACCGCGCCGGGCTTGTTACCCCATGAGTTCGTGCCCCACGGACGCGAGCCCCAATCAAGCGCGTTCTTCAGCACACCGGGGATGGAGCGATTGTATTCAGGGGTGACGAACAGCAGGCCGTCGGCGGCTTCGACACGCTGCTTCAACTGTTTGCCGGCTTCGGGATAATCGGCGTCATACTCCTGGCTGTAGAGCGGCAACGAGCCGATGTCGATGAACTCGAAGGTGAAATCGGCCGGCGCGAGAGAAATCACGGCTTGCGCGAGTTGCCGATTGAACGAGTCCGGGCGTAGGCTGCCGACGACGACTGCAATGTGATAGGCCATGGTTCGCTTCCTTGATTGGCGCTTTATGCGCAGAAAGGTACGGACTGTCCATCATAGGCAATAGACGGGCAGTTGTGGACGAAGATGCTTGCGGATGCGCCTGTTGCGTCGGCGCCGGGACGCGGCGCGGAATGTGAGCGGTGGATAACCCCACCACCCGCAAAGTTATCCACAGAAACGCTGAATAACCTTGTGGATAACTGGTATTTTTGCCTTGTCAATCAAGCATACCTTCGGTACTGGATGATTTGAGGCAGATGCGTGGTCAGAATGTAACGGCAGGTGGTGGGTCGGTTGCGACGTGTCGGATCTGGCAAAAATGACTGGCGAACCCGGTAAGCGAAACGCGGCGACGGGTGAGTCTCACGACGGTCGCGCGTGGACGCCCGGCTGTCACGCGCGCATACGCTTTTTTGCTTCCGCTATAGCGGGAATGCACTTCTGGAGGAAATAGTCATGAGTCTGAACTACGCAGGCAAGTCCCACGACGAAGCGGTTGCGGCTCGCAAGGACGAAAAGCAGCGAGCGCAGGAGCAACCTGGCGGCGAGATGGCCGTCGATGGTACGCAAGCGGACAAGGTGCATAGCAGTGGTGAGCTATCCGAGCGCGGCAAGGAAGTGTGGCGTAAGGGTAGTGGGATGGATGGCGGCGGAAAGATCTAGCCGCTGTTCGCGGGGCGGGGCGCATCGGTGGGGGCAGTCGGGCGAAGAGCCGCTTGAGTGTGTGGCGTTTCGCCGGCTCGGGGCGGCTTGTTAAGCGCGAGATGAGGTGAGCGTTGACATCGCCTTGAGAGTGCCCAGCCATTTGCGACGCCGCATAATTTGACCTGAATGCAAAGAGGGCGCCCTATTTGGCGCCCTTTTTCTGTCTTCACAAATCTGCTCGTCAACGAACGCCCTCCGGAAAGAGGCCGTCGCGTCCATCAGCTGATTAGTTGCCGAAAAACACGTTGCAGTACGATGCCGGGCCGTTGCACTGTGCCGGAGCGGCAGCGTGAGCTGCACCCGAAGCCGCTGCAAACAAAGCAACGGAAGCGATCAGGGCGGAAAGAATGCGTTTCATGGTGCTACTCCTCATCAGCGTTGGTCGCGATCTGGTGCGATCGATGGCTGAAGGATAGCGATTCTGTAGCCGCCTAAAAACACTGAAGACAGGAAGACATTTTTTCAGTTTTTGAAATAATTTGAAAGTAGTTTCTGCGCAGATTTGGCGGTGCATAGAGCAGGCAGGCCGACATGTGGGTCGTGCCCTAAATTGTGCGCAAAGCCGGCTTGTTTTCAATTCACGCAATAATGTTTTTCTGACTCTGCGGGCGCCGAGGAAGTAGGGAGAGGGCGCACAGCAGCAATGATCGATCGCGTCAACGGCCTGGCAGCAGCCAACACCGCCGCGCCAAGCCTAGCGCTCGCCGGGAGGCGTGTCCCTATACCGCTCGAAAAACCGCGCATGCGACGCTTCATCGAGCGCACCAACATGCGGTTCGATACTCGCCGGATGTTTCTCCAGCTGCGCGCGCGTGCGAATCGGCCGATGCTGGAAATTGCCACCGCAGTTCGGACACACGTTGCGCAGCCGGGTCAGCGCGCAGACTTCGCAAAACGTACATTCGTACGTGCAGATCATGGCATCGGACGCGTTTGGGGGCAGCGACTTGCCGCATCCTTCGCACGACGGCCTCAGTTCGAGCATGGCAGTGGCTCCGCTTTTCGGGGCGCAAGGCACGGGGGTGCGCCTCGCTTGCCGGCAAGTGTAAGCGGCCGGGGCCGCCCGGAAAAGCTGCCGGGCCTCCGCGTCGGCACGTACCCGCCCGCGCGGCCCGATCCCCTCGTCATGTCAACGCGGTCCACAATACGAGCGTCAGCGCGAGGCCGACGACCGAGACGATCGTCTGCAATACCGACCACACCAGCACCGTCTGTTTCAATTGCAGACCGAAGTATTCGCGCACCATCCAGAAACCCGCGTCGTTCACGTGGCAGAAGAACACCGAGCCCGCGCCGATCGCGAGCGCCATTAGCGAGTTGTGCGTCGCGCTCAAGCCGGCGACGACCGGCGCGACGATACCCGCCGTGGTGGTGGTGGCGACGGTCGCCGAGCCGGTGGCCTGGCGCAGCGCGACGGCGATCAGCCAGGCCAGCAGAATCAGCGGCATGTGCGCGCCGACCGCGATCTTCCCGATCGTCGTGCTGATGCCCGCCACGACGAGCGCCTGCTTCAGGCCGCCGCCGGCGCCAATAGTCAACAGCAGCGCGGCGATCGGCGGCAGGCTTTTACGCAAAATGCCGCCGACGCGCTCACGCGCCATTCCGCGCGACCAACCGAGCGCCACCACCGCGAACAGCACGGTGAGGCCCAGCGCAATCAGCGGCTCACCCAGAAAATTCAGCGTGTCGAAAAGGAGCGTTTCGGGCTGAAGCAACAGCTTCGCAATGGTGCGGCCGAGCATCAGCACGACGGGCAACAAAATCGTAATCAGCGAAATGGCGAAACCCGGCGGCTCGGCGGTGCTTTGCTGCGTGCTGAAGAGCTTACCCATTTCTTCCGGCTCGGCGACATGCATTCGCCCTGACAGGAAGATCCCGTAGAGCGGCCCCGCGAGAATCACCGCAGGAATTGCGACGATCAGGCCGAGGCCGAGCGTCAGACCGAGATCGGCATGCAACGCGCTGACGGCGATCAGCGGACCCGGATGCGGCGGCAGCAGTGCATGCAACGTGGTCATGCCGGCCAGCGCGGGAATCGCGATGCGCAGGATCGGCTGCTGCGAGCGGCGCGCCATGACGAAGATGATCGGCACCATCATCACGAGGCCGACTTCGAAGAAGAGCGGCAAGCCGATGATCAGCGCGACCACGGCCATCATCCACGGCAATGTGCGCGGGGTGGAGTGTTTGAGAATGGTCGACACGAGCCGGTCGGCAGCGCCTGATTCGGCCATCAGCGCACCGAGCATCGCTCCTAGCGCAATGATGATGCCGACGTCGCCGAGCAACGCGCCCGCGCCTTTGCTGAATGCGCTCGCGACCGCTTCGAGCGGCAAGCCGGCGGCAAAACCCGCCGCAAACGTGCCAACCAGAATCGACAGAAACGGCGCGAGCTTCAGCACGCTTATGAAAACGATGATGAGTGCGAGCCCCAGCGCACACGACAAAATGAGTTGAGTGTCGTGGGATGCCCACGGGGTAAGTGTTGTCGTCGGATGCACGATGGTCCTTTTAGTCAATGACGCAGCCGCGGTTTTGCGCGAGTGGCAAATTGTAGCGGCCGGTGACGACCCAGCGCAGCGAGGCCGACGAGCACGGTCTACGTACGTCGCTCGCTTGCGTAATTTGCTTATGCAAATTTATCGGTTCGTCCAGGCTGGCAGACGAATTATCGTCGGTGCCAATCGACCCGTTTTGCGGCCGTCTTTTTAATGGGCCTTCCATGTCAGGTCATTCGCATCTCACGCGCCGCGCGTTTCTTGCCGGCGTAGGCGCTTCGCTCGCCGCCGCCACGTTGCCAGTCGTTTCCAGGTCCGCTTTCGCCGCCGATACTCAGACGAAGGAATTTCGCATCGGCTATCAGAAGGCCGCCAACACGCTGGTGTTGTTGAAGTCGCACGGCACGCTGGAAAAGCGGCTCGCACCGCAAGGCATCACCGTCAAATGGACCGAGTTTCCAGCCGGCCCGCAATTGCTCGAAGGGCTGAATGTCGGTGCAATCGACTTCGGGTATGTCGGCGAGGCGCCGCCGGTGTTCGCGCAGGCCGCGGGGGCGAACTTCGTCTACACCGCTTATGAAATTCCGACGCCGCACGCCGAAGGCATCCTCGTGCATCAGGATGCGCCGATCAAAACATTGGCCGATTTGAAAGGCAAAAAGATCGCGTTGAATAAAGGCTCGGACGTGCACTGGTTTCTGGTCGCCGCGTTGCAGAAAAACGGCGTGAAGTACAGCGAGATTCAGCCCGTCTACCTCGCGCCCGCCGATGCACGGGCGGCCTTTGAACGTGGCGCCATCGACGCATGGGCCATCTGGGACCCGTTCCTCGAAGCGGCAAAAGGGCAGACGAACGCGCGCCTGCTCGCGGATGCCGAAGGTATCGTGAGCCACCATCAGTTCTTCCTGAGCGCGCGGCCGTTTGCGCAGCAAAACAGCGCGGTGCTCGCGATCATGATGGACGAGGTCGCCAAAGAGGGGACGTGGGTGCGTGGTCACTACGCAGAGGCCGCCGCTCAACTCGCGCCGATTCAAGGGCTCGACGCCAGTGTGATCGAAGCGGGCTTGCGCCACTACGCGCATATCTACGAGCCCATCGATGCAGGCGTGCTGGCGGAACAGCAACGCATCGCGGACACGTTCAGCGAGCTGCGACTCATTCCGACGAAGATTGTCACGAAAGACGCGGCATTGCCGGGGAAAGGCTAGTTTGTTTTCGGGGTTGGGCGCGGACGTGCGGCGGCTTTTGACTCTCGACGCGGCTATATCGCGCGAGCCGGCTTTCTTTCGACGCTCAAGCGAATAGCGCAGCGACGTTTTCCGGCGGGCGACCGATCACGGCTCGCCCGTTTCGGACGACGATCGGCCGCTGCAAAAGGACGGGGTGCGCCGCCAATGCTTCGTATAACTTAGCGTCAGTCAGGGTGGTGCGGGCGAGTTGCAGTTCTTTGTATTCGGCTTCCGTGTCGCGGATCATCTCGCGGACCGCGCAGCCTAGTTGTGCGTTGAGTTGTTTGAGTTGAGCGACGGTGAGCGGATGTTTCAGATACTCGATGACTTCGGTTGCTTCGTTCGTGCTGTTGTAGGTGCTGGTGATGAGTTCGCAGGTGGCGCGCGATTT
>NZ_NPIH01000091.1 GCF_012275575.1 Paraburkholderia sp. SG-MS1 | reverse complement strand
TAGAGTACTTGGCTACGAACCAAGGGGTCGTGGGTTCGAATCCTGCCAGCCGCACCACCTATGAAGGGCCTTCCAATCGGAAGGCCCTTTGTTTTTGTCTCGTGCTTTTGCGCAAGCGCTTGGGCACCCTGCTCGCATCACCTCGTGGGTTACCGCGGCGGCGACTGGATATCTCCGATTCGCCCATCCGGGCTCGGCACATCCTCGACGACATCCCCGGACGCGCGCTCGCCGATCGCCCGAACCCGGTCGCCGGTCAGCGCTTGCGGCTCGCGCAGCACTTCGTCCACGCTATCGCCGAAACGGCTTGCGACGAACGCTCGCAGCAACGCCACCCGCAATGAATCGCCGCGCCCCTCCACGGCCCGCTGCCCGCCGTAAAACTCCACGACACAGTGCGCCGCGCCGCCATCGGTCCGCTCGCGCACTTCGAGCCGCTGCGCCCGCTCCAGGACCGCTGCGGCCGCTTCCCATGACGTCGACGGCGTGAAGCGCCCGTCCCATGGACGGCCGCGGTCATTGCCGCGAATCGAGACGGTTTCGCCGCTATCCGTAAAATAGATTTCGCGCACGAAGTCGTGCAGGCTGCGGGCCACCCAATAATCGAGCGCCACGCCGTTGAGGTCGGCTACGTTCATCAGCGTTCTCCCAGAGTTTCAGGTGAGACTTGCCGGTAGCCGGCGCGTTCAGATAAGAGTAGAGAACATCCGGAGCTCGCCAGGTACGCCAAGGCGAACCTAGGGGCGCGAAACCGTGCGCACTCAGTAGTCCGCGCGCTCGCGATCGATTCGCATGCCGCCATCGTGACGGTGATGCCCTTCTTCGCTCGGCCGTTCACGCGCAATGCGCATGACGTCCGGGTTCGTACGCACGCGGCGCATCACGTTGGCCAGATGAACGCGATCGCTCACCTGAATGACGAAGCGCAGCACCGTGGATTCCTGCGACAGGTCTTCGTCCATCGCGATATGGACGATGTTCGCATCTGCCGACGTGATGTCTGCGGCCACGCGGGCAAACACGCCCTTGGTGTTTTTGACCAGCACCTTCACCGCGACGTCGAACAGGCGGCCCGGCTGCGGCGCCCACGCGACGTCGATCCAGCGGCCCGGATCGCGCTTGTGGATGCGCTGCGCGACACGGCAGTCGGTGGTGTGGATGGCCATGCCGAGGCCGATGCCGATATAGCCCATGATGTCGTCGCCCGGAATCGGACGGCAGCAGGCGGACAACTGCACCGACATGCCCTCGGTGCCCGTGATGACCACCGGCGGCGCATGCGGCGCGGCCCCCGAGCGCGAGCCGTCGTCGTCGGCGTCGCGCCCGCTCATCAGCACTTCGATGCGCTTTGCCATCACCGCCGCGACACGCCGGCCGAGACCGATGTCCGCGAAAATTTCCTGACGGTTCTTGTTACCCGTCCACTGTACGAGTTTTTCCCACGCTTCCGGCGTCACATCCGACAGCGCGAGCCCGTAGCCCTTCAGTGCCTGGTCGACCAGACGCTCGCCGAGCTGCACGGACTCGTTCAGACGCATGGTCTTCAGATAGTGACGAATGGCCGAACGCGCCTTGCCGCTGCGCACGAAACCAAGCCACGCCGGATTCGGCTTCGAGTAAGGCGCCGTGATCACTTCGACGATATCGCCGCTCTTCAGCTCGGTGCGCAGGGGCAGCAGTTCATTGTTGATCTTCACCGCGACGCATTGGTTACCCAAGTCGCTGTGGATCGAGTACGCGAAGTCGAGTGCGGTGGCGCCGCGCGGCAGCGCCATGATTTTCGACTTCGGCGTGAACACGTAGACCGCATCCGGGAACAGATCGATCTTGACGTGCTCGAGGAATTCGCTCGAATCGCCCGCTTCGCTCTGAATGTCGAGCAGCGACTTCAGCCATTGGTGCGCACGTTTTTGCACATCGTTCAGGTCCGCGCTGCCGTTCTTGTACAGCCAGTGCGCGGCCACGCCCGCTTCGGCGATTTCGTGCATCTTGCGCGTGCGCACCTGGAACTCGATCGGCGCGCCGAACGGGCCGACCAGCGTGGTGTGCAACGACTGATAGCCGTTCACCTTGGGAATCGCGATGTAGTCCTTGAACTTGCCCGGGACGGGCTTATACAAGGCATGCAGCGCACCGATGCAGGTGTAGCATTCCAGCGCGCTTTCGACCACCACGCGGAAGCCATACACGTCGAGCACCTGCGAGAACGACAACTGCTTGTCGCGCATCTTCTTGTAGATGCTGAAGATGGTTTTCTCGCGGCCGGTGACTTCGGCGTCGATCTTCGCGTCGGCGATCGCGCGCTGTACCGACTCCAGAATCTTGCCTACCACCTCGCGCCGGTTGCCGCGCGCGGCCTTGACGGCTTTTTCAAGCGTGGCGTACCGATGCGGGTTGAAGTTCGCGAAGCTCAGGTCCTGCAGCTCGCGATAGGTGTTGTTCAGGCCGAGACGGTGAGCGATCGGCGCGTAGATATCGAGCGTTTCGCGCGCCACGCGGCGGCGCTTTTCCGGCGGCACCGCGCCGAGCGTGCGCATGTTGTGCAGCCGGTCGGCGAGTTTCACCAGAATCACGCGGACGTCGCGCGCCATCGCGAGCAGCATCTTGCGGAAGTTTTCCGCCTGCGCTTCTTCGCGATTGCGAAACTCCATCTTGTCCAGCTTCGACAGGCCGTCGACCAGTTCCGCGACCTTCGCGCCGAAGCGCTCGGCGAGTTCGGCCTTGGTCACGCCCTGGTCTTCCATCACGTCGTGCAGCAGCGCCGCCATGATCGACTGGGCGTCGAGGTTCCAGCCCGCGCACATTTCCGCGACGGCGACAGGATGCGTGATGTAAGGCTCCCCACTTTGGCGGTACTGGCCGAGGTGGGCTTCGTCGCTGAAATGGAACGCCGCCTTGATGTCCTTGATCTCTTCCGGCTGCAGATAGCCGGACAACACGGACGTCAGTTTGGCGATGGAGACGACGTCATGCCGGCGCGGTTGCTCCGGCGTGGCGGTGGGTCCGAACAGATGGCGGAACGATTGTTCCAGGACCGCGTCGATGTACTTGCGCGCAGACGAGGGTGAGTCGGCGTCGTGGTCCGCTTCGGTGGCGGTGGGCGGGGTAGCACTCATGGTCGCCTCCGTAGCGGGTTAGGGTTGGACGCCGGTCTGTACGTTATTGATGCAACTGGGTGTGGCAAATACGTGGCAATCGAAAACGGAACACTGCGCCTTAAACCGGCACCTTCTTCAGCATTTCGACACCGACCTGGCCGGATGCGATTTCGCGCAGCGCGACGACGGTGGGCTTGTCGCGGCTTTCGATCTTCGGCGTGTGGCCTTGAGCGAGCTGACGCGCGCGATAGGTTGCGGCAAGCGCGAGTTCGAAACGGTTCGGGATCTGTTTGAGGCAGTCTTCGACGGTAATGCGGGCCATGTTGGGTTCCTTCTCAGTATGTTGCTTATTCTACCTTATGTGCTCGGCACAACGCCGCGCTCAAGCGTGCGGCAGGTGAATGCCGAGCTGCACGAAAAGCTGCGTGTGACGCGCGTACTGCGAGGCGAAGCGCGAACGCGTGGCGGCGACGAGGCACTGCAGTTCGCTCAATGCGCGATCGAAGTTCTCGTTGATCACGACGTACTCCGCTTCGGCCGCGTGCGCCATCTCGCTACCGGCTGCCAGCAGGCGCCGCGTGATCACGTTCGGCTCGTCCTGGCCGCGCTTTTTCAGACGCTCTTCGAGCGCGTCGAGCGACGGCGGCAGGATGAAAATTTCGACCGCGTTGTGAAACTGCTTTTTCACCTGCTGTGCGCCCTGCCAGTCGATTTCGAGCAACACGTCGTGGCCGCTCTTCATCTGTTCCTCGATCCATACGCGCGACGTGCCATAGTAGTTGCCGTGCACTTCCGCGCTTTCGAGAAACTCGCCCTCGTCGTGACGCTTCATGAAGTCGTCGACGCTGGTGAAGTGATAGTGCTCGCCGTCCTGCTCCTTCGGACGCGGCGGGCGCGTCGTGTACGAGATCGACAGGCGGATCGCGTCGTCGCCGGCGAGCAATGCGTTCACGAGCGTCGACTTGCCCGCGCCCGAAGGCGCGACGACCATGAACAGATTGCCGGGATAAGCGCCGGCGTACGGATTGCGCGGAGCGCCGCTTTCGCGTGTGTGGTGATCGATCATGTCGGTGGTGTCCAGCTTTATTCCAGATTCTGTACTTGCTCGCGCATCTGTTCGATGAGCAGCTTCAGGGTCATCGACGAATCCGCGAGTTCCTTGGCCGCCGCCTTCGAGCCCAGCGTGTTCGCCTCGCGGTTCAGCTCCTGCATCATGAAGTCGAGCCGCTTGCCGACCTTGCCGCCCTTCTCGATCACGTGACGCGTTTCGTTCAGGTGAGCCGTGAGGCGCGACAGTTCTTCGGCAATGTCGATACGGATGCCGTACATCGTCACTTCCTGGCGAATCCGCTCGTTGATCTCTTCGCGCGAAACGATCGTGGCGGCCGTGTCCGGCGCGGCGATGCCGAGCGCTTCCTGCAACCGTTCGACGATCTTCTGCTGGTGCCTCGTAATCAGTTCCGGCACGAGCGGCGTGATCTTCGTGACGATCGTTTCCATTTCGGTGACGTTGGCGAGCAGCATCGTGGCGAGTTGCGCGCCTTCGCGAGCCCGCACGTCGATCAGATCGGTGATCGCCTGCTTGCCGCACGCGAGCACCGCGTCGCGCAGCACTTCCGGCGCCACGCCGCTTTCGGCCAGCACGCCCGGCCAGCGCAGAATCTCGCCGGTGCGCAGGCGGCCCGCTTCGGGGAATGTCGAGAGCACCGTGCGTTCGAGCAGTGCGAGCTGCGTGAGCGCGTCGCGATTGATCGCGCCCGCGTTCGCCGACTGTTCGCTGCGTTGCAGGTTGATGCGGATATCCACCTTGCCGCGCGACAGCTTGTTCATCAGCATTTCACGCAGCGTCGGCTCGCAGACACGCACGTCTTCCGGCATGCGGAAATTCAGATCGAGAAAGCGCGAATTCACCGTGCGCAATTCGACCGACACGCTCACGCCGCCTGTCCCCGAAGCCGCGACGAGTTCGCGCGTAGCGCTCGCATAGCCAGTCATGCTGTAGATCATCGTATTTCTCGCGATTGCGGCCATGCGTTCGACGCCGGCCTGAGAGGCAAATCGCCCGGCGTGTACGAGACGCGGGGCGGAGAATCGGCATTATCCCATTTTTGGCGACGACTTCCCCCGCGAGCGAGCGTGCATGCGGGCGAGCGCTCAGTGGGCCCGCGCAGTGACTCGACATCGACGATGCCATTTGGCCCGGCCCGCCGCCCTGCACTGCCGCTCGTCGCGCGTCACTGCCGTCCATCGGCAATGCGCGCGGCTGACCGCGCCCGTCGATCGGCTGTAAAATCGCGGTTTCCCTCCGCATTTCTTCCTGACCGATCCAACATGACCAACGACACCCAACGCCCCAGCGGCCGCCAGGCCACTCAGCTGCGCGACGTGCGCATCACGCGCCACTACACGAAGCACGCGGAGGGCTCGGTGCTGGTCGAATTCGGCGACACGAAAGTGATCTGCACCGCGAGCATCGCCGAGAGCGTGCCGTCGTTCCTGCGCGACCGCGGCCAAGGCTGGCTCACCGCCGAATACGGCATGCTGCCGCGCGCCACGCATACGCGCAGCGACCGCGAGGCGGCGCGCGGCAAGCAGACCGGGCGCACCCAGGAAATCCAGCGGCTGATCGGCCGCGCGCTGCGCTCGGTGTTCGATCTCGAGAAGCTCGGCGCGCGCACGTTGCACATCGATTGCGACGTGATCCAGGCCGACGGCGGCACACGCACGGCCAGCATCACCGGCGCGTTCGTGGCCGCGCATGACGCGGTGGCGAAACTGCTGACCACGGGCCGCATCGAAAGCTCGCCGATCACCGACTACGTCGCGGCCATCTCGGTCGGCGTGTACGACGGGCTGCCGGTGCTCGACCTCGATTACGACGAAGACTCGCAGTGCGACACCGACATGAACGTGGTGATGACGGGCGCAGGCGGCTTCGTCGAAATCCAGGGCACCGCCGAGGGCGTGCCGTTCTCGCGCGACGAAATGAACGCGCTGCTGGATCTGGCGAGCGACGGCATCAACACGCTGATCGCCAGGCAGAAAGAAGCGCTGGAGCAAAAGAGTGAATGAGGTTCGTCAAGACGACGGCGCGCATGCATCAGGCGCGGCGTTGAAGAAAGTCGTGCTGGCGTCGAACAACGCGGGCAAGCTGCGCGAGTTCGCGGCGCTGCTCGACGCGGCCGGCATCGAGCTGATTGCCCAGAGCACGCTGAACGTGCCGGAAGCAGAGGAGCCGCATCCGACCTTCGTCGAAAACGCGCTGGCGAAGGCGCGTCATGCGGCGAAGCTCACCGGCCTGCCCGCGCTCGCCGACGACTCCGGTCTGTGTGTGCGCGCATTGCGCGGCGCGCCGGGTGTGTACTCGGCGCGCTACGCGCAGCTCGCCGGCGGCGAGAAAAGCGACGCGGCGAATAACGCGCGCCTCGTCGCCGCGTTGCAGGGTGAAACCGATCGGCGAGGCTATTACTACTGCGTGCTCGCGCTCGTGCGTCACGCGGACGATCCCGAACCGCTGATCGCCGAAGGCCGCTGGCAGGGCGAAATTCTCGCTGCGCCGCGCGGCGAACATGGCTTCGGCTACGACCCGTACTTCTTTTTGCCGTCGTTGAACGCGAGCGCCGCCGAGTTGGCGCCCGCGGTGAAAAACGCCAGCAGCCATCGTGCGATTGCGTTGCGGCACCTGCTTGCGCGCCTCCCGGAGGAAGCGTGATTCCGATCAGGCCGGCGCCCGCCGACATCGGCAACGGCGTCATCAAGGCGTTCACCTCGCCGGGCAGTATCCGGCTGACATCGCTACCGCCATTGGCGCTGTATGTGCATTTTCCGTGGTGCGTACGCAAGTGTCCCTATTGTGATTTCAACTCGCACGAGTGGAAAGGCGAGACGTTTCCGGAGAACGATTACCTCGACGCATTGCGCGCGGACCTCGAGATGGCGCTGCCGCTGATCTGGGGTCGCCAGGTGCATACGGTGTTCATCGGTGGGGGCACACCCAGCCTGTTGTCGGCGGCGGGTCTCGACCGGATGCTGTCGGATATCCGCGCGCTGCTGCCGCTCGACGCCGACGCGGAGATCACGCTCGAAGCCAACCCCGGCACGTTCGAGGCCGACAAGTTCGCGCAGTTTCGCGCGAGCGGCGTGAACCGGCTGTCGGTCGGGATCCAGAGTTTCAATGAAGCGCATCTGAAGGCACTCGGCCGGATTCACGACGCGGCGCAAGCGCGCCACGCGGTCGAAGTCGCCGCGACCACGTTCGACAACTTCAACCTCGATCTGATGTTCGCGCTGCCGGGGCAGACGCTCGCCGAATGCCAAGCCGATATCGACACGGCGCTCTCCTTCGCGCCGCCGCATCTGTCGCTGTATCACCTGACGCTCGAACCGAACACGTTGTTTGCGAAATTCCCGCCCGCGTTGCCCGACGACGACGCGTCCGCCGACATGCAGGACTGGATCCACGAACGCACGACGGCCGCCGGCTACGAGCGCTATGAGGTGTCGGCGTATGCGCAGCCGCATCGGCAGAGCAAGCACAATCTGAACTACTGGCGCTTCGGCGACTATCTCGGCATCGGTGCCGGCGCGCATACGAAGCTGTCGTTTCCGAATCGCGTGCTGCGCCAGGCGCGCTACAAACATCCGACCACGTTCATCGAGCAGGCGAAGGCGGGCAGGGCAGTGCAGGAAGAGCACGAAGTCGCGCCGCGCGATTTGCCGTTCGAGTTCATGCTGAACGCGCTGCGTCTGGTGGAAGGATTTCCGGTGCACCGGTTCATCGAGCGCACGGGGCTGTCGATGACGTCAATCGAACCGGCGTTGCAGGAAGCCGAAAAACGCAAGCTGATCACACGCGACCACGAGAAGATCGCGCCCACGCCGCTCGGCCAGGCGTTCCTGAACGATCTGCAAGCGCTGTTTCTGAAAGATCCGCAGTGATTGCCGATCGACTGAGCACCGCAGCGGGGGTTTTTCAGGTTACAATTTCGGGCTTGGAGGTGTGGCCGAGTGGTTTAAGGCACCGGTCTTGAAAACCGGCGAAGGAGCAATCTTTCCGTGAGTTCGAATCTCACCGCCTCCGCCAGAACATCAGAAAACGGGCCAGTAGGCCCGTTTTCATTTGTGCCGCGTAACGTCACGCAAGATTGCATGGTGCCCATGCAGTAAGCACACATCCCCTGCCCCGAATGTGTTCGGCTGCGCCCTCCTCGACGCAAACGCCACGATCTAAACCAGCGCAGTCGCCTCGACCTCGATCTTGAATCCGTAATGCAGTTGAGGCACCGGCACGACAGCACGCGCGGGCCGAGCCTCACCGGCCCAGCGCGTGTAGATCTGGTTGAAGCTCATCCAGTGTTCGACATCGACGATATAGACGCGCACCTGCACGAGTTGCGCGATGCTGCTGCCGACACTTTCGAGAGCGGCCTGCACGTTCGCCAGAACCTGTTCGGCCTGCGCTTCGAACGACGCGTCGGCGAGCTTGTCGCCGCGCGCATTGATCGCCAATTGCCCGGAGACGAACACGAAGCCGTTCGCGATCGCGACATGGCTGTAGTGACCGCCAGGTTTTGCAAGCGTAGTGGGATTGTCTGTCGTGGGCAGACGTGGATCGTGCTGGCTAACAGGCATGAATTCACTCCAACGGTGACGAAGCGTCGGCGACGCGGGTTGCGCACATGATGAACCCCGACGCACACAATCGCGACACAATCGCGCGGTCACGCAACGAGCTTCGTCACGCTCGAAAGCAATGAAGGGACACGCGACACGCGGCCATCGCGCACGCAAGCCGTTGCGTTCACTGCACGAGGCGCTGCGCCAAAGAGTCGAAGACCAGCCAGCATCCGGCGCCCCTTCACGCGCATCAACTCGCGAGCCGCTCGACCATCCGCCGCGCCCGTCACACGCTGAGCGTCTCGAGCTTTTCACGCGCATCCGCGCAACGGCGATTCAGGTCGCGATGCATTGGCTGACTGTCGAGCAGCGCCGACACATCGGTCAACCCATAATCAAAGCGCAAGACGTATTCGATGTCCGTGTAATCGTGATAGGCGCCGCTGTCAGCCAGCTTCTGCGCTTCGGCGAAAGCCGCATGCTGCCGTTCGCCATTCATCAAGTCTCTGATCGCCATGATTGCCGCTCCGAGGAACAGTGACTCCATCATAGCAATGCAATTTGAAACGCAAGGTCGCGCGCGCGCAACACCTGGTGTTTTCCGTAGAGACGCCGGCTTGCGAGCGACGAGCGGATGTGTCATGCCGGCGATCCATCAGATTCACCTTCGGCAAGGCCCCCGAACAACTGTCACACAACCGCCGCAGGCGCCTTCGTCCCATGCCACCGCACAACCAGCATCCGCCCGACATAGCACAACGAACCGGCGACGCCGACCACGATACCCATGCCTCGCGGTGAACCGTCCTGCCATAGTCCGACCGCGAGGCTCGACAACGCGCCGAGCGCCAGTTGCACCGCGCCGAACACGGCGGCCGCGGCGCCGGCGTTCAGCGGATAACGGTGCATCAGATCGGTCGTGCAATTGGCGGACAGCACACCCACCACGCCCACCACGAAGAACAGACCGAACACGATCGACCACAAGCCGCCCCATCCGGTCAGCGATACGAGACAGACGAACAGCGAAGCTACGCAGCTCACGGTCGCCGCAAAGGAGATGATCGGCAGCGAGCCGAGCCGGCCGACCAGACGCGTGTTCAGAAAGTTGCCGAACATGATGCCGACGATGTTCAACGCGAACAGGAACCCGTAATGCTGCGCCGACACGTGGAAATACTCGATGTACACGAACGGCGTCGCCGTGATGTAGGCGAACATCGATGCGAATGCCATGCCGCCGCACAGCATATGCCCCCACGCGACCGGATCGCGCAGCAGCTTGCCGTACGCGCCGAACGATGTCAGCAGCGCCGACTGCGCGCGCTTTTCGCGCGGCCATGTTTCCGGCACCTTGAAGAAAGCGGTCACGGCGCACATCGCGCCGAACAGCGTCAGCACGACGAACACCACGCGCCAGCCACCGAGCAGCAGCAGCTGCCCGCCGATCAGTGGCGCGAGCAACGGACCGATCGACGTGACGATCGCGAGCATCGACAGCACGCGGGCGGCATCGGTCGGCCCGTGCGCGTCGCGCGCAATCGCACGCGCGAGCACCGACGCCGCGCCCGCGCCGAGCGCCTGCACGAAGCGGAACATCACCAGCGCGCCGATCGAGAACGACAGCGCGCACGCCACGCTCGCCAGCGCATACATGACGATGCCGCCTAGCAGCACCGGCCGCCGTCCATATGTATCAGACAGCGGGCCGTACAGCAGCATGCCGATCGAAAAGCCGAACATGAAACTCGTGAGCGTCGCCTGGGCCGCGCCGGTACTGATCGCGAAGGCCTGCGCGATGGTGGGCAGGCTCGGCAAATACATGTCGATGGAAATCGGCCCGCATGCGGCAAGCGCACCGAGCAACAGAATCAGCCGGCCATCGGGCCGGCTTCTGGAGACGTGAGACATGGGAATCCGGATGGAGCGCCGCGCCGTCATCGGCAGCGGAACGGGTAGAACGGGACAGCGGCAATGTATCGGGGTCGATTGTACGCGACGGGCTCGGGCTTGCGAGTGCCTGAGCCATGCGCGTCGTTCGCGTCGTTCGCGTCGTTCGCGTCGTATCTCGCCGTGTTTAGCCGTGCCTCGCCGGTTTTCACATGCGAACATGGCCGGGCGGCCACTGGGTGAACATCACGCGGCAAGCGCGCCGTTGATCGGTTAAGCTGCCGCCTGACCGTTCGGGCCGCAACCCGAAACTACGCACGCCCTTCTCCCGCCCCTTCTGCTTCGAGCATGCGATGACCGCCTTCCTGCTGATCTGGAGCCCCAAGAAATGGCCGTGGCCCGAGTTGCCCGACGTCGCGAAACGCGTCGCCACGGGCGTCGCGGTCAGCGACGTGTGGGGCTGCGGATTTGCGCGCAGCATCCTGCCGGGCGATCGCGTATTCCTGCATCGCGTCGCGCTGCAACCGAAAGGCATCTTCGGCTCGGGTTACGTAACGCGTGCTCCCTATGAAGTCCCCGACCCGGCGACGAAACGCGGCTATCGCCTATGCATCGACTTCGTGTACGACTGGCTCGTCGACGCGCACGAAGCACCGGTGATCCCGCGCGAGATGTTGCGCACGTTTCCGTTCTCGGTGCAGACATGGGACGCGCAGAGTTCGGGCACCGTAATCAAGCCGATCGCCGAAGGCGCGCTGGAAAAGCGCTGGGCCGAACTCACGGGCAAACGCAAGCCGCCGAAACTCGACGGGCCAGCGGCCCACACGCGTTCGAGCAAAGTCACCGCGCAGGCGGCGGCCGCACAAGGCGCGGCGCCAGGTCTCGATGACTCGACGCGCAAGACGGCAAGCAAGCCAAGACGCGCGCCGGCAACCCGAACCAGGGCGAAAAAGGTCGTGACGAAACGCGCGCAACAGCGTTAAAAGGGGTGGCGCACGAGCCGCGCCATAAGGACTCCATCGGGCCGCCATCGGGCCCGCTGCAAGACCCGTTCACGCCGACTCCGGTACAATTTCTCCACCTGTCCCAGCATCGCGCGAATCGCCCACGGGCAACCTGCGCCGCTGCGCAACCCCAATTCCAGCCATCGCCATGTCCAAAAACGAACTCCTCTTCGAACGCGCGCAACGCACCATTCCTGGCGGCGTGAACTCGCCGGTGCGCGCCTTCCGTTCCGTCGGCGGCACGCCGCGCTTTATCGAGCGCGCGCAAGGCCCCTACTTCTGGGACGCGGACGGCCAACGCTACATTGACTACATCGGCTCGTGGGGCCCCATGATCCTTGGCCACGTTCACCCGGAAGTGCTCGAAGCCGTGCAGCGCGTGCTGGCCAACGGCTTTTCGTTCGGCGCGCCGACGGAGTCGGAAGTGGAAATCGCCGAAGAGATCTGCAAGCTCGTGCCGTCGATCGAACAGGTCCGCATGGTGTCGAGCGGCACGGAAGCCACCATGAGCGCGCTGCGTCTCGCGCGCGGCTTCACGAACCGCAGCCGCATCGTCAAGTTCGAAGGCTGCTATCACGGTCACGCGGACAGCCTGCTCGTCAAGGCCGGCTCGGGCCTGCTGACCTTCGGCAATCCGACCTCGGCGGGCGTGCCGGTGGATATCGCGAAGCACACCACCGTGCTCGAATACAACAACGTCGCCGAACTCGAAGAAGCGTTCAAGGCGTTCGGCAACGAGATCGCGTCGGTGATCGTCGAGCCGGTCGCGGGCAACATGAACCTCGTGCGCGCCACGCCGGAATTCCTGCAGGCGTTGCGTCGCCTGTGCAGTGAATACGGCTCGGTGCTGATCTTCGACGAAGTGATGTGCGGCTTTCGCGTGGCGCTCGGCGGCGCGCAAGAGGTGTACGGCATCACGCCGGACCTCACGTGTCTGGGCAAGGTGATTGGCGGCGGCATGCCGGCGGCGGCCTTCGGCGGACGGCGCGACATCATGGCTCATCTCGCGCCGCTCGGCGGCGTGTATCAGGCGGGCACGCTGTCGGGCAATCCGATCGCGGTTGCCGCGGGCCTGAAGACGCTGCGACTGATCCAGGCGCCGGGCTTCTACGACACGCTCGCGGCACGCACCGCACGCCTCGTGCAGGGGCTCGCGCAAGTCGCAGGCGAAGCGAAGGTGCCGTTCGCGGCCGATTCGCTTGGCGGCATGTTCGGCCTCTACTTCACCGAGTCGATCCCGACCAGCTTCGCCGAAGTCACGAAGAGCGACGTGCCGCGCTTTAACGCGTTCTTCCACAAGATGCTCGACGCGGGCGTGTACTTCGCGCCGTCGGCGTATGAGGCGGGCTTCGTGTCGATCGCTCACGACGATGCGATCGTCGACGCCACGATCGACGCGGCGCGCGGCGCCTTTGCGTCGCTCGCGGCCTGAGGCCCGCGCGGCGTCGAAGCAGCAGAGACCGCCGAAACCGAAACTCGATATAGCCTAGCCACCGTACCCGACCGGATCCCGATGTTTTCGCAAACCGACTTCGTCCATATGGAACGCGCGCTCACGTTGGCCAGGCGCGGCATGTACACCACCGATCCGAATCCGCGCGTAGGTTGCGTGCTCGTCAAAAGCGGCGAAGTGATCGGCGAAGGTTTTACGCAACCGGCCGGCCAGGATCACGCGGAGATTCGCGCGTTAAAGGACGCGCGCTCGCGCGGCCACGATCTGCGCGGCGCCACCGCTTACGTGACGCTCGAACCGTGCAGCCACTTCGGCCGCACGCCGCCGTGCGCGAACGCGCTCATCGACGCGCAGGTCGCGCGCGTGGTCGCGGCGATGGAAGACCCCAACCCGCAAGTGTCCGGACGCGGACTCGCCATGCTGCGCGACGCCGGCATCGAAGTGCGTTGCGGGCTGCTCGCGAACGAAGCGCATGAACTGAACATCGGCTTCGTGTCGCGCATGACGCGCGGCCGCCCATGGGTCCGCATGAAAGTGGCGGCGTCGCTGGATGGCCGCACCGGCTTACCGTCGGGCATCAGCCAATGGATCACCGGCGAAGCGGCGCGCGCAGACGGTCACGCATGGCGCGCCCGCGCATCGGCGATTCTGACCGGCATCGGCACCGTCAGGGAAGACGACCCGCGCATGACGGTACGCGCGGTCGACACGCCGCGCCAACCGCAACGCGTGCTGATCGATAGTCAGCTCGACGTGCCGCCGGACGCACAGATTCTGGCCGGCGCACCCACCCTGATCTTCTGCGGCAATCTCGATCAGCGCCATGCCGATCGGGCAGCCGCGTTACGCGATCGCGGCGCCGAGATCATCCAGCTGGCGAACGCCGCCGGCAAGGTCGATCTGCCTCGCCTGCTGAAGGTGCTCGGCGAGCGCAACGTCAACGAGTTGCACGTCGAGGCGGGCTACAAGCTGAACGGCTCGCTGCTGCGCGAGGGCTGTGTCGACGAACTGCTCGTCTATCTCGCGCCGAGCCTGCTCGGCATGGATTCAATGAGCATGTTCAACCTCGGCGCGCCGCAATCGCTCGACGGCCGCGTCAAACTGAATTTCCACGCGATCGACCGGATCGGCGACGATCTGCGGATTCTTGCGCGCTTCGCGCCGCAAACCTCAGCCGAAACCGGCACGGCTCCCGCGCCCCCCTCCGTTTCGAAATGACCAAGGATTAGCACGATGTTCACAGGAATCGTCGCGGCAGTGGGCCGCATCGAATCAGTCAAACCGCTGGGCATGGACGGCGACGCGGGTGTGCGCCTGAACGTCGAAGCCGGCGGCCTCGACCTCGGCGACGTGCAGCTCGGCGATAGCATCACGATCCAGGGCGCCTGCATGACGGTGGTCGCGAAAACCGCGCATTCTTTCGAAGTCGACGTATCGCGCGAAAGCCTGAACTGCACGGCAGGCCTTGGTGAAATCGGCGAAGTGAATCTGGAAAAGGCGCTACGCGCGCACGACCGGCTCGGCGGTCATATCGTCTCCGGCCACGTGGACGGCCTCGGCACGGTCACGCACTTCGCGCCGGTCGGCGAATCGCACGAACTGCGCGTGCTGGCGCCGCGCGAGATCGGCCGCTATCTGGCATACAAAGGGTCCATCACTGTCAACGGCGTGAGCCTGACCGTCAACTCGGTTAAAGATCGCGACGACGGTTGCGAGTTCTCGATCAACCTGATTCCGCACACGGTCGAAGTAACCGCGCTCAAGCGTTTGCGTGAAGGCACGCAGGTGAATCTGGAAATCGATCTGATCGCGCGCTACGTCGAGCGCATGCTGAACGCGCCGAAATAACGGACCCACGCCGGGCTCAAGGCCCGGCCGCGCATGGGCTCGCCGCGGCGCCCTGCCGCTTTCAGCCCGTTCATGCGTGCATCATTTCGACGAGCATAGCAACGCCCCGGGGGCCATCGCCAGTCGGCCAAACGGCCTATGCCATCCGGCGGAGGCGACTTGGACTCGCGCGTGGCGTAAAATACGCGCTTTCCCGAAAATCTCGCCAACATGACGCTCGCCTCCACTCCAGAGATCATCGCCGAACTGAAAGCCGGCCGGATGGTGATCCTCGTCGACGAAGAAGACCGCGAAAACGAGGGCGACCTCGTGATCGCCGCCGAGTTCGTCACGCCGGAAGCGATCAATTTCATGGCCCGCTACGGCCGTGGCCTCATCTGCCTGACGCTCACGCAGGAACGCTGCAAGCTGCTGAACCTGCCGCTGATGACCTACCGCAACGGCACGCAATACGGCACGGCGTTCACGGTCAGCATCGAAGCGGCCGAAGGTGTGACCACCGGCATTTCCGCCGCCGATCGCGCCCGCACGATCGCCGCGGCGGTCGCGCCGGATGCCAAAGCCGAGCACATCGTGCAGCCAGGCCACATCTTTCCGATCATGGCCCAGCCCGGCGGCGTGCTGGTGCGCGCCGGCCATACCGAGGCGGGTTGCGACTTCACCGCGCTGGCGGGTCTCACGCCGGCCGCGGTGATCTGCGAAGTCATCAAGGACGACGGCACGATGGCGCGCCTGCCCGACCTGATGGAGTTCGCGAAAGAGCACGACCTGAAAATCGGCACGATCGCGGATCTGATCCACTACCGCAGCCGCACCGAGTCGATCGTCGAGCGTATTTGCGAACGCACCATGCAGACCGCACACGGTGCGTTCCGCGCGGTCATGTATCTCGATCAGCCGAGCGGCCAGCCGCATATCGCGCTGGTGCGCGGCACGCCGAACCCGGACAAGGACACGCCGGTGCGGGTGCACGAGCCGCTGTCGGTACTGGATCTGCTCGAAGTCGGCGAATCCACGCACTCGTGGACGCTGGACGCGGCGATGAAAGAGATCGCGGAACGCGACCTCGGCGTGGTCGTGCTGCTGAATTGCGGCGACTCGAAAGATCATCTGATCGACGTCTTCAAGGCGTTCGACTCGAAGGAAAAAGCCAACGCGCTCAAGCGCCGGCCGGTCGATTTCAAGACGTACGGCATCGGCGCGCAGATTCTGCGCGAGCTCGGTGTCGGCAAGATGCAGGTACTGTCGAACCCGCGCAAGCTGGGCAGCATGTCGGGTTACGGTCTCGAAGTCACGGGGTTCGTTCCGATGCCGGGCAGCGCCGCGCAGGCACCGCAAGGCTGATCCGACTATTCACGCGCTTAGCGCCCACTCAAACATTACGGAATTCACATGGAAATCGGACAATACCAACCGAATCTCGACGGCGACGGGCTGCGCATCGGCATCGTCCAGGCGCGCTTTAACGAACCCGTCTGCAACGGTCTTGCGGACTCCTGCATCGAAGAACTGGAACGCCTCGGCGTGACCGGCGAAGACGTGCTGCTCGTCACCGTGCCGGGCGCACTGGAAATCCCCCTGGCGCTGCAAAAGCTCGCGGAAAGCGCGCAGTTCGACGCACTGATCGCGCTCGGCGCGGTGATTCGCGGCGAAACGTACCACTTCGAACTGGTGTCGAACGAAAGCGGCGCGGGCATCACGCGCATCGGTCTGGACTTCGGCATTCCGGTTGCGAACGCCGTGCTGACTACCGAGAACGACGAACAGGCCGTCGCCCGCATGACCGAGAAGGGTCGTGACGCGGCGCGCGTGGCCGTCGAAATGGCGAATCTCGCCGTCGCGCTCGAACAACTCGGCGGCGACGACGAAGAAGAAGACGAAGAAGAGGAAGAGGCATGAAGAGCGCACGCCGACGCTCCCGCGAACTGGCCACGCAGGGGCTTTATCAGTGGCTGCTGTCGGGTTCGCCCGCCGGCGAGATCGACGCGCAACTGCGCGGCGCGCAAGGCTTCGACAAGGCGGATCACGAGCATCTGGACGCGATCCTGCATGGCGTGATGCGCGACTCGGAAGCGCTCTCCGCTGCCATCGCGCCGTGTCTCGACCGTCCCATCGAGCAGCTCTCGCCCGTCGAGCGCGCGGTGCTGCTGGTTGCCGCGTTCGAGCTGAAGAATCACGTCGATATTCCCTATCGCGTGGTCATCAACGAAGCGGTTGAACTGGCCAAGACGTTCGGTGGCTCCGACGGCTACAAGTACGTGAACGGCGTGCTGGACAAGCTCTCAGCGCAACTGCGCGCTGACGAAACACAGGCGGCTCGCAAGCATTGAGTATGAGTTGCGTGATGCCGGCCACGCCGGTCTCACGCGCCTCGCCTGGCAAAGCCGAACTGTTTGCGGGGACGCCGTTTCGCGCGTGACAAACGCGCCGGACGCCGTCCCGCTTTTGCTTCTGAACTGGATTTGATTGTATGAACTCCGTGACCGAACCTTTGGTGCGGCTTGCTGCGCGTGTCGACGCCATCCAGCCTTTCTACGTGATGGAACTGGCCAAGGAGGCAGCGCTTCTCGAGCGCGACGGACGCGACATCATTCACATGGGAATCGGCGAGCCCGATTTCACCGCGCCCGAGCCGGTCATCGAAGCAGCGGCCAATGCGCTGCGGCGCGGCGTGACGCAATACACCAATGCGCTCGGCCTGCACGCGCTGCGCGAAGCGATTTCGGCGCATTACGCCGCGGTCTACGGCGTCAGCGTCGATCCGGCGCGGATCGTCGTCACCGCCGGCGCCTCCGCCGCGTTGCTGCTGGCCTGCGCGGCGCTGGTCGATCGCGACGACGAAGTGCTGATGCCCGATCCGTGCTATCCGTGCAACCGTCATTTCGTGATCGCCGCCGAAGGCAAGCCAGTGATGGTGCCGAGCGGCCCGGCCGAACGCTTCCAGTTGACCGCCGCCGATGTCGAGCGCCTGTGGAACGAGCGCACCCGCGGCGTGCTGCTCGCGTCGCCGTCGAACCCAACCGGCACGTCGATCGAACCGGCCGAACTCGAACGCATCGTCAAGTCAGTACGGGCGCGTGGCGGATTCACCATCGTCGACGAGATTTACCAGGGCTTGAGCTATGACGCCGCGCCGGTGTCGGCGCTCTCGTTCGGCGACGACGTGATTACAGTCAATAGCTTCTCGAAGTATTTCAACATGACCGGCTGGCGGCTTGGCTGGCTGGTGGTGCCGCCCGGCATGGTGGGCGCATTCGAAAAGCTCGCGCAGAACCTGTTCATCTGCGCATCGGCGCTCGCCCAGCACGCGGCGCTCGCCTGCTTCGAGCCGGAAACGATCGCCGTCTATGAAGCGCGGCGCCTCGAGTTCAAGCACCGCCGCGACTTCATCGCGCCGGCGCTGGAGTCGCTGGGCTTCTCGGTCCCGGTCATGCCGGACGGCGCCTTCTACGTGTATGCCGATTGCCGCACCGTCTCGCATCCGGCGGCTGGCGACAGCGCGGCGCTCACCAAAGCCATGCTGCACGACGCCGGCGTGGTGCTGGTGCCGGGCATGGACTTCGGCACGCACGCGCCGAAGGAGTACATCCGGTTGTCGTATGCCACGGCCTATCCGAAGCTGGAGGAGGCGGTCGAGCGGTTGGCGAAGCTCTTCGGGCGGCATTGAGAGGCCGCAGGCGGGATCGGCCGCGCTCGGTTTTCCGCGGTGGACCTGCCAGTACCCCTCTGCGCCATCACACGCCTGACGCGCCAACCACCAGCGTGCCGCGCGCGCTTGTGATCCTTCAGACGCAAAAAAGGACACCTAGGTGTCCTTTTTCCATAACCGCCGCTCATACATCAAATTGCCCACAACGACATCGGGATCATGCCGCCCAGCTTCAGGCGCCCAACTCCGAAGCCGATGCCACGTGCTTCGTGTTGGCGTCGTCCTGCTCCTCAGGAGCCGCCGGCGCCTTCACCGGGCTCGCCGCGCTCAGCTGATGGGCGCCCTGAAGCGTCACCTGCACCCGCTTGCCGCCGCTGGCCGCCGCATTGGTGGTGGTCGACGCGGTCAGTACCGGAGCCTGCGGCGCGTTGATCGGCACCTTGCGGCCCCGCGCCACGTCGCGCAGACGGCCACGCTCGGCCATCACCTTAGCGCCGTAGCCGCCGTCGTCCTGCGAGGTCGAGCCGACGTAAAGACGCAAACCGCCTGGCAGCGAACCACCTCGGGCGATGCAATCCTTCAGCACCAACGCGCCCACCTTGATATTCGCGACCGGTTCGAGGGCCGCGCTCTCGCCGCCAAAATACTGGAACTTGTCCGAATGCACTTTGGACATCACCTGCATCAGGCCTTGCGCACCCACGCCGCTCTCGGCGTACGGGTTGAAGCCCGATTCGATCGCCATCACCGACAGCAACAGGAGCGGATCGAGACCGACTTCGCGGCCCGTGTCGAAGGCTGCCTTCACCAACTCGCTGACAGGTTCCTGAGCGACGCGATAACGCCGCGCCAGGTACGACGCGACCAGATCCTGCTCACGGCTCGAGATCAGCACGCGATCGTCACGCGCATCGGCGGACACGCGCTGCGACGGGATCATGCGCGCGAGCGCGGTGACGCTCTGCATGGTGCGCGGATCGAGCCCGTTCAGCGCCGCGACGCCCATACCGGCCGAGCCGGAGCCGTCGAAAGCGCCGTCGAAGCTGGTATTGCTCACGGTAAGGCCGGTGCCGCCGCTGTTTGCACCGTTGTTCGTTTCGGCACCGTTCGTCGAGTTGGCCGACAGCGTGTCGTCGGAAGACGCAGCCACGTTGCCAGGCGGCCCAAAGGACGGCAGCGGATTGCCCTGCAGCAGACGGGCAGGACCCGCTTGCACCGCCGCGGAGATGACCGGCATCAACCGCGCGGCGAGCGTGCCGCGCCAGGCCGGCATCAACCACAGCGCGAGTGCCAGCACGACAGCGACACCGCCGACGATGCTGAACAGGTAATGACTCATTCGCGTCCCGCGACGCAGCACACCACGCACAACTTGCGCGATACGCTCATCGGGACGCCAGGATAACCAGGCGTTCATTCAGATCTCCCATGTTGCATGATCTGCGAACCCCGCCCGAGGAAGATGGCGGTACCACACGTCCGTAGAGTCAAGACATCGCGTGCTCTGTCTGGTTAGGGCAGCAGCGACGTCGGGAAAACGGCAAATACCGTTTGTGGGGAGCCGTCTCGAAAAAAACGGCATACGCGATGCCAAGAGGGCAAGCGTTGGCTCCCACGCGAAAAACCAGCGTCAATCGGCGCTGGCGAGGACTTCAAAAAAGCCGGCAAAACCGTGCAGGGAATCGGTAAGCGGTGACGCGTTGCGTCAGTGGGACCGGGGGCGATGGTAAAAAGGTTCATGCCCTGCAACCAATGTGGACGGATTCTATGCACGGTTTTATAGATCGTCAACACTATAGAATAGCAAAAGTATAACTATTTGTAATAATGAACGGTGTTCAGTTCGTCCGGAGCCACGCCGGCCGCGCCTTCTGGAGGCACCGACCTCTTCCGTGCGGACTAAGCCGTTTGGTCGATCTACGTGCGCTAGCCAACGCAGGTAAAATCGACAATCCGTTCCGGCACGCTGCAGCCTGCCGCGCCCTTCTCTTTTGCCGCTGATGCGGCCCTGACCGCACCAGATGAGATACAAAGACCTCCGCGACTTCGTCGGCCGCCTCGAAACGATTGGCGAACTGCGCCGCATCTCGCACAACGTTTCGCCCAAACTGGAAATGACCGAGGTATGCGATCGGGTGCTGCGCGCCGGTGGCCCCGCGTTGCTGTTCGAGAGCAAGGAGCGGCATGCGTTCCCGGTACTCGGCAATCTGTTTGGCACGCCGCGCCGGGTCGCGCTCGGCATGGGTATTGACGCGCACGCCGGCGAAGGCGACGGCGCGGCGCTAGAGTCGCTGCGTGACATTGGCCGGCTGCTCTCGGCGCTGAAAGAGCCGGAGCCGCCGAAGGGCCTCAAGGACGCGGGCAAGCTGCTCTCGCTCGCCAAGGCAGTGTGGGATATGGCGCCGAAGACCGTGAGCGCACCACCCTGCCAGGAAATCGTCTGGGAGGGCAATGATGTCGACCTCGCCAGACTGCCGATCCAGACCTGCTGGCCAGGCGACGCCGGTCCGCTGATCACATGGGGCCTGACCGTCACGAAAGGTCCGAACAAGAGCCGGCAGAATTTAGGCATCTATCGCCAGCAAATGATCGGACGTAACAGGCTGATCATGCGCTGGCTCGCGCATCGCGGCGGCGCGCTCGATTTCCGCGAATTCGCGCTGCAGAACCCCGGCAAGCCGTATCCGGTGGCCGTAGTGCTGGGCGCCGATCCGGCGACCATCCTCGGCGCGGTCACGCCGGTGCCCGACACCCTGTCCGAATACCAGTTCGCAGGTCTGCTGCGCGGCGGCCGCACCGAACTGGCCAAGTGCCTCACGCCGGGCGTCGAGGGCCTGCAGGTGCCCGCGCGCGCCGAGATCGTGCTCGAAGGCTTCATCTATCCGCAAGACGGCACGCCCTCCCCGGCTCCCGCAGGCGCGCCGCCGCGTCCGGCGAGGGGCGCGTCGGCGGCGTACGAGCACGCGCTCGAAGGCCCGTACGGCGACCATACCGGCTATTACAACGAACAGGAGTGGTTCCCGGTGTTCACCGTCGAGCGCATCACGATGCGGCGCGACGCGATCTACCACTCCACCTACACGGGCAAACCGCCCGACGAGCCGGCCGTGCTCGGCGTCGCGCTCAACGAAGTGTTCGTGCCGCTGCTGCAGAAGCAGTTCACCGAAATCACTGACTTTTATCTGCCGCCCGAAGGCTGCAGCTACCGCATGGCGATCGTGCAGATGAAGAAGAGCTATCCCGGCCACGCAAAGCGCGTGATGTTCGGCGTGTGGAGCTTCTTGCGCCAGTTCATGTATACGAAATTCATCGTGGTGGTGGACGAGGACGTCAACATTCGCGACTGGAAAGAGGTGATCTGGGCGATCACCACGCGTATCGATCCGGCGCGCGACACGGTGCTGGTCGATCGCACGCCGATCGACTATCTGGATTTTGCGTCGCCCGTCGCCGGCCTCGGCTCGAAGATGGGCCTCGACGCGACCAACAAATGGCCCGGCGAAACCGACCGCGAATGGGGCCGCCCGATCGTCATGGACGACGCGGTCAAACAGCGCGTCGACAGCTTGTGGAACAAGTTGGGTCTGTAAGTCGAGCAGTACGACAAGACCAATAACAAAGCAGATGGAGCAGTTGCACGGATGCACCCCTTTTCTATGATGTCGGACGGGTTTTTCCTGTCGTTGTCGCTGTGCCTGGATATCGGTCTCGTGAATGTCGCGATCATTTCGCTGACGCTGTCGCACGGTTTCAAGCCGGGGTTCTGGCTCGGCCTCGGCTCATGTGTCGGCGATCTGATTTACGCGGCGCTCGCGCTCGCGGGCATGGCTGCGCTGCTGCAGTTCGAATCGGTGCGCTGGGTGGTATGGATCGGCGGCGCGGCGATCCTGCTGTTTCTCACGTGGAAAATGGCGCGCGAGGCAATATTCCCGGCAACGGCGCCGGCAGTAGCGGGCGAAGGCGGCGCCGACGCGCCGCATCTGTCGCCGTGGCGCGCGTTTTTGCGCGGCGTGCTGCTGGCGGTGTCGTCGCCGTCGGCGATTCTATGGTTCGCGGCGGTCGGCGGCGCATTGATCGCAAAAGCGGGCGCCACCAGTCCGACAACCGCACTGATCTTCCTTGGCGGCTTTTTTCTCGGCGGGCTGTGCTGGACGATCTTCATCTGCGGGCTCGGCAGTCATGGCCGCAAGCGCGCCGGCGCCGGTCTGCTGCGCGCCTGCCATGTGGTGTCCGCGCTGCTGTTCGCGTATTTTTCGTACAGCGTGATCGTCAACGGGTATCACGATCTGATCGTGCAAAGCACACACGTCGCGAGCTGATGAAGAAACGGCTTGCGCTGGCAAGCCGCCGTCGTCACGTCGATTCGAACCGAGTGGTCACGCAAGATACTCCGCGAGCTTCGGCAAATCGACATTGCCGCCGCTCACCACCACGCCGACCCGCTTGCCCTTCACCGGCACGATGCCGTTGAACACCGCCGCCGCGGCTAGGCAACCCGTCGGCTCGACGACCATCTTCATGCGCTGCGCGAAAAAGCGCATCGTCTCGATCAACTGCGTGTCGCTGACGGTTTCGATCCGCGCCACATGCTTGCGGATGATCGCGAACGTGTAGTCGCCGAGATGCGTGGAGGCGGCGCCGTCGGCAATCGTGCGCGGCGTGTCGATATGCACGATCTCGCCGCGCGCGAGCGACCGCTGGCCGTCGTTGCCCGCTTCCGGTTCCACACCGATTACCGTGCACGTCGGGCTCAGCTGAACCGCTGACAAAGTGCTGCCGCCGAGCAAGCCGCCGCCGCCGAGGCATACGAAGAGCATGTCGAGCGGGCCGGTTTCGTCGAGTAACTCTTTCACTGCGGTGCCCTGCCCGGCAATCACATGCGGGTGGTCGTACGGCGGAATCAGCGTCATGCCGCGCTCCTCGGCGAGCCGCCGGCCGATCTCCTCGCGGTTCTCCCTGTAGCGGTCGTAGGTAATCACTTCGCCGCCGTAGCCCTTGGTCGCCGCTACTTTGGCGGCCGGGGCGTCGTGCGGCATGATGATCGTCGCGCGGATGCCGGCGAGGCGCGCCGACAGCGCAATTGCCTGCGCGTGATTGCCCGAGGAATAGGTCAGCACCCCCGCCTTGCGCTGCTCCGCGTCGAAATGCGAAATCGCGTTATAGGCGCCGCGAAACTTGAAGGCGCCCATGCGCTGAAAATTTTCACACTTGAAGAACACCGACGCGCCCGTGCGCTCGTTGAACGTGCTCGATGTCAGGACTGGGGTGCGGTGGGCGACGCCTTCAAGACGCGCTGCGGCGTCGAGTACGTCGTCGAAAGTGGGAGCGGGAAGCGCTTGCATCGGCGAAACTCTCCTGGGGCGTAGGCGAAACAGCCATTCTCCCAGCTTCGCGAATGCTTTGGAACGTCTATGCCGTGGCGCGGCCACATAAAACAAAAACGGCGTAACCCGGCGATCAAGCCAGCGTTACGCCGTCGACAGCCCTCAACGGGCATGCCGCATTTAGCGGCGATAGTAGCCGTGGCCGTAATACCCGTGATAGTAGCCGTGGCGATAATAAGGGCGGCCATATCCCCCGTAGTAGCCGCCCACCACGACGGGCGGCGGCGCGTACACGACGGGCGGTGCATAGACGGGCGGCGGCGGCGCGTAGTAGACGGGCGGCGGCGCGGCATACACCGGATAAGCCGGTGCAACCGGAACGCCAATCCCGATGCCCACGGAAACGTGCGCCTGAGCAGCCCCGGCAAGTCCAAGGCCGAGCCCTGCGGCAACAACGAACGGAACGATCTTTTTCACTTTGTTCTCCTAGCGCGGCCTTCCAAGGTCGCCGACTTCGCATGCCTTGCATGCTATTGGAACAATTTATCGAAAAAGGCCGCGCACTTCTGTTCGCATTTGTTGCAAATTGCAATTCGTAGCAATAGATTACGCTTCGCTCAGGCGCGCCGAGCCTCGCTGCAGCGCTGTCGAGAGCCGGGAATCAAGGGTTTCAGGAGTTTTAGAGATACGCCAATCGTCATTTCAGGAAACTGGCGTTTTTCGAGTTCGCGTTTCAGTAATCTTTGATTACAAATTAGCTTCAATCCTGATGGAGCAATCAAACCGTGCCATAAAAAATGCCCGGCGAACGCGCCGGGCATTGCTCACCTGCGAGCGTCGCCGTTTAGCCGACTTTCACATAGGCAAATTCACGGGAGACGCTAGGCGGAACATATGCGCCGCTGATGCGCACACGCGGCGTCAGGCGCTTTTTCTGGTCCCACCAGCGGCGGCGCTGTGCATGTGTCAGGAACCGCAAGTGCTTCCGGTAAGAAAAAATACTCATCGTCGACCTCCCGAATCTGACTGCGAAACGAAGTACCCAGAAACAGCGACTACCAAACTGACATATCACGCGAATCACGAACGGCAAGCAGTTTTCGAACCCGTCGTGGCGCAGTCGGATGACCGGCTGCAGACGGCAGATCGTGCGCAAGCCGATCGGAAGACCGTCGGTGCCGGATCACTCTGCTGGCAGCCGAATGCGCGATACTTCTACTTTCCGTTCAAATGTTCCGTCTGGAGCAGGCAACCATGTCCCAGTTCCCTCTGCCGCGCCTGGGGTTTATCGGTGCGGGCCGGCTCGCGCGCTGTCTTGCGCTGAGCTTTTCACGCGCCGGCTATCCGGTCACGGCGGTGGCGAGCCGCTCGGCGACCTCGGCCGCCAGGCTTGCCAGTCAAATCGAGCATTGCACGGCATCGGACGATCCACAGCAGGTTGTCGACGCCGGCGATATCGTCTTTTTAGCCGTTCCCGACGACAGCATCGGTACGTCAGCGCACACACTGCGTTTCGGCCCGGACGCTGCCCGGTCCGGCAAGGCGCTAGTGCACTGCAGCGGCGCGTCGCCGGTCGCGCTACTGGCGCCGGCGCGCGACCAGGGCGCAGCGATCGGCGGATTTCATCCACTGTACCTCTTTAGCGGGGACCTCGCCGATCTCGAGCGGATCGCCGGCTGCTCGGTGACGATCGAGGCCAACGGCGCGCTGAAAGACACGCTCACAGCGCTGGCCATCGCGCTGCGCTGCCATCCCCTGTCGATTCCGCCGGGCGGGCGCATGCTGTATCACGCCGCTGCGCACTATGCGGCCAGCTTCGTGCTGTGCAGCCTCGCCGAATGCGTCGCGCTATGGCGGACACTGGGTTTCGCCGAAGACGACGCGCTGCGCGCGCTGCTGCCGATGCTCGCCGGCACCATCGAAACCGCCCGCGACAAGGGCTTGTCCAACGCGCTCGCGGGCCCCGTGTCGCGCGGCGATACCGGGGTCGTAGCGAAGCAGTTGGCGCTGCTCGAAGACCTCGGCGGCGACCACGCCGCGCTGTACGGTTTGCTGTCCCGGCGCGCGGTCGGACTCGCCGAGCGCCGAGCGAGCCCCCCCGCGGCGATCGAGGCAATCGCCGCGGCGGTGGAGGAATCGCTGAACCGGTCGCTGAATCGGGCCGCAGCAGGTGCAAGCGTCAAGTAAGGCGTGATAATGTGACGTCCGGCGCAGCTCGCAATCCGCCGGCGCCGCGCTTCGGGACCAACAGACGAGAACGCACAATGATCAAGGTCAGCATCCTCTATCCGTATCGGGAAAACGGCCACTTCGATGTGGACTATTACAGCGTCACGCATATGCCGCTCGCGGCGAAGCTGTTCGGGCCGTCGCTGAAGGGTTGGTCGGTCGACGTCGGCATCAACGCCGGGCCGCCGGGAACGCCACCGCCGTATGTGGCCGCGGGCCACTTCCTGTTCGACAGCGCGGACGACTTCTACAAAGTCTTCAAGCCGGCCGCGGAACAACTGACGGCCGACATTCCTAATTACACCGACGGCGGCAACGGCACGATTCTGATCAGCGAGATCAAGATTTCCGTGTGATGTCGAGCAGACCGCGGTGAAACGGTGGCGTGTCATCATGCTTGCCGGTGCATCCGGTTCGAAGCCGTGTCACCGAATCCACGCGCGAAACGCGCATGCATTCCCAATGAACCGCCGGCGCGCACCGATCGGTCGACGCCGGCACTCCGCGACCGCTCGACGGCCGCCATCCGAAGCATAAGGACACGAGATGTTTGGCGATATCGCCCGTTTTCTGCTCAATACCGTCTTCACGCTGTTCGGCGCGGCGCTGCTGCTGCGCGCCTGGCTGCAGGTCGTGCGCATGCCGCCCTACAACCCGGTGACGAACGCCGTGCTTCAAGCCACCAACTGGATCGTGCTGCCCCTGCGGCGCATTTTGCCGAGTACGCGCAACATCGACTGGGCGAGCCTCGTCGCGGCGCTGATCGCGGCGATCGTGTACGTCGTGCTGATGGTGGTCCTCACCGGCGTCGATCCGCTCACGCTCGTGCCGACGCTGCTGATCGTCGCCGTACTGACCGTCATCAAGTGGGCGCTGAATCTGATCATCTGGATGACGATCCTGATGGCGCTACTGTCGTGGCTCAACCCGCGCTCGCCGGCCATGCCGATTCTGTATCAGCTGACCGCGCCGTTCCTGAATCCGCTGCGCCGGGTGATTCCGCAACTTGGCGGAATCGATCTGTCGCCAATCCTGTTGTTCGTGATCGTGCAGGTGTTGTTGATGGTGGTCACGCGCGCCGCCGTTCAACTCACCTACTTCGTCATCTGAAGACGCGCAGCGTTGGCGGGAAAGCGTGGCGTGATTTGCGCTGAACACCCTTTCCCGAGTAGAATTGTGCGCTCTGCGGGCGTCGTATAATGGTAATACCCTAGCTTCCCAAGCTAGAGCCGTGGGTTCGATTCCCATCGCCCGCTCCACTTTGCGCTGAGCCTTCAGCAAAAATACCGCATGAGCCGCCTCCACGAAGGCGGCTTTTTTGTAGTGGCGGCGCCCCGGCGTAGTAAGTCGCAACACACGGCGTCAGCCAACCGCGCGCACGTTTCGCGGCCTGCGCCGCCCCTGCTGACAGGCATGCCGCGCGAGCCGCGACGCCCTCACCCTTGTAGCAGCATCGACGATGATCCACGATCCAAACGACACCGGCCTGCCGGACGAACTCCCGACGTCCCCGAGCGTTGCAGAGGGCCAAACCGCCAGCAACGACGCGCCGCAAGACGAGGCGCTGCATCGGCGCCGCATCCGCAGCTTTGTCACGCGCGCGGGCCGCGTGTCGACCGGCCAGCGCCGCGCGATGGACGAACTCGGCCCGCGCTTCGTGGTGCCCTACACGCCGCACCAACCCGACTGGACCGGCGTATTCGGCCGCACCGCGCCGCGTGTGCTCGAGATCGGTTTCGGGATGGGCGCGACCACTGCGGAGATCGCCTTGCATCGTCCCGACGACGACTTCCTCGGCGTCGAAGTGCACGAACCGGGCGTCGGCGCGCTGCTGAAACTGATGGGCGAGCAGTCGCTGTCGAATATCCGCATCGTTCAGCACGACGCCGTCGAAGTGCTCGAACAGATGATCGCGCCGGACAGCCTCGACGGCGTGCACATCTTTTTCCCCGACCCCTGGCACAAGGCCCGCCACCACAAGCGCCGGCTGATCCAGCCGAAGTTCGTCGCACTGCTCGCGTCGCGCCTGAAGCCGGGTGCCTATCTGCATTGCGCGACCGACTGGCAGAACTATGCGGAACAGATGCTCGAAGTGTTGGGCGCCGAACCCGCATTGGAGAACACGGCTGACGGCTATGCGCCGCGCCCGGCGTATCGTCCGGTGACGAAGTTCGAGCGGCGCGGACTGCGGCTCGGGCATGGCGTGTGGGATCTGGTGTTCCGCAAACGCAACGCCGGGTAAAGGCTCGCGCCGGGAAGTCCCCTGCAAAGGGTGACTGCCTGAAAGCAAAAAAGGTCCACTCCATCGAGCGGACCTTTTTTCATGGCACGAGCAAAGCGCAAATCTCATTCACTCCAGCTCAACACACCGCTATAGCCGACCAGCAGGATCAGCAAGCCGAAGCCGATCCGATACCACGCGAACGCGGTGAAATCATGCGAGGCGATATATCGGAGCAGCCAGCGCACGCAGATGAACGCGCTGACGAAGGCCGCCACGAAGCCGAGCGCGAAGCTGCCAAGCGCGTCAGTGGACAGCAGATGCCAGTCCTTGTAGAGCTCGTACGCAGTTGCGCCGAAGATGATCGGAATCGCGAGGAAAAACGAAAATTCCGTGGCGACTCGCCGCTCCAACCCGAACAGCATCCCGCCGATAATCGTCGCGCCCGAACGCGAGGTGCCCGGAATCAGCGCGAAACACTGCGCGAGACCGACTTTCAGCGCATCGAGTGCGCTCATATCGTCCACGTTGTGGACCCTCACCACCTGGGCGCCGCCCGTCCGCTGACGAGCCTCCGCCCACAGGATCACGACACCGCCCGCCACCAGCGCAAACGCGACGGGCACTGGCGAGAACAGGGCAGCCTTGATCGTTTTTTCGAACAGCAGGCCGAGCACGATCGCCGGAATCGTCGCAATGACCACGTTCAGCGTGAAGCGGCGTGCTTCGGGCCGACTCGGCAAGCCGACCACCACCGTGCCGATGCGGCGGCGAAACTCCCAGCACACGGCGAGAATCGCGCCGAGCTGGATCACGACATCGAAGGTTTTCGCGTGTTCGTCGGTGAAATTCAGCAGACTGCCGACGACGATCAGATGCCCGGTGCTCGACACCGGCAAAAACTCGGTCAACCCTTCGACGACGCCCAGAATCAACGCCTTGCAAGCCAGTAGCCAGTCCATCCGTGCCCCTTTATCGCGGTAGATTGTCGGAACGAACAGGACCGGCGCGAACAGTGACGTGCCTGCGCGGCCCCGCCGGCCGCGCGCCCGTCATTTTTCGACGATTTGCACGCGTATGCCGTTTGTAAGGATGGTGATTGTACCGGGTTCGTAGTTCACTCCGGCGAATTGCAATTGTTCGGGCTTGAATGTGTAGATCGGATAGTTGGTCAGCAACTGCGTCGCGAGCAGCGCCGCGGCAGCGTTGATCTGCTGGGTGTAGACCTGCGCCTGCCCGTTCACGCTCACGTTGTCGACATTCGGCGATTTCAGCACGACCGATCGGCTGACGGCGTCATAGGCCAGTTCGCTCGACAGCGTGAACACGCCGTCCACTGGCTGCGGCATGAACGGGCTCGCGAAGCGCGCATCGAGCTTCACGGAGACGCGGTTCGCATCCGGCAGAAAACCGACCACTGGATGGGTCAGCGAGACGTCGAACACCTGCGACACCGTGCGCTGATACGGGAATTTTCGCTGCACCGCGTCCTGCACCTGCTGCTGCGAGAACGTGTAGTGCGACGGGATGAACGGAAACGTCGGCGTCGCGCAGGCCGCGAGCGAAACGGTGATGCCAAGCACGCTACAGCCGGACAGCGCGGCGCGCAGAAAGCGGCGCCGGGCCGGCGCTGCGGATCGTGTCATGCGAAATCTCCAGTGGAAGCCTTCTCAAGCATGCGGTTGGGTGGCCCGATGGTCGGCCGATGCGGGTTGGATGGCGCGCGAGGCAGGCGCGCCCCGCCTGACGGACTAGTGAGCCGCTGCGGGCGGTTGCGTTTGTACCTCGAGCTGCGTCAACCAGGCGAGCGCTTCGCCACGGTCGGTGCCGCACATGTCGGTCTGCGGTTGCAGACCAGAACAGCATGCTGGCCGCTCCGGCTGACCGAAGATGGCACAACGCAGATCGTCGCCGAGTTGCACGCAGCGCACGCCCGCAGGCTTGCCATGCGGCATGCCCGGGATCGGGCTCGAAATCGACGGCGCGATACAGCACGCGCCGCAATCGGGACGGCATGCATGATCGGCCGCGAGAAACGGCGACGCGCGCTTCGCATCGCTGTTTGACGGGCTTTTCGATACGCTTTTCAACACGCTGTTCAACACATCACTCACGACACCGTCCTCATTTGGAAAACAGGCAACCGCATTGCCAGACCCGCATTGTGCCACCGCGTTCCGTGCGACCTTTTTACACAATCCGGCCGATGACCCCTCACTTACACTCGGTGACTCCGAAAGGCCATGCTCAAGAGGCGTTCGCGCAGTTCGATCCGGTCTGGCAAACCTGCCGGCTCCCGCCTCTTTCTCGTGGCCAACCGCCCCGAGCCCCTCATGACCCTCGCCCATACGCTTTTCCGCCCTGACCTGCTCGCCAGATACAGCGCGAACGGCCCACGGTATACGTCCTATCCGACCGCGCTACAGTTCCACGACCAGTTCGACCCCGCCGATTATCTGCGCGCTGCCGCCGACCCCGGCGCATCTTCGACCGATCTCTCGCTGTATTTCCACATTCCGTTTTGCGACACCGTGTGCTTCTACTGCGGCTGCAACAAGGTCGCAACGAAAAACCGCGCGCACGCGCGTCCCTACCTCGACCAGTTGAAGCGGGAGATCGCGTTGCAGGCCGCCTGTTTCGACACGCAACGTCCGGTATCGCAACTGCATTGGGGCGGCGGCACGCCCACCTTTCTGTCGCACGACGAAACGGCAGAACTGATGGCCGCCACGCGTGAACACTTCGCGTTGCAGCCCGATGCCGAGGCAGAATATTCGATCGAAGTCGATCCGCGCGAAGCGTCGCCCGACACCGTCGCGCATCTGCGCAAACTAGGCTTCAACCGGTTGAGTCTCGGCGTGCAGGACTTCGATCCGCTCGTGCAGCAGGCGATCAACCGCATTCAGCCGCTCGAGATGACGGCGTCCGTGATGCAGGCCGCGCGCGACACGCACTTTCATTCGATCGGCGTCGATCTGATTTACGGATTGCCGCATCAAACGGTCGGCAGCTTCAGCCGCACGCTCGACATGATGATCGACCTCGCGCCCGATCGTCTGTCGGTGTTCGCGTACGCGCACATGCCGCAGCTCTTCAAGATGCAGCGTCAGATGGACTCCGCGACGCTGCCCTCGCCCGAGCAGCGGCTCGCGCTGCTGCAGCGGGTGGTCGAGCGGCTGACGGACGCGGGCTACGTCTACATCGGCATGGATCACTTCGCGCTGCCCACCGATGAACTCGCCCGCGCACAAGCGCAGCGCACCTTGCATCGCAATTTCCAGGGCTACAGCACACGGGCGGAATGCGATCTGATCGGCTTCGGCGCGTCGTCGATCGGCAAGGTCGGCGACGTGTACGCGCAGAACGCGAAGGACTTGCCCGGCTATGCGTCGGCGATCGACGCGGGCCGGCTCGCGATCGCGCGCGGCGTGCGCCTCACCGCCGACGACCGGTTGCGTCGCGACGTGATCACGCAACTCATGTGCAACCTGGAACTGCGCTTCGACGAATTCGAAGCCGCTTACGGCATCCGCTTCGGCGAAACGTTCGCGCCAGAGCTGGAGCGCTTGCGCGGTTTCGAGAAGGACGGACTGGTGTCGATCAGTGCCGAGCGGCTCGACGTGCAGATGGCCGGCCGCATGCTCGTGCGCAACATCGCAATGGTGTTCGACCGCTATCTCGGCCAGCAGACGCTCGAACGGTTTTCCCGCACGGTGTAAGCGCCGCGTGACGCTGGAAGCAAGTGGCTTGCCCGTCGTCGAATTTTCGGCCATAATCTGCGTCTTCGCGGCGCGCCAGATTTCTGACGCGTACGCTGCAAGAGCTGCCCAGGTGGTGAAATTGGTAGACGCAGGGGACTCAAAATCCCCCGCCGCAAGGCGTGCCGGTTCGATTCCGGCCCTGGGCACCAAGAATTCGAATGACCGTTTGTTTGCGTAGTGCCACGAACCCCGCCAGCGTTTGCTGCCCGCGGGGTTTTTCGTTTCTGGCGGCCTCGGCCGGCCTCACGGGAGCACATCGCATCCGAGATGCACTCTCAGCTTCAATCAACAGCGTGAGCGCATTGCCGCCGCCCACGCCCGCTCAAAATGCTTACCGCCCCGCCACGCGCGCGCCACGATGCATCTCCGCGCGCCGACGCTTGAACACGTAGCCGCCCCACATCACCAGCAGCCACACCGGTACGAGCCACACCGACACCGACAGGCCCGGCGTCATCGCCAGAATCACGAGGATCAGCGCCATGAACGCAAGGCAGATCCAGTTGCTGACCGGGAACCAGAACGACTTGAACACGAGCGTCTCGCCCGCGGCCATCATCGCCTTGCGCGATTTCAGATGCGTCAGGCTGATCAGCGCCCAGTTCAGGACTAGTGCCGCGACCACCAGCGCCATCAGCAGGCCAAGTGCTTCGGCCGGAATCAGATAGTTGATGATCACGCAGGTGAACGTAGCGAGCGCGGACAAACCGATTGCCATGTACGGCACGCCGCGCCGGTCGACTTTCATCAGCGCGCGCGGCGCATTGCCCTGCTCCGCGAGACCGTAGAGCATGCGGCTATTCGCGTACACGCCGCTGTTGTATACCGACAGCGCCGCCGTCAGCACCACCACGTTGAGGACGTTCGCGGTCAGCGTCGAGCCGATCTGCGAGAAGATCATCACGAACGGACTGCCGCCCGCCGCCACTTCGTTCCACGGATACAGCGACAGCAACACCGCCAGCGAGCAGATATAGAAAATCAGAATCCGGTAGATCACCTGATTCACGGCCTTGGGAATGCTCTTTTGCGGATCGGCGGCCTCGGCTGCCGTGATGCCGATCAGTTCCAGCCCGCCGAACGAGAACATGATGACCGCGAGCATCATGAAGAGGCCATGAAAACCATGCGGGAAAAAGCCGCCATGGCTCCACAGATTGGTGACCGACGCCTGCGGGCCGCCATGGCCGCTGATCAGCAGAAAGCCGCCGAACACAATCATGCCGATCACCGCCACGACCTTGATGATCGCGAACCAGAACTCGGTTTCGCCGTAGGCCTTGACGTTGGCGAGATTGATCGCGTTGATGGCGGCGAAGCACACCAGCGCCGACACCCACGTGGGCACGCCCGGCCACCAGTAATGCACGTAGGTGCCGACCGCGGTCAGTTCGGCCATGCTGACGAGCACATACAGCACCCAGTAGTTCCAGCCGGACAGGAAACCCGGAAAGTCGCCCCAATACTTGTACGCAAAATGACTGAACGAGCCGGCAACCGGCTCCTGCGCGACCATTTCGCCCAGCTGCCGCATGATCATGAAAGCGATGATGCCGCCGATCGCGTAGCCGAGAATCATCGACGGGCCGGCTGCCTGCAACACGCTGGCGGATCCGAGGAAGAGGCCCGTGCCGATTGCACCGCCCAGCGCGATCAACTGGATGTGGCGATTCTTCAGCCCCCGCTTCAGGCCGTCTTGTTGCTGTGCACTATTCAAATTGCGCCCCAGTGTATGGATATCGGTCACCCAGTCGAACTGATGGTTCGGCCCGGCAAAACCGGTAATTTTACCTTGGCGGATATAACCTAAATACTGGGAGCAACCCGCGTTGGTTCTGCGCCGCACTTATCCGCGAGGTTTGTGATTGTCACTGGCGTGGTGCTTCGGTATGTTGCCCTAGTCGAAGTTTTCCGCCTGCGGAGATTCAACATGTCGCCCAAACGCCTGCTTTGCGCCGCTGCTTTGTCTCTCTGCTTCGCGGGGCCGGCTGCCTTCGCACAAACGGCGGCCCCTACGGCGCAACCGGCGCCGGCCGACCAGCCGGGCATGGAAACGGGCGCTCCCGTTGCCGCCCCCGCCGCGACGACGGCCGCGCCCGCCAGTCCCGCGCCGCCAGTGGCCACGGCTCCCCAACCTCCTGCCGCGCCGCTGAGCGGCCCGGTGCGCAACATCGTGCTGGTCCACGGCGCGTTCGTCGACGGGTCCAGCTGGAACGGCGTCGTCGCGAAATTGCAGCAGAAGGGCTATCACGTGAGTTCGGTGCAGAACCCGCTTACCTCGCTCGCCGACGATGTCGCCGCCACGCGCCGCGTACTCGCGCGCCAGCAAGGTCCGACGATTCTCGTGGGGCACTCCTGGGGCGGCGTCGTGATCACCGAAACCGCGAATGCGCCCAACGTCGCGGGCCTCGTATATATCGCCGCGATCGCGCCGCAGTTGCACGAGTCGACGATGGACCTGATGAAGCGCGCCGCGCCGATGCCCGCGGGCCAGGCCATCAGCGCGGACCCGAGCGGCTTCCTGTGGCTCGACCGCGCCCGCTACCACGCTGACTTCGCGGCGGACGTGCCCGAGAACGTGACGCGCGTGCTCTCCACCGCCCAGGTGCCGATTGCGCAGAAGGCGTTCGGCGAAACGGTCAGCCAGGTCGGCTGGAAGGACAAGCCGTCGTGGTACGTGCTGACGACCAAAGACCGCGCGGTCTCGCCCGAAGTCCAGCGATTCATGGCCGACCGGATGGGCGCGAAGGTCGTGCCGATGGCGTCGAGCCATCTCGCGCCGGTGTCGCATGCGGGCGCGGTTGCCGATGTGATCGATCGCGCGGCGCGTGAGCTGAGCCGGCAGCAGTAGTTGGCCGTCCGGGTGCGCGGCCGCGGTGTGCGTCCGGCATGCGGTCGAGAACACGGGTACGGTTGCGCCCGTCTCATCGCCGCAGCCGCCCGCCTTGCCCAACACATCCCATGAGCCGCAATCCTCACCGCAAATTCGTAGTCGCCAGTTCGACGACCTCGTCCCCTCGCCCGTTGAGCACCGCCTTCAACATATACAGACTGAAGCCCTTCGCCTGCGCCCACTGAATCTTCGGCGGCAGCGCGAGTTCGTGCTTCGCGGTCACCACGTCGATTACCGCTGGCCCCGGATGCGCGAACGCCTCGCGCAACGCCGCTTCGATGTTCTCCGAATGTTCGATCCGGACTCCGTAGATTCCCGCGCCGCGCGCGATCGCCGCGAAGTCGGTCGCGGCGAGATCGGTGCCGGCTTCAAGATAGCCGCCCGCCTTCATCTCCATCGCGACGAAGCCGAGCGTGCTGTTGTTGAAGACCACGACTTTGATCGGCAAGTCGAGCTGACGCGCGCTGAGCAGATCGCCGAGCAGCATCGACAAACCGCCGTCGCCCGACAGCGCGATCACCTGGCGCCCCGGCTGCGCCGCTTGCGCGCCCAGCGCCTGCGGCATCGCATTGGCCATCGAGCCGTGATTGAACGAACCATGCAGACTTCGCTTGCCGTTCATCCTCAGATAGCGCGCGGCCCATAGCGTCGGTGTGCCGACGTCGGCGCAGAAAACCGCGTCTTCGTTCGCGACCTGGTCGACGATGCTGGTGAGATATTGCGGATGAATCGCGCGCCCCGGATCGGAGGGCCGCGCGAGATCGTCGAGGCCCTTGCGCGTATCCGTGTAATGCTTGCGCGCGTTGTCGAGGAAACGCCGGTCGGTCTTGCGCTTGAGCTTCGGCAACAGCGCCTGCAAGGTCGCCTTGACGTCGCCGACGAGCCCCAGCTTCAGCGGTGTGCGCTTGCCGAGCGCGGAGCCGCGCCGGTCGATCTGCACCACGTTGCCATGCGACGGATAGAAGTTGCGATACGGGAAGTCGGTGCCGAGCATCACGAGGGTGTCGCACGACATCATCGCGTGATAGCCGGAGCTGAAGCCGATCAGCCCGGTCATGCCGACGTCGGACGGATTGTCCCACTCGACGTACTGCTTGCCGCGCAGCGCATGCACGGTCGGCGCGCCGAGATGGTCGGCGAACGCGACCACTTCGTCGTGCGCGCCCGCGCAGCCGCTGCCGCACAGCAGGGTCACGCCGCCCGCCTGATTCAGCAGATCGGCGAGCCGGTCGATATCGGCGGCGGACGGCACCACGGTCGAGCGCTCCAGCGTACCGGCCCATGCCGGCGTTTCGTCGGGCGCCTCGCCGAGCGCGACGTCGCCCGGCAGCACGATCACCGCGACGCCGCGCTCTTCGATCGCGGTGCGCATCGCGCGCGCCAGCACGCGCGGAAACTGCGACGGATTCGTCACTAGTTCGACGAAGTGACTGCACTCCTTGAACAACTCTTGCGGATGGGTTTCCTGAAAGTAGCCGAGGCCGATTTCCGAGGACGGAATATGTGCGGCAATCGCGAGCACTGGCTGATGATTGCGATGGCAGTCGTACAGCCCGTTGATCAGATGCAGGTTGCCCGGTCCGCAACTGCCCGCGCAGACGGCGAGCTTGCCGGTCGCGGCGGCATCGGCGCCGGCGGCGAACGCCGCGACTTCCTCGTGACGCGTATGCATCCAGCGAATCGAGCCGAGCCGTTGCAAGCTATCCGACAAGCCGTTCAGGCTGTCGCCCGTCACGCCCCAAATCCGTTCGACGTCCGCCGCGGCCAGTGTTCTGGCCAGATAGTCCGCGATAGTCTGCTTAGCCATGCTGTACCCCGTTCAGTGAGAAAGTCGGTACCTCCGGAATGCCAGAGAGTACCGCTTCCTCGCGAAACGTGTCATCAAGGGGCGCTCCTGAGCGAGACGTAAGCGCGGTGAAATGCGCCCGCAGACCGGCTCGCGGCCATTTCACCGCGCTTACTTCGCAACTATCGCAGCATGAACGACATCGCCGACAGACAGTTCAGCATCCGCACCGCGTGTTCCGCCGACGCCGCGCCAAAGCGCAACGTCACCGCGTCGACGCGCGTAAGCGTCGGCCATTGGCAGAACAGGTCAGCCAGGGCACTCGTCTGCACGCGCAATTCGCAATCGACCGGCTTCGCTTCGGCGCGCGTCGCGTGCGGCACATGACCACCGGCGATGTGTTGCCGGACCACTTCGCGCGCAGCGCTCCTGATCGCCTCGCGCGCGCCGGCCGGCGATTGCGTCGCGCCGCTCGTCTGGCCGCTCGCGCGTTTCGTGACGACGAAGCGCGCATGCGGAAAGCGCGGCGCGGTTTCTTCGGCGAAGACATCGTCGCCGGACAAAAGCGCGACACGTGCGCCATATTCTTCGGCCAGCGCGCCATACACGCCCGCCTCGCCGACCTCGACGCCGTTGAACGACACGCGCGCGAACGCAAAGCTGTTGATCGTGTGCGCGAGAACACCGCGCGTTTGTGACATGGCGTGATAGCCGATCATGAACACGAGCGACGCGCCGTATTCGAGCCCGGCCATCATGCCGAGCGTGCGCGGTTTGCCCAGCACGACCTCGGCGCGCGCATCGAGCAGATCGGGCAGCAGGTTGCGAAAGCCGCCATGTGAATCGTTGACCCATACCTCGGTCGCGCCACCGTCGAATGCGCCTTCGATCGCGGCGTTGGCTTCGAGCGTCATCCAGCGGCGCGCGGCTTCGTATTCGCCGTTGCCCGCGCGCGTCTGCTCGGGGTGGAATACGCCGGCCACGCCTTCGATGTCGGCGGAAATCAGGACTTTCATCAGCAAGTCGGTCTCAGTAGTTGAGCGAGATCGGGCACGCTGTCGTGCAGCGACAAGCGGCGATGGCCGTCGCGGCCCGTCACGGAAACGGCGCTCCACAATGCCTCGACGATCGCCTGCTCGACGCTGTCCGCGCACGCGCGAAACAGCGGATCCAGACGCGCGTCGGCGAGGAGCGGCGGCAGCGTGACGAAGTCGGCGGCGTGCGGCACCGTATAAGCAGTCGAAAACGCCAGCGCGATATCGCCGCTGCCGTGGCCGTACACCGAGCCGGTTCGCGCGAGGCCCGCCGCCGCCCGCAGCGAGAGTCGCTTGAGCTGGCGTGCGTCGAGCGGCGCATCGGTGGCGACGATCATGATGATCGAGCCTTGCTCGGGCTTCGTCGTCGCGTTCGTAGCGGCTGCTTCGGAGGCGGCCTGTGCCGCGCGTGCGCGTTCGGCCAGCAAGCGCCCCAGCGGCGTGCCGTCGATCGTCAGCATGGGCAGGCGGCCGAAGTTCGCCAGCACCAGTGCGCCGACCGTATAGCCACGCCCCGCCACCTCGACCACGCGCGACGCGTTGCCGATGCCGCCCTTCAGATCGAAGCACGACATGCCGCGCCCCGCGCCGACCGAGCCGCTTGCGACCTGCGTGCTCGCGCGGTCGAAAGCGTCATCGAAATGCTGTTCGGTAACGGCCAGCGCCTGGATGTCGTTCAGGTAGCCGTCATTGCACTCGAACACCAGCGGATTGACCGTCGACCATTCGCGCCCGATCTGCGGATTCGCGCGTATCGCGGCGCGAATCTGCGCCTGCGCGACCGATGCGACGCCGAACGTATTGGTCAACGCGATCGGCGTTTCGAGCGTGCCGAGTTCCTCGACCTGCACGAGCCCGATGCTTTTGCCGAACCCGTTGATCACCGACGCCGCCGCCGGCACCTTGTCGACAAACGGATCGCCCCGATGCGGACGGACCACGGTCACGCCCGTTTGCAACGCGCCTCGATCGAGCGTGCAATGGCCGACCGTGACGCCTGGCACGTCCGCAATCGTGCCGAGCGGCCCGCCGGGCAACGTGCCGATATGCGGCGCGCCCCGCCCTGCGGCGATGTCTGCGCTCATGGCCGGTCGAGCTTCGGATCGAGCGCATCGCGCAAGCCGTCGCCGAGCAGATTGAACGCGAGCACCGTGAGGAAAATCGCGAGACTCGGGAACAGCGCGATATGCGGCGCGCTCACCATATCGGCGCGTGCTTCGTTGAGCATCGCGCCCCACTCGGGGGTCGGCGGCTGCGCGCCCAAGCCGAGAAACGACAGGCTCGCCGCGGTGATGATCGACGTGCCGATGCGCATCGTGAAGTACACCACTATCGACGAGATCGTGCCCGGCAGAATGTGCCGCACGATGATGGTCCAGTCCGACGCGCCGATGCTGCGCGCCGCTTCGATATACGTGAGCTGCTTGAGCATCAGCGTGTTGCCGCGCACGAGCCGCGCGAATGCGGGAATGCTGAAGATCGCCACCGCGCAGATCACGTTGATCATGCCGTTGCCGAGAATCGCCACCACGCCGATCGCCAGCAGAATGCCGGGGAACGCGAACAGCACATCGGCGACGCGCATCGTGATGCGATCCCACCAGCCCTCGTAGTAACCGGCCAGCAGCCCGAAGAACGTGCCGATCACCGCGCCGATCGCCACCGACAGAAAGCCCGCTTCGAGCGAGATGCGCGAGCCCGCGAGAATACGGCTGAAAATATCGCGGCCCAGCGAGTCGACGCCGAACCAGTGCGCCGCGGACGGCCCCGCGTTCAACGCGTCGTAGTCGAAGAAATTCTCCGGGTCGTAGGGCACGATATGCGGCGCGGCAATGGCGACTACGATCAGCAGCAGCACGAAAATGCCGGCGGCGAGCGCCACGTGCTGCTTGCGGAACTTGCGCCAGAACTCGCTCCACGGTGTGCGGATCACGCGTTCGGCGGACGCGGCGTCGGCCACGTTCGACTCGGTCACGGTCGTGCTCATGCGGGCCTCACTTGAAACGGATGGTCGGATTGATCACGGCGTACAGCACGTCCACGACCAGATTGATGATGATGAATTCGAGCGAGAACAACAGCACTTCGGCCTGAATCACCGGATAGTCGCGCATCGATACGGCATCCACCAGCAGGCGCCCGAGCCCCGGCCAGTTGAACACCACTTCGACCACGATCGAGCCGCCCAGCAGAAAACCGAACTGCAGACCCATCATCGTGATGACGGGAATCAGCGCATTGCGCAGGCAGTGTTTGACGATCACAAGCCGCTCGGGCACACCCTTGGCACGCGCGGTGCGCACGAAGTCCTCGTGCATCACTTCGACGAACGACGCCCGCGTGAAGCGCGCCATCACTGCGGCCACCGCCGCGCCGAGCGTGAGCGACGGCAGCACGTAGCTCTGCCAGGAGCCGTCGGCGACGATCGGCAGCCAGCCGAGCTTCACCGAGAAAATCTCCATGAGCAGCATGCCGAGTGCGAACGCCGGAAACGAAATACCCGACACCGCGAGCGTCATGCCGAGCCGGTCGGGCCAGCGGTTGCGCCACACCGCCGAAATGATGCCGAGCGCCATCCCGATCACGACCGCCCATGCCATGCTGGCGAGCGTGAGCAGCAGCGTCGGCATGAAGCGCTCGGCGATTTCCTGGCTGACGGGCCGCTTGCTGCGCGTCGAGATACCGAAATCGCCGTGCGCGATGCGCCAGAAGAAGTGGACGAACTGCTGCGGCATCGGCCGGTCGAGACCGAGATCGGCGCGCACCAGCGCAACCGTCGCCTCGTCCGCTTCGGGACCGGCGGCAAGCCGCGCCGGGTCGCCCGGCAGCAGATGCACGAACAGAAACACCAGCACGGCGACGATGAAGAGCGTCGGCAGCAGGCCACAGAAACGTTTGACGAGGAAGTTCAGCATGGAACCCAATCCGGCAGTGATACGGGCAACGAAGAGTCGAGACCGGCGGTAGCGTGGCTACCGTCCCGGCGTATTTCATCGACTACGCCGGGACGAGCGCACAGCGCATTACTTGATCGCGATCTCGTCGAAATTGAACGAGCCGTCCGGCGCGACGTATGCACCTGACAGACGCTTGCTGCGCGCGTACACGACCTTCTCCTTGATCAGGAAGACCCACGGAGCGTCAGTCCACACGCGCTTCTGCGCATCGGCGTACAGCGACGCCTTCTGCGCGCGGTCGGTGGTTTCGAGCGCCTGCTTCAGGTCGCTGTCGACCACGTCGTTCTTGTAGTACGCGGTGTTGACCATCTTCGGCGGGAACGAGTTACCCGCGAGCAGCGGGCTCAATGCCCAGTCCGCTTCGCCCGTCGACGACGACCAGCCCGTGTAGAACAGCCGCACCGGCGCGGTGGCCGGGTCCTGCGCGCTTTCGACCTTGGCGACGCGTTGACCCGCCTCGAGCGCTTCGACCTGCGCCTTCACGCCGACCTGCGCGAGCTGCTGCTGCAGGAACTGGATCACCTTCTGCGAGGTCGAGTTGTTATACGCGGCCCACAGAGTGGTTTCGAAGCCGTTCGGATAGCCCGCCTCCTTCAACAGTTCGCGCGCCTTCGCCGGATCGTACGGCCATGGGCCAGTCTTCGTCGCGTAATCGACACCTTGCGGCACCACGCCTTCCATCGACACCGCATTGCCGGAGAACGCGACCTTCGCGAGCGCGTCCTTGTTGATCGCGTAGTTCAGCGCCTGACGCACCTTCGGATTGTCGAAGGGCTTCTGGTTCATGTTCATGCTGAGGTAGCGTGCGATGATCGACGGCGTCGCGATCACGTCGACCTTCGGGCTCGCCTGCAATTGCGTGACCTGCTCGTACGGCACCTGGAACGCGAAGTCCGCTTCGCCGGTGCGCATCAGCGCGGCGCGCGTGTTGTTGTCGACGACCGGCTTCCAGTCGATCGCGTCGATCTTCGGATAGCCCTTCTTCCAATAACCGTCAAACTTCTTCACGGTCATGTCGCCCGCCGTATCCCACTTGACGAATTCGAACGGCCCAGTGCCAACCGGATGGAAGCCGATGTCCTTGCCGTACTTCTTCAGCGCAGCCGGCGAGATCATCACCGCCGACGGATGCGCGAGCACGTTGACGAACGCGGAGAACGGCGTCTTCAGCGTGACCTTGACCGTGTACGGATCGACCACCTCGGTCTTCTCGATGCGGCTGAACATGTTGTAGCGCTTGAGCTTGTTCGCCGGATCAGTGACGCGGTCGAAGTTCGCTTTCACCGCCGCCGCGTTGAAGTCGGTGCCGTCCTGGAACTTCACGCCATGGCGCAGCTTGAACGTGTAGACCTTCGCATCCGGGCTCGCCTCGTAGCTCTCGGCCAGCACATTGACCAGCTTCATGTCCTTGTCGAAGCCGAACAGCCCTTGATAGAACGACTTCGCGACCGCTTGCGACAGCGTGTCGTTCGCATCGTACGGATCGAGCGTCGTGAAGGTCGAGGCGACGGCCATCACGGCCGTGGTGTCGGCGTGCGCCGCATTGCCCGCGAGCATCGCGAACACCACCGCGCCGCCGCTGACCAGCGCGCGCAAACGAAACGGAGAAGACGGGACCAGCAGGTTCATGAGGTTGGCTCCAGGCTGCAAGATGAAACAGAGTTGAGGTTGCGAGAGGCTCGTTTTTGCTTCGGCTTTTGCGCTGCGTTCTGCTTTACGTTGTGCTGCGATTCTTTGGCTTCGGTTCTGCGCTTCGGACTTCCGCAGGTCTCGTGCCTCAGTAAGCTCCGCCGACGCGATGCTGCGCGACGTAGTGATCCGGTCCCACCGCCACCAGCGGCGCGACGACCGGCTCGTCGCCGAGCGCGCGGATCGGGCTCGGAATGTCGTCGGCGGCGAGCATGCGTCTGGCGTGCCGGCGCGCTGGATCGGCCACGGGCACCGCGCCCATCAGCTTTCTCGTGTACGGATGCTGCGGCGCTTCGAACACCGCGCGGCGCGGCCCGATCTCAACGATCTGGCCGAGATACATCACCGCGACGCGATGACTGACGCGCTCGACCACCGCCATGTCGTGCGAAATGAACAGATACGCGACACCGAGTTCGCGCTGCAGATCGAGCATCAGATTGACGATCTGCGCCTGCACCGACACGTCGAGCGCGGACACGGATTCGTCGGCGATCACGACTTTCGGATTCAACGCGAGCGCGCGTGCAATCGCGATGCGCTGGCGCTGCCCGCCGGAGAATTCGTGCGGATAGCGGCGTGCGGCTTCGGCCGGCAAGCCGACTTTTTCGAGCAGCCAGGCGACCCGCGCCTGCGCTTGTGCGCCCTGCGCGACGCCGTGCACGAGCAGCGGCTCCATGATCGAAAAGCCGACCGTCAACCGCGGATTCAGCGACGCGAACGGGTCCTGGAAAATGAACTGGATATCGCGCCGCAGCGCCTGCAACGCGGGGCCGGTCAGTGAACTGATTTCCTTGCCGTCGAATTCGATCGAGCCGCTCTGACTTTCGACGAGGCGCAGCAGCGAGCGGCCCGTCGTCGACTTGCCGCAACCCGATTCGCCGACCAGTGCGAGCGTTTCGCCCGGCCGCAAATCGAAGCTGACTTTTTCGACCGCATGCACACGTCCCGTCATGCGGCCGAACATACCGCTGCGTACCGGAAAGCGCGTGACGAGATCGCGCACGCGCAGAATCGGCGGCGTGTCTTGCCGCACCAGCGGCTGCGCCGCGTCGGCGATCGCAGCGGCGGACTGCACGGCCTGCGCGGCGCCGCTCAGGCTCGCCTGTTCGACGGTGAGAATCGGAAAGCGCGCGGGTTGATCGGTGCCCTGCATCGCGCCCAGGCGCGGCACAGCCGCCAGCAACGCCTTGGTGTAAGGATGTGAGGGCGCGGCGAACAGCGCATCCGACGCGCCCTCTTCGACCTTTTCGCCGCGGTACATCACCAGCACGCGATCAGCCACCTCGGCCACCACGCCCATGTCGTGCGTGATGAAGATCACGCCCATGTTCATCTCGTCCTGCAAGCCGCGGATCAGTTGCAGGATCTGCGCCTGAATCGTCACGTCGAGCGCGGTAGTCGGCTCGTCGGCAATCAGCAGCGCGGGCTTGCACGACAACGCCATTGCGATCATCACGCGCTGACGCATGCCGCCCGACAGTTGATGCGGAAAGCGCGCCACTACCCGCCGTGCCTCAGGAATCCGAACCAGTTCGAGCAGCCGCAGCGTTTCGGCATGGGCGGCCTGACGGCTCTTGCCTTGATGCAGCGCGATCGCTTCGCTGATCTGGTCGCCGACGGTGAAGACCGGATTGAGCGAGGTCATCGGCTCCTGGAAGATCATCGCGATGTCGGCGCCGCGAATCGAGCGCATCGTGCCGGACGACGCTTGCGCGAGGTCGAGCACGCTGCCGTCGCGGCGCCGGAATGCGATGCGGCCGCCGGCAAGGCGCCCACCGCCATGCTCGATCAGCCGCATCAATGCGAGCGAAGTCACCGATTTGCCCGAGCCCGATTCGCCGACGATCGCCAGCGTCTCGCCGCGCTCGACAGTCAGCGATAGATTGCGCACCGCGCTGAAGGTCGAGTTGCCGCGGCGAAATGCGACCGACAGATCGTCGACCGCGAGCACGCGTTGCGGCGGCAAGGTTTCGATAAGCGGACGGGCAGTGTGCGAGGAAGTCGGCACGGTGGTTCCTTTGATTTCGAACGCGGCTAACGTAGGGTCTGGCAGAGCTTCGAGCGGCATGTCGTGCGCTGCGGCACGCGCTAGCGGTAGATCGCCGTCACCGGCGTTTCGCCGAGCCGCGCGAAACCGCGGTACATGCCTTCGGTATTGAACGGCAGCGTGACGTTGCCGCGCGCGTCGACGGCGATCAGTCCGCCGCGGCCGTCGATCTTCGGCAGACGGTTCATCACGACGTCGTGGGCCGCTTCCTGCAGCGAAACGTTGCGATAGGCCATCTGCGCGGCGACGTCGTAAGCGGCGACCATGCGCATGAACATTTCGCCGGAGCCGGTGGTCGAGACCGCGCAGGTGGCGTCGTCCGCATAGCAGCCCGCGCCAATCAGCGGCGTATCGCCGACCCGGCCGACCTGCTTGTTGGTGACGCCCCCCGTCGACGTCGCCGCCGCCACGTGGCCGTGCCGGTCGAGCGCGACCGCGCCGACGGTGCCGAACTTGCGGTTCGGATCGATCGGCTCGTGCGGCGTAGGTTCGCCATCATCTGGATTCGCCGACGCTACCGCTGCGAGCGTCGCGCCGTCGTGATCGAGCACCGCGCGCTGCTGATCGCGCGCGAGCAGCCACTGACGATGACGCGCTTCGGTATCGAAGTAGGCGGGTTCGACGAATTCGAGCCCTTGCGCGGCGGCAAACGCCTCCGCGCCTTCGCCGGTGAATAGCACGTGCTCGCTGCGTTCGAGCACGCGGCGAGCGGCCAGAACCGGATTGCGCACGCGCTTCACACAGCAGATCGCGCCGGCTTCGAGCGTGCTGCCGTCCATGATGGCGGCGTCGAGTTCGTGGGTGCCGGCGGCCGTGTAGACCGCGCCATGTCCCGCGTTGAAGAGCGGGCAATCTTCGAGCAGCCGCACGGCTTCACTGACCGCGTCGAGCGCGCTGCCGCCGTCGGCGAGCACGCGCTGGCCTGCGCTCAGCACTGCATGCAGCGCCGCGTGGTATTCGGTTTCGGCACCGGCCGACATCGACGCGCGCAGGATCGTCCCTGCCCCGCCGTGAATGGCAATGACTGCGTTGGAGTTCATCGTTTCGTTTTGGGAGTGCTGGTGGTACGGGGGGTGCGGGTGGCGCGCGGCTCGCGGCTCGTGACGCGCGCGGGTTCGCCCGCTGCGCCGCTCGGACCGGCCTGCGGCTCGACGAGCCAGGGCAGCACGAATTCGCTGACCTCGGCGGCGGCCTTCACCGAGCGTTGGGCGCGATACGCGAGCGCGTCGCAGAGCGCTTCGATCACCGCCAGCACGGCGGAATCGGCGTTCGCCGCGAGCCGCCGGTCGGTGCGGATATAGAGCGAGAGACTCGCGAATTGCGCGAGCGGCGAATGCGGACCGTCGGTCAGCGCCAGCACGCGGGCGCCCCGGCTGGCTGCACGGCGCGCGAGTTCGATCGTGTCTTCGACATAACGCGGAAACGCAATGCCGATCACCAGATCGTTTTCGTTCGACGCGAACAGACGCCGCGCCGCATGCGACGGTCCGCCGATCAGCGCGAGCGACTGCACGTTGTCGTGATACGGCATCAGGCCGTGTTCCATCAGACCGGCGAGAAACGCGCTGGCGCCGTAGCCGAGCACGAACACGCGGCGCGCGGCGATGATCGCTTCGACAGCGGCGTCGGCGGCGGCGCGGTCGATCGCGGTGCGTGTCGCGTGCAGGTTGTTGGCGGCCTGCTCCAGCGATGCGTCGACCAGATCGTCGCCAGCCGCAAGCGACTCCTGCGCGTTGCGCAGGCGCTCGACCGGTGCGAGCGTGGCTTCGAAGCCGCGTACCAGTGCTTCGCGGAACTGCGGATAGCCGTCGAAACCGAGCGCGCGGGCGAAGCGGTTCGCCGTAGCCACTGACGCGCCGACCACGCTCGCCAGTTCGTCGATCCGCATGGTCGCCGCGCGAAACAGATTAGCCAGCACGTAGTCACCCATGCGCCGGTGAATCGGCGTCAGCGTCGGCATGGCCGCGGCGATGCGCGCGGCAATGGCCTGCTCGGCGTGACGGGATGCGGCGGAGGGGTGGTCGATCATGCGAGTGAGTCTGCGCGGCGGTTGTAGTTGGAATGCATGAAAGTATATTTACATGAAAACATCCTGAAAAAAAATTCATTTTCATTTTCGAGGGTTTTCACTGACCGCTCGATGGCGTGGATGGCGGAACTGATGCGGCCGGCTGCCTTGGGGCAACGGGTGAACTGCCTGCCGATCATCCAACCGGCGGTTCAGTAAAACCAGTTATAAGATGCGCATAAGCACAACGCATGTCAGCACGCCATCGCTGTCCGATCCGGAACACTCGCAAGCCGCGCCGCCGGCGACATCACGATGATCAGCGCCTGCACGAGAAAAGCCGCCGCTGCCGCGACCAGGCAGGCGTCGGCATTCCAGCGCGCGCTGAGCGACGCGCCGAGCAGCGCACCCACCGGCCGCGCGCCATAGGTGGCGGTGCTGATGAGCGCGGAGACGCGGCCCATCATGCGCTCGGGGGTGATCGCCTGGCGCAGCGTCGTGGACCCGACCACCCACAGGATCGGTCCGGCGCCGAGCAGGAAGAAGCTCGCCGTCGCGAGCCAGAACGACGGTGCGACGAGCGTCGCCGCCATCACGAGCGAGGCGAGCAGACCGCACGATGGCCCG
>NZ_NPIH01000090.1 GCF_012275575.1 Paraburkholderia sp. SG-MS1 | reverse complement strand
TCGCCGAGACCGCGAGCGCCTTCTGCAACGCGCGGTTCTCCTCGCTGCGCAGCGCGGCCAGCGCGGCTTCCACGCGATCGAGTCCGAGCCCGAGGCGGGTGTAGGTCGACGCCGCCCACGCGCGCGACGCATCCGGCTGGGCGCTGGCGCTTTTCAACAGCGCGTCGTCGACGTCGTGCTGCAGCGCGCGGCTGTCCGCGCTCAGCCTCGCCAGCGCGTCGAGCATCGGCGGTTCGCCGACCAGCTCCTGGCGCAGCTCGTGCTCCAGACCGGCGAGCGTCGTGGTCATCGCGGCGGCCGCGTTGACCGGCGCGGGTTCGCCCGATGCCTCGAAGCGGCCGAGCGCGGCCAGTGCGCCGTCGAGCGCCGTGTGATACGCGTCGAGGTTCTGGCGCACGCTCGTCGAGCGCAGCATGCGCGCGTCGGCATCGCGCTGACCGCCAATCTGCGTGTAGGCGACGAACGCGTTCGCACCGACCGCGGCGACGACCACCGCTATGTTGATCAGCAGCCGCTTCGATAAGAAAAGAGTCATGAATTCCGAACGTCAATCGTTCCGAGGGCGGGAGCGCGCGGTCGTTCTCGGTGCGTCGGGCCGCATCGATGCGAGTCTTTTTCCGCGCCAACCCATGGATAACGGCAACATCCAGAACGGAGTTGAGGGTGGGAATGAAAAAAACCGGGAGTGGGGGCGCAATGATGGATGACACGTGGCGAATCGCGCTCGCCCGGTCGTGCATGGGCGGCTGCGCTCGCTACCCGCGCTGCACGCGCCTCGCCGCCGCTACCCTGCCGCGCCGAATTCCTTCATCGCCGGGACGAAGTCGTGATTGGCTTCCGGCTTGCGCGACAATTTGGCGAGCACGTAGCGCTTGAACGGATCGAGTTCGGCCCAGCGGGCTGCGCTCGGCGCGACGAGACCGGCCAGCCCGGCCTGAAGGGTGACGCCCTCCGGCACGCTGTCCGTGCGGCGCCACGCGGGCGACTCGTCAGGCGTGAACCACTCCGGCTCGACGTTCGCGTGCGTGCGCAGCATCTCGAACAGCGCGTGATCGAAATTGGGTTCGATTTCCGCGTCGTCCTCGACGGGGAAACGCGCCAGCAGCTTGCGGTCTTCGAGTGGCAGCAACTGCCACTGCGCGAGCGTGATGCGCAGCCCGAAACGGTCGAGATTGAAGCGCACCGACATTGGGATGTAGGTGAAATTCTCCGAAGACGCGACTTCGAAGTCGAACAGAAGCGGTGCTTCTTTGAGTCCCATGACAAGGCTCCTCCTGATGGCGCACAGCGTGCAAGCGCAGCTTGAGGTATTTTAGAACCTTCTTCGCGCGACGGCGGCTCCGCCGGGGTTGGCCGGTGGCGCAGGGCAACCTCGGGAACCGCTACGCGCGCGCAGCATCGCACAGGAGTCGAGCATTGAACGAACAGGAAACAGTCGGACAGCCGGGCGCGGTGGAGCGCCAGGTGCACCGGCATCGCGGCGCGGCGGTCGAAACCGTCACCGATCACGTCGGTCAGGAATGGCCGGTCGCGCTCGTCTTCAACGGTATTTCGCATGCGGTGATGATGTGTACACCGCGCGATCTCGAAGCATTCGCGGTCGGCTTTGCGATTTCGGAGGGCATCGTCGAGCGCGGCAGCGACATTCAGGACATCGAGGTCGAACTGCATGACGACGATGAATTGCCGCATGCCGAAGTGCAATTGCAGGTCGTCCAGCAGGCGTTCGTCGCGCTGAAGGAGAAGCGCCGCGCGCTCGCCGGGCGCACCGGCTGTGGCGTCTGCGGCATCGAAAGCATCGATCTGCTCGATCTGAAACCGGAGCGGGTGCCCGACACCGGCTTTCTGCAACGGCTAGCGCCGGACGCGATCGCTCGCGCCGCCCGCGAACTGCCCCAACATCAGGCGCTCACGCGCTTGACCGGCGGCCTGCACGCGGCCGCATGGTGCGACGCGGCGGGCGCGATCCGCTACGCGTTCGAGGACGTCGGCCGCCACAACGCGCTAGACAAGCTGATCGGCCAGCTCGTGCTCGATCGCGCGGACACCCGAGACGGCTTCGTGTTTCTGTCGAGCCGCGCGAGCTACGAGCTGGTGCGCAAGGCCGCGCGCGTCGACGTGCCGATGCTTGCGACGATCTCCGCGCCGTCGTCGCTGGCGATTGCGATTGCCCGCAAGGCGGGCGTGCGGCTCGTCAGCTTCTGCCGTGAAACCAGCTTCGTCGATTACGACACGTGGCAAGCGGCGCAGCCTTGAGCGGTTGAGGGGTCACGAGCGCGCTGGCAACGCGGCGCCCCGTGTGCTGCACCGCTCAGGCGCTGCGCGTCAATCGAACTGCCGGAAGTCCGGCTTGCGCTTCTCGAAGAACGCCTTGAACGCCTCGCGCGCTTCCGGCGCGAGCAGCATCTTGCCGAAGTGCACGGCTTCTTCCGACATCTGCGTCTGCAGTTCCTGTTGGCTCGCGCGCTTCATCAAACTCTTCGTCACGCGCAACGACGACGCCGGCAGCGCGGCCAGCTTGGCGGCCTGCGCAGCGGCGAACGCGTCGACTTCAGCCGCCGGCAGCACGCGATTCACGAAGCCCATGCGTTGCGCTTCGGTGGCGTCGAACGCTTCGCCGAGCAGCAGCTTTTCCGCCGCCGCCTGATAACCGCCCACGCGCTGCAACAGCAAGCTCGACGCCGCTTCCGGGCACAGGCCGAGCTGCGTGAACGGCAACGAGAAGCTCGCCGTGTCGGCCGCGTAGACGAGGTCGCAATGCAGCAGCAAGGTCGTGCCGATGCCCACCGCCGGCCCCGCCACCGACGCCACCACCGGCTTCTCCGCCGAGCTGATCGCGCGCAGGAACTGGAACACCGGCGCGTTTTCGCCCATCGGCGGCGTCTTCATGAAATCGTCGAGATCGTTGCCAGCGCTGAAAATGCCGGCGCTGCCGCGAATCAGAAGCGCACGCACGGACGTGTCGCCGTGCGCTTGAACCATCGCGTCGGCCATCGTCTGATACATCGCGGCAGTAATCGCGTTCTTCTTGCCGGGCCGGTTGAAGGCAATCGTCAGCACGCCGTCCGCGCGCTCGACCAGGATATCCATCGTCATCTCCTTCCTCGTGCTCTTGCTGAGAATGTAAAAACGGTTCGCAAGCCGGGCGGCCTGCGAACCGTTCTGCGGTCCTTAACGGACAAGCGCGGGTGTCCTCTCGCCGATGACCGCGCGGACTGGGGTGTACACCCGCTAACCCGGTTACAGACGCTCGATGATGCCCGCCGCGCCCATGCCGGTGCCGACGCACATCGTCACCATGCCGTACTTGTAGTTGCGGCGGCGCAGGCCGTGCACCACCGTCGACGCACGAATCGCGCCCGTCGCGCCGAGCGGGTGGCCGAGAGCGATCGCGCCGCCGAGCGGGTTGATCTTCGATGGGTCCAGCCCGAGGTCCTGAATCACCGCCAGCGATTGCGCGGCGAACGCTTCGTTCAGTTCGATCCAGTCGAGATCGTCCTGCTTCAGACCCGCGGCCTTCAGCGCGGCCGGAATCGCTTCCTTCGGACCGATGCCCATGATTTCCGGCGGCACGCCGCGTACGGCGAAGCTCACGAAGCGCGCGAGCGGCGTCAGGTTGAACTGCTTGAGCATCTTCTCCGATACGACAATCAACGCGCCCGCGCCGTCCGACGTCTGCGAGCTGTTGCCCGCCGTCACGGAACCCTTGTTCGCGAACACGGCGCGCAGCTTCGCCAGACCTTCGAGCGACGTTTCCGCGCGCGGGCCCTCGTCGAGCGACACTTCGCGCGTCTGCACACGCACTTCGCCGGTCGCGAGATCCGGGAAGCGTTCGGTGATCGTGTACGCGGCGATTTCGTCGTTGAACTCGCCGGCCTGCTGCGCGGCGATCGCGCGGCGGTGCGATTCGACCGAGAACGCGTCCTGCGCTTCACGGCTGATCTTCCAGCGATCGGCGACCTTCTCCGCGGTCAGGCCCATGCCGTATGCGATGCCGATGTCTTCGCTGCGATCGAAGATATGCGGCGACAGTGACGGCTTGTTGCCCATCATCGGCACCATGCTCATCGATTCGCAGCCGCCCGCGATCATCGCGTCCGATTCGCCGACGCGGATGCGGTCGGCGGCCATCGCGAGCGCGGTCAGACCCGACGCGCAGAAGCGGTTCACCGTGACGCCGCCGACCGTGTTCGGCAGGCCGGCCAGCAGCGCGCCGATACGCGCGACGTTCAGCCCCTGTTCGGCTTCGGGAATCGCGCAGCCGATGATCGCGTCTTCGATCACCTTGGTGTCGAGGCCGGGCACTTGCGCCACGGCCGATTTGATCGCGTGCACCAGCAGTTCGTCGGGGCGCGTGTTCTTGAACATCCCGCGCGGCGCCTTGCCGATCGGCGTACGGCTCGCGGCGACGATGTATGCGTCTTGCAATTGCTTTGCCATTTGAGACTCCGTTGTCGGCCCGCGTTAGCGCTTTAGCGCTTACGCGGGCCCCATGCAACCCTGTTGCGGTCGGCCCGCGTTGGCGCTTTAGCGCTTACGCGGGCCCCATGCAACCCTTTGCGGTCGGCCCGCGTTAGCGCTTTAGCGCTTGCGCGGGCCCCATGCAATCCTGTTGCGGTCGGTGGCAGTTAGCGCTTTGGCGCGTACTCCCACCCCGTGCATTTGTATCCGATTGCTCGTCGCTTCAGTTGCGCACCGGCTTACCGGTCTGCAGCATGCCCATGATCCGCTCCTGCGTCTTCTGCGTGCCGAGCAGGTCAACAAACGCACGACGCTCGAGTTGCAGCAGCCATTCTTCGTCGACGAGGCTACCCGCTTCCACATCGCCGCCGCACACCGCTTCCGCGATGCGGCTGGCAATCAGGAAGTCATGCTCGCTGATGAAACGCCCATCGCGCATGTTGACGAGCGACGCCTTGATGGTCGAGATCGCCGAGCGGCCCGCGACCGGCACCTGCGTCACCCGCAGCGGCGGACGATAACCCGCCGCCGCCAGCGCACGCGCTTCCTTCTTCGCGACGTCGAGCAGTTCGAACACGTTGAAGACGATGGTATCGGACTGCCTCAGATAACCCATCGTGCGGGCATCCAGTGCGGACGCCGAGACCTTCGCCATCGCCGCGTTTTCGAACGACTTCTGCACGAACTTCAGCAGATCGCTGGTCGCGCCGACCTGCGTGGCCGCTTCCGCCGCGCGCAGCGCCGCTTCCTTCAGGCCTCCGCCCGCCGGCACGAGACCCACGCCGACTTCCACGAGACCCATATAGCTTTCGAAGTGCGCAACCCGCTTCGCGCTGTGCAGCGCCAACTCACATCCGCCGCCGAGCGCGATGCCCGACACCGCCGAGATCACCGGCACGCTCGCGTACTTCACGCGCAACATGCCTTGCTGGAACTTCTGCACGAACGGCTCGATGCCCTTCGCGCCGCCCATCATGAACGCGGGCAGCGCTTCTTCGAGGTTGGCGCCTGCCGAGAACGGGCCGCCCGGCGTGCCGAGCTTCAGCGACGTCGGCTGCCACACCACGAGGCCCTTGTAGTCTTTTTCGGCCAGTTCGATAGCCTGCGTCAGACCGTCGATCACAGACGGTCCGATCGTGTTCATCTTGCTCTTGAACGACACGATCAACACATCGTTCTCGCCCTCGCGATCGTCGACCCATGCGCGCACGGCATCGGTTTCGAACAGCGTCTTGCCGTAGGTCTTCGGATCGGCCGTCGTGTCGCCGACCAGTGGTGCGCGGAACACCTGCCTGTCATACACGGACAGCGACGAGCGCGGCACAAACGTCTTCGAAGCCGGCGACCACGAACCGTCGTTCGTATGCACGCCGCCCTTCTCCGCGACCACGCCTTCCAGCACCCACGACGGCAGCGGCACGTTCGACAGCGCCTTGCCCGCCGCGATGTCTTCCTGCACCCATTCGGCGACCTGCTTCCAGCCGGCCGTCTGCCAACCTTCGAACGGGCCTTCGTTCCAGCCGAAGCCCCAGCGGATCGCCAGATCTACGTCGCGCGCGTTGTCGGCGATCGACTCCAGATGCACGCCGATGTAGTGATACACGTCGCGCAAAATCGCCCACAGGAACTGCGCCTGCGGGTGCTCCGATTCGCGCAGCAACTTCAGACGCTCGGCCGCCGGCCGCTTCAGGATGCGGCCGACCAGTTCGTCCGCCTTCGCGCCGCCGTCGACGTACTCGTCCGTCTTCGGGTCGAGCACCTTGATCGCCTTGCCTTCCTTCCTGTAGAAACCGCCGCCGGTCTTCTGACCGAGCGCGCCCTTCTTCACCAGTTCGGCGAGCACGGCCGGCGTTTCGTAGACCGGGAAGAACGGATCGTCCTTCAGCGTGTCCTGCATCGTCTTGATGACGTGCGCCATCGTGTCGAGACCGACCACGTCGGCGGTGCGGAACGTCGCCGACTTAGCGCGGCCCAGGCGCGCGCCGGTCAGGTCGTCCACTTCGTCGAAACGCAGGCCGAACTTCGCGGCTTCCGTGATGACCGCGAGGATCGAGAAAATGCCGACGCGGTTCGCGATGAAGTTCGGCGTGTCTTTCGCGCGCACGACACCCTTGCCGACCACGCTCGTCAGGAACGTTTCGAGTTGGTCGAGAATCTCGGGACGCGTCGTCGCGGTCGGGATCAGTTCGACGAGATGCATGTAGCGCGGCGGGTTGAAGAAGTGCACGCCGCAGAAGCGCGCCTTCAGTTCAGCCGGGAAGCCTTCGGACAGAGCCGTGATCGACAGGCCCGACGTATTGGTCGCGAAGATCGCGTTCGGGCCGAGGTGCGGTGCGACCTTCTTGTACAGGTCGTGCTTCCAGTCCATGCGTTCGGCGATCGCTTCGATCACGACGTCGCATTCGGCGAGCTTCGCGATGTCGTCGTCGTAATTGGCGGGCTGGATGTATTGCGCGTCGTCCTTCACGCCGAACGGCGCGGGCGACAGCTTCTTCAGATTCTCGATCGCCTTCAGCGCGATCGCGTTCTTCGGGCCTTCCCTGGCGGGCAGGTCGAACAGCAGCACGGGCACCTTGGCGTTGATCAGGTGCGCTGCGATCTGCGCGCCCATCACGCCGGCGCCGAGCACGGCTACCTTGCGAATGATCAGATTGCTCACGTCGTTCCTCCGGGGAGTTATGCGGGTGTCGCGAAGCGTCACGAATGCTTCGCGATGTATGACTGGGGCCAGGCTGGAATCAGGCGCCGCGCTTTCGATACGCGCGGCGCCTGCGCCTCGATGTGTGTTTGCGTCCGACTTAGAAAAGCGCTTCTTCGACGTCCATCAGCGACTTCGAATCTGCGCGCGCCTGACGGATCGTCATCGCCGTTTCCGGCAGCAGTTTCGCGAAGTAGAAGCGTGCGGTGGCGAGCTTGGCCTTGTAGAACGGATCGCCCGACGCTTGCTTGTCGAGTGCGATACGCGCCATGCGTGCCCAGAAGTACGAGAACACCAGATGGCCGACGGTACGCAGATACGGCACGGCCGCGGCGCCGACTTCGTCCGGGTTCTGCATCGCCTTCATGCCGATTTCCATCGTCAGCTTCTGCACCTTGTCGCCGATGTCCGCGAGCGGGTTGATGAACTCCTGCATCTCCGGCTTGATGCCTTCCGCTTCGACGAATTCCGTCACCAGCTTGCCGAACTTCTTCATCTTCGCGCCCATGTCGCCGAGAATCTTGCGGCCCAGCAGGTCGAGCGCCTGAATCGCGTTGGTGCCTTCGTAGATCATGTTGATCCGTGCGTCGCGCACGTACTGCTCCATGCCCCACTCGGCGATGAAGCCGTGGCCGCCGTAGATCTGCATCGCGTGGTTGGTGCCTTCGAACGCGTTGTCCGACAGGAACGCTTTCAGGATCGGCGTGAGCAGCGCAACGAGGTCGGCGGCTTCCTTGCGCACCGCTTCGTCGCCGTGCGACAGTTCCTTGTCGATATGCAGCGCGGACCAGTACGAGAACGCGCGCGCGCCTTCAGCGTAGGCCTTCTGCGTGAGCAGCATGCGGCGCACGTCGGGATGCACGATGATCGGGTCGGCGGCTTTTTCGGGCGCCTTCGGGCCGGTCAACGACCGCATCTGCAGACGCTCTTTCGCATACGCGAGCGAGTTCTGATAGGCGACTTCGGTCAAGCCGAGGCTCTGCATGCCGACGCCGAGGCGCGCGGCGTTCATCATCACGAACATCGCGTTGAGGCCTTTGTTCGGCTCGCCGACGAGCCAGCCCTTCGCGTTGTCGAGATTGATCACGCAGGTCGCGTTGCCGTGAATGCCCATCTTGTGTTCGATCGAGCCGCACTTCACGCCGTTGCGCTCGCCGGGCTCGCCCGCCTCGTTCGGCACGAACTTCGGCACGATGAACAGTGAAATGCCCTTGGTGCCCTTCGGTGCATCAGGTAGACGCGCGAGCACCAGGTGAACGATGTTTTCCGCGAGATCGTGTTCGCCGCTGGAGATGAAGATTTTCGTGCCGCTGATCCCGTACGAGCCGTCGCTATTCGGCTCGGCCTTGGTGCGCAGGATGCCGAGGTCGGTGCCGCAATGCGGCTCGGTCAGACACATCGTGCCGGTCCACACGCCCGCGACCAGCTTCGGCAGATAACGCTGCTGCAGCTCGGGCGTGCCATGGGCGTGCAGGCATTCGTACGCGCCGTGCGAGAGACCCGGATACATCGTCCACGCCTGATTCGCCGAGTTCAGCATTTCATAGAGCGCGTTGTTGACGAATGCGGGCAGCCCCTGGCCGCCGTACTCCGGATCGCAGCCGAGTGCGGGCCAGCCGGCCTCGACATACTGTTGATACGCTTCCTTGAAACCCTTCGGCGTGGTCACGACGCCGTCGCCGACGTACGTGCAGCCTTCCTGATCGCCGCTGTGGTTGAGCGGGAACAACACTTCGGAGCAGAACTTGCCGGCCTCTTCGAGCACGGCGTTGATCGTGTCGGCGTCGAGATCGGCGTGCTTCGGCATCTGCCTGATCTCGGCTTCCACGTTGAGCAGTTCGTGCAACACGAATTGCATGTCGCGCAGCGGCGCGGCGTACTGTCCCATGACTCTCTCCAAAGTTTGACAGGAAGCCAGGCCGTTAGCTGAGTCCGTGGACCGGAACTTGTGCGCCGCTGAATCCGGTTGGTACCCGACGACGCTGCTAACGGCTTTCGCTTTGATACGAAACAATCAATTTTTCCAGCGCGGCCCACGTGAGAGGCACCGCATCCGGCAGGCGCAGGAAGCGCGCGTCGTGATGCAGGCCGAGCGTGAAGCTGTACAGTTCGAAAAGCATCAGCTGCGGATCGGTGTCGGCGCGCAAATGCCCTTCCTCCATTGCCTGCGAAATCGCGCGAGTGAGCGCGGCACGCCAGATCGTCACGCTCGACACCAGTTGCTCGCGCACCGGGTTGTCGGCGCGGTCGTCGTACTCGACCGCGCCGCTGATATAGATGCACCCGGTCGTGACTTCCTGGATGCGCTTCTCGATCCAGCGCGAGATCATCGCGCGCAGGCGCGGCAAGCCGCGAGGCTCGCGCAAGCTCGGAAAGAACACCTCGTCTTCGAAACGATGGTGATATTCGCGCACGACTTCAACCTGCAAATCCTCGCGCGACCCGAAATGCGCGAACACCCCGCTTTTGCTCATCTGCATGCGCTCGGCCAGCAGTCCGATGGTCAGACCTTCCAGTCCGTCGCGGCTTGCCAGATCGAGTGCTGCGTCGAGAATTGCGACCCGCGTTTGTTCGCCTTTTCGCATAGCTGTTTTTTTACCGTTCTAATGTGACCGAAAGAAAATCGAACGGCCGTACTATTATTGAGTGCTGCCGTCCGCGAAACAAGGACTTTATTAGAAACCGGTTTCTAACCAGGTTTCAATTCTGCGACATCCGTCAATCAGAGGAATAAGATTTTTTTAGAGGCGTTTGCCTTGAGACAGGTATTGCCATACAGAGTGCTTGGGTCTCCGTGATGTCGCAGCCGGCCGACATGATGCCGCAAATCGGCGCCAATTCAGGAGGTTTGATGAGTGTGGCGTGTGAGGCGGTTGTGGCGGCGCCACTGGTGGGGCGGCGGGTGGGGGAACGGTGGTCGGTCTGGCGCCGATCAGAATGGCCCGATGGCGAGAGCGCCGCGCCGTCGCGGCTATGCTCTCGCGCAAGCGCTCATTCGACCAATGGGTATCTCTGCCGCAACGCAATCGCGACCCGCGTCAGCACTTCGTCCCAATCGCCTCGCTGCGTCTGCGTGAAAAGACGCAAGCCGCAATACCACGGACTGTCGTCGCGGCCGCGCAGCCAGCGCCAGCAGCCAGCGAAACGGTTCAGCAACCACACCGGCTTGCCCATCGCAGCGGCGAGATGCGCGACCGAGGTGTCGACGGAAATGATCAGATCGAGGTTGTCGATCAGCGCCGCGGTCTCCGCGAAGTCCGCGAGTTCATCGGTCCAGTCGGTCAGGCGCGCCTTGCTGGCGGCGTCGGCGAGCTTCGCGGGGTCATCGGTCTTTTGCAGACTGACCCAGCGCACCTGCCGCAGCGCGAGCAGCGGCGCGATCTGAGCGACCACGAGGCTGCGCCGCCGGTCTACCGCCATGCCCGAATGGCCGCCCGCCCACACGACGCCGACACGCGGCAAATGCGCGTCAGGCAGCGCTTCCAGGCGCGCGCGCCAATGGGCAGCGCGCGCAGCGTCGGCACGCAGATACGGCAGCGCGCTCGGGATCGTCGCGAGTCGGGTGCCGAATGCCATCGGTAGGGACATGAGCGGGCAATAGCGATCCCAGCCGCACAGATCGGGAGGCACTCCATCCAGCAGCACGAGGCCCGGCCAGCGTTCGCGCAACGACTGCTCGTACAGGCGGCGCAAAGGCGGTGGGCACACGTAGCCCACCTGCGAAAAACGCTCGAGCACCAACGGCAGGTAGCGCACGAACTGCAGACTGTCGCCATAACCCTGTTCATCGAGGACGAGCAGGCGTTCATTTGCGGGCCGCCCGTTACACAGACTTTGAGTCGCAGCAGACGGGCGCTCACCAGACCATCGCGGCAAACCCACTTGCACAGGTTTCTGCGCGGGTCGCCCGTCGGCCAGTTTGAAGCTGACCCACCGGTCTTCGAAATACGGCCATGCCTCTTCGTAGCGGCCCGTGGCGAGCAACGCCATCGCCAGATTGTTGCGGGCGACGAGGTTCGCCGGCGCCAGTTCGAGGGCCCGCCGATAGTGCCGCTCGGCCTCTTCCAGCGCGCCGAGATCCGCATGGATGCGCCCCAGATTGTTGTGCGCAGCCGAGTGCGCCGGGTCGATTTCGAGCGTGCGCCGGTAGCTCAGGGCCGCTTCTTCAAAACGCTCAAGGTGTTGCAGCGTCAACGCGAGGTTGTAGTGCAGCGCCGAGAAATCCGGCTGCAGCGCGAGTCCTTGCCGCAGACTCTCGACCGCGCCCGGATAGTCGCCGAGTTTGAGCCGGATCGCGTAGAGCGTGTTGTACAGGATCGGTTCGGGATGCATCCGGATTGCGCGTTCGAGCAAGTGCCGCGCGCTTTGCGTATCGCCGCCGGCCAATGCGAGCAGACCTTGCAGATGAATCGCGCCGACATGCTCGCCATCCTCGCCCAGGATTCGATCGACGAGCGTGCGCACCGCATCGAAGCGGCCGGCCTGGTAGGCGGCTATCGCCTCGTCGTGGAGGCTCGATGTGTTGGTGGATTCGGCTGGCGGGCGAACAGACATGATTGACCAACAAACGAACGAGCGCGCGTGCTTGATGCGCGAGCCCGGTCGCCATAAGCGGCGCAGGCGTAGCGGCAAACACGGCTTGATAAGGGAAAGTCTCGGCGGCGCATGCGAGACACGAGGCCGCTCGACTTCTATCGAACGAAGATTATGTTTGAGCCGCGGCAGCGAGTCTTTAGGAGCGCTCTGAAACGCGTCATACATCGCGCTTTGCATGGGTGTGGCGCACGGCACGACGGCGTTGCGACTGAGCGATGCAAAGGCCGGCCCTGCGGGCTGCGTTCGAGCTTGCCGGCCCTTGCGCCACTACCGGCTAATCGTACCCACCCACCGTCAACAGCTTCATCGCCACCCGATAGCTCGTATAAGCCAGCCAGTTGAGCGCGCGCTCGACGATCGGACGCGATTCGTAATGCGCTTCGTCGATACGGCGCGAATCCTTGAACGCGTCGAGTATCGCCTCACGCAGCGCCTGGGTCGACGCGTCGTTCACCAGCACCACGTTCGCTTCGTTGTTGAGCATCAAACTCAGCGCATCGAGGTTCGACGAACCCACGGTCCCCCAGTTCGAATCGACCACCGCGACCTTGCCATGCAGCAGCGTCTTCTCGTACTCGGCGATCTGCACGCCGGACCTGAGCAAGGCGTGATAAAGAAACGGCACCGCGTAATCGAGCGCCTTGAACTCCTTGCGCCCGATGATCAGCTTCACCACGACGCCGCGGCGCGCGGCGAACACCAGTGCACGCCGCAGCTTGCGCCCCGGCATGAAGTACGGATTGGCAAGCAGGATCTCGTGCCGCGCCTGGCCGATTGCGGCCAGATACGCCTTCTCGATCGCGCGTCGGTTGATCAGGTTGTCGCGCGCGACGAACGCCACGCACGGCTGCCCGCCTGCCCACAACTGCTCGTTGCGGCGCCGCCGACGCCGCCGCAAACTGCCGAGCGACGCGGACGTGTGCGTGCCGAGGTCGGGCTCCAGTGCCTCGATCGGCCGATGCCCGAGTTGAATCCGGCGCCACTGCACCTCGAACGCCTGACGGACGTCGGCGACCACCGGGCCGTGCAGCTCGACCGCGAAGTCCCAGCGCCGGTACGGCAGGGTCTCGCCGTTGTTCTCGTAGTCGTCGACGATGTTGATGCCGCCGCAATACGCGAATTGATCGTCGATGACCGCGAGCTTGCGGTGGGTGCGCGAAAAGCCGAAGCGGCCGAACAGATGCGGGTTGTAGATGCGATGGTCGATGCCGGCCAGCGGCCATTCGTTGAACATCGGCAGACGCGCGGTGCCGATGCCATCGGTGATCACGCGCACCCTCACGCCGCGCGAGGCCGCGCGCAACAACGCCGCGCTGACTTCCTGGCCGGCGGCGTCGTCGCAGAAGATATAGGTTTCCAGAACGACGTCGCGCTGCGCGGCATCGACACGCTCAATCAGCGCGTCGAAAAAATCGTCGCCCGAGCGCAGCAGCCTGACATCGTTGTCAGTGGTGAAGCGATAACGCTGCCAATAGCGCCGGCCAAGCAGCGTATGCCGCAGCCGCGAGAAACGGCCGCTTGCGCTCATCGGCCACGCTCCGCGGCAGGAACGCCCGCCGCTCGGCCGGCAAGCCGCCTTGGCAACTGCAGGATCGCGTCCGCATTCGACGACGAGAAGCAGCGCGACGCCGCCTCTTCATGCGGCAGCCACAGAAACGCAGTGTGCTCGCGCGGTGCCAGCGTCACCTCGAGCTGCTCGGGCACCTGCACGCTGAACCAGTGCTCGGTGTTGTGGATCACCCCTTCGGCATAGCGATGGCGGAACTCCGGGTAGATCTCGTATTCGATCGAATATTGCCAGTCAAACAGCGCGCTACGAGGCACCTGCGCGCCGCCGATCACGATGCCAGTCTCCTCGGCCACTTCGCGCACCGCCGTTTCGACGAGCGGTTCGTCGAGCCGATCCTTGGAACCCGTCACCGACTGCCAGAACCCCGCATGATCGGCGCGCTCGATCAGCAACACGTCGAGCGCGGGCGTATGGATGATGACGAGCACGGATTGGGGAATTTTCGGCGGTTTCGGCATGATGTGAAAACTGGGCGCAACGCTTGCGCGGTACATGTCGGCACGGAGTGCAATAAGCGGTCGAAAGCAAGCGGTCGAAAGCGGTTGCTTCGACTGTAACGCAAAAAACGAAAAAGGCGCATGCGCGCCTTTTTCGTTTGCTCCTGCTGTAGTTTTCAGACAGCACTCACTTGCACTTGCCTCAAGCCTTAGGTTCAGGCGTACGCAAACGGATGTGCAGCTCGCGCAACTGGCGCTCGTCCACTTCGCTGGGCGCCTGCGTGAGCAGACACTGCGCGCGTTGCGTCTTCGGGAACGCGATCACGTCGCGGATCGAATCGGCGCCGGCCATCATCGTGACGATGCGGTCCAGACCGAACGCGATACCGCCATGCGGCGGCGCGCCGTATTGCAGCGCGTCGAGCAGGAAGCCGAACTTGGCTTGCGCTTCTTCCGCGTTGATCTTCAATGCGCGGAACACCTTGCTCTGCACTTCCTCACGGTGGATACGCACGGAACCGCCGCCGATTTCCCAGCCGTTCAGCACCATGTCGTAGGCCTTCGCGAGGCAGCGCGCCGGGTCCGTTTCCAGGTACTCGAGGTGCTCGTCCTTCGGGCTCGTGAACGGGTGATGCGCGGCGACGTAGCGGTTGTCTTCCTCGTCGTATTCGAACATGGGGAAGTCGATCACCCACAGCGGCTTCCAGCCGGATTCGACGAGACCGTTGGCCTTGCCGAATTCCGAATGGCCGATCTTCAGACGCAGCGCGCCCAGGCTGTCGTTCACCACCTTCGCGCGATCCGCCGCGAAGAAGATGATGTCGCCGTCTTGCGCGCCGGTGCGCTCGATGATCGCTTTGACCGCTTCGTCGTGCAGGTTCTTGACGATCGGACTTTGCAAACCGTCACGGCCCTTCGCCACTTCATTGACCTTGATCCACGCGAGACCCTTCGCACCGTAGATACGCACGAATTCCGTGTAGCTGTCGATGTCGCCGCGCGAAAGCTCGCCGCCCTTCGGCACGCGGATCGCCGCGACGCGGCCGTCCTTCGTGTTGGCCGGCGTGCTGAACACCTTGAAGTCGACGTCCTTGACCGCGTCCGTCAGGTCGGTGAATTCAAGCTTCACGCGCAGGTCCGGCTTGTCCGAGCCGAAGCGGCGCATCGCTTCCGAATACAGCATGACCGGGAATTTTTCGTCGAGCGAAACGCCGATCGTTTCCTTGAACACGTGACGGATCATCGCTTCGAACAGATCGCGGATTTCCTGTTCCGACAGGAACGAGGTCTCGCAGTCGATCTGCGTGAATTCCGGCTGACGGTCAGCGCGCAGGTCTTCGTCGCGGAAGCACTTGACGATCTGGTAGTACCGATCGAAGTTCGCCACCATCAGCAACTGCTTGAACAGTTGCGGCGATTGCGGCAGCGCGAAGAACTGGCCCGGGTTCGTACGCGACGGCACGAGGTAGTCGCGCGCGCCTTCGGGCGTGCTCTTCGTGAGCATCGGCGTTTCGATGTCGATGAAACCTTGCGCGTCGAGGTACTTGCGCACCTCGATCGCGACACGGTAACGCAGACGCAGGTTGTGCTGCATCTGCGGACGGCGCAGGTCGAGCACGCGGTGCGTGAGACGCGTGGTTTCCGACAGGTTGTCGTCGTCGAGCTGGAACGGCGGCGTGATCGATGCGTTCAACACGATCAGCTCATGGCACAGCACTTCGATCTTGCCGCTCTTCAACGCGGCGTTGGTTGTGCCTTCCGGACGGCTGCGCACGACACCCTTGATCTGCAGGCAGAACTCGTTGCGCACGCCTTCGGCGGCCTTGAACATCTCCGCGCGATCCGGGTCGCAGACGACCTGAACGAGCCCTTCGCGATCGCGCAGGTCGATGAAGATGACGCCACCATGGTCGCGGCGGCGGCTCACCCAGCCGCACAGCGAAACGGTTTGGCCCAGCCGGTCTTCGGTCACCAGACCGCAGTATTCAGTTCTCATCGACATGATGTTTGTCTTTCGTTTTGCATTGGTTGAACGGCACGCGGCAGTTTGAAACTGCGTAAAACCTTGCGCACCGGCATTACAGCGGAGGCTCGACTGTCGTGCGGCGCACCGGCGCCGGTGGCGCGGACGGCGCCACGACGCCCATCGAGACGATGTACTTGAGTGCGGCGTCGACCGTCATGTCGAGTTCAATCACTTCGCTCCTGGGCACCATCAGGAAGAAGCCGGACGTCGGGTTCGGCGTAGTCGGCACATAGACGCTGACGTAATCTTCTTTCAGGTGGTTGACCACGTCGCCGCCCGGAATCCCGGTCAGAAACCCGATCGTGTAGGAGCCGCGGCGCGGATACTCGATCAGCAGCGCCTTGCGGAACGCATTGCCGCTGCTCGACAGCAACGTGTCGGACACCTGCTTGACACTGGTGTAAAGCGGGCCCACCACCGGAATGTGAGCGACCAGCAGTTCCCACCACTTCACGAGCTTCTGCCCAATGAAGTTCTGCGTCAACAGCCCGACGACGAAGATGAACGCCAGCGTGAGCACCGCTCCGAGGCCGGGCAGGCGATAGCCGATTGCGCGCTCAGGCTGCCAGGAGCTTGGCAGCAGCAACAGCGTCTGGTCCATCGTGCCGATGATCAGGCCGAGCACCCACAGTGTGATGGCCAGAGGCACCAGCACCAGCAGGCCGGTCAGAAACACCGATTTGAGCGTCGTCTTTTTCGTCGTCATGTGTACCGCCAGAAGACCGCGCGGGCCGAGGCTCGACGCGCGGTGTGTGCGCCGCCGATCAGGGCGGCAGTCCCACTAGGCGCTGCCGGCACCGCTCGAGCTTGCCGAGGCGGCTGGTGCGGCAGCAGGCGCGGCCGGCGTAGCGGCTGCGCTCGATGAAGCGGCCGCGGTCGTACCGCTGGCCGCGCCCGTATCGGATTTGGCGGCGCCGTTATCGGCGGCCGCCGTATTCTCGCTCGCGCCGTTCGCGTCGGACGTGGCCGCCGCGCTCGTGCCGCCATTGCCGCCGCGGAAATCGGTCACGTACCAGCCGGAGCCCTTCAACTGGAAACCGGCTGCAGTGACCTGTTTGCGAAACGTGTCTTTCCCGCATTCGGGACACTGCGTCAGCTGAGCGTCGCTCATCTTCTGAAGCACGTCTTTCCCGAAGCCGCATGACTCGCAACGATAAGCGTAGATGGGCATGAACTTTTCCTACTGAAATCTTGTAAACGCTTGCAAAGCCTTGAATTATAGCCGCAAACGATATCCGTTCCGTGGATTTCGGGAACCGGTGCTCGACGCGACCGCCGTTGCGGTAAATTGGGGCGGCCGCGGCCGAATCAAGAGTGCCAGGCCGCGCCCGAGCACGACGGCGCGCCCTTACGAACGACGGCGCCAAGTAAGCCAGCGCTCACGCCCGGCGAAAACGGCAATTGAATCGGTCACGGCTTCGTCTTCGATCAGATCGAAGTACGGCGTGAGCAGCGCATCGAGTTCAATGCGCTCGATACCGAACGGCGGCCCCTTGGGCGTCGCGCCGATGAAATA
>NZ_NPIH01000009.1 GCF_012275575.1 Paraburkholderia sp. SG-MS1 | reverse complement strand
ACGCTGTCCCGGTTGACGCTGCCGTCGGCATTGCGGTCGTACATCAGTGCGCCGTCGAGTTTCTCGGCGTTGGCATCGCCCTGTTGGCTGACCGTGTTCAATTGGGCGACGTTGACGGCATCCGTGTTGGCGACACCCGCCGCAACGTTGTGGATGACGGTGCCACCGCTTGCCGCATCGCCTGCGAGGGTGACGCTGTTACGGTTGAGGCTGCCGTCGAGGTTCTGGTCATACACGAGCGCACCGTTGAGCTTTGCAGCAGTGGCTGTGTTCTGATCGCTGACCATGTTCAATTGGGCGACGTTGAC
>NZ_NPIH01000089.1 GCF_012275575.1 Paraburkholderia sp. SG-MS1 | reverse complement strand
CGCTGCGTCGTCAGCCGCCGCCCGCGTTCCGACTACGCCGGGAAGGAGACACGTATGCCCGCATCCACCCCCTCGTCCGCTTCCGATGCGTCGACAGAGCCGCGCATCGAGTCGCTCAGCGCCATCACGCTGGCTACCCGCGATATGCCGCGCGCCGTTGCGTTCTATGACGCGCTCGGTTTCCCGATGAAATACGGCGGTCCCCAGCAGGCTTTTACATCTTTCGCATTCGGCGGCGCTTACCTGAACCTGATCGTCGATACGCGCGCGCCGGTCAACTGGTGGGGGCGCGTGATCTTCTACGTCTCCGACGTCGACGCGCTGTACCGCAAGGCACTGGCCGCGGGCCTGAGGCCGTCGCTCGAACCATCCGACGCGCCGTGGGGCGAGCGCTATTTCCATATCACCGATCCGGACGGTCACGAACTGAGCTTCGCGCGGCCCTTGCGTTAGCGCCGGGTGCGCGCGCGAAACTCGCTATCATCGTCGCTATCCACGACGCGTGCCGACCGCACGCGTGCAGCGAACGCGCCCGCCGCCGCCCAGCCGGCCGGATGGCCGCAGCGGTAACACGGCTGACACCTCGCGCTTCGATAATCGATCGCGTCCGCGTCGCATCGGCCGCCGCGCGCCTAACCATTTCTGTTGCCAGGAGAGTCGCAATGAAAGAGCAGGACCCGAGACCTGAAGCCGAATGGCTGGCAGAGCGGCAACGCCGTTTCGAGGAAGATCTCATCGATGCGTACGACGAGGAACTCGAGATGGAGGTCGACGACCGCATCATCGACGGTGCGGACGGCTTCACGCCCGAGCATCGCGAAGCGCGCAAGATGTACTTCCGCGAGTTGTTCCGCCTGCAGGGCGAACTCGTCAAACTGCAGGACTGGATCGTGCAAACCGGTCATCGGCTCGTCGTCATTTTTGAAGGACGTGACGCGGCAGGCAAGGGCGGCGCGATCAAGCGCATCACGCAGCGGCTCAATCCGCGCGTGTGCCGCGTGGCGGCGCTGCCCGCGCCGAACAACCGCGAGCGCACACAGTGGTATTTCCAGCGCTATGTGTCGCATCTGCCGGCGGGCGGCGAAATGGTGCTGTTCGACCGTAGCTGGTACAACCGCGCGGGCGTCGAGCGCGTGATGAATTTCTGCAGCGACGAAGAGTACGAAGAGTTCTTCCGCTCGGTGCCGGAATTCGAAAAGATGCTGGTGCGCAGCGGCGTGCAGATTCTCAAGTACTGGTTTTCGATTACCGACGAAGAGCAGGAAATCCGCTTTCAGAACCGCATTCACGATCCGTTGAAGCAGTGGAAACTGAGCCCGATGGATCTGGAGAGCCGGCGCCGCTGGGAAGCCTATACGCAGGCGAAAGAGGTGATGCTGCAGCGCTCGCATATTCCCGAGGCGCCGTGGTGGGTCGTGCAGGCGGTCGACAAGAAGCGCGCGCGGCTGAACTGCATTCAACATCTGCTGAGTCAGGTGCCGTATCACGAGATCGAGCATCCGACCATCGAACTGCCGGCGCGCGTTTATCACGACGAGTACAGCCGTCAGCCGGTGCCCGAGTCGATGATCGTGCCCGAGGTGTATTGAGCGGACACACGCCGGCTCGATGCAAGAAGCGCGGCGAGGCCGCGCTTTTTTTCTGCCGCTCGGCCAGCCGCGACACTGGCCGCCAGGCTCGGCGAATCTAGAACAGCGCGCGAAACACCCAGTACAAGCCTGCCGCCAGCGCGATCGACGCCGGCAGCGTCAGTACCCACGCGAGGATCAGACTGCGCACGGTGGCCCATTGCAGGCCTGAACCATTGGCCGCCATCGTGCCCGCCACGCCCGAGGACAGCACGTGCGTCGTGGAAACCGGCAAGCCGTACATATCGGCGGCGCCGATCGTCACCATCGCGACCAGCTCGGCCGAGGCGCCCTGTCCATATGTCAGATGCTGCTTGCCGATCTTCTCGCCGACCGTGACGACGATCCGCTTCCACCCAACCATCGTACCCAGCCCCAATGCGATGGCGACCGCGACCTTGACCCAGGTCGGGATGAACTTGGTGGCGTGATCGGTTTGCGCCTTGAAGTTGCTGATGATTTTGGCGTGCTCCGGCGCGAAGGCCGGCTGCTGCGCTTTCAGCATCAGACGGATCGCTTCGGACGCGACGTACATGTTATTGCGCACGTTATCGACGCTGCCTTGCGGCACGGCGGCCAGCGAACCCGACGCGCCGACCTGGGAGCCGATCTGTTCGGTCAATTGCTGCAACGCCGGCAATGTGACGGGCGTCAATTGGCGGGTGCGCACGAACGCTTCGACATCGGCGCGCGGATTCGTGGATGGTGCGGCGCCCTGCGTGTAGTGGGCGAGGGTCGCCGCGGTTTGCTGCGCGACCGCGACGAAGGTTTGCGTTTCGGCCGGCGTGACCGCCTTGTTCAGCGCATAAGCGGTCGGCACCGTGCCGATCAGGATCAGCATGATGAGGCCCATGCCTTTCTGGCCGTCGTTCGAGCCGTGCGCGAACGACACGCCCGTGCAGGTCAGAATCAGCAGGCACCGAATCCAGAACGGCGGCGGTTCCTTGCCTTTCGGTTCGGCATACAGCGCGGGCACGCGCACCACGGCCTTCAGGATGAGCAGCAGCAAACCGGCCGCGAGAAAGCCCACCAGCGGCGAAAATAGCAAGGACTTGCCGACGCCGAGCGCCTGCGTCCAGTCGACGCCGCTCGTGCCGTTGGTGCCGTGCATCAACTGGTTCATCAGACCCACGCCGATGATCGAGCCGATCAGCGTATGCGAGCTCGACGACGGCAGGCCGAAGTACCAGGTGCCCAGATTCCAGATGATGGCGGCGATCAGCAGCGCGAACACCATCGCGAACCCGGCGCTGCTGCCCACCTGCAAAATCAGTTCGACCGGCAGTAACTGCAGGATGCCGAAGGCGACCGCGCCGCTCGACGTCAGCACGCCGAGGAAATTCCACGCGCCGGACCAGACGACCGCGAGATTCGGCGTCAGCGAGTGCGTGTAGATCACGGTGGCGACCGCGTTGGCGGTGTCATGGAAGCCGTTGACGAATTCGAAGCCGAGCGCGATCAGCAGCGCGACGCCGAGCAGCAGGTAGGGGAGAAACGAGCTTTCGCGGACCGGCTGCAAGTCGTCCAGCAAGTGCATGGCGCAGTAGACGGCGCCGACCGCGATGACGGCGAGGAAGATGAGCAGGCTGATATTGCGCCCTTTACCGCCTGCGGCGGCTGGCTGCGGATACGAAAGTTCCGGCATGACGTAAGCCCTGAAGTTTGTCGCGGAACTTCCGATGCTGCGGGGCCCGTGTGTCGTAATGATGACAGGGCCGTGGCGGCCCGGCGCAGGCGTCAGCGCGGGGCAGGGCGCGGCTTCAGGCCGCGCGCGACATAGGCTGAGCGCTTGCCGGATGGCGGATGGCGATGGGTTGGTTATCCGAAAAGCGCTAGCGGATTTCAGCTTTTGCGAAGCAGTGGCGAGGAGCGGTTATCAGGTGAAGGCGCAACGCGACTACGAAGCCGCGATGATCTCCCCGCTTCCACTGCCGCCCAGCGTGCGTTTGTACGCTTGCGCGACCATCGCGGCCGGCACCCCTTGCGACGGGTCGCGGCCCATCGACTCCAACGTTTCGGCGACCCAGCCAGGGCTCACCGCATTGACGCGGGCCTTGCCGCGCAATTCGAGCGCCGCGGCACGCACGAACGCTTCCACGCCCGCATTGACGACACTGACTGCTGCGCTGCCTTCCATCGGCTGTTGCGCGAGCACGCCGCTCGTCAACGTGAAGCAACCGCCTTGCGACATGTGAGCAGCGCCGCACCGCACCAGATTGATCTGCCCCATCAGTTTGTTGGCGAGACTAAAGGAAAAGTCGTCGTCCGAGAGCGACGCGAGCGGCGCGAATCTCGCCGAGCCCGCGGCGCAGATCACGGCGTCGAGCGTGCCAGCATGGCGGTACATCGACTCGATCGTTGCCTTGTCCGACAGATCCACGTGCAGCTCGGAACCCTTGCGGCTGGCGGTGACGATTTCGTGTTCGGGTGAGAGCAGTTTTACGACTTCGCCGCCGAGCAGACCCGTGGCACCGACGATAAGTACTCGCATACATCCTCCTGACGCGAAAACGTGTCCGCTCACTGCGAGGCGGCAATCGCGGCCCCGCATGTTCAGAATAGTGGCTCGCGTCCCGGCACGCCATCGATTGCGCAAAAGTGCGGCCGCGGCGCGAAGCAACGCGTCACGCGGCTTTCCCGCCGAGCGCTCTGCAGAGGAAACTCCGGGTGCCTGCGGGGAACCATTTTTGCTACGCTGCCAGTGACGTTCCAGTAAAGCCGATTCAAGGAGCCTCGATGAAGCGAGACAGCGGGAAGACGGACAAACGATCCGATACCGGCGATCCGCCCGGCGGTTCAGCCAGCGCGGCGCCTTCGGCGCAGGCGGCCTTCGCCTCGTATGCGGCGCCGCTCGTCGGTCATGCGGTCCAATTCGCGAGCGCAGTGCGCGAGGATGCCTCGCCCGAAGCACTGCACAAATTACGCGTTTCGCTGCGGCGCTTGCGCTCTTTGTGGTGGGCCTTTGCGCCTTTGCTCGAGAAGGACGAGAACATCCGCCAGCGGGCGCTGTTCAAATATCTCGCGACGGCGGCCGGCAAGACGCGCGACTGGGACATCCTGATCGAATTGCTGTCGCAGGAGGACAGTGGCGCACGCGACATCACGCCCAGACTTCGGGAAGCGCGCGGCAGCGCATTGGCGGTCAGCCGCGAGACGCTATCGAACGCTGACGTCAAACATTTGCTGCGCGAGGCGCTGGCCGGTGCGTCGAAAGAATTGAACACCGCGCACGAGCGCATGCCGTTGCGCAAATTCGCCACACGGCGCGTGGACGCGGCGCAGCGCGCGTTGAAGAAACGCATGAAACGCGCGAACCGTGCCAGGCGTTCGGATTACACCGCGTTCCACGACGTGAGGAAGGCGGGCAAAAAACTGCGCTATCTGCTCGATTTTTTCGAACCGGTTCTGAAGGGCAGCTGTAAAAGCACCGCCAGGCGTGTGAAGCGGATTCAAAAACGCTTCGGTGCGCTGAACGATGTCGTCGCCAGCGAGGGCTTGCTGCGTGAGCATGCTGCATCGCTCGCCGGGTCCGGCGATGCTGGAGCGTCGCTGGATTGGCTCGGAAAAGAGCGCAAACGCCGCATGCGCGCGGCGGCGGCGCTGCTGCGCAAGCGGTGACGCACTGACGGGCGGGCTCAAGAGCCGGGCGACGTCGGTACGCGTCCGGCGGCTTGCATAACGATATGGGCAGAGCGT
>NZ_NPIH01000088.1 GCF_012275575.1 Paraburkholderia sp. SG-MS1 | reverse complement strand
TGGCCTGGTCATGAAGAGCTGGTCATGAAGACCTGGTAATGAAGTTGGCTAATTAGGCGTGGGGCAGGGGTCGCCGGTGCGGTCCGTACGGTAAGCATCGCCGCTAGCGCCGTCCGCCAGTTCACTCGATCGCTCTACGTTTTCCCTGATGCGTCTCCTCGTCCCGACCCGATCGCGCCGCACCACAATTCGCCCTTGCCCCTCATTTCGGTTTCCCGGGCGTTCATGCCCGCGCAGGCGCCGTGCATGTCCGGCGTGTCGCGCTGCATGCGCGCCAGCGCCGCACGGGCCAATTCGCTTTGCAGCCAGCCGCCGAAGCAGGCTATCGATCCGGCCACGATGGCCACGCCCATCCACCCGGTTTTTCTCACGCGCATCGTCTGTTTCTGTTCGGCTCATCGGCTACCCGGCCGGCGGCCCGCACGGCGACCGCCGGCGGCGGACTGGGACAAGCCATCATTATCGGCATCGGCGCCGCGCTTCTTTAGATGTGGCGCGGTCGCCGCTATTCGTCGCGCCGTATTGGCGAATTCAGGCGGCGCTATTCACGCGCCTCGTGACGAGTGATTACCGCCATCGCCCGAATCGTTAAATCAATAGGCGCGGGTTAAGATCGCGCGCTGAATTGTCGTTAAACGTTAATAAGCGGATTGGCCGCCTTGCCTTTGACGGGCTCTTTTTCGATGCCGGGCCCGTTCAGCGGCAAAAAAATATTGCTTTGGCGCTATCATCGGTGCTCCCTGCGTTCGCCGGCGAGAGCGGCATGGCAGGCGTATCTGTCTGGAGAAAGTCACCGAGCACCGGTCGCGGGCAAAATGCCGCGCGTTTTTGCGCTCGTCCAACGGCCTTCTGCTAAACGGTGTTGTATATGCATATGATGTTAATGGC
>NZ_NPIH01000087.1 GCF_012275575.1 Paraburkholderia sp. SG-MS1 | reverse complement strand
GACCGAGGTGGCGTGCGCCGCGTCCGCCACGGCACTCGCGCCGAACGCCACCGCGCCCGTCCCGCCAGCGCGCGCCCGGGCGCCGACCGCTGCCGCATCGGCACCAAGGGTGCTTGCGCCAGCCCCCGCTGCGAGCGCATTGGCGCCCGTCGCGACGGCGTCATCGGAACCGTCGACGCCGCCTTCGGCCTTGAAGTAACGCTGCGTACCGCTTCGCGCAATCGCATCGACTTTGCCGTCGATCGCGCCCAACTGGCTGACGTTGACGGCGTCGGTCGGCAGCGCGCCCGCCGCGACGTTCGTCACGCGACGCTCGTTGCCCGTCGAACCAAGCGAGACTTCGCCCGCCGGATCCGGAGCCGCGATCAAGCTGGCGCCGAGGCCGGCCGGAGCATAAGCGGGGCGCGTCAGGTCGGCAGTGGTGGCGGAGTTCGCACCCAACGCGACGCTATTCGCGGCGCTGGCAGTGGCGTGGTTGCCAAGCGCGATCCCGTCGACGCCGCTGACGGTCGCGCGGTTGCCGAGCGCCACGCTGCCGTCAGCCGCCGCCGATGCCAAACTGCCGCCGGCGAAGGCTGCGCTGCCCTGCGTTTGCGCGCCGTAGCCCACTGCGGTGGAGGCGGAGCCGGAAGCTGTTGACAATGCGCCGAATGCGGATGTGGCCGCGTCTGTTGCGGTGGCCGCCGAGCCGGACGAGATGGAATCGATGCCCTTTGCAACCGCGTTCAAGCCGATTGCGGTTGCACGGTCGTTCAGCGCGCTAGCGTTCAGGCCCGCTGCCGTTGCTCCGGCGCCGAGCGCCCTCGTCTCCGTCCCCACCGACGTGGCACCGCTTCCTTGTGCATTAGCGTCCAGGCCGACTGCATTGGCGCCGTCTCCTTGCGCATTGGCATTTGAACCGGCGGCCATCGCGGCGTTGCCCTGCGCGCGGGTTTGCGTGCCTAGCGCAATTGAGTTGGGGGCCGGCGCGCTCGCCTGCTTGCCTATCGCAATGGCGAAGTCGCCCGAGGCGTCAGCAGCCGAACCTGACTCGATCGCATCGGTGCCGGCAGCGACCGCCGACGCTCCGCTCGCAAAAGCCGCTGCGGCGAGTACGGCGTGCACGATCGCTTTCTTTCGCGTCGCCGCGCGATTTTTTCCGAAGTTTGCGGGCCCGGAGACCACCGGCGCCGCGTGCGCCGCTGTGCACCGGGTCATTGAAATACTTTTATTCATCGTGTGACAACCTCCACATTATTGTGCGAGCGGACGACGGCGCGTGACGGACGACGATTGATGAGGGTGATTGCCTGATCAATCGCTAAAAATACGAGGAAAATTAGCGGCTTGCTTTGCGCTCGTGCTTTCATGCCCGTTCGCGCCAGAAACTCCGCGCCACGCTGAGAGCCGAGGGGAACGCGCGTCGCGGCGAGGAGTGGTGAATTATCCATTCCGTAGCCGGAATCAAGGTATCAGCAAACTCTTAAATGGGGGAGGTGAATAATCTGTGTAAATCAGCCGGGATTATTTTTATCTACCGATGGATAAAAGAAGGAGTGGTCTGATTCATTCTGATAGTTGATTATCCGGCTTGCGATTATTTTAGAATAACTGGCCGAATGGGATAGGCGGGCATTTACTATCCCTGCGTGCGAACACCGCATGCCGATGCGCCGTGCCCGATTTGTCCCGAACGCCCCCGTGCTTCCTTACGCCCTTTATTTCAGCACGCCACGCATCGACCTTCGTCAACCGCTCGCGCCGGCAAACGTTCTACAATGACCGTTGTTCTCCGAAGTGAGTTTTCATGCGTAAATTTTTTCTTCCCGGCTTGACTGCCACGTTCGCCGCAAGCGCGGCGCTGGTCGCCGCCGCAGGCTTTTTTTCTCCCGCGGCTCACGCGAACAACGTGATCGTGCTCAATTCCGGCGAAGCCACGCTGAGCCTGATCGACGAGACCACCCGCCAGGTCATCGGCACGGTGCCGACGGGCAAGGAGCCGCATCACCTGATGGCCACGCCGGACAATTCATCGCTGATCGTCGCCAACTCGGTGTCGAACAATCTGATGTTCGTCGATCCGAAGTCGGGTCAGGTGCAGCGCTGGATCGAGAACATCGAAGATCCGTACCAGATCGGGTTTTCGCCTGACCGCAAGTGGCTCGTCACTACCGGTCTGCGTCTGGACCGGCTCGACATCTATCACTACGACCAGAAGAACCAGATGACGCTGGCCTCGCGCCTGCCGCTCGCGGTCATGCCGAGCCACATGGCGTTCACGAACGACAGCAAGACGGTCTTCGTCACGCTGCAGGTGTCGGGCGAGCTGGCCGCAATCGACTTGCCTACGCAAACCGTGAAGTGGAAGATGAAGGTGGGCAAGGTGCCGGCGGGCCTGTGGATGACACCGGGCGAGAAGTATCTGCTGGTCGGCATGACGGGCGCGGATTACGTCGCGGTGGTCGATTGGCGCAACCAGAAGGTCGTCAAGACCATCCCGACGGGCAAGGGCGCGCACAATTTCCGCTCGCTGGCCGACGGCAAGCACGTCGCTGTGTCGAACCGCGTGGCGAGCACGATCAGCATCATCGACGAGGACACGCTCACCAACGTCGGCGACATCACCGGCCTGATGCCGGGACCGGACGACATGGAACTCTCCGCCGACAAACGCTATCTATGGGTGACGTTCCGCTTCGCGAAGCATGTCGGCATCATCGACCTGAGCACGCGCAAGCTGATCCAGACGATCGCGGTGGGCCGTTCGCCGCACGGCATCTATTTCTTCAATCGTGCGCCGGTAACGGCGCCGAACGGCGCCTAGAGCCATAGCATGCCGCACGTCACGCGAGTCACGAGGGATGAGGTAACGAGGCCAGCATCATGTTCCATCTGATTTTTTCTTCGCTCGACAGCTTCGTTTCAGCCGTGCAGACACTGCTGTATGTCGACGTGGTGCAGCCCCTGCTGTACCGCTTCGACCTGATGGACTACGACGAGGACACCTACGACAGCCTGTACTGGGTGATCGTGGGCGTGCTCGAAGTGCTGGCGATGTACGCGATCCTGCGCCCGCTCGAAGCGCTGCGTCCGGTGGAGCAGTGGGAGAGCCGCAGGGCGGTGCGCATCGACGTGCTGTACACGTGGATCGCCAAGCTCGGCATTCTGAACCTGTTCTTTTTCTTCGCGCTGCAGCCGTTTTTCGACAACGTGCAGGGGTGGCTGCGCCTGCACAACATTTCGAATATCGAGTTCGACAATCTGTGGCCCGGCGTCACCACGCAGCCGCTCGTGACGTTCGTGATGTACCTGCTGGTGCTCGATTTCGCGGGCTACTGGTATCACCGCTGGGAACACCGGATCGGCGTGTGGTGGGAACTGCATGCGGTGCATCACAGCCAGCAGCAGATGTCGCTGTGGTCCGACGACCGCAACCATCTGCTCGACGATCTGCTGCAGGCGTCGTTTTTCGCGGTAATCGCGCTGGTGATCGGCGTGCCGCCGTCGCAGTTCGTCGTGCTGGTCGCGATCACAAACCTCGCGCAAAGCGTGCAGCACGCGAACATCCGTCTGTACTTCGGCTGGCTCGGCGAGCGGCTGCTCGTCAGCCCGACGTTCCATCGCCGTCATCACGCCATCGGCTACGCTCACGCGGGACTGAAGTACGGCTGCAACTTCGGTGTGCTGTTTCCCTGGTGGGACATGCTGTTTCGCAGCGTCTCCTGGAGCCGCGAGATGGAGCCGACCGGCATCGGCGACCAGCTCGAAGGCCGCCGCTATGGCGATGGTTTCTGGGCGCAGCATTGGCTCGCGTTCGTGCGCATTGCTGCAAGACTGACGTCGAAACGTCGCCCGGGCGAACGCAACGACGCAGCCGCCGTCTGAGCCGCCTTCCCCGCACGCCGCTGGTTTCCCTGGCGGCGCTTCCCGTGGTTTATCCTGTGCACGTTTGCGCATGCGCTCAAGGCCTGCCGGCCGGTGCGCTGCGCGCTTCGCCGGATTCATTCGTCTCGTTCACCGACACAGGCTCGCATGAATGATCTGTTGCGCTCGTTCGGGCGCGCGCTTGCCAGCGCGCTCCACCCGCGCATGCTCTGGCTGACCTTCAAACCGTTTCTCGCGGCAACGGTCGGGTGGGGCGTGATCCTCTGGTTTTCCTGGCAGACGCTGGTTGGCGGCACCCGGGTCTGGCTCGATAACTGGTCGTTGACGGTCACGCTTTATCGTCTGTTCGACTGGCTCGGTTTTTCGGCGCTGCATGCGGCAATCGCGCCGTTCATCGTGCTTGCGATGGCGATTCCGCTGATCGTCGTCACGGTGTTGCTGCTGATCGCCACGCTGTCGATGCCCGCGGTGATCCGGTTCCTGTCCGCGCGCCAGTTTCCGGCTCTGGAAATGCGGCGCGGCGGAACGTGGTACGGTAGCCTCGGTCAGGCGTTGTGGACCACCCTGGTGTGTCTGGTACTGCTGATCGTCACGTTGCCGCTGTGGCTCGTGCCGCCGTTCTTCGCGCTGATTCCGCCGCTGTTGTGGGGCTGGCTGACCTATCGGGTGATGAGCTACGATGCGCTCGCATTGCACGCAACGCGCGACGAGCGGCGTGCACTGGTGCGCCGGTTCCGGCTGCCGCTGCTGTTGATCGGCATCGCGAGCGGCCTGCTGGGTTCGCTGCCGACGCTACTGTGGGCGTCGTCGGTCTGGCTGATCGTGCTGTTCCCGGTGATCACCGCGATGACGATCTGGATCTACGCGTTCATCCTCGTGTTTTCGGCGCTGTGGTTCGGCTACTACTGTTTGCGCGCGCTGCAACGCATGCGCACGGAAGAGCATGGCGGCGTGCGTCAGACGGCGCCGGTTCCTTATTGACGGGTATTGATCAAGCAAAAAGAGGCGGCAATGGCATTTGGCGTCATCATCATCGGCGATGAAATCCTGTCGGGCAGGCGTGTCGACAAGCATCTGCCGAAGGTCATCGAATTGCTGGGCGCGCGCGGTCTGTCGCTCGGCTGGGCGGAGTACATCGGCGACGACCCCGAGCGCATCACGGCGACGCTGCGGCGCACGTTCGCCACGGGCGACATCGTGTTCTCCACGGGCGGCATCGGCGCCACGCCGGACGACCACACGCGGCAATGCGCGGCGGCCGCGCTCGGCGTGCCGCTGGAACTGCATCCGGAGGCCGCGAAGCTGATTCAGGAGCGCATCCGCGACATGTATCCGGCGAACGCGGCGGCGCCGCTCGACCTGGACTCACCGGAAAACCGGCATCGGCTGAATATGGGCACGTACCCCCACGGCGCGTCGATCATTCCGAACGGCTACAACAAGATTCCCGGTTTTTCGATCAAGCATCATCATTTCGTGCCGGGCTTCCCGGTGATGGCGTGGCCGATGATCGAGTGGGTGCTGGATACACAGTACGCGCATTTGCATCACGCGATGCCGCATGCGGAAAAGTCGTTGCTGGTGTTCGAGCTGCCGGAATCGCGCATCACGCCGCTGATGGAAAAGATCGAAAGCGATTTTCCGGGCGTGCGAGTGTTCAGTCTGCCAAGCGTCGGCGATGCGGAACGCGGTGGCGTATATGTGCGCCATCACATCGACCTGGGCGTGAAGGGCGAGCCGGAAGCCGTGGCGGCTGCGTTCGTGAAGCTGCGTGAGGGTGTGCACCTGTTGGGCGGCGATATCGTCGAACCCGAGTCGATTCCGGCGGCGAAGCCGCGCGGCTAAGGCGCGGCATGTGACGGGCGGGATGCGGTTCGGGGCCTCCCGCACCGCAGCGGTTATTTGGCGTTATTACCGGCCGGCCGGCGTGGGCGCGGCCGGCCGATGCCGATCAAGGGCTGCTCACATCATCGGCCTGACACACTAAACGCCGACGATGTGTCCATGATGACGCGGCGGCCGACCTGATGGTTTATCACGCGAATACGCCGCGGTCCTGCTCGCAAGGGAAGCGGGCCGGCGGCATGCGGTTGCGGTCCAGCCGCAGGCCGGCGCCGCCCGCTTGTTCGCCGACCCGCTCCATCATTACGCGCCGATCCACGGCAATCCGCGAAAGCACCAGCCGGAGACCGTCTTCCGATGCCCCTGGCCGTCCTTGTCGCCTTCGAAGCCTTCCAGCAGGTCGTACGCTTTCGTGAAGCCGGCTTGAGTAGCGGCAATCGCAGCGAGCTTCGAACGCGCGGCGCTGCGGCACAGAAACAGTACCGGCGTATCGTGCGACGCCACCTGATTCAGTTGCGCAATGAATTCCTGATTCGGCACCGCGCCCGGGTAGCGTGTCCATTCCACGTGCGCGTATTGCCCGTCGCCGATGACCGGCCGGCCGACCCAATCGAGTTCGGCACGGGTGCGCACGTCGACGAGACGCGTGCGCGGATCGAGTTGCAGCAGTTCGAACGCCTCGGCGGGCGATACCGCGCCCGCGTAGGGCAGTTGATTCTCGGTGCGGCGGGTATCCGCCTGGGCGTACAGCTGTTCGATCGTGCTCATGAGCGCCAATCTCCTTAAGACCAAATAAACATTCTAGCGCGCGCCGTGCACGCCGCGCGCCGCTTGGCGGCGATTTGGACGCGCTGCCTACCGCGCACTGCACGCGCAATTGTGGTGCGTATGTGCATCCATGCACCAAAAATAGGAGCATTCGAGCTATCGCGATGTTGAATGCACTATTATGGTGCGATCTCCCTCACGCCAATATGAGGGTTGCATGCCGGTCGGTGCGTCCATTCCCCGTCGACGCGCGCGCCGTATGGTTTTGCGCCGCCTTGGCGCATACGTGGCATGGAAGCTGCTTTACTGGTGCCGATCGATTTGCCCCGGCAGGTTTTTCTGTTCGTTCGTGGCGTTTGAGGGTGGACGCGCCGGGACGGGTCAGCTAGATTGGGCGGCGGCTGAATCCGCCGAATTCGTTAATCAGGAGATAGGTTATGAGTAAATCCGTGGCCGACGTCGTTCAACTCGTCAAAGACGAGGACGTCAAGTTTGTCGACTTCCGTTTCACCGACACGCGCGGCAAAGAGCAACACGTTTCGGTGCCGGTGTCGGCATTCGATGAAGACAAGTTCGAAAGCGGCCATGCGTTTGACGGTTCGTCGATTGCCGGCTGGAAGGGCATCGAAGCCTCGGACATGTTGCTGGTTCCAGACGCGAACACGGCGTTCATCGACCCGTTCTACGAAGAATCGACTCTCGTGCTGACCTGCGACGTCGTCGAACCGGCTGACGGCAAGGGCTATGAGCGCGACCCGCGCTCGCTCGCGAAGCGCGCTGAAGCGTACCTGAAGAGCACTGGCCTCGGCGACACCGCCTTCTTCGGTCCGGAACCGGAATTCTTCATTTTCGATTCGGTCCAGTGGAACACGGACCAATCGGGCTGCTTCATCAAGATCGGTTCGGAAGAAGCACCGTGGTCGTCGGCGAAGGAATTCGAAGGCGGCAACACCGGCCACCGTCCTGGCACGAAGGGCGGCTACTTCCCGGTCGCTCCGGTCGACACGTTCCAGGACATCCGTTCGGAAATGTGCCTGTTGCTCGAACAGATCGGCATCCCGGTCGAAGTGCATCACCACGAAGTCGCGGGCCAGGGCCAGAACGAAATCGGCACGAAGTTCTCGACGCTGGTGCAACGCGCTGACTGGCTGCAGCAGATGAAGTACATCATCCACAACGTCGCGCACACGTATGGCAAGACGGCAACGTTCATGCCGAAGCCGGTCGTCGGCGACAACGGTTCGGGCATGCACGTTCACCAGTCGATCTGGAAGGACGGCCAGAACCTGTTCGCAGGTAACGGCTACGCAGGTCTGTCGGAATTCGCGCTGTTCTACATCGGCGGCATCATCAAGCATGCTCGCGCGCTGAACGCGATCACGAACCCGGGTACGAACTCGTACAAGCGTCTCGTGCCGCACTTCGAGGCACCGGTCAAGCTGGCCTACTCGGCACGCAACCGTTCGGCATCGATCCGTATTCCGCACGTGTCGAACCCGAAGGGCCGTCGTATCGAAACGCGTTTCCCGGATCCGCTGGCGAATCCGTACCTGTGCTTCTCCGCGCTGATGATGGCGGGTCTGGACGGCGTGCAGAACAAGATTCACCCCGGCGAAGCCGCCGACAAGAACCTGTACGACCTGCCGCCGGAAGAGGATGCAAAGATCCCGACCGTGTGCGCCGGCCTCGATCAGGCTCTGGACGCGCTCGACGCGGACCGCGAATTCCTGACGCGCGGTGGCGTGTTCACGGATTCGATGCTCGACGCGTACATCGAACTGAAGACGGGCGAGCTGCAACGCTATCGTCAGTCGGTGCACCCGATCGAATTCGAAATGTACTACTCGCTGTAAGCGGCCATGGCGCTTCGCCCTTCACCCGGCGAAGCGCTTTGCCCGACGCTCGCGATCGGTCACGAAGGGACGGCGGCGCCGTCCCTTTTTCGTTGGGCCGCGCATCATTTTCGCGAGTCGCTTTTGCGTTGCTCGGGTAGTGAGCAACACAAAAGCGGCATACCTGATTTTTCACCATCTCCTACCGGCCAGACTGCAAGATGGTTCTCAAGAATCTGATCAAGGCAAGGAAAGGGCACGAGCAGTCGCTCTCGGACGATGCGCAACTCGTGAGTTCCGGTTTGCTGCCGGGCTTCGAGACGTTGCCGACCGTCGTGCTGGTGCTCGACAAGCGAACGCTGCGCGTCGCGTTCGCGAACCCGTCGGCGGAGTCGATGCTGGAAATGTCGCGCCGGCAACTGACGCAGATGACGTGGCCAGACATCTTCTCGAATGCGGACGAACTGGTCGCGACCATTACCGCGATCGCCGCGCATCGTTTTCACGCGACGCATCTGGACGCCGTGCTCGAGCGTCCCGGCCACGAACCGCTGCACGTGCATGCGATCGTCGGCTTTCTGGAGAGCGCGCAGGACTATGTGCTGCTGGAGCTGTTCGAGAACGAGCGGCATCTGCGTACGGATCGTGAAGAACGCATCAACGACCTCACCGCGGTCAACAAGCAACTGATCCGCAATCTCGCGCACGAGATCAAGAATCCGCTCGGCGGGATTCGCGGCGCGGCGCAACTGCTTGAGTTCGAACTCGGCGAGCGTCAGCGCGACGAGTTGCGCGAGTACACGCAGGTGATCATCAAGGAGTCGGACCGGCTGCAAACGCTGGTCGACCGCCTGCTCGAACCGCACCGGCATCCGCACATCGTCGGCGACGTGAACATTCACGAAGTGTGCGAACGCGTGCGCCAGGTGATTCTCGCGGAGTTTCCGCGCGGCCTCACCATTGAGCGCGATTACGACGTGAGCGTGCCCGACCTGCGCGGCGACAAGGAGCAACTGATCCAGGCGCTCCTGAACATCGTGCGCAATGCGGCCGAAGCACTGCGCGAACGTATTTCGCAAGGCGATGCACGGATCGAATTGCGCACTCGCATCGCGCGCAAGATCACGATCTCGAAACGCTTATGTAAGCTGGCACTGGACTTGCATATCACCGACAACGGCCCAGGCATTCCTGAAGAAATCCGCGACCGCATTTTCTATCCGCTCGTGTCGGGGCGCGAGGACGGCAGTGGTCTCGGTCTGACGCTCGCGCAGACGTTCGTGCAACAACACGACGGGCTGATCGAAGTGGAAAGCCGGCCGGGCCACACCGAGTTTCAGATTTTGCTGCCGCTCGACTGCTAACCCCACACGCATTTCAAGACTTCTGACCGACCTATATGAAGCCGATCTGGATAGTAGACGACGATCAATCGATTCGCTGGGTGCTCGAAAAAGCGCTCGCCCGCGAAAACTTCGCGACTCGCAGCTTCGCGAACGTCCGTGAGGCCTCGGCCGCGCTCGATCACGACAGCCCGCAGGTGCTGGTATCCGACATCAGGATGCCGGGCGGCTCCGGCCTCGAATTGCTGCAAACCGTACGCGACAAGGTGCCGGGCCTGCCCGTCATCATCATGACGGCGTTCTCGGATCTGGATAGCGCGGTCGCCGCATTCCAGGGCGGGGCGTTCGAGTATCTCGCCAAACCGTTCGACGTCGACAAGGCGGTCGAACTGATCCGCCGCGCCGTCGACGAAAGCATGCGCGGCGAACAGCCGTGGGACGAGCGCGTCACCGAAGCGCCCGAAATGCTCGGCCAGGCACCGGCGATGCAGGACATGTTTCGCGCGATCGGCCGCCTGTCGCATTCCGCGGCGACCGTGCTCATTACCGGCGAATCAGGCACCGGGAAGGAACTGGTCGCGCGTGCGTTGCACCGACATAGCCCACGCGCGAATGGTCCGTTCATCGCGCTGAACACCGCCGCGATTCCGAAGGATCTGCTGGAATCCGAACTGTTCGGCCATGAGCGCGGCGCGTTCACCGGCGCGCAGGCGATGCGTCAGGGACGTTTCGAGCAGGCCGAGAACGGCACGCTGTTTCTCGACGAAATCGGCGATATGCCGTTCGATCTGCAAACGCGTCTGTTGCGGGTGCTGTCGGACGGGCAGTTCTATCGCGTCGGCGGTCACAACCCGTTGCGCGCGAATGTGCGCGTGATCGCGGCGACTCACCAGAATCTCGAATCACGCGTACGCCAAGGGCTGTTCCGCGAGGACTTGTACCACCGGCTCAACGTGATCCGTCTGCGCTTGCCCGCGTTGCGCGAACGCAGCGAAGACATTCCGCTCCTCACGCGGCACTTCCTGCAGAAGAGCGCGCGCGATCTCGGCGTCGAATCGAAGCGCGTGTCGGAGGACGCGCTCGCCTATCTCGCGTCGCTGCCGTTTCCAGGCAACGTGCGACAGCTGGAGAATCTCGCCAACTGGCTCACGGTGATGGCGCCCGCGCAGACCATCGAGATCAAGGACTTGCCGCCTGACCTCGGTCCCGGGCAAGCCGGCGTGAGCGATCTCACCGGCGGCGTGGCGGCCGGGACTGGGGCGGGCGACGAGGGCTTCGCCGGCAGTGCGCCGGTCAACGGCGCGAGCGCCGCGGCGCATCCGGGCGGCGCGGCGGGCACGCCGGTGGCGACCGCGGTGAGCGCGTGGGAAGGCGGCTTGCGCACTGAAGTCGCGCGGCTGTTGCGCGAAAACTCGGCGGACGTGATGGACGAACTTGCCCGCCGCTTCGAAGCGGCGGTGATTCGCGAGGCGCTCGACTTCACGCGCGGACGCAAGGTCGAGGCGGCGGAGCGCCTGGGCATCGGCCGCAATACGATTACGCGCAAGATCCAGGAACTCAATCTCGAGCCCTGAGCAACATGTCGTTGCAGCGGCGGGGCGAGGCGTGAGTCGCC
>NZ_NPIH01000086.1 GCF_012275575.1 Paraburkholderia sp. SG-MS1 | reverse complement strand
CCTCGGTGCAGCGCCGTTGCCGTTGCACACGGTGACCGGATTCATCGGCAATGGTGTGACGAACCTCGTCCGGCGTTCGCTGGAGGCGGCGGGCATGAGCGAGCGGTGCGACATCGAAGGGGCGCAGCGGGTATTCGAACGGCACTATGCCGATACGAACGCACAGTTCGGCCGGGTCTTTCCCGGCGTCGCGGCAGGCCTGCGCGCATTGCGCGAAAGCGGCTATCGCTGCGCCTGCGTGACCAACAAGCCGCAGGCGCTGGCGGCAGCGCTGCTGACGCGCACCGGCCTCGCCCGGTATCTGGATGTGCTGGTCGGCGGCGACACGCTGGCCGCCATGAAGCCTTCGCCGGAGCCTTACTGGCACGCCTGCCGGCTGCTCGATAGCGAGCCCGCACATTGCGTCGTGGTCGGTGATTCGCCGGTCGATGTCGCTGCGGCGCGCGCGGCCGCTTTGCCTGTGTTCATCGTCAGCTATGGCTATGCGGGCGAGAGCGGTGCGCATGCATTGCGCTGCGACGCGTTGATCGATTCGTTCGAAGCGCTGCCGGCGATGCTCGCGCAGAGGTGGCTTCCGGCCGATTCGGCGTAACAGGCAGCCATCTGCCGACTCCGCGCATTGCCAGGCGTGCGAATGTGTTCGCGACTAGCCGGCTGACAGCACGCCGCTCGCTCTCGCCGACTTCGTTTGCACCGCGATATCCTTCGCCGTCATGCCGCGATTGTCCTTCAGCGCCGGGTTCGCGCCGCGCGCGAGCAGCAATTGAACGGTCTCCGCGCGATCGTATCCCGCGGCCCACATCAGCGCCGTGAGCTCGTTCTTGTAGAGGCGATTCACGTCGACCCCGGCATCGAGCAAGCGGCTCACCACCTTCGTTTGTCCCTGCCCGGCCGCGTACTCCATCGCGGTCTTGCCGACGCGATCGGTCGTGAACATGTCCGCGCCATGCGCGAGCAGCAGCGCGACGATTTCGTCGAAACCGCCAAACGCCGCGGCCATCAAGGGCGTGACGCCGGGCGCGCTGGCGTGCCCGACGTTCGCGCCGTGCTCGATCAACGTGCGCGCCATGGTCGCATCGCCCTGCTTGCAAGCGGTGATCAACGCCGTATCGCCGATGCGGTTCATCGCATCCACGGCAGCGCCGCGCTGAAGCGCCGCGAGAAGCGACTGCTGGTCGTCGTCCCTCGCGGCGGCGAGCAGTTGCCGGTTGGTTTCGCCATCGCCTTGTGCTCTCGCGGGCGGACACGCGCCGAACGCGACGGCAAGCAGCATTGCGGTCGCGGTGAAGCGGGTGAGCGTCTTTTTCATGGTGTCGGTTTCGTGCTACTGGAGGTTGTTCACATACGCGGCCAGATTGCGGATGTCCTCGTCGCTCAGATTGCGCGACACGCTGGCCATGTTGCCCGCATCGTTGGTTCGCGTGTGCGAGCGGAAATCCTGCAATTGCTTGACGATGTACGGATACAGCTGACCGGACACGCGCGGAATCTCGTTCTGTCCGGCAAAGCCACCGAGATGACACATCGTGCACAACACTTCCGCGGACTTCTTGCGGCCCGCTTCGATGCTGGCGCTATCCGATTTGAACGGCACGGGCACGAGCTTTTGCGCGGCGAAGTAGTCGGCGAGGTCCTGCATGTCCTCGCGCGACAGACTGGCCGCCATCGGTGACATGCGCGGGTCGCTGCGCCGCCCTTCCTTGAAGTCCCGCAGTTGCAGATAGATATAGCGCGCGGTTTGCCCAGCGAGAATCGGATAGTCCGGCGTGCTCGAGTTGCCCATCGGCCCATGACAGGCCACGCACACCTGCGCTTTCGCCCTACCCGCTTCGGCATCGGCGCGTGCGTTCAGCGGCAGCCATGCGGCGGCGAACCAGCCGCATAGCAATGCCGCCCACGCAGGGCGGGTCGAGCGAGCGCCTGAACGCAGCGTCGGCCCTGTCATGGCAGCGCGAAGACGAGCACGGTGTTGCCGCGCTTGAAATCGAGCTGCGTATTGCCGCCCGCCGCGACCGCGACGTACTGCTTACCGTGCACCGAGTACGACACGGCGGGTGCATTGACGCCGGCGCCGCACTGGTACTCCCAGAGCTTCTTGCCGGTGGCGGAGTCGAACGCGCGGAACAGCCCGTTGCCTTCGCCGTTGAAGACGAGGCCGCCGGCCGTCGCGAGCACGCCGCCGATCAGCGGCTGTTCGGTCTTGTAGTCCCACGCGACCTTGCCCGTGTCGACGTTCACCGCGGACAGCTTGCCCCATTGCTGCTCGTTCGCAATCACCTTGAACGCGCCGCCGAGCCACAGCTTGCTGCCGCCCGGATAAGCCGCCTCCTCGACCTGATACGTCATCGGCTGATGCAGATTGGCCGCATAGACGAGCCGCGTTTTCGGATCGAAGGCCATCGGCGACCACTCGACCCCGCCGTTCGCCCCCGGCAGCATGCGCGCGCCGGCTGCCGTGGGCAGCGTCCACATGTTTTCTTGCGGAATCATCGCTTGCGAATAGCGGATCAGACGTCCGGTGGCGCGGTCGTGAACGTACACGTGACCGGTCTTGCCGCCATGCACGACACCCGGAATCATCTTGCCGTCGTTGTCGCGCACGTCGATCAGGATCGGCGGGCTGACCGCGTCGAGGTCCCACACGTCGTGCGGCACGTACTGGTAGTGCCATTTGTATTTGCCGGTGTCGAGATCGATCGCGACGAGCGAGTCCGTATAGAGATTGTCGCCCGGCCGGACCGCGCCATACAGGTCCGGCGACGGATTGCCCACGACGAAGAACACCGTCTTCGTTTGCCGGTCGATGGCGGGCGTCATCCACACGCCGCCGCCGAGCGTCTTGTAGAAGTCGCCACCCTTTGCGGCGAGCTGCTTCTTTTCCGCGTCGATGTCGCGCTTCTCGTCGCGGCCGGTCGCGTCTTTGGTGGCCCACACGCCTTCCTGGCCGGTTTCCGGAATCGTGTAGAAGGTCCACAGCAACTGGCCGGAATTCGCATCGAACGCCTTGACGAAGCCGCGAATGCCGTACTCGCCGCCGTTCGTGCCGATCAGCACCTTGCCGTCGACGACCGCGGGCGCCATCGTTTCCGAATAACCTTGGTCGGGATCGGCGATCTCGGTTTGCCACAGCACCTTGCCGGTCTTCGCGTCGAGCGCGACGAGTTTCGCGTCGAGCGTGCCCATGAAAAGCCGGTCGCCCGAAATCGCCACGCCGCGATTGTTAGGCCCGCAGCAGAACGTCGTGACCGGCCCCATCTTGTGCTTGTAATGCCAGAACTCCTTGCCCGTCGCCGCATCGACCGCGTACACGTGATTGAACGACGTGGTGATGAACATCACGCCATTCGAGACGATCGGCGCCGTTTCCATCGACTCGTTGACGGCGGTCTGGAAGATGAACGCGGGTCTGAGCTTCGCTACGTTGGTCCGGTTGATTTGCGCGCCCTGGTAGTAACGCGTCTGCGCGTAGGAACCGTTCGAATGGAGCCAGTCGGCCGTCGCGGTGGCCGCGCGATCGAGCTGTTCCTGACTGACGGGCTGAAGCGTCGAGGGCACCGGCGAGGCGGTGGTGGTCGACGTGTTCTGGACTTCGTCGGCGGCGTGAGCGGCAGGCAAGCCGAGTGCGATGGCGAGCAGGGGCAGACCGACGACACCCCGGGTGAGTGCGAATGGCATGAGCGTCTCCTTGGATTGTTATCGTTCGAGCTTCCCAACGACGGAGTGCGGCATTCATCCACCGGCGCATAGCGTGGAAAAGCAGGATGGCGCAGCCCTCTCAAACAACAAAAGCGTACGATTTCGAACCGTTGATTGCTTTGTGCGGACAGGTCGGCTGCGCAGAGGGAAAACGAGGCGAAGTGCTCGTCCCCTAAAAGGCCGGCTCGCTTAAGCGTAGGCTATGCGCTGCGCTTTTTCTAGAACGTCGATGCGCTTTTATCAAGGGTCGCTGGATACGTATGATGATTTTGTGGGGCGGCCGGCTTGCTGCTTGAGGTCGCAGAACGCTCGCGCCGCCGACGATGGCGCTCGAAGGACCGCGCGCAGAATTGGACCCACCGATAGGTCGGCGCTTCGCCCGCATCCTATCCCCGATGCAGCAGTAGACTGACATCTGCCTGTCAGGGAGAGTGACATGAAACTCGTCGACTGGAACATTCAGTGGGGTCTCGGCGTGGACGGCCGTGTCGACCTGGGCCGGATCGTGCGGGAAGCGCGCGCCTTGTGCGACTTCGATGTCCTGTGCTTGCAGGAAGTCACGCGCGGATTCAATGCTGAGCCGCAGGCCGGCGGATTGAAGGGCCATCCATCGCCCGATCAATTCGCCGAACTGGCGACATGGCTGCCCGAGATGACGGTGATCGACGCGGTCGGCTCCGATCTGCCATCGCTGCGCGATGGCCGGGCGCCTCGTCGGCAGTTCGGCAACGCCATTGCGACCCGCCTGCCGGTACGTCAAGTGCTTCGGCATTCGCTGCCCTGGCCCGCCGATCCGGCCAAACCGTCGATGTTGCGCGTCGCGCTCGAAGCGGTGCTCGATACCGATGTCGGCCCGCTACGCGTCATCAGCACGCACCTGGAGTTCTATTCGGAAAAGCAGCGGCTCGCGCAAGTCGACAGACTGCGTGAGTTGCATCGCGAAGCATGCGATCACGCGCGTCATCCCGCGAAAGCGGAAAAGCCGGACAGCCCGTTCGCCGACACTGCTCGCCCGATGAGCGCCATTCTGTGCGGCGACTTCAACAGCGCGTTCGAAGAAGCGGCGTATTGCCGGATGCTCGAACCGGTCGCCGATGCGCCGGCCTTTGCCGACGCCTGGTCGTGCGCGCACCCGGGAGAGCCGCGCGCCGCGACGGTCGGCCTCTACGATCACGAGCAATGGCCCGACGGACCCTTTGCGTGCGATTTCATTTTTGTCACGGACGACCTCGCGCCGCGAGTCACGGCATGCGGCGTAAATCAGCACAGCCGCGCGTCGGATCATCAACCCATGTGGCTTACGTTGCGCTGAGACGAAGCGGCGTTGTTCATCACGCGGATTGAACCGGGCACGCAACGGCGCTCAGCCGATGCCGGCATTCGTCAACGCGATCACCCCCACCAGAATCAGGCTCGACGCCCATATCGCATCCAGATTGAACCAGCTGCGCGACACGAACTTGAGCCCCAGATAGCGATAGACGAGCCAGGCCAGCAACCCGCCCGCCGCGATCATCGCCGCACCGTGCACGGCGGAGACCCACAGCGTCATGCGAAGGCTGTCGGCGATCAACGCCTGGGCGGCCCGGTGCCCGTGATCCATGCCGTAAGCGCGGCACAGTCCGAGATAGATGGGCACGAGCATCAACCCCGCGCCGTGCGCCATCGCAATCGCGAACGACCAGAGCGCGAGTCTCGACGGTGGAATCCGCGCGAGCATGCGCGGGTGGCGTCGGCGGATCAGAAGACAGGCGCCGAAGGCGATCACGAGCACGCTTGCGCCGACCTGTATCGCACGCTGCCATTCGAGCAGCACCGCCAGCATCGCGAACGGCAGCATCACCACGAACATCGCGAGCACGTGCCCGGCGGCGAGATAGAACAGCGCGGCAAACAGCGCCCGCGTGCGCCGCTGGATCAATCCGTTCGACACGGCGAGCGGCCAGCCCATCGCCGGGTTGAGCCCGTGATAGAGACCGCTCGCAAGGATGGCTAACCAAAGGCCGAGACGCGGCCAACCTTCCGCGGTCAAACGCGCACCGACGGGTAACAGAACGAATCGGTCGAGCAGTCTCCCCCCTCGAGCCGGATCTGGTGAGCCCGGTAGCCATCGGGAAAGCTCACCCAGTAATCCTCGGCCAGGGCGAGGCCGCCGCCCGGTTCCGCCCGCGCCATCACCTGCGCCGCGGGCACGCCGTTCGGGTAGAACTGGTCGTCCCAGGTGGAATAGAGCGAGTTGGTCCAGTACACCCGCTTGCCGTCGCGGCTGATCTCGACCATCTGCGGGCCGCCGGCGAACGTTTCACCGTTCGGATGCGGCGCGCGCCGCACGATCCCGCCGAGCTGCACCGTGCCCGCCAGTTTCGGCTTGCGCGGCTCCGTCACGTCGTATTGACGCATCTCGCCGGTGCCCCAGCAGGCGACGTAGAGAAATTTATCGTCGAGCGAGAGATCGATGTCCGTGACGAGCGGCGGCACCGCGCCGAAGCCCTGCAACAGCGGCGGCAACAGTTCGGCGGCCGCCGGTTCGGGCGGGATGGTCGCTGTCTTCTCGATGTGGAACTGTCCGTCCTCACGCCACCATGTCCAGATCGACCCTTCGAGGTTCGTCGTATCCACCACCACGCCGATGAACCCGTACTCGCGGCTCGGATCGTGCGCGGGCCGCACTTCGAGCGCCATCTGGTGATTCGCGCCGAGGTCGATGGTCTGCACGTTGCGTCTTGCCCGCAAATCCCAGAAGTGGATGTGATGTCCGTACCTGTTGGCCAGCAGGTCCTCGGGTACGATCCCGTTCTCGAACTGCGGCGGCAATGCCCACTCGCTCGACACCATGTAATCGCGCGGCAGGTTCCACCAGAAATCGTAGTGCTTCTCCTGCATGCCGCGGTCGATCTCCCAGCGGCCGAGCACGTCGAAGGTCTCGCAGTCCATGATGAAAATACCGGGCGGCCCATCGGTGCCGTCTTTGCCGCCGCCGCCCAGCGTGCTGATGTAAATGCCTTCGGGCCCGCAGTGAACCGTATGCGGACGCGAATAGCCGGTCTTGCGGAAAATCTCCTCGGGTTCGATGATCTTGTGAATGCGCGCCTGAGTCGGATCGGGTTGGGTGTCGACAATATAGATGCGCGACGAACGCATGCCTGGAATGATCAGGTAGCGCCGTTCGAGGAACGCGTGGCCGGTCAGCGGCGACAGCGCCGATGAGCACGCGTTCCAGCCGAAATGATGGAACTCGTCGCCCTTGTTCGGCATCGTCACCGTGTGAACGACCTTGCTATAGGTCGGCGAGCCGGGTTTCACGTCGATCACGGCAAGCGCATCGGGCTGCGAGAAATCTGGGCTGAGCAGCAGCGTGTACGCGTATTCTTCCGGCGGCGCATCCATCGCGAGTTTCGGCGATGCGTGGAACGTGGAATCTGGGCGCATACCCATGGCGGGGGTCTCCTGTTATCTGGTTCCATTCGCAAGCGTGCGGCTATTCATCGATCTGTACGTCGCGGCCCCTGGTGGCGAACGGCGCGGGTCGGCGAAATGCGCGGTTGGACTGCGCGCATCACGGACCATGTTCAGCCGACGGGCTTCACGAGCGTCCGGAGGGCGCGGATATCGAAAAGAGTCGATGCGACATCTGCGGCGGCGAAGTCGTCGCGCCCATAGCGGCGCTCAGTCTAAATTTGTAGTTCACGGTCGCGGTGAGATCAACTGAAAGTTTCGTAACTTCGGCGCGGGCTGGCTGGCGTATCCGAACTGGCAGGCAAAGGCCCACCACGAGTCGCGACTACCGCCTTGTGCACCACCTCACGAAATGCCCGAGGCATGATCCCATATGGCCATGACTTCCGCTCACAGACGATCCTGGCGATGCCAACGTGCCCCTGACCGGGCTCCGACGGGCGCGTTGGTCACTACCCGGAATCAAGCGTTAACGCGGATGCCGACCGGCAGCGAAAATCCGCCAACCTACCTGCGCCGGTCATGTTAAATATGCTTCATGAATTGTGTTCGCTGGCGTACATTGCCCACGCCTGCCAACGCCTAACGTCGTTCTGATCTCACCTCCGACGTAACGAGATCCTGTTCGTCTTGAATCGGTGCCAGACGCGCGAGGTCTATCATGGCGAAACGTATTCGAATCGACAAAAGCGTCGCTTTGAAGTCTTTTCATGGTGTGATTCCCATGGAAACGATCGCCGGGATCAACGAGATCATCGATCGTTCGTTCGACAACGTACCACTGCGTTCGCACTCGGGCGCCGTCGTGGCGGAGCTCATACGTCGGGGCGAGGAGTTCCAGGAACCCGAGCAGACCCTCTGCGTGAATGCGCGGGCGATGACGGCTATCTGTCAGGTGACGCGCAAACTTGAGCGGGCACCGTCGTCATGGTTCGACGACGATTCAAGCGATAGATAGCGCTTTGCCGCATCGCGCGCAAGCCGCGAGGGCTCGCCGCCCAGTTCGGCCAGGGCCGATCCCGGCCCGCATTCTTCCAATCGAATGGCTTTACCCCGGACCTTCGCGCGACCGGATAATGTCCGCGACAATGGGGTTCGAAAAACCTCACGTTTTGATCTTATCCGGAATACACTGAATCAGGCTTTCCTCTTTCCTCCCCCGCCAGTCTTTGCTGACAGATGCTTTTGTCGTGCTCCGCGAGCCGGGACAAGCCGTGTCGGTTCGTGCCCAAATACCATTGAACGGGACGACTCATCATGGCTGATACGCGTTACATGGCACGGAAATCCGTCGCCGATATCGTGAATAGCGCCGAAGCGCACGGTAGCCACTCATTATCGAAAACGCTCGGCGCGGCCAGCATCACCGCGATGGGCATCGGCGCGATCATCGGCGCCGGCATCTTCGTGCTGACCGGCACGGCCGCGGCGCAATTCGCGGGCCCCAGCATCGTACTGTCGTTCGTGCTCGGTGGCATTGCGTGCGCGTTCGTCGGCCTGTGCTATTCGGAACTGGCGGCGATGCTGCCGGTATGCGGCAGCAGTTATACGTACACCTACGCGACGCTCGGCGAAATCTTCGCGTGGATCATCGGCTGGGACCTGATCCTCGAATACGCGATGGGCGCGGCGACCGTCGCGGTCGGCTGGTCGGGCTACATCGTGAGCCTGCTGCATAACGTGGGGATCCGTATCCCGCCCACGCTGGCCGCCGCGCCGGGCACCGTGATCAAGCTCGCCGACGGCAGCACGGCGACCGGCGTCGTCAATCTGCCGGCCATCGTGATCATCGCGATTCTCACGACCATGCTGGTGCTCGGCACGAAAGAATCGGCGCGACTGAACAACATCATGGTGGCGGTCAAGCTCATCGTGGTGGTCGCCTTCATCGCGCTCGGCGTGTTTTTCATCAAACCGGAGAACTGGCATCCGTTCGTCCCGGCGAACACCGGCGAATTCGGCCACTTCGGAATGAGCGGGATTCTGCGCGGCTCGGCGGTGGTGTTCTTCGCGTTCATCGGTTTCGATGCGGTGTCCACTGCCGCGCAGGAAGCGAAGAAGCCACAGCGGGATATGCCGATCGGCATTCTCGGCTCGCTGATCGTCTGCACGGTGCTTTACATCCTCGTCGCGGGCGTGCTGCCCGGGCTCGTGCCTTACGCGGATCTGAACGTCCCCGATCCGATCGCCAAGGGCGTCGACGCGATCGGTCTGACCTGGTTCTCGATCCTGATCAAGATCGGCGCATTGACGGGGCTCACCACCGTGATCCTCGTGCTGCTGTACGGGCAGAGCCGTATCTTCTTCACGATGTCGCAGGACGGCTTGCTGCCACCGCTGTTCGCGCGGGTGCATCCGCGTCTGCAGACGCCTCATCTGAGCCAGATCCTGATCGGCACGATCGTCGCAATCGTGGCGGCGCTGACGCCGATCGGCGTGCTCGGGGAGATGGTCAGCATCGGCACGCTGTTCGCGTTCATCCTCGTGTGCGGTGCGGTCATCTATCTGCGCCGCAGCGATTCCAACGCGCTGCGGCCGTTCCGGGTACCGGGCGTGCCGGTCGTGCCGGTCCTGGGCATCCTGTTCTGCCTGTTGCTGATGGTCGGGCTGCCGCTCGTGACATGGGGGCGACTCGTCGTGTGGCTGGTGATCGGCATGGCGATCTATCTCACGTACGGCCGGAATCATTCGAAGCTGCGCTTTCCGGAGCGTCATTGAGCGGCGGAGTCCGAAGATCCTCCTGGTCCGCACTCGCGACGGGCGGCTTGCTGCCGCGCGTTGCAATGCATGCGCGGCGCGCGTGGCTTCCGGTCTGACCGCTTTCTACTACTTCGCGTCAACCGTCGGGCGCCAAAGCCGGCGCCAGTATCCGCTCGGGCAATTCGCCAATGCCCTTCAGACGCTCGGCCATGAACTCCCGAGCACGCGCGCCTGGGTCGAGAAGCGCCGGTTCGGCAGACAAGCCATGTCAATCTGCCGGCCGGTCGCCGCGCCAGTTGCCGTCAGTACGTCGCGAGACGGCGCGCCGGTTCCTGGTCTGCGTCATGTCCATCACCTTCTGCAGTCTTGCTCGTGAATTGCCTATGCCTTCGAACGTTTTTCTGCGCCGCCGGGTCCGTCTGCTTGCCACGCTGCCCCTGCTCGCATGGGGACTGGAAAGCTGCGCCGTGCCGAACGCCGGCGTCGACGTCGACGCGCACACGGGAGCGTATCAGGTCGAGATCCGCCGCACCGCGCTGGGCATTCCGCATGTGAAGGCCGCAGACTGGGGCAGCCTCGGCTATGGCTACGGCTACGTGCAGGCGCAGGACAATCTGTGCACGATGGCCGACGCCTTCGTCACCTATCGCGGCGAACGCTCGCGCTACTTCGGCGCGAGCGCGCGCCCCACTGCCGAAGCGACCTTCGGCCAGCCCGACAATCTCGACGCCGATTTCTTCTTCCGTTTCATCGCCGACGATGCTGCCGTCGCGCGCTATCGACACAGTCAGACCGCCGACATGCATGCGCTGATTGACGGCTTCGTGGCGGGCTACAACCGCTATGTCGGCGAGCTTGCGCGAGGCGGGTCGCCCGCCGCGCATGCGGCTTGCCGGGTGGCGCCGTGGGCGGGCGAGATCAGCAGCGCGGATGTCTACCGGCGTCTTTACGCGGCGAATCTGGCGGGCAGCGCGGCACGCTTTGCCAGCGCGATCGCGACGGCGAAGCCGCCGGTTGCGGACCTTGCACAACCGGCGGCTTTGCGGGAGCGGCAGCAGGAAGACGTGAGCACAACGGACCAAACCGGACGTGCCGCCACCGCACCGCTCGCCCAGTTCGGCGGCCGTTCTGGAATCGGCAGCAACGCACTGGCATTCGGCGCCGACGCGACGCATGACGGCAGCGCGCTGCTACTCGGCAATCCGCACTGGTTCTGGAGCGGCCCGGACCGCTTCTACCAGGCGCAACTGACGATCCCCGGCAAGCTCAATGTGAGCGGCGTGTCCTTTCTCGGCGTCCCGCTGATCGTGATCGGCTTCAACGAAAACGTCGCGTGGACGCATACGGTCTCCACCGCGAAGCGCTTCGGCCTCTTCAAGCTGACGCTCGCGCCGGACTCGCCGACGCGCTATCTGGTAGACGGCAGGAGCGAAGCGATGACGCCGACGCAAGTGAAGGTCGACGTGCGCGCGGACGACGGTTCGATCCATAGCGTGTCGCGCACGCTGTATCGCTCGCGTTTCGGCCCGCTCGTCAATCTCGGCGCGATGTCGCCCGCGCTCGCGTGGAATCGGCAGCAGGCTTTCGCGCTGCGCGACATCAACGCCGACAACTTCCGCGTGTTCGAAAACTTCCTCGAATGGAATCAGGCGAGTTCGCTCGACGATTTCATCCGCATCCAGAAGAAGAACGCGGCGATGCCGTGGGTGAATACGCTGGCGATCGGCCGGGGCGATCCGCGCGTGTGGTACGCGGACATCGGCGCGGTGCCGGACGTGCCTGACGAACTCGCGCAGCGTTGCACGCCGCCGGTCGGCCGCGCACTCGCGCAGTCGATGCCGGGCGTGCCATTTCTCGACGGTTCGCGCAGCGATTGCGACTGGCGCAATCAGGCCGGCTCGGTGCAGCCGCGCGCACTGCCGGTTGCGCAGATGCCGAGCCTCTTGCGGCGCGATTACGTCGGCAATTTCAATGGCAGCTACTGGCTCAGCAATCCGGCCGAGCCGTTGAGCGGCTACGCGCAGATCATCGGCGCGACGCATACGCCGCAATCGCTGCGCACGCGCCTCGGTCACAGCATCGCGACGCAGCTGCAAAGCGACCCGGCGGGCGTGTCCGTCGATGCGCTCGGCCGCGCCGCGCTCGACAGCCGCGCGATGTCGGCGCTGCTGTTCAAGCGGCCGGTGCTCGATCGCTTGTGCGGCGGCGCAGCGGTCGGTGCAAATGACGCAGCGAATGACGCAAATGAAAACAACGACCTGCGTCAAGCCTGCAAAGTACTCGCCACCTGGGATGACACCGCTGCCGCCAATGCCGCCGGCGCGACGTTGTGGGACGAACTGTGGCGTCGCCTTCTGACGATCCCGCCGCCGCAGTTGTACGCGGTGCAGTTCGACCCCGCCCAACCGCTGACGACACCGGCGGGCATCGCCGCGGACCCGGCGAAACTCGCC
>NZ_NPIH01000085.1 GCF_012275575.1 Paraburkholderia sp. SG-MS1 | reverse complement strand
GCCGACGATCACGACGTCGTATTCCATCGACTCGCGTGGGCCGTACTGCTCAATGAGACTTGTGTCTGACACGATGTGATGCCTTTTCTTTAGAACTGGTCTTCACTCAGCGCCAGCATGCCTTCGTTGTTCTTCGCGCTGACAATGGATGCCTCGAGCGCGACGGCCTGAGTCAGGATGTGATCGGCAAAGAAGTGAGCGGTGGCGATCTTCGCGTCGTAGAACGACTGATCCTCATCGTGCTTGCGGGCGGTGACTAGCAGCGCACGGGCGAATTGCCAGCCCGCAAGGACGATGCCGGCCAGCTTCAGGTAGGCCACGCCGCCCGCGAATACCGCATTCTGATCGCTTTTGGCATTGGCGAGCATGAACTCCACCACGTTCGCGAGCGCCTCGCGGCCTGTCGTCAGCCGCTTGTGCAGCGACCGGAATGCAGGGTGGGAGGCGAACGACCCGCACTCGCGCAATTCTCCCAGCGTGCGATCGATCTGGGCGAGGAGGGCCTTCGCCACCGCCCCGTCGTCGCGCAAGGTTTTTCGCCCGATCAGATCGTTCGCCTGAATTGCCGTGGTGCCTTCGTAGATCGTCAGGATGCGGGCGTCGCGGTAGTACTGTGCTGCGCCCGTCTCTTCGATGAAGCCCATGCCGCCGTGAACCTGCACGCCCATGCAGGCCACCTCGACGGAGATTTCCGTGCTCCAGCCTTTCACTATCGGCACGAGATATTCGTAGATGGCCTGATGTTCCGCCTGCACGGCCGGGTCCGCGTGGCGGTGCGCGATATCGCTGTGCGCGGCGGCGACGTAGGCGAGGGCGCGCGAGCCCTCGGTCAGCGCGCGCATGGTCGTCAACGTGCGCCGAACATCCGGGTGCTGGATGATCGCGACGGACTGCTTCGCGGAGCCATCCACCGGCCGGCTTTGCACGCGGTCCTTCGCATACTCAACGGCCTTCTGATACGCGCGCTCAGCGACGGCGATACCCTGCACGCCCACACCGAAGCGGGCCGAATTCATCATGATGAACATGTATTCGAGGCCGCGATTCTCCTCGCCGATCAGTTGACCGATTGCGCCACCGTGATCGCCGAACTGCAGTACCGCGGTCGGGCTCGCCTTGATGCCGAGTTTGTGTTCGATCGACACGCAATGCACGTCGTTGCGTTCGCCCAACGAGCCGTCTTCGTTCACGAGAAACTTCGGTACGGCAAAGAGCGAGATGCCCTTGACGCCCTCGGGCGCAGCCGGTGTGCGAGCCAGCACGAGATGGACGATGTTTTTCGCCATGTCGTGCTCGCCCCACGTGATAAAGATCTTCGTGCCGAACACGCGATACGTGCCGTCGCCCTGGGGCTCGGCGCGCGTGCGGACCAGGGCCAGGTCCGAGCCGGCCTGGGGCTCGGTCAGATTCATCGTGCCGGTCCACTCACCAGAGATCAGCTTAGGCAAGTAGGCTTCCTTTTGCGCGTCGGTGCCCGCTGTCAGGAGCGCCTCGATCGCGCCGTCAGTCAACAGCGGGCACAGGGCGAGCGACAGGTTGGCAGCGTTGAGCATCTCGATGCAAGGTGTCGCGAGCAGTTTAGGCAGGCCCTGGCCGCCGTATTCGACGGGATGCATGACGCCTTGCCAGCCGCCTTCGGCAAACTGTTGGAAGGCTTCCTTGAAGCCCGGCGTGGCGAACACTTCGCCGTCGCGCAAGATACTCGGATTTCTGTCGCCTTCGACATTCAACGGCGCAATCACGTCCGCGCTGAACTTCGCCGCTTCGTCGAGCACCGCTTGCGCGGTGTCGGCGGTAGCGTCCTCGAAGCCAGCAAGCGTCGATACGCGATCGAGATGGGCGAGTTCATTGATGACAAACAGCATGTCTTTGACGGGTGCCGTGTAGTTCATGATGGATTTCCAGAAATGCAATCGAAGAAGGAGCGCGGGCAGAGGCGGAGTCGACGTGCCGGCGCGGTAACAGTGAGCCGATCGTAGTCCCGTTTGCACGTAAATCGATTACCTAAATCGGCCCATGTATTGACAAAGTCGGCCAAGACTCGCGAAGCGGCCGGCTCGCCTATGCGCTTACTTCGTAGCGCGAGGCAACGTGTCGGCGCTGCCGTGCGATTGGCGGCAGCAGGCGCTCAGGGATGGCGGCGGTATTCGCCTGGCGTGCTGCCGGTCCAGTGCCGGAAAGCCCGATGAAACGCGGTAGGGTCGTCAAAGCCCACATCCCCCGCAATCGCGGCGATGGCGTCATGCGTACCGGTGAGTCGCTGGATCGCGATGTCGCGCCGCAGTTCGTCCTTCAGCGTCTGGAATGCAGTGTCCTCTGCGGCGAGGCGCCGGCACAACGTGCGCACCGAGCAGTGCAGACTGCGCGCGGCCTCTTCGATGGTCGGCACATCGGGCAAACAGGCGGCGAGGTACTGTCTGACGCGGTGGCTCGTGAGCTGCTCGCTGAAGGAAACGAAAATCCAGTCTTCCGGCGCGCGCGCGAGAAAGTTGCGCAGATTGGTTTTGCGCTGGCGGATGGGCATGTCGAAATACCCAACGCTAAAGCGCATCAGCGTTTGCCCGCGGTCGAAATGGACCGGGCCGGGGAACAGATACAGATGATCCACCATGTGCGGCGGGCAGGAAAACGCAAACTCGACTTGCAGCAGCGGAATCTTCTGACCGATCAGCCACGATGCTATGCCGTGCGCGAGCTTTAACATGAGCTGCTGCCCGAGCATGCTGACGTTCGATGACGGATCGGGATGAAGGGCGACGCTCGCGATCAGGCCGTCCCTGCGCGATTCGAACCTGAAATCGTCGAGGACGATGTGAAAGAACTGCCCGAACCGATGCATGGCAGTTTCCAGATTGGGTGCGTCGAGCAGGCTCAGGCAGAGAAACTTCAGCGTGCCGCTGCGCATCGGACGCGCAAAGATGCCGGGCATTTCATCGTCGAATTCGATGGCGAGCGCACGGTATAGCGTTGAAAACTGTTCCTCCGTGACTCGCGCGCCACGCTCGGTCAGCAGCGCTGGGGAGATGCTCGCCTCGTCCAGATACCTGCCGACCAGGCCTGGCCGTGCCCCCGCCGCGGCAAGGAAGCCGTTGACGAGGGAGATCGGGACGGTGGCGCTGGGCGAATGCATGGCGTTGACGAGGCTCGTTGATGTCGGTGCACCACGTTCGCCATTGTACGGCAGCGTTCGGCGCCGTTTGGCCCTATCGGCAAGCTCACGGGTATCGACAGGGCGGGCGCGCTCGCCCCGATGCGGCGCTAGGCCGTACGAACCTTTGCATAGCGCCCCGGCGCCGCTTCGAGCGGCTTATGAAGGGCGCTGCCCGGTTTCGTGCGCGCCTTCACCGATTCTCCAGCGTGCGGCTTGAGCCACTCGATCCAGTGCGTCCACCAGCTGCCCGGCTGTGTTTCGGCTGATGTGAGCCACGCCTGCGGATCGCCGCTCGAATCACCACCGGCCTTGAAGCTTCGTTTGTTCTTCGATGCAGGATTGACGACCCCGGCGATGTGGCCGCTCGCGCCGAGAACGAACTGGGTCGGCCCGCCGACGAGTCGCGTGGATCGATAGGCCGATTGCCACGGCACGATGTGGTCTTCCTCGGTGGCCAGCACGTAGGTCGGGGCATCGATGTGTCCGAGATCGACTGGCGTGCCGCACACCGTCAAACGCCCTGGTTTGCACAGGTTGTTCTCCAGATACATGTTGCGCAAATACCAGGTGTACATGGGGCCGGGCAGGTTCGTGCTGTCGGCGTTCCAGTACAGCAGGTCGAATGCCATCGGCGACTTGCCCTTCAGGTAGTTGTCGATCACGTAAGGCCAGATCAGATCGTTTGCCCGCAAAGTCTGGAATGTGAACCCGAGTTCCTTGCCCGAGTAGATGCCGCCCCGGCCGATCGCGCTTTCACGCTGAGCGACGCCGGCTTCGTCGATGAATACGCCCAGCTCGCCGGGCTCTTCGAAATCCAGCATGGTCGTGAGCAAAGTGATGCTGGCCAGCTTGTCCTCGCCGCGAGCGCGCGAGATTGCCGCAGCCGACGACAGAATGGTGCCGCCCACACACCACCCCACGGCGTTGACCTGATCGGCGCGGGTGATCGTGCGCGCCACGTCGATGGCCGTCAACGCACCTTGTTCGACATAGTCGTCCCATGTCGTCTGCGCCATGGCGGCATCAGGGTTGCGCCACGACACCATGAACACCGTCATCCCCTGTTCGCAGGCAAAGCGCACGAAGGAATTCTCAGGCTGCAGATCGAGAATGTAGTACTTGTTGATACAGGGCGGAACGATCACCACGGGACGTTTGGCGACCCGGTCCGTGAGGGGCGCGTACTGAATCAGCTGGAACAGATCGTTCTCGAACACGACTGCGCCTTGCGACACCGCCACATTGTGCCCGACCTCGTAAGCGGTCTCGTCTGTGATCGAGATGTTGCCGCGCTGCATATCGTCGAGCAGTTTGGTGAAACCGTGGCGCAAGCTGTCGCCGTTGGATTCGAACGCGAGCTTGAGCGCCTCGGGATTGGTCGCGACGAAATTGGCGGGGCTGAGCGAGTCGATCAACTGCCGCGAGAAGAACACGAGCTTCTGTTTGTCCTTGTCGCTTAGTACAGCAGCGTCGACCACTTCTTCAAGAAGCCGCGCATTGAGCAGGTAGGTCTGCTTGAGCAGGCTGTACCACGCATTGTTGCGCCAGTCTTCGGCAAGAAAGCGGCGGTCGCTGCGCTTAGGGGCGATCACGGGCTCGGTTTGCGCGCCCAGTGTGCTGACCAGTGAGCGGGTCCAGACCGACGTGATCTGTGGCCAGTATGACGAGACCGCATCGAGCAGGGCCATCGGAGCGAGTCGTGTTCCGAGTGGCGCCGGTTTGACGTGCGTGGCATTCTGATCGCGATGGTCGCCATTCGGTTTCATGCTTGCCATGGCGCGCCAGAACAGCGGTCCGGAATCGAGGAATCCCTGCAGATATTCAGTAGGGGCGTTTAACGACATGATTACACCGCCTCGTCTGATTGAACGCCATTGGCAGACGGTTCAGCGCGGGTCGTGCATTCGGCAAGGCGCCGCGAGCGACAGGTGACCATGACGACCGCTTCGCCCTCGATCACCACTTTTCCTCCGACAGTGCACACGGTCGACATCACGACCCGGCGCTGCTCCAACTGCAGTTCTTTCACCGACACCGTCGCATGCACTGTGTCACCAGGCCGAACCGGTGCCTTGAAACGCAGATTCTGGCCGAGGTACAAGGTGCCCGGGCCCGGAAGATGTCCGGCGAGAGCCGCGGAAATCACACCTGCGGTCAGCATCCCATGCGCGATGCACCCTTTAAACGGGGTGGTCCGCGCGAATGCCTCGTCGATGTGAACGGCGTTGTTGTCGCCCGATGCTGCCGCGAAGGATTGGATGTCCGTCTCCGTGATGGTTTTCGCATAGGTCGCGCTCATGCCGGCTTCCAGGTCTTCAATGTCGTAACCACCGATTTCGTTCATCTCTTTCTCTGCTAATCGTTAATGAATGGACTGGCCCTGTCTGTTTCCGAAAATGCTGCCGCCGCGCCGCATCTAACGTGGCCAACCGATCGCAATCGTGTCGTCTCACTGATGGGAGGCGCTATCGACAGCGTTCGCGTCGCGGGGAGTGCTGAAGGCTCCGGCAGGCAAAACTGTTGAGCCGATCGTAGTCCAGACGCAACGTAAATCGACTACCTAAATCAGCCCATCTATTGACAAAGTCGGCCACCCTCTTCGAGGCGGAGGGGATAAACCCTTGTATGGAGCAGCCGGTCGGCTCTGGGATGCATTAAGAGGACACTGACGACAGCCGCGATTGCGGCTTTTGTCGAGAAAGGTAGGAATCCGATTGATATCGGCGTATCGCTCCGGCATGCCCAAAAGTGAAATTCAAATTTCACTTTTGCACCTGGCGTCGCAGCGTGCAAAGAGCATTGTTTCGTTAAATCAATGGTCTGGATTTCCCGCGCTGAGTGGCCCACTCCTTGCAAGGTAGCTGGCCGGGTTGTCAGCGCAGTGCTGCAGCCAGTTCTTTCAAGGGGAAATTCAGCCATGACTAACGACGGAAAAAACCGAACGCAGACGCAATACCTCGCACCTCCGGCAGAGGACCGCAGGACGGAAGCGAACCTGGCGACAGTCGATCGTCCGGCAAGCAGGGCAAACGATGCTCGAACCAACTGGGCGTGGGCAAGCGGCAGTTCGAGCTACGACTGGATGGATTCGCATCACCTCGTCACTGACCTTGCTTAGCGTTGCGGACATGGGCGCGCGGCGTTTAGCCAGCGTCTGTCCGCTGAACCTGCATCATGTGGCATGTCACGGCGACGATCCTCAGCCATTGGCGTGGATTAGTGTTAACGAGCAGTGTCGTCAAATCACAAAAGGATGTCATCAAAAGCGAAATCCGTCACCCCGGATTGCCGTATCTTCGTTCGACTGATCCCTCTTCCGTTGCGTCGACATGTGCCCGATGCGCTGGCGAAACTCGACCAGCGTGACAAATGGAGATTTCCTGCCGACGGTGGTTGAAGATGGAGACTAGCCAACCGTCTTACGAGCGGCGCGGCGTAGCGTAGTCAAAGCAACCCCTGGAGACCGTGCGGTAATCGACCTCTGCGCCGTGGGCGCCGCGGTCTTTCAGCCGCCGCATTTCCCTTAAGTCAATCGAGAAACAAACTGGAGAACGAATCATGGCGAAAGCAGTCCGCTTTCATGAGACCGGTGGCCCTGAAGTCTTGCGTTACGAAGACGTTGAAGTCGGTGAGCCGGGCCCCGGTGAGGTTCGCCTGCGCCATGAGGCGGTCGGCCTGAATTTCGCGGACACCTATTTCCGCTCCGGACTCTATCCGGTTCCGTTGCCGGCCGGCATGGGCGTGGAAGCAGCAGGCGTAGTCGAAGCGGTGGGCAAGGGCGTGACGAACGTCGCGGTAGGTGATCGTGTCACCTACACGGGTTTTATCAACACGCTGGGCGCTTACAGCACGGAGCGCCTTTGTCCGGCCGCGCCGCTGATCAAGCTCCCCGAAGGCATCAGCTGCGCGACCGCGGCAGCCATGACCATGCGCGGCTTGACCTCGGCGTATCTGATGCGGCGCATCTATGACTTCCAACGGGGCGACACCATTCTGCTGCACGCCGCCGCGGGCGGCGTCGGGCTGATCGTCTCGCAATGGGCGAAGCTGTTGGGGCTCACGGTGATCGGCACTGTGTCGAGCGAAGCGAAGGCGGAGGTCGCCCGCGCGCACGGCTGCGCGCACACCATCAACTACAGCCACGAAGACGTCGCCGCGCGCGTGCGCGAGTTGACTGACGGCGTCGGCGTCAATGTGGTTTTTGACAGCGTCGGCAAGGATACATTCGACGCCACGCTGAATTCGGTCAAACGCCGCGGCCTGATCGTTTGCGTCGGCACGGCATCGGGACCGATTCCGGCATTCAATCCGCAGATCCTGGCTATGAAAGGATCGCCGTATCTGACCCGTCCCGCGCTTGCGGACTATATCGCCGACCCGGCTGAAAAAGCGGATCTGGCCGCGGAAATGTTCGGCCACGTCGCGGCCGGGCGCATCAGCATCGAGATCAATCAGCGCTATGCACTCGAGGATGCTGCGCAGGCGCACCGCGATGTCGAATCGCGCAAGACAACGGGCTCATCCGTGTTCGTCATTTAAGGAGAGCGACATGATCGTCGAACAACTCAACAACGCCATCGGCGCCGAACTGGTGGGCGTTAGGCTTGCCGACGCGATCCACGACGATGGCCTGTTCGCCGAGATTCGCGCGAACCTGCTCAAGCATCGCGTCCTGTTCCTCCGCGATCAGGATATCAGCGGCGCTCAGCATGTCGCGTTCGCGCGCCGCTTCGGCGAACTGGAAGATCACCCGGTGGCGGGCAGTGATCCCGAGCATCCGGGCCTCGTGCGAATTTACAAGTCGCCGGACCAGCCTAACGATCGCTACGAAAACGCCTGGCATTCCGACGCCACCTGGCGCGAGGCCCCTCAGTTCGGCGCCGTGCTGCGATGCGTGGAATGTCCGCCCGTTGGCGGCGATACGATGTGGGCGAACATGGTGCTCGCATATGAGCACCTCCCCGCGCACGTCAAGGAACAGATCGCCGATCTGCGCGCACGCCACAGCATCGAGGCGAGCTTTGGTGCTGTGATGCCGATCGAGAAGCGGCACGCCTTGAAAGCACAATTCCCCGATGCGGAACATCCGGTTGTACGCACGCACCCTGAGACGCGTGAAAAAGTGCTGTTCGTCAATGCGTTCACAACGCACATCACGAACTACCATACGCCGGCACGCGTGCGCTTCGGGCAAGACGCCAATCCGGGGGCGGGCGATCTGCTGCGCTATCTCATCAGCCAGGCCTACATCCCCGAGTATCAGGTGCGCTGGCGCTGGAAGCCGAACAGCATCGCGATCTGGGACAACCGCAGTACGCAGCACTATGCGGTGATGGACTACGCGCCGTGCCATCGCAAGATGGAGCGAGCCGGGATTGTTGGCGACCGGCCGTATTAACCTTACGGAATCGACGTCGTGACTCCTGATACGGCACCAACGATACTGACTGTGCCCGGCCTGCGTGATCATGTGGCCGAACACTGGCAAACACTGTTGCAGACGCGCCTTCCCAAAGCGGCTTCAGTGCCGCCGCTCGAATACGACAAGCTCAGTTGCGCGGCGCGCGTCGCGGCACTGGACGAGGCCATCGCGAAGATCGATGGTCCGATCATACTGGTCGCTCACAGCGCCGGCGTAATGATTGCGGTGCACTGGGCGCAGATCCACAGCCGCCCAATCCAGGGCGCGCTGCTGGCTACACCCGCGGACCTGGAAACGCCGATGCCCGCTGGCTATCCGACGCTGGACGTGCTCGAAGATCACGGGTGGTTGCCGATCCCGCGCAAACCGCTGCCGTTCCCGAGCATTGTTGGAGCCAGCCGCGACGATCCGCTTGCGCCGTTCGATCGCGTTGCCACGATGGCCGTGGATTGGGATAGCCGCTTCGTCGACCTTGGCAAAGTGGGGCATCTGAACCCCGCGGCCGGTTATGGCGAGTGGCCGCAGGCGGATAGCCTCATCCGCGAGTTTTTCTGATCTCGACGGGACGCGGAGCAGGGCGAGCCACATGATGTCGAGACGTTGGTCCGGCCGGTGTCCGCTCTGATCTTCTCTGCCCAGCGTGTCTGAATGGCTGGTGCAATTTCGATGCGGTCCGTTCGCAGCAGTCCAGCGCAAAGCTGACCCGCAGCGAGGGGGCACCCTTGTGACGGAATTCGAATTCATTGCTCGATAGTTTTTAAAGTGGAACTTCCTTACCGTCGGATTGGTGCGCTAGTCGAGGCGGGGCTATTTTGTGAGTGCCCGTCCTGCTCGACTATGGCGAAACTGGCGACCGATAGTTCCTTGACCTCGACAGCCGGAGCTTTGCGTTTTCTCGTGGCGAATAGTGACTGTGTCGTCGCATGTCCAACGAAATTCGAGGTAGCCCTATCCTGGGTCTTTAGGCCCGCATTCTCTTTGGAACAATCCTGTCGCGCGTATCTTCGCGTGGCGCTGCTAATGAAGAAGACCATGTCTCGCGATGAGCCCGTCTATCTGTTCGGCCTTGATCGGCGCAGAGATGTAATAGCCCTGACAATCTATATGCTCAATTGTGCTGACCCAAGCGAACTGTGCTTCGGTTTCGATGCCTTCGATGACGACTTGCTTTCCAAGTCTTTGTCCGAGCTGAACGATCGCCTCGACGACGACCTTTGACATGGCATTCTCCAGAATGCCGGACATGAACTTGCGGTCTAACTTCAGCGTGTCCACCCCAAGGCGCGACAGTATCGTAAGCGACCAGCACCCTGCACCGAAATCGTCGATTGCAACGCTGACCCCGGATTTCCTGATGGATTCCACGGCTGAGACGAGTGTGTCAATTGAGCCCGGATCGGTGGTTTCGGTCAGCTCGATTTGCAGTCGTGAGGCCGCAACCGAACGCGCTCCGAGCAGGGCAGAGACTTTGTTCGCCAGTCCGGGCCGGCCAATTTCTCTCGCGGGAAGATTGACGGCCAACGACAGCGTGTCGTATCCGCGAACCGTCCAGTCAGCCAGCGTCTGTGCCGCTTCCTCGACGACGAAGTCCGTGAAGCTCCCAGTTAGAGGGGAATTCTCCACGAGGCCGATAAACGATTCCGGCATAAGAACACCGCGTGACGGATGCCGCCATCGCAGCAGCGATTCGAAACCGGACAAGCGGTTTTCCTGCATCCGTAGCTTGGGCTGATAGACGAAGAAGAACTCTCGTCTGGCCAGCCCGAGTTCCGCTTCGTCGATTGTGCAGGGCTGACGAACATCCGCAGCAATGTGTTCCATGAAGATCTCTCATGCGCGTGTGGGGTGCGTCTCATCGATCAGGCCGACCTACGCGTTGCAGGTCAGTGATGGGCAGGCGTCGACTTCGGAAGAGGTGCTCTTCATGACGCCAGTTTCGTTGGAATCGAGAAATATTCCGTCAGGGTCAGTAATGCAGACGTTTGATCGGCTACTTGCGCCGCTCTCCATGTGAGAGTTCGATATGTGAATCGTATAGGACATGGCGAGGTGATTTGTGAATGATTGAAACGTGGCACCTCTCGATGTCGGGTGAGCTTACCGAAGCCGTTCAATTCACTTTTTGTGACGCCTTGCTTTTGCCGTGCCCTTTATCATCAACTCGATGAGGCATATGCCAGGAGCAGCGAACTCGCGAACGAGTCGCCGAAGGTCGAAACGATCATGGGTTCAAGGTATTCGGTCGACAGATTTGTTGCGGGACTTCTATTCGGTGCATTTATCGCGTGGTTCGCTTCCGTCGCGATGGATCATTGGGTATTGTCTTCTCCCGTCGGGCAGGGGCGCGGCTTACGACTGGTGATAGAAGCTGTCGTATCGGCCTGTTTGGTGCTGCCTCGCCCGTTGTTGCTGAAAACAGTCTTGCGGTCGCGGCGCAGCGTGTTTATCCAGGATGAAGATGTGCGAGCAATGCTGCGGGGGCGCGTCGTCGGCATCCTGAGCGGCGTCTGGGTTGGTGCAACCATTAACGGCTTGCTTTTTAGTGGCTAAAGTTAGTTGATGAAGGAGATAGATTGGCGGACCATTTGCAATGTCAATGGGGATCGTCGTTGCGCGACCGTTTTTTGGCGCGTCGGGACTAGCTTGGTAGTGTGGGTTCTATGAGGCCATTATCCCTGGTCCATATTTGAATTGCTGGAAAATAGGATCGGCCGGTAAGGTTCGACGGCGAATCGAATGGCCACGTCAGTCTGGATTTTGAATTTATATAGAAGGCGCGCGACGTGTCAACGGGATAATCGAAACACACGATGCGCAGGCATCGTGGTATCGGCGGCGACAGCATGCGCTGATCGATCGATATTCGGCGGCAACTGGTCGCCGCGTACGCCGCGCTACTCGATGAACTGGTGGCACTGCCCATTCGCTGACGAAGCGTGCCGGCGTGCATTTTTTCGCATCTGTTCGCTACCGTCTGTGGCGGCGTGCGACATCACCCCCCCCCCCCGTACCCCCCGAATCCAAGTGCGCACATCGGACGTCAATCACTGACATGTCGATGCGATCCGTCGAACTGTGGGGCGGTCCGCTCCTGCCCTTCAAATGCGACGTACCAGGCGTCGAGGACTTTCATAGCGATTGAGCCACCCTTGAACAATCGGTCTCCACCCATCAAGGGGGTTATCTTCCTGTACGACAACAATTATCTTAAAAAAGATGCGGACGAGAGTGGCGGGGGGGAACCCGATCCTTTGAGGATAAGAATTCTCCAAGTTTCTTTTTCGCGTCTGTGTGATTTAGCTATTTATCGTCGTAGTCCGCGCCAATATCGCATCCCTGCGGGTGGGTGCAGCTGTCGGGGGCTGGATTCGCCGATCTGGTGGTTCGAAAGAAGAGGTGAGATATATGAATAGTATGCTGGTGGAAGATAATCCAGCACAAGCTGTTGCTGTCGAAAGCGCCATGCAGAAATCCCGGCGAAAACTAATCAGCAAGATCGACCGCGGAGATAGTGCAGTACGTTATCTCGCGCTGCGCGCTAGCGTTCGCGCATTATTGCGTCGCACGAGTCGCAATCAGAAGATCGAAAATCTCACTGCTATTGGGCCTTACGTTGTTGACACGGCACGGCCCAGCGTCTCACTTCACAGCAAAACGATAGAGTTGGCGACGCGAGAGTCTGACGTCGCAGCGAACATCTTTGCAAATGTCAGGCGTGTGATCTACCGTGACCTTCTGGGAAACTTGCCTCGCGTCGCGAACGTGACGGCACCTTCCGTGCGCTTGATACCCCTATCTATCGCCTTCGGCGAAAGCTATCCCTGTGTGCGGAGAACGGCGGGCGCCTGAGTAGCATCCGTACCCACGGATACAGGCTGGACGAGCCGACGGTTGCGAACTCGAACATGAAACGTTAGTCCATCTTGCGCAGGAAGATCGCGTTCTGCAGAGCCCCAACTAACGCCGGCGACGTGGAGTCGTTCCGGATGAAGTTCCGTCTGACACACGAGGGCAAGGTTACAGGGCATCGGTGGCAACACCCGCGCCTTCTCCCTGAAACACGTGGGCAGTCGATATCGTGGGCGCTGGCCGCGTATCCTGATCTGGATTCCTAATTGGCGTAGGTGTGGCCTGTCGCGCTGGAGAGCGTGCGGCCATTGATGGGTCAATAAATTCAGCTGAACTGACGAAGTGGGTGTCTGGATGAAATAATGCGATTTCGCTTGATGAATAAACCGATCGGATCTCGGCAGTCGGAGTCATGTGCACTGTGAGCTTTCGACGGAACAACCTATGGAAGGTCACCGGGAAATATCAGATTGAAAACGCTGATTTGCAGGAAGCGTCCTTAGGAAGTCCAGTGGAGGTGTAGCAGATCCTTGTGGCGAAAAAATTCAAAAGGCAGACCGTAACCGGATTCGCGAGGCGTTCCGCTCGATGCCGCGGGCACTCGGGCCGACGCAGGCCAGATGCCGCATTGAAGCCCCTTTGAAACGGACTTCTTCTGCCGGTGATGCTCGATCCGAATAGCTTTCGGGAGCCAAAAAGCCTGCCCAGCACACCTGAGCAGGTTCACGAACGAGACGCGCATGCAAACATGTAGAAAGTTACCGGGACGAAGCTTGCCTCACCGCCGCATTCGACCACTCCATCTATTCGCGCTCACTCAGTGCGAGGCCGTGTCACGAACGATTCTTTGCAGGTTCGATGAACGACCGGCACTCACGGCAATCCCAGGAGATTAAGATGGTGAGCGATCAAATGCGATTTTCGCCGAGGCTGCCACAGTGAAGGCATCCGGCGCGGTGAAAATCGTTCTGTCCATTACGGCTTTCTCCAGGTGAGTACGGTCACTGTTCAGCAAATGTTTAATGTAGGCAAAAAATGCGCCCGTAGGCTATAGGGTCTTTACGGGCGGTCGTTGGGGGTTGAGAGAATACTCATGCAAGCATCTTCAGTTAGTACCGGCAGTCAATGGAGCGTGTCGCTGATCCAGACCAAAATGATTCCGCCGCGTCTTCCCCCGGGTTGCGTACATCGGCTTGCGTTGCTCGATCGGCTCAATGAGCGATGCACGCACAGCGTGACCGTTGTGACCGCACCCGCGGGTTTCGGCAAGACGACGTTGCTTGCCGGATGGAGTGAAGCGCTCTCGAAGCAGAAGCATTCCGTTGCATGGCTCAGTCTCGACGGGGAAGACGATGATCCGCAGCAGATCGGTGCCTATCTGGTGGCGGCGCTTGCGCGCGTAGGGGAGGACATCGCGTGGCAAGCGCAACAACTTTTGAATCACGATGCGATGACCCCGATCAAAACGGTCATATCGGTACTTCTGAACGGGATCGCAACTTGTGGCCGCAGCGTGTTCCTCGTGCTGGACGACGTCGACCGTCTGACTGCGAAGCCCGTTCTGGCGATCGTGTCCCGTCTGCTGCGCTATGCACCCGAGAATATGCATATTCTGCTCGGGGCGCGCGGTGAACCTGCGCTGACCCTCGGCCAGCTCAAGGCGCCGGAAAAACTGATGCGTATTCACGTGGACGATCTGCGCTTCTCGATCGACGATGCGCAAGCTTTTTTCAACCGGACAAGTGCCGTGCCGCTCGACCGGGCCAGCGTCGAGCTCTTGAACGACGCGACGGAGGGGTGGGTGGCGGGTTTGCAGTTGGCTTCTCTCGCGCTAAGTCAGGTGGGCGATGCGGCGAGGCTCGCCGATAATCTTGCCGGGGCGAGGTCCGGAATCGATCGCTACCTCAACGACACGGTGCTTGCGCATTTACCGCCGCCTATCCTGAAGTTTTTGCTGTGCACCTCGATCCTTGAGCGGCTGACCCCAGCGGTATGCGATGCCGTCATGGGCGGAGGAAGTGGAAGCGGGTGCAAGCTTGATTGGCTCGAACGCCACAATGTATTCATCCGGCCGCTGGATGTGACGCAAGACTGGTATCGCTATCACGCACTGTTGTCCGATGCGTTGCGACGGCGTCTCGTCCGTCAGACGCCGCACGAAGTGCCTGCCCTGCATCGTCGGGCGTGTCAATGGTTTGCAGGTGCGCGCCTCTGGCCCGAAGCAGTCAGACATGCGTTGGCCGCGGGCGAACTCGAGCAGGCCGCACAGTGGACCGAGAATTGTGCAATGGAGATGCTCGAACGCGGTGATCCCTACACGCCGCTCGGCTGGATCGCCAAACTTCCGGCGGATATCGTCAAGGGGCGTCTGCGTTTGCGCCTCGCGAAAGCGTGGGCGCTCGCGTTCTCATTTCAAACGGCGCCCGCGTCAGGGGAAGTCCGCGCTGTTGTCGACGAATTCAATCGTGTGCATCGCGATGGCAGCAGCGCTATTGAAGAAGCGGCATTAGCCGAGATCAACGCACTCATCGCGTTGATCGCCAGTGTTAACGACGACAGCGAACGTGCGCTCGAATTTGGCAGCGTCGCGCAGACTTCCGTGGCGTCCGCGGCGCCATGGGTAAAGCGTTACGCGCAGACCGCGCAATTTTTTGGCTTGACGTATAGGGGACAGTTTGACCAGATACGTCGCATATGGTCCTTCGCCAAGGACCGGATGGAGCCAGGGCAGAAGCCGAACTACTCGGATATGCTTCGGGACGCGATGTACGGCCATGCGGCATTTGTCCATGGCGAACTTGTCGAAGCACGGCGAATTTTCGAGGCGACACTCGAGCGCGCCGAAAGCACAGTGGGCTACTCGTCAGCGATTGCGACTGGCGTGGCCGGTTGCCTTGCTTCGATCTACTACGAATGCAACGAGCTGTCTCGCGCCCGGAAGATACTCGCCGGCCGCACGACGATTGCATTGGATGCGTCGCCACTGGGTGCGCTGGTGCGCCACACGTTTTCTGCGTCGCGCCTGTTGTGGCGTGACGGCGAAACGGGTTCGGCGCTGGCCATTCTCGAAGACGGTCGACAGGTCGCGCTGACCCGGCGATGGCAACGTCTGAAGCTGGCGTGCGATGCCGAGACAGTAAGATTGTTCCTTGCCGACGGCAATGTGATGCGGGCAAGACAGATCGCCGATGAACTGAGCGCGAGCGTGCCGCCGATGTACGAAGGGCGGCAGGGTTCCGCGATCGAGGCCTGGACAAGCTACTGCATTCTGCAGGCGCGGGTTTTGATGGCTGAGAACGCCGCGGATAAGGCGGTCGTTTTTCTCGAGCGTTCACTTGATACCGTGGCCGCGATGGGCTTGCGTTATCACGAGGTGCTCATTTCCGTGCTGCTTTCCATTGCACTCGAAAATTGCCGAGCCTTCGACAAGGCGCTGACTACATTCCGCCGTGCGCTACGCGTCGGAATGACCAACGGCATGATCAATAGCTTCGTTGATGAAGGGCAACCCATGCATGCGTTGCTGCGGCGGTTTCGCCAGCTCTCGGGAGACGTCTCCCCGGAGGAAGCGCTTTATGCCGACAGATTGCTGGGAGCTTTCGACGATGTCCATAATCGAATTGCTTCGCCTATGCCCGTCAACGCCGTGACCGCTGCGCCGCATACGCTGAGTGCGAGAGAACTCGAAGTACTCAACTTCGTTGCACGTGGCCTGTCGAATAAGGAAATCGGACGATCGTTGCAACTGGCGCCCGAGACCGTCAAGTGGCATCTGAAAAACATTTTCGAAAAGCTCAATGTGAATTCCCGAATCGAAGCCGTACAGAGCGTTCTAGGGCTCGGGTTGGAGAGGGACAGAACCGCCGTATAGCGAGTGGGGCACGCCGCCCGGGGCCTGAAACTGCTGCAGATGCTTGTCCGCATCAGGCCGCTCTTACCGCTTGAACCGAAGTGCATGAGCCCGCTGAGGCGGAGCCTCGGTGGAACCTCGATCAGTACATCGATAGCGGATTGAAACGCGCGTGAAAGACTGGCGAGCGCGCTGATCCAGCAGCGCGGCGCCAGCCCCGTCGAACTGCTGCGCGCCCGCGGGTGTCGGACATTGAAGCCATCAGCGGCGAGACCGTGCTGTCGGATGAACTCTCTCAAACGCGTGGCGTATGAATCTGCGGGGTCGCCGCCGACAGCGGCAGGATGTCCGCACCGCCGCCGCCCGCTTCATCGGGACGCGCTTTCGCTCACCCATTCCTCGATGACTCGCGATCGCTCGACTATCATCGTCAATGGGCGGGTTCACGACCCATGGCGCTGGCGCACAGCAGGAAGAGAAGCAACGTGCGCGACATGGAATGAAAGGAGAATGCGTCAGGGCGGTTCCTCCTGTCGATGGGCACGCTGCCGCTAAACTGATGCCGCATCAGCGATGCGAGCGGCATGGCACAGTCCGGCTTGCGATCCTTCGAGGTACAAATCGTGCTACGCGGCAGGTGCATGTCAGTCCCGTCTCCAGAGAGTTCAGGCCATCCCGCTCGCCGGGCGTTTCGTCTCCGACCGACGCGGCATTCCCAACTGCAGAGGTAATCAGGATGCAAAGATCCGAATCTTCTTCGATAGCACGCGTGCTGACTGTCGTCTTCGCCGCCTTGTCCGGGCTGTATCTGCTCGTCGGTGGCGTCTGGCTGGTGGTGAGCGGTGGCTCGCCGTACTACGTCGTCGCAAGCATCGTCATGCTGGTCACGGCCGTTCTCGTCCAGCGCCGCAAACCGTTTGCGCTGGGTCTCTATGCATTGCTGCTGTTGGGCACCATCGGATGGTCGCTGTGGGAAGTCGGCACCGACTTCTGGGCGCTGACGCCGCGTCTGGGCGTGCTGGTCATCTTCGGTATCTGGCTGCTGTTGCCATTCGTCTATCGCCGCTTCGACGCGCCTGCCAGGACGCCGGCCATGGCTCTCGGCGCCACGTTGATCGTCAGCGTCGTCGTGCTGGTTTATGCGGTCTTCAACGATCCGCAGGAGCTCAACGGCACGCTGAGCAGCGCGTCCGCGTCCGCATCCGCGGCGGCCACGGCCACAACCGCCTCCACCCCGGACGCCGACTGGCCCGCATATGGTCGCACGCAGCACGGCACGCGCTACTCGCCGCTCAAGCAGATCAACGCGGAGAACGTCAAGAATCTGCAGGAGGCGTGGACCTTCCGTACCGGCGACATGAAGCGTTCGACCGACCCGGGCGAAATCACCGATGAAGTCACGCCGATCAAAATAGGTAACCTGCTGTATCTATGCTCGCCGCACCAGATCCTGTTCGCGCTGGACGCCGCGACCGGGCAGGAAAAGTGGCGTTTCGATCCGAAGCTGAAGACCGATCCGAGCTTCCAGCACGTGACGTGTCGCGGGGTGTCGTATCACGACCTGACGGCCGCCGGGGCGGGCGATAACGGCCAGGCGGCTGCCCCGTCGGCGGCGCCCGCGATGTGTGCGCGCCGGATATATCTGCCGGTGAACAACGGTCATCTGTACGCGCTCGATGCGCTGAGCGGCCAGTTGTGCAAAGACTTCGCGACCAACGGCGACCTCGATCTGCAAGCCGGCCAGCCGGTGACGACAGCGGGTCAATACGAGCCGACCTCGCCACCGGTCATTACCGACAAGGTGATCGTGATCGCAGGCGCTGTCGAAGACAATTACTCGACGCGCGAGCCCTCCGGCGTGATTCGCGGTTTCGACGTGACCACGGGCAAGCTGCTGTGGGCATTCGATCCGGGCGCGAAAGAGCCGAACGCGGTGCTCGGCGAAGGTCAGCGTTATTCGATCAATTCACCGAATTCGTGGGCGCCGTCCGTCTACGACGCGAAGCTCGATCTGGTCTACCTGCCGATGGGCGTGACCACGCCGGACATCTGGGGCGGCAATCGCACACCGGAGCAGGAACGTTTCGCAAGCGGTCTGCTCGCGCTCAATGCGACTACCGGCAAACTGGCGTGGTTCTATCAGACCGTCCATCATGATCTCTGGGACATGGACCTGCCGGCCCAGCCGACGCTCGCCGACATCACCGATCAGTCGGGCAATGTCGTGCCGGTCGTCTACGCGCCGGCCAAGACCGGCAACATCTTCGTGCTCGACCGACGCACCGGCAAGCCCGTCGTACCGGCGCCGGAAAGGCCTGTCCCGCAGGGCGCCGCGGCAGGCGATCATGTTTCGCCGACGCAGCCGTTCTCCGAACTGACATTCCGGCCGAGCCGGAAATTGACGGGCGCCGATATGTGGGGCGCCACGATGTTCGATCAACTGGTGTGTCGCGTGATGTTCCAGCATCTGGACTATGACGGCACGTTCACACCGCCATCGGAACGGGGCACGCTGGTGTTTCCTGGCAACCTCGGCATGTTTGAGTGGGGGGGCCTTGCCGTGGATACGGATCGGCAGATCGCGATTGCGAATCCGATCGCACTGCCGTTCGTGTCGAAGCTGATTCCGCGCGGCCCGGGCAACCCGATCGAACCGGACAAGAACGCCAAAGGCGGCAGCGGCACCGAAACCGGCATTCAGCCTCAGTACGGCATTCCGTTCGGCGTCGAGTTGAATCCGTTCTTCGCGCCGACCGGTTTGCCGTGCAAGCAACCGCCGTGGGGTTATGTGTCGGCCATCGATCTGAAGACGAACCAGATCGTCTGGAAGAGGCGTATCGGCACCGTGCGCGACAGTGCGCCGCTGCCGCTGCCGTTCAAGATGGGGATGCCGATGCTGGGCGGCCCGATGACGACGGCGGGCCACGTGTTCTTCATCGGCGCCACCGCCGACAACTACATCCGCGCATTCGATACGGACACCGGCGACATGTTGTGGCAGGCTCGCTTGCCCGCAGGCGGCCAGGCAACGCCGATGACCTATGAAGCGAATGGCAAACAGTATGTCGTGATTGCAGCGGGGGGGCATGGCTCGTTTGGCACGAAGCTGGGTGACTATGTGATGGCTTACGCGCTGCCTTGATTGCGAGGCGCGGGGGGCTTGCGGTATCTGTGCCGGCGATCGGCGCAGAGGCCGTGAAGCATTCGGGGGGGGGGCAGCGCGCAAGGTAGCGAAAAGGCATTGTGCAAGGGGGCGTGTTTGACGCCGGAACGTCCCGCACTGCCCAACTGACTCTGCAATTCCTCTGTCTCGACCGTATCGACAGACACTCGCGCGCGGTATTCCCCGCGACAGCATGCGGCCTCGCGGCGTAAAACTGGGCAATGCCCGCCCCGATGCACACGTTCAACCCGACGATGCCACGCGAGCCGAGCCGGTTTTCGGAATTCCACTGCTTGCGCGTGCCGCATCGTAATTCGCGGCGCCATTCAACACTTCGAGCTTTTGCGAAGTTCCACATTGCCCTCAATACTGTATGAATGTACAGTATCATTCAAGGGGCGGAACGTGAGTTCATGTGGTCCCATCCGGGAAACCTGGGCTGTTACTGATGCGTCGTGGTCGGGCGCGCGCGTACTTCAACACGAAGGAAGATTTCTCCATGCCGGCTTTACCCGGTGACGAACGAAATGCCTGAACAACTATGGTTGCCCGGACTCGAGGCGCCGCCGACGCCAACGGACGGTCTGTTTTTCGCGGTCTTCCCCGACGCCAATACCGCGGCCACTATTTCGAAGTTCGCGCAGCAACTCTGCGCGGGCACGCGCGTACGCAGCAAGCCGCTTGCGGCTAACCGTCTGCACGTGACATTGCTGCATCTCGGGAATTTCGCAGGCGGCTTGCCTCCACATACGGTCGATGCGGCGATGCGGGCCGCCGCGTCGATTCGCATGGCGCCATTCACGGTGGAATTTGACGCGGTCGCGAGCTTTGCGTCGAAACCCCGGCCGGGTCCTCTTGTGTTGACCGGTGGCGGGGGTGTCGCCGGTCTTCATGCGCTTCATGGCGCGCTGAGGCAGGCATTGGGGCATGCTGGTTCTGGGGAGCGCGCGCGTTCGGTCGCCACGTCCTATGTACCGCACGTCACATTGGCGTATGGCATGCCTTGGGCGGCGGAGCGTCCCGTTGCATCCGTGTGCTGGAACGTGCGCGAGTTTGCGTTGATACACAGTCTGCTTGGACGCACGCGCCATGTTGCGCTGGCGCGTTGGCCGCTGATGGCGCCTCAGTCTTGATGTGCGACGGCACGGCGTGAGGACGCGCGCCACCCAAACGGGCGGCGTACGCCGCAAGCGAGTCGCGAACAGGCTGTTCGATTGCCACGAATGGCACGATTTCGGTTACCTTGAAACAACGAGCGGGGCACGGCAGGAGCAGGCGGGAGGCAGCGCAAGCAGCGTCGTGCGTACACGCGGCTCATACGGCGCCCCGTCGCCTCCACGCACAAGCCGTATTCAGTCGGATCTTCCACGGTTGCCGACCTCCATGTGTCTCCCTAATACGCAATATCTGAAAGCCGGCGCGTTTTGTCCGCCAGACGGGCAGAACGGTCGTGCGCTCCCTGATAGAATGCATGGGCCGCAACGTAGTGGATTGCAGATGAAATTGCTTGATGCGCTTGTCGAACAGCGTATTGCCGCCGCCGCCGCGCGTGGCGAATTCGACGACTTGCCGGGCGCGGGTGCGCCGCTGCCCCAGGACGACGATGCGTTGGTCCCGGAAGCGGTGCGCGTCGCCAACCGGATCCTGAAGAACGCGGGCTTCGTGCCGCCCGCTGTCGAGCAGTTGCGCGCGTTGTGCGACCTGCAAACGGAGCTGAATGCCGTGAGCGACCAGGCTACCCGTTGCTGTCTCCAGGCGCGCATGCTGGCGCTCGACATGGCACTCGAATCGCTGCGCGGCGGCCCGCTGGTTTTGCCACGCGACTATTGCCGGCGAATCGCCGAGCGGCTGTCGGAGCGCGTCGGCAACCTCAATACGGCTGACGTGGGTTCGCGGTGAGCGACGCGCTCGGCCACCGCGCCGCCTCAGGGCCACGGCCACAGCCGGCATCCGGCGAATCCCATGAAACGCCGGACGTGCCGGTCGCGCCTAACGCATCCCTATCGGTATGTCCTGACGCGGCCGACATTTCCATAACGTTGGCGGCTGATAGCGGCACGGTAGCGACCGACGCTGGCACACCCGTCGATCCGCCCGCGTCAGGCATTTTCTCCGAACGTGATCGCCGCTTCATGGCGCTCGCTCAGGCCGCCGCCGAAGAAGCGCGTGCGGCCGGCGAAGTGCCGGTCGGCGCCGTGCTCGTGCGCGGCGACGAAGTCATCGCGAGCGGTTTCAATCATCCGATCGGCGCGCACGATCCGTCGGCACACGCGGAAATGGTCGCATTGCGTGCCGCCGCGCAAGCTGTCGAGAACTACCGGCTGCCGGGCTGTGAACTCTACGTCACGCTCGAGCCGTGCCTGATGTGCGCCGGCGCGATCATGCACGCGCGCATCGCCCGCGTCGTGTTCGGTGCGCGCGATCCTAAAACGGGCGCATGCGGCAGCGTCGTCGATGCGTTCGCGAATCCGCAACTGAATCATCACACCACGGTCAGCGGCGGCGTGCTCGAAGCCGAATGCGGCGCGGCGCTCAAGTCGTTCTTCGCCGAGCGGCGCCGCGCGAGCCGCGCAGCGCGCGCGGCGGCACGCGGCGAAGCAGATGCCGAAGCGGCTCCCGAAGCGGACGGCGAACCGGCCCGCACCGAGCCGCACTGAAACAACCACCTCCAGCAGGTCTTGCTCATGAGCGTCCATCGCACTATCGAACTGATCGCACCGTCCGGATATCCGCACGACCCCGAGGTGCTGCATCGCGCGTTGCGTCGTCTGCATGCTCAGGGCCACCGGGTCGACGGTGAAGAGGCGACGAAGCGCCGCTATCAGCGCTTCGCGGGTACCGATGGCGAGCGCGCGGCCGATCTGAACCGGCTCGCCGATCCGTCGCGCAAGCTGCCCGACGTGGTGCTGGCCGTGCGCGGCGGTTACGGCGCGGTGCGCATCCTGCACGGGCTCGACTACGAAGGGCTGCAACGGCGCCTCGCCGGTCAGCCTGTCGCGCTCGTCGGGCATAGCGATTTCACCGCGATCCAGCTCGCGCTGCTAGCGCGCGCCGGCTTGAAAACGTTCGGCGGCCCGATGCTGATGAGCGATTTCGGCGCGGAGGATCTCAGCGAATTCACGATGCAGCACTTCTGGTCCGCCGTGTCGCAGCCGACCATGACGGTGACGGGCAACACGCCGCAGGCGCAGCCGGTCGACGTATCAGGCATGCTGTGGGGCGGCAATCTGGCGGTGTTGACGTCACTGATCGGCACACCGTATATGCCCCCGGTGCAGGGCGGCATCCTGTTCATCGAGGACGTCAACGAGCAGCCGTTCCGGGTCGAACGGATGATTTATCAACTGCATCTGGCCGGCATCCTCGCGCAGCAGCAGGCGCTCGTGTTCGGCGACTTCTCAGGCAGCAAAGCGTACGACTACGACAATGGCTATGACCTGAACGCGACGATCGAGCAGGTGAGGTCGTTGATCGGCATTCCGGTCGTCACGGGGCTGCGGTTCGGGCATGTCCGCAACATGCTGACGTTGCCGGTGGGCGCGGACGCGCATCTCGTCGCCGATGCGCGTGGGTTCGAGCTCAGCCTGTCCGGCTATCCGTGTCTGGGCTGAACTGACGGTTGGACGGAACTGGAGCGAAGCGGGCGCTGGCCCGCTTTCTTTTTGAGTTATGAACGCAACTAACCGTCATTTATTCAGGGCGTCTGTTTGCGGGTAAGTCTCACAGAGAGGCTCCGCATCTTGTTGACAAAATGCGCACTCAACAGACAGCCGTCACGCCATCTAATTAAACTCATCTCGAAGCCGCTCCTCACAACGCCGTGTGCGGCGTGACTGCCCGCTCGACGTCGCGCCGAAAATTGTCAGAATTCGAGACAAAAATTGTTGACAATCATTATGGTCATCCTATGATCACCTTCATACCGACACGCAAATCATGTCCGACACAGACACCGCCGCGAACAGTTCGAAGCCCGAAGCGATTGCAGAGCGCATCCGCGCGGCGATCCTCGAACATCGGCTCGCACCCGGCGCCAAGCTGACCGAAGCACAGTTGTGCGAAGTATTTGGTGTGAAGCGCGGTCCGATCCGCCAGGCGCTCGCGCAACTGGCGACCGACCACCTCGTCGATCTAGAGCCGAATCGCGGTGCGTTCGTCGCCAGTCCGTCGCTGCAGGACGTGCACGAGGTGTTCGAAATGCGGCGCATCATCGAACTCGCTGTGGTCGAAAAGATTTGCAGCGGTCACGGCATGCGGCGATTGAAGAGCATCGGCAGCATGATCGGCCGTGAGCGCAGAGCGTTCGAAACACGTGATTTTCCCGCATGGATTCGCCTGTCGGGCGAGTTTCATACCGAGTTGGCGGGGCTCACCGGCAACGCCGTGCTGTGCGATTGTCTGAATGGGCTGGTCGCGCGCTCGACGCTGATTTCCGCGCTGTACGAGTCGCTTGGGCGCAGCCCTTGTTCGTTCGAAGACCATGAAGCCATTCTCGCCGCGCTCGACGCCGGCGATGCGAAAGAGGCGGCCGCGTTGATGTCGCGCCATCTGCAAAGCGTCGAGTTGAAAATGCTGGATCGCCCCGCACGTGGCGCGGCGGATTTGCATGAAGTGTTCGGTGCGCTGGGCTCGGCATCGAAAGAGGCGTCCAAAGCCGGATCGACTCCAGACTGAGACACGTAGCAAGAGGATCGACGAGCACCCACGAGCACGAATCAGCAGGAACAGGCACGCGTCCATCTGCGGCGCGCGCGGCACTGAATTGAACTGAACCGAATCAGGCGTTGCAAGGCGGCTCGGCGTGAGCGCTGCCCGCTTGCGCACGCACGTCCGTCGCCGAGCGACCGACTTCGAGCAGCGACGCATCGCCTGGAATTCGCGGCGGCTGGCGATGCGATAACCACAAGTACTTCAGTACGGAGACGCCCGCGGCACGGCCCCCCGGATGGTGTCTGCTTTCTCGAACCCGTATGGACGAGGAGGGCGCGAGCGGGACGGCCGGTGCAACGTCCTTCGATGCGCTATCGACGGTCCCCATCTCAAGGAGGAATCATGGCTCAGTTCAATGCAGCGCCCGGCAATCCCTCGATGTCCGCTTATACCGACGACGGCGCGCAAGCCGATCCGTCGACGCCGGCCGGCTACAGCGAGCGGCTCTACAACGAAGATCTCGCGCCGCTGCGCAATCAAACCTGGGGCGCGTACAACATCTTCGCGTTCTGGATGTCGGACGTGCACAGCGTCGGCGGCTACGTGTTCGCGGGCAGTCTGTTCGCGCTGGGCCTGACAAGCTGGCAGGTGCTGATCGCGCTGCTGGTCGGCATCACGATCGTCAACCTGCTGTGCAACCTGATCGCGAAACCGAGCCAGGCGAACGGCGTGCCTTACCCGGTCGCGTGCCGCGCCACCTTCGGCGTGCTTGGCGCGAATATTCCCGCAGTGATTCGCGGCCTGATCGCAGTCGCGTGGTACGGCATTCAGACCTATCTCGCGTCGAGCGCGCTGGTGATCGTCGTGCTCAAGTTCGTGCCGTCGTTGCTGCCTTATGCCGACGTTCATCATCATGGCTTCATGGGCCTGTCGACGCTCGGCTGGGCCGGTTTCATGCTGCTGTGGGTCTTGCAGGCGCTGGTGTTCTGGCATGGCATGGAGACCATCAAGAAATTCATCGACTTCGCCGGGCCCGCCGTCTACGTGGTGATGTTCATTCTCGCGGGCTACATGGTGTATCGCGCGGGATGGCGCAACATCGGCATCAACCTGGGCGGCGTCAAATATCACGGGATGCAGGTGGTGCCGGTCATGATCACCGCGACTTCGCTGGTGGTCTCGTACTTCTCCGGACCGATGCTGAATTTCGGCGACTTCTCGCGCTACGGCAAAAGTTTTCGCAGCGTGAAGCGGGGCAACTTCTGGGGCTTGCCGGTCAACTTCCTCGCCTTCTCGCTCGTGACGGTGATCACGACCGCCGCGACGTTGCCGGTATTCGGCGAGCTGATCACGGACCCGGTCGAAACGGTCGGCCATATCGATTATCCGACTGCGGTGATCCTCGGCGCGTTGACCTTCACGATCGCGACGATCGGCATCAACATCGTGGCCAACTTCGTCTCGCCCGCCTTCGATTTTTCGAACGTCGCGCCGCGCCTCATCAGCTGGCGTGCGGGCGGGATGCTCGCGGCGGTGGCATCGATCTTCATCACGCCGTGGAATCTGTTCAACAACCCGGCGGTGATCCACTACACGCTCGACGTGCTCGGCAGCTTCATCGGCCCTTTGTACGGCGTCCTGATCGTCGACTACTATCTCGTGAAGCGTCAGAAGATCGTGCTCGACGATCTGTACACGGTCGCGCCCACCGGCTCTTACTGGTATCGCAACGGCGTCAACTATCGGGCCGTGGCCGCGTTGCTGCCGGCCGCGCTGATCGCGGTAATCTGCGTGATGACGCCGGGGCTCGACGGTATGGCGAATTTCTCGTGGTTCATCGGCGCGGTTCTCGGTGCGTTGTTCTATCGCGTACTCGCACGCTGAACCGCGCAGTCCCCAGGCGGGCTTCCTTCGCAGCGCGTCAACAGGAGTTCCTATGCGCATCAAACTGATCAACCCGAATACGACGCAGCGCATGACCGACGCCATGGGCCGCTGCGCCCGTGAAGTCGCCGCGCCCGGCACCGAAGTGATCGCGGTGAATCCGGGCATGGGGCCGCCGTCGATCGAAGGCTATTACGACGAGGCGCTCGCCACGCCAGGCCTGCTGGCCGAAGTCGCCGCGGGCGAGCGCGAGGGTTGCGACGGCTACGTGATCGCCTGCTTCGGCGACCCCGGCTTATACGCGGCGCGTGAACTGGCGCGCGGCCCGGTGATCGGCATCGCGGAGGCGGCGATGCACGCGGCGAGCGTGCTGGCGCCAGGCTTCTCGGTGGTGACGACGCTCGCGCGCACCTGCGGCATGGCCTGGCACCTTGCTGAGCGCTACGGCATGAAGCGCTTTTGCCGCAACGTCCGCGCGACCGACGTCGCCGTGCTCGATCTCGACAAGCCGGGGCCGGCCGCGCGCCGCATCATTCTCGACGAATGCCGGCGTGCGCTTGACGAGGACGGCTCGGACGCGATCGTGCTCGGTTGCGCGGGCATGGCCGGGCTATGCGCGGAGCTCGGGGACGCGCTCGGCGCGCCGGTGATCGAAGGCGTGACAGCCGCGGTGAAATGGACGGAGGCGCTGGTCGCACTGCGCCTGTCGACTGCCAAGCGCGGCGACTACGCGAGGCCCTTGGCCAAGCGCTACGACGGCGCGCTGGCCTCGTTCAGCCCTGCGCCGGCTGATCCGGATCCGCAGCGGCTGCACGGCGCCGAAACCGCCGATCCGCTGCGGGTAAACGTTAGCGCACCGGGCCAGCACATACATTCCGTCTGACACGCACTATCTGGCCGGGTGTATGGGCGCACCCGGGTGTTTTCGCTACACTGGCTCAACTCGGCGCGGGTGCCTGAAGTGCTTTTTCGCCGCTGATTCAGAGGGTTGGGTCGGTGGCGGCGAGCGACTCATGCACCGCCCGCAGCTCATGCACGGGCGTCGCCACGTGGCTGCAGTGTGAGCGCCCGCGCGAATTTTACGTACCGTCACCACGCATCCGTCAAACCATGCCACTCGACCCGAACTACCCACGCGATCTGATCGGCTACGGCCGCCACCCGGTGCAGGCCAACTGGCCGGGGCGAGCGCGTGTCGCGGTGCAATTCGTCCTGAACTACGAAGAGGGCGGTGAAAACTGCGTGCTGCATGGCGACCCCGGCTCGGAGCAGTTTCTCTCCGAGATCGTCGGCGCGGCGGCGTATCCGGCTCGTCACATGAGCATGGAGTCGATCTACGAATATGGCTCGCGCGCAGGCGTCTGGCGCATCCTGCGCGAATTCGAAAAGCGCAAGCTGCCGCTCACGGTGTTTGGCGTCGGCATGGCGATCGAGCGGCATCCCGACGTGGCGCGCGCGTTCGTCGAACTCGGCCATGAGATCGCGTGCCACGGCTATCGCTGGATTCACTATCAGGATGTATCGCCGGAGAAAGAGGCGGAGCACATGCGCCTCGGCATGCAAGCGCTCGAACGCGTGACCGGCGAGCGGCCGCTCGGCTGGTACACCGGGCGCGACAGCCCGAACACGCATCGGCTGGTGGCCGAATACGGCGGCTTCCTGTACGACTCGGATTACTACGGCGACGACCTGCCGTTCTGGATGGACGTCGCCGTGACGGGCGGCGCGCGGGTGCCGCAACTGATCGTGCCGTACACGCTCGACACCAACGACATGCGCTTCGCGAGCCCGCAAGGTTTCAACACCGCGGACCACTTCTTCACCTATCTGCGCGACGCCTTCGACGTGCTTTACGAAGAGGGCGACGAAGCGCCGAAGATGCTGTCGATCGGCATGCACTGCCGTCTGCTTGGACGCCCTGGACGCTTTCGCGCATTGCAGCGCTTTCTCGACCATATCGAACAGCACGATCGCGTGTGGGTGACGCGGCGTGTCGATATCGCGCGGCACTGGCGCGAACATCATCCTTACCAGCACAACAACCGCGGGGCGGCCGCATGAAGGCGATGCAATACACTCTGGACCAACTCAACAGCATTTCGGCCGACGCGTTCGTCGCAGCGCTGTCGGGCATTTTCGAGCACTCGCCGTGGGTCGCGGAAATCGCCGCGCGGCAACGGCCGTTCGCGAGCATCGACGAACTGCATCGCAAGATGTCGGGCATCGTCGAAACGGCCGGTGACGAGAAGCAGCTCGCGCTGATCAACGCCCACCCGGAGCTTGCCGGCAAGGCCGCGGTGCGCGGCGAGCTGACCGCCGAATCGACGCGCGAGCAGAGCGGCGCGGGCCTCGCGCAATGCACGCAGGAAGAGTTCGACAAACTGCTCGCGCTCAATAGCGCATATCGCGAGAAGTTCGGCTTCCCGTTCATTCTCGCGGTGCGCGGCTATGACCGTCACGGCATCATCGCGAACTTCGAGGCGCGCGTGAACAACAGCCATGCCGACGAATTGCGCGCGAGCCTCGATCAGATCTACCGCATCGCGCGTTTCCGGCTCGACGACCTGATCGACGCGTAGGCCTCAGGTACGCCGGAGGCACGCGTCGCGGCCCTCGAACCGCAACGTTTTTCCAGCACCTTCACATCAAGGACGACAACGATGGCACTCCCGATTCTCGACCCCAACGCACCGGAATTCACGCGCCGCTATGTGAACCTGGCGGACCCGCGTCTGGGCGCGCAGGCGCTCGAGTCGAGCGACGATTTCTTCGCCCCAAAGGAGCGCATGCTGAATCCGGAGCCGGCCGTCTTCATTCCCGGCAAGTACGACGACAACGGCAAATGGATGGACGGCTGGGAAACCCGCCGCAAGCGCGTGACCGGCTATGACTGGTGCGTCGTGAAGCTGGCGCGCGCTGGTGTGATCAAAGGGCTCGACCTCGACACCAGCCACTTCACGGGCAACTTTCCGCCGGCGGCATCGGTGGAGGCGGCGCGCGTGATCGACGGCGCGCCGAATCAGTCCACGCAATGGACCGAGATCGTGCCGTCCACCACGTTGCAGGGCAATAGCCACCACTATCTCGACGTGAGCGACGCGAACGCGTACACGCACCTGCGCGTGAACATCTATCCGGACGGCGGGATCGCGCGTCTGCGCGTGTACGGTCAGCCGCAGGTCGATTGGGCCGGCGCAAGCCGCACCGAGCAGTTCGATCTGGCCGCGATGGAAAACGGCGCATACCTGGTCGCGGCCAACAATCAGCACTTCGGCGCGGCGTCGACGCTGCTGATGCCGGGCCGCGGCGTGAACATGGGTGACGGCTGGGAAACACGGCGCCGTCGCGAGCCGGGTAACGACTGGGCAATCGTCGCATTGGCGCAACCGGGCGTGATCGGTAAGATCGAAGTCGACACGGCGCACTTCAAAGGCAATTATCCGGACCGCTGTTCGATCCAGGCCGCGTATGTGAAGGGCGGTACCGACAGCTCGCTCATCACGCAGGCGATGTTCTGGCCGGTCCTGCTCGGCGAACAGAAGCTCCAGATGGACAAGCAGCATTTCTTCGAAAGCGAGATCGCGGCGCTCGGGCCAGTCACGCATATTCGCTTCAATATCATTCCGGACGGCGGCGTATCGCGTCTGCGTCTGTGGGGCACGCTCGCATCATGAAAACGCTCGCTATCGAACCGCTGACGAAGGAAGCATTCGCCGCGTTCGGCGACGTGATCGAACTCGAAGGCGCGAAACAGATTCCGATCAACCTCGGCACGACGATCCGCTATCACGATCTCGCGAAAGTAGATGTCACCGACGAGAACGGCCGCACGCTCGTGAATCTGTTTCGCGGACAGCCGCGCACGCTGCCGTTCGAAGTGAAGATGCTCGAGCGTCATCCGCTCGGCAGCCAGGCGTTCGTGCCGTTGAACGACAGGCCGTATCTGGTCGTGGTGGCGCCCGCGGGTGAGCTGGACGCGGCGAAGATTCGCGCGTTCGTCACGAGCGGCTGGCAGGGCGTCAACTATGCGAAGGGCGTGTGGCACCATCCGCTGATCGCGTTGGGGGAGGTGAGCGACTTTATCGTCGTCGATCGTGGCGGTGAGGGGCTCAACCTGAATGAGCAGGATCTGGCCGAGTCGCTATGGCTGACTGAAGATGCGTTGAGTGCCGTGGCGATTTGAGGTGATGAGCGATGAGAATCCCACGGCGCACGCCGTGGTTTTTTTGCATGCGCGAGCCTGAAGCGTGAACGCATCTTCAGGCGCCACGCGACACAACGCCCGAATCCTTAGCCTCGCTTACCGAGCAGTGGCGAGCGCCCGATCACTTCGCGCGCCCGTTGGGCCGGCTCAGCCGCGGAAAACCCGGCGGCTTCGATTGCCGGTTTGAGTCCCTTGAACTGCAGGCTTTTTTTCGGCGAGTGCAACGACGCCATGCCGTCGTCCCACGCATGCAGCATCTGCTTTGCGACCGTGCGCCACTGCGGTTCATTGCGCGCCGCTTCAATCACCTCATGACCGACGGCGACCGCCGAATCGCACAACGCCTCGACCATTTGTGCGTACTGCCGTGGCGCGATGCCCATGCGCGTGTTGAAAAAACGCTCCAGCGTCTTGCCGGCTGCCCAGGTCTTGCGGCCGTCGATCGGCAGGCCCGGCGGATTGGCCGCGAAACGCGGATATGCCTGCGTCGTGACGATGTCGTAGACGGGCGTGAACGCGACGTCGTCGACCGAGCTGTAGAACAGCGCGATGTTCTTCGTGTGGCAGTCCGCGTTACGCACCACGTAGTTCGTCAGCAGATGCCAGCCGAGCTGCTGGAGCTGCTGCCGCATGCTGTTGCGATCGAGCAGATAGGCGCGCGCGGCATTGAGCATTTTCTCGCTGGTCGAATTGTATTTTTCGTGCGGCGGCAAACCCAGCAGGCCGCACATGTCTTCGACGCCATACGCGGGCAGTCCTTGAGCATCGACGTCGAAGCGCTCGACGACCAGCGCCCGGCCATCGTCCGACATCTGCGTGCGCGCCACCGGCACGACGCCGAGCCGTTCCAGCACGCGCATCGAATAGAACTCGTTGAAGCCGAGGAACGGCGTGCTGTCGTCCGAGCCTTTGACGATGTGGCGGCTCGTTCGGATGGTCGGCTTGCCGAGCACCATCGGCGCGGCGGCATCGGCCGCCTGTTCCTGCGGCGCGATGAACTTTGGCACGGCGCCCGAGATGGCGGCGCGCGCGTATTCGCGCACGAGCTGCGCGAAATGATCGGCGGTGTTGTCGCCGTGCAGGATGTCCTGAACGTCGAGCGCCTGGAGTTCGGTGCCCGGCGCGACGCCTTCGGGCGTCACGGTGACGCGGCCGATGCCCATCGCGCCGACCACCGCGAGCAGCGACAGGTCGGTTCCGTCGAGCAACGGACCGAACTGCTCGCGGATCAGATTCAGCAGGTAACCTTCAGGCAGGTTCTGCCGGAAAAATGGATGCAGGTCGCGCGGCCAGCGCCAGGCTTCTTCGCGCACCGGCATGGTCAGGCTGACGAAGTCGGCGGCGCGGGCGTCGGCGTTGTATTTGAGGACGTAGTCGTCGCGCTCGCGAAACAGCGTGGCGACGTTCCTGCCTAGCACCTGGACGTCGAGCCTCATGATTTTGGCTCCGGGCTGCGTTGCTCAGCGAGGATGTCGTCCAGCGTGCGCCCGTGCCCATGTGCGACGAACTTGAGGTCGTAGCCGGCCGCTTCGAGCAGACGCAGCAGCACCGACACGCTCATGTCGTTGCGGGCGAGCGTTTCCATGCGCGCGACGGTGGTGCGCGCCACACCGGCGCGGCGCGCCAGTTCTTCTTGCGACAGGTTGTTTTCGCGCCGTAGCGCTTTCAGCATGTCCGATACGTCGGCAAGATGGGTCATATGTAGCCCCAAGGCATCAATTTCGACAATTGTTATTCGTATTGTAGCCCATCGGTTACAAATCATTTTTGTAAGTTTGTGTCTTGTGGGCTACGCTGTACCAATTTCGCGGGATTTTGTAGCCTAGGGGCTACATATTGGTGGGATGTCCCCACCCATGCCCCCCAACCATGCCCTCAAGAAAAAAAGCGGGCTTGCCGCTCGCGCGAAAAGCCCGCTTCGTGCCACTGCGTCGATGGGCAAGCCGGACTTCACGTCCGGCCGCCGCGCTTACTTCGCCGCGCCTCCTTCGAACCAGGCCGCGATTTTCATCCGCTCGTCATCGGTCATGTGCGTCACGTTGCCGAGCGGCATCGCCTTCAATGTCACGGCCTGCTGATAGATCCGCTGCGCGTTCTGTGAGATTTCATCGGGCGTATCGAGCAGCACGCCGGCCGGCGCGCTGCCCATCATCGTCGGATGCGCGGAGTGGCAGGCCACGCAGCGCTGTTGCAGCACCGGCGCGATGTCGGCCACCTTGACCGCCGGCGCGTTCGCGGCCTGCGCTTGCGGCACGAGCGGCTTCGGCATGGTCCAGAAGAGCGCGCAGAACATCAGCGCGATGCCGACGAGCGGCAGATACCACAGCACCTGGCCGCGGTGGCGCATCACGAAGAACTGGCGGATCAGCGCGCCCGCCAGCATGATGACCAGCAGCACGGCCCAGTTGTACGGATGCGTGTAGGTCATCGCGTAGTGGTTCGACAGCATCGCGAACACCACCGGCAAGGTGAAATACGTGTTGTGCACCGAGCGTTGCTTGCCGCGTTTGCCGTAGATCGGGTTCGGCGTGTTGCCTTTGAGCATCGCGTCGACCATCTTGCGCTGGCCGGGGATGATCACGAAGAACACGTTGGCCGACATGATCGTCGCCAGCATCGCACCCATGATCAGATAGGCTGCGCGGCCTGCGAAGATATGGCAGGCGAGCCACGTGGCGATCACCACGTACACGCCGACGCAGATGCCGAGCACCTTGTCGCGGTTGCCGAGAATGCGGCACAGCGAGTCGTACACGATCCAGCCCGCCGCGAGGAAGCCGATCGCCGAGGCGATCGCGACCACCGGCCCCATGTCGAGCACGTTCTTGTCGATCAGATACGTGGTCGGCGAGAACAGATACAGCACGGTGAAGAGGCCGAAGCCCGACAGCCACGTGGTGTACGACGGCCACTTCGACCAGTGCAGATCGTCGGGCATTTCCGGCGGCGCGACGGTGTACTTCTGCATGTTGTAGAAGCCGCCGCCGTGCACGTGCCACAGTTCGCCGAACACGCCGCGCCGGCGCTGGTTCGGATCCTGCGGCGGTTTGAGGCTGTTGTCGAGCGCGACGAAATAGAACGACTCGCCGATCCAGGCAATCGCGGCAATGACGTGGAACCAGCGAATCGCCAGATTCAACCAGTCGGTGATAAAGCCTTCCATGACACTCCTCCACTTCTGATTCGTTGTATGCGCGATGACGTTCAGCACCTCGCTGGACCGTCTGACGGATCTCGGGCCGTCCGGGCACCGCGCTGACTGCGGGGTCGAAGACGCGGTGCGCTCGGTTCGCACGGCGTCGATTTTTTATGGGTCTCAGGTCCGTCGGGTCGGCAGCGGCCACGCGCGTTTCGAATGCGTTTCGCGGGTGCTCGCGAGGCATCAGGAAAGGGCCGGCGAGCATCTGCGCAACGCAATCAGACATGGCCGGCGTTAACGCCGCCTGGCCGCCTGGCCGCCTAGCTGCCTCGATACGTGCTGTACGACCACGGCGACACCAGCAGCGGCACGTGATAATGCGCAGCGGCGTCGGCCACGCCGAAGCGCAGCACCACACGATCGACGAAGCGCGGCTCGGGCACTTTCGTGCCGATCGACGCGAAGTAGTCGCCCGCGCCGAACACCAGCTCGTATTCGCCCGCGACGAGCGCGTCGCCTTCCAGCAACGGCGCGTCGCAGCGGCCGTCGTCATTGGTGGTGGTGGTTTTGAGCGCGCGCCGCGTGTCGCCCGCCAGCGCGAAGAGTTCGACCTTGATGCCCGCGCCGGGACGGCCGTTCGCGGTGTCGAGCACATGGGTAGTGAGCTTTCCCATTCGCCATTGTCCTTGTGTGTTTGCGAGGTTTCGGCGGCAGCCCGATCCAGATACGTTTGCGGCGGATCGAGGCTCCACGTCAGTGGCTACATACCCGTCGGCGAATTGAAGCGAGCGCCGTGGCAGCCATTGTAAAAAGGTTGTTCCGCTCAGCGCGCGCGAGATAGGAAAGATAATACCTGGCGCATGTTGCACAGCCCGTCGAAAGCCGTAGCGAGTTGCCTGGTTCGATTGCTGCGCGTCGCTTCGATCGTAGCGGCGCCAAAAAAGGCCCACTATATCGATAGCGTGAGGTTGGGTATCGCATTGGCGCGAGTTGCCATGCTTATTTTGGCCGTCGAAGGTTACACCTGTGCGCCGCGGCGGAGACGAACCGGCTGCGGCGCATCCCGAAGACGGCGGAACACGCCGGGTAACCGGGCCAACGGCGTTCGACGGGACGCGGCGGCGCGGTCGGCGTGTCGCCACATCGCGTTCGAGCAGCTTTGCACGGAAGTATTGAAGCGGAGAAAACGAATGACGATGGAACAGGCGGCACAGCAGTCGGGAAAGCCGAAGAAAACGATGCTGGTCAAGCACGCGGACGTGCTGGTCACGATGGACGGCGCGAGGCGCGAACTGCGCGACGGCGGTCTGTATATCGAGGACAACCGCATCGTCGCAGTGGGAGCGGCGGCGCAGTTGCCGCCCACTGCCGACGAAGTGCTCGACATGCGTGGCCACCTGGTCATCCCGGGTCTCGTGAATACGCATCACCACATGTATCAGAGCCTCACGCGCGCGTTGCCCGCCGCGCAGAACGCCGAGCTGTTCGGCTGGCTCACGAATCTGTACAAGGTGTGGGCCAATCTCACGCCGGAGATGATCGAAATCTCGACGCTGACGGCGATGGCCGAACTGCTGCTGTCCGGCTGCACGACGTCGAGCGACCATCTGTATATCTATCCGAACGGCAGCCGGCTCGACGACAGCATTGCGGCGGCACGGCGGATCGGCATGCGTTTTCATGCGGCGCGCGGCAGCATGAGCGTGGGGCAGAAGGACGGCGGCTTGCCGCCGGATTCGGTGGTTGAGCGTGAAGCGGACATCCTGAAAGATACACAGCGGCTGATCGAGACGTATCACGATGAAGGCCGCTACGCGATGCTGCGCGTGGTGGTCGCGCCGTGCTCGCCGTTTTCGGTGAGCCGCGAGTTGATGCGCGAGTCGGCTGTGCTGGCGCGTCACTATGGCGTGTCGCTGCATACGCACCTCGCGGAGAACGTCAACGACGTCGCATACAGCCGCGAGAAGTTTGGCATGACGCCTGCCGAGTATGCGGAAGACCTTGGTTGGGTCGGCCGCGATGTGTGGCATGCGCACTGTGTGCAACTCGACGACGCGGGCATCGAACTGTTCGCGCGCACGGGCACCGGGGTTGCGCACTGTCCGTGTTCGAACATGCGGCTTGCCTCGGGCATTGCGCCGGTCAGGCGGATGCGTCTCGCGGGGGTGCCGGTGGGGCTGGGCGTCGACGGTTCGGCTTCGAACGACGGCGCGCAGATGGTCGCCGAAGTGCGCCAGGCGTTGCTGCTGCAGCGGGTCGGTTTCGGGCCGGACGCGATGACCGCGCGCGACGCCTTGGAGATCGCGACGCTGGGCGGCGCGAAGGTGCTCAATCGCGACGACATCGGCGCGCTTGCGCCGGGCATGGCGGCGGACTTCGTGTCGTTCGACCTGCGTCAGCCGCTGTTTGCGGGCGCGTTGCACGACCCGGTCGCGGCGCTGGTGTTCTGCGCGCCTTCACAGGTGAGCTACAGCGTGATCGGCGGCAAGGTGGTGGTGAAAGACGGCCAGTTGACGACGCTCGACCTCGGGCCGGTCATCGAGCGGCACAACCGGCTGGCGAAGACGCTTTACGAGGCGGCGGCGTAGAAGAGGAAAGTGGGGAGCGCGGGAAGAGAGAGCGGGGATGCCATCGTCAAAAACGGCACGCCCGCCACCCGCGCAACGAGGCGTCAAGGTTTGTCGATCAACGTCCTGGTCGCTTCGGCGACCAGACTGCGCAGCCAGCGCACTTCGTCGGAGTAATGCACGCGTTCGTGCCACAGCTGGTAGTACTGCATGGGCGGGAAATCGAGCGGCGCGGGCACCACGGTCAGCGGCAGGAACTTCGCGTAGTAATCGGCAAAAAGGCGCGTCGTTGTGAAGATCAGATCGGATTTGATCAGCACGTACGGCGCCAGATTGAAGTACGGCAACGTGACGACCACGTGGCGCTTCAGGCGCTCGCGCGCGAGATGCACGTCGATCGCGCCGCGCTGGCCCACCGAATAAGGCGTCGGCGCGAGATGCGGAGCGTTCAGGTACTGATCGAGCGTGAGGCCGCCGCGTTTGGCGAACGGATGCGTGTTGCTCATCAGGCAGACGATCTGATCGACGAACAGGTTCGACAGATGCAGTTGCTCCGGCGGCTCCGGCCAGTTGCCGACCACGATGTCGAGCTTGCCGTCCTCGAGCGCGAGTTCGTAGTCGAAGGCGGGGCCGAGCGAGTGAAATTCGAGCGTCGCGTTCGGCGCGGCCTGGCGAAAACGTTCGACCACCGTCGGCACGAACAGCACGTTCAGGTAGTCGGGGCAGCCGATCCGGTAGCAACGGATCGAGGTCGCCGGATCGAAGTTGTGCTGCTGGAACTTGATGCGTTCGATTTCGCGCAGCGCGTTCTGTACCGGTTCGAGCAGGCGCAGGCCGTACTCGGTCGGCACCATGCCGGATTTGCCGCGCACCAGCAGCGGGTCGCCGGTGATGTCGCGCAGGCGGCGCAGCGCCGCGCTGATCGCAGGTTGCGACTGGTTCAGTTTGACGGCCGCGCGGGTGACGCTGCGCTCCATCAACAAGGTGTGCAAGACGCGCAGTAGGTACGTATCGATCGCCTCGCGTTGCTGGCTCATGACTTCTCCGAAATATATGTTCAGGCTGATCGAACGGGCGTGGGGGTATATGCTTTTTAATATGAACGAAAAACGTCGTCAAGGGTGGCATACCCGCAGAGCGCGCTGCGGCGCGGGTTTGCGGGAATTTTGACGGCTCGACTGAGCGGGTCGAATTAGGTATTGTCACCCGGTTGTGGTGACGGATCGTCCGCCGGCGAGGTGGACGGACGCGCCGGAACCGGTAGTCACTGACGCACGACGGAATCACATGAGCGACTCTTCTTATAGCGACGGCGCCGCCGCGCAGCCGGCGACGCGGCCGGAACAGGCGGCGCCCAGGCTGATGCTCCAGGGCATCACCAAACAGTACCCGGCGGTGCGCGCCAACGACGACGTCACATTGATCGTCGCCCCGGGCGAGATCCATGCGGTGCTCGGCGAAAACGGCGCCGGCAAAAGCACACTGATGAAGATCATCTACGGCGCGGTGCGGCCCGACGCCGGCGAGATTCGCTGGGAAGGCGAGGTGGTCGAGATCGCGAACCCGGCGGCGGCGCGCAAGCTCGGCATCGGCATGGTGTTCCAGCATTTTTCGCTGTTCGAGACGCTCACGGTCGGCGAAAACATCGCGCTCGCACTCGACGAACCGTTCGACCTGAAGACGCTTTCCCAACGCATCCGCGAAGTCTCGGCCGACTACGGGCTCGACATCGACCCGCAGCGTCACGTGCATAGCCTGACGGTGGGCGAGCGGCAGCGCGTCGAGATCGTGCGCTGCCTGCTGCAGAACCCGCGCCTGCTGATCATGGACGAGCCGACTTCGGTGCTGACGCCGCAAGCGGTGAGAAAGCTCTTCGCGACGTTGCGGCGGCTGGCGGCCGAAGGCTGCAGCATTCTCTACATCAGCCACAAGCTCGACGAAATCCAGGAGCTGTGCGACAGCGCGACCGTGATGCGCGGGGGCCGTGTGACGGGTCACGTGAAGCCGAAGGGCGAGACGCATGCGTCGCTCGCGCAGTTGATGGTCGGCCATTCGCTGCCCGATTACACGCGGCGCGAGCACAATCCGGGCGCCGTGCTGCTCGACGTGAAGCAGTTGTCGGTGGAGAGCGACGACCCGTTCGGCACGTCGCTGCACGACGTGTCGTTCGGCGTGCATGCGGGCGAGATTTTCGGCATCGCGGGCGTGTCGGGCAACGGCCAGGCGGAGTTGCTCTCGGCGCTGTCCGGCGAAAAACGCGGCGTGCGCGCCGACGCGGTCACGATTTGCGGTAAGACGGCCGGGCGCCTCGGCGCGGGCGGCCGGCGCGCGCTCGGTTTCGGCTTCGTGCCGGAGGAGCGCCTTGGCCGTGGCGCGGTGCCGGCCATGTCGCTGTCGGAGAACGCACTGCTCACCGCGCATCGTCAGCAGATGGTGAGCTCGGGCTGGATCAAGGCGGGTGCGATGCGAGCGTTCGCGAAGCGCTGTATCGACGCCTTCGACGTGCGTTGCGGCGGCCCGGAAGCGCTCGCGCAAAGTCTGTCCGGCGGCAATCTGCAGAAATACATCATGGGGCGCGAAATCCTGCAGGCGCCCAAAGTGCTGGTGGTCGCGCAGCCCACATGGGGCGTCGACGTCGGCGCGGCGGCGTTCATCCGTCAGCAGTTGCTCGATCTGGCGGCGCGCGGCGTCGCGATTCTGGTGATTTCTGAAGAACTGGAAGAGCTGTTCGACATCTGCGATCGCCTCGCGGTGCTCGCCGGCGGCCGGCTCTCGCCGGTACGCGCGACGGGGGCGACCAATGCCGAGGAAATCGGCCGCTGGATGGCGGGTCTGTTCGGCGCGCGCGAGGGCGCGGCGCCGTCGGCGGAACAGGCGGCGCACGCATAAAGCGCGAGGCGAGAAGGGGCGAGCCGCGTCGTTCGAGCCTCACGAGCCTCACAACCAGAACCAATCAATCACACGCTACCCATGATTCTTCCTTATCGACTCGAAGCACGCACGACGCCCTCGCGCACGATGCAGTTCGCCGTGCCGCTGATCGCCGCGTTGCTCACGCTGGCGATCGGCTTTCTGATTTTCAGCCTCGTGGGACGCGATCCCTTGCAGGCGATGCACGCGTTTTTCATCGAACCGCTGTCGAGCGTGAACGGCTGGTCCGAGCTGCTGCTGAAGGCGTCGCCGTTGTGCCTGATCGGCCTCGGCCTCGCGATCGGCTATCGCGCCAACGTCTGGAATATCGGCGCGGAAGGGCAGATGCTGCTCGGCGGCATTGCCGCGAGCGGCGTCGCGATCTACTTCGACCAGGCCACCGGCTGGTGGATCCTGCCGACCATGATGATCGCCGGCGTGCTCGGCGGCATGGCGTGGGCGGCGATTCCCGCACTCCTCAAGAGCCGCTTCAACACCAACGAGATTCTCGTGAGCCTGATGCTCACGTACGTGGCCACGCAACTGCTGATCTATCTGGTGAGTGGTCCGTGGCGCGACCCGCAGGGCATGAACTTTCCGCTGTCGGAAATGTTCAGCGGCGACGCGCTCTATCCAACGCTCTACGGCGACTGGCACTGGAAATGGCTGCGCGGCACGCGGCTGAACGCGTCGGTGTTCGTCACGTTGATCGCGATCCCGCTCGTGTGGCTCTTCATGCGCAAGAGCTTCGCGGGCTACCGGATGAACGTCGGCGGCCTCGCGCCGCTTGCCGCGCGCTATGCAGGCTTTTCCGACAAGAGAACCATCTGGACCTCGCTCCTGATCAGCGGCGGCCTCGCGGGCCTCGCCGGAATGGGCGAGATCGCCGGCCCGATCGGCCAGTTGCAGGCGACGTGGTCGCCGGGCTACGGCTTCACGGCGATCATCGTCGTGTTCGTCGGGCGGTTGCATCCGGTCGGCATCGTGCTCGCGAGTCTCCTGATGGCCTTGCTGTATCTCGGCGGCGAAGCGGTGCAGACCTCGATGCAATTGCCGCAGGCGCTTTCCGGCGTGTTCCAGGGGCTCCTGCTGTTCTGCCTGCTGGGTGCCGACCTGTTCGTGAACTACCGGGTGCGCCGCCGCTCGCTGGCCGCCGTTCACCAACAGGCTCACTGATCTTTTCGCCGGACTTCCATGGATATTCAACAAGCCAGCGCGCTCACCTCGAGCGCCGTCACCGCCGCAATCCCGCTGATGTTCGCGGGCGCGGGCGAACTCGTCACCGAAAAGTCGGGCGTGCTCAACCTGGGCGTCGAAGGCATGATGCTGATGGGCGCCGTGACCGGCTACGCGGTCACGACCATTACCGGCAACCCGTGGCTCGGCGTGCTCGCCGCGATTGGCGCCGGTCTCGCGATGTCGCTCCTGTTCGCGTTTCTCACGCTGACCATGCTCGCCAACCAGGTCGCCACCGGCCTCTCGCTGACGATCTTCGGCATCGGCCTGTCGGCCTATGTCGGCAAGCCGTACACGTCGGCCGCGGTGCGCGCGACCATCGACACGTGGACCATTCCCGGTCTCGCGAAGATTCCCGTGCTCGGGCCCGCGCTCTTCAGCCTCACGCCGCTCGATTACCTCGCGTTCCTGATGTTCGCCGTGATCGGCTGGTTTCTGTACCGCACGCGCGCCGGTCTGGTGCTGCGCTCGGTCGGCGAATCGCCGCAGGTCGCGCACTCGGTCGGCTTTCCGGTGGTTGGCGTGCGCTACGGCGCGGTGGCCTTCGGCGGCGGCATGGCCGGGCTCGCGGGCGGCTACTATTCGATCGTGAATCTGCACCTGTGGCAGGAGAACCTGACCTCGGGCCGCGGCTGGATCGCGCTCGCACTGGTGGTGTTCGCGACGTGGCGCCCGGGGCGTCTGCTGATCGGTGCGCTGCTGTTCGGCGCGGTGACCGGCTTGCAGTTTTACGCGCAGGCGATCGGCGTGCCCGTGCCGACGCAATTCCTCGCGATGCTGCCGTATGTCGCGACGGTCGTCGTGCTGGTGCTGATCTCGCGCAATCCGAACACGATCCGTCTGAATGCGCCGGCATCGCTCGGCAAGCCGTTTTTCTCGGCGGGCTGATCGGGCCGCCCGCGACCCTACGTTTCCTATTATTCGACCAACGACAACAGGACCCAACATGAAGAGAAGAAATTTACTGACCGCTTTCGCGTGGGGCGCGGCCTCGCTCGCGCTTGCTGCGCCGCTCGCGCAAACCGCGCAGGCCGCCGATGCGCCGGGCGTCGCGTTCGTCTACATCGGCAATCCGGGCGATGCCGGCTGGACCTTCGCGCACGACCAGGGCTCGCGCGAAGCGCAAGCGAAGTTCGGCAACAGGATCAAGATCACGCGCGTCGAAAACGTGCCGGAATCGGCGGACTCGGAGCGAGTGTTCCGCGATCTGGCGAACAAGGGCAACAAGATCATCATCGGCACGAGCTTCGGCTTTCAGGACTTCCAGCTGAAGGTCGCGAAGGATTTCCCGGACGCCGTGTTCCTGCACGCTACCGGCTACAAGAAGGCGCCGAACTTCGGCACCTATGACGTGCGCATGTATCAGGGCGCGTACCTGGCGGGTGTCGCCGCGGGCTACGTGACGAAGACCAACACGCTCGGCTTCGTCGCGTCGGTGCCGATTCCGGAAGTGGTGCGCAACATCAATGCGTACACGCTCGGCGCGCGCTCGGTGAATCCGAAGGTGCACACGAAGGTCATCTGGATCAACAGCTGGTTCGATCCGGGCAAGGAAAAGCAGGCGGCTGAAACGCTGATCGGCCAGGGTGCCGACGTGCTGCTGCAGAACACGGATTCGAGCGCGACGCTCGCCACCGCGTCGGAAAAACACGTGCATGCGTTCGGCTGGGATTCGGACATGAAGAAGTTCGGCCCCGAGGCGCATCTCGGTTCGGTGGTCGCGCACTGGGGCGTGTATTACAACTCGGCGATCCAGCAGGTGCTGGACGGCAAGTGGAAGAACGATCCGGTGTGGTGGGGCATTCCGCAGAAGGCCGTCAACCTGGAGAATCTGAACACCTCGGCGATTCCGGCCGAGGCGCAGAAGCAGGTCGCCGCGAAGCGCGATGAACTGGCGGGCGGCAAGTGGGACGTGTTCACCGGCCCGATCAAGGATCAGTCGGGTGCGGTGAAGGTGCCGGCGGGCAAGACGCTGACCGATCCGGAACTGCAACGTCTGAACTGGTATGTGGAAGGCGTGGACGGTTCGCTGCCGAAGTAACTCGTCACGCTCAGCCGATGCTGGGCGACGCATGAGCCGCTTTACGATCGACGGGGCGGCGGTCACCACAACCGCTGCCTTGAGGCGCTGCGTCCAGTACGGACGCAGCTTTTTTTTGGCGGATCGGCCACTGGCGAGGCGCCTCGCGTCTTGTGCACGTGCCGCACATGGGCCCCTTGCCTGTCACCGCGCGCCGACGCAAAGCGCCGGTTGCCGCCATCGCGTTTATTCGATCCGCAAACCCACCTTGATCGTCACCTGCCAGTAGGCGACCTTGTCGTCTTCGATCTGGCCCCGTGTTTCCGTGACTTCGAACCAGTGCAGATTGCGCAAGGTCTTCGACGCTTTGGCAATCGCGGTCTTGACGGCGTCGTCGCTCGATACCGTCGACGAGCCGGTCAGTTCGATCTGTTTGTAGACGTGGTCTGACATAAGATTCCTCCTTGGTCTTCGTTGGTGTCCAGAAAGTATAGGCAACGGGAAACGCGGCACATGCGGCAAACGCGGTGGCAAACGCGCTGGCAAACGCGGCACGTGAGCGGCCCATCGACGGGGAGTGCCGCACGTCGTGTGCCCGGTAGCCGGTGACGGCGCGGGTTCGTTATCATGTCCGCGCAACTCATTCCGATAGCCGACGAGGTTCGAAAGTGGAAATTGGTTTTTGCGGTCCCGGCCTGATGGGCGCGCCGATGATCCGGCATCTGCTGCGCGCGGGGCATACCGTGCATGTGTGGAATCGCACCCGGGCAAAGGCCGAAGCGCTGATGGCGGAAGGCGCGCGCGTCGCCGATACGCCGCGTGAGATGGCGCTGCGCTGCGAAGCGGTGCTGCTGTGCGTCGCCGACGCGGCGGCGGTGGAGCACACGGTGTTCGGCGCCACGGGACTGTTGAGCGGCGACGCGGCCAAAGCGGTCCGGCTGCGCTGGATCGTCGATCATTCGAGCATTCCGCCGGCTGCGACGCGCGCGTTCGCGCAGCGCGCGGCGGCGCTGGCCGCTTCGTTCGCATCGATGCCCGCAGCTGCGCAGGAGGGCGTGGGTGGGGCGCGCATCGGCTGGATCGATGCACCTGTGT
>NZ_NPIH01000084.1 GCF_012275575.1 Paraburkholderia sp. SG-MS1 | reverse complement strand
TGGAAGATCGGCACGATTCGCGAAAGCGCAGCCGGTGAAGCGCAGACCGTCGTGATCTAATGGTTGGTATTGCCCGCGCGGATCGCATGCGCGCCGCGCGGGTTCGACGCTTCAACGCCTCAAATCAACGCGTCAAATCAACGCCTCGACCTGATCGAGCACCCGCGCGGTAGCGTGCGGATCGCAGCAGTCCACCACCACCCGTTCTGTCATGCTTCGCAACCACGTGAGCTGCCGCTTGCACAATTGCCGGGTCGCAAAGATTCCCTTGTCGCGCATCGTCGGATAATCGACCGCGCCGTCCAGATATTCCCAGACCTGCCGGTAACCGACGCAGCGCATCGACGGCATCTCGGGCCGCAGATCCCCGCGTTCGCGCAGCTTCACCACTTCATCGACAAAACCGCTGGCCAGCATCGCATCGAAGCGCTGCTCGATGCGTGCATGCAAGACGCTGCGATCGGACGGCTCCAGCGCGATCGGCACGAAGCGCCATGCCGCCGCGGCGTCATTTGGCCGCGCGGGGGCGGCCAGCCATGCCGACATCGCCTGGCCGGTCAGCATGAATACTTCGAGCGCGCGCTGAATCCGCTGCGAATCGTTGGGCGCGAGGCGAGCGGCCGTCACCGGGTCGACGCTCGCAAGCCGTTCGTGCAGGGCCGGCCAGCCTTCGCGCGCGGCGTCGGCATCGAGCGCGGCGCGCACGTCGGGGTCGGCGGCGGGCAGGTCGTTGAGCCCCTGCGTGAGCGCCTTGTAGTACAGCATGGTGCCGCCGACCAGCAACGGCAGCCGTCCACGCGCGTGGATTTCGCCGGTCAGCCGCAACGTGTCGGCGCGAAACTGCGCAGCCGAATAGGCATCGGTCGGATCGACGATGTCGATCAGATGATGTGGCGCCACGGCGCGTTCTTCGGCAGTCGGCTTGGCAGTGCCGATATCCATCTCGCGATAGACCAGCGCCGAATCGACGCTGATGATTTCCACCGGCCGCAGTGCGGCGAGCGCCAGCGCGGCGGCGGTTTTGCCGGAGGCGGTCGGGCCGAGCAGGCAAGGGATCGGCGTGGGAGCGTTGCGTGGCGTCATGAGCAGGCCCGCACGGGTCGAAGCAAAGTCAGCGAGCGCACCGTCACTGCCCGCGCATGAACAGCCGATCGAGGTCGGACAGCGTCAGTTGATACCACGTCGGACGCCCGTGGTTGCATTGATCGGCGCGCTCGGTCGCTTCCATCTGGCGTAGCAGCGCGTTCATTTCGTCGAGCGTGAGACGCCGGTTCGCACGCACGGCATGATGGCAGGCGAGCGTGCCGAGCAGTTCGTGCTGACGCTCGGTCAGCACGCGCGAGCCGCCAAACTCATGCAGATCGGCGAGCACCGCGCGCGCCAGCGCCTGCAGATCGGCGTCCTTGAGCAGCGCAGGCACGGCGCGGATCGCCAGCGTGGTTGGCGACAGCACGGCAAGGTCGAAGCCGAGCGCGTCGAGCGTGTCGCGCTCTTCTTCCACCGTGCCGATTTCGACCGGATCGGCCTGCATCGTCTGCGGGATCAGCAGCGGCTGCACGGCGATTGCGCGATCGGCCAGCGCGTTCTTGAACTGCTCGTAAAGGATGCGCTCGTGCGCGGCGTGCATGTCCACGATCACCAGCCCGTGCGCGTTCTGCGCGAGCACGTAGATGCCGTGAATCTGGCCGAGCGCGAAGCCGAGCGGTTGTTCGTCGGTGGCGTTGAAGGCGGGCGACGGATAGGGCGCCGACGCGTTATACGGCCATGGCGTTTCCCCCGCCGAGTCGCGCGCCTCCAGCAGGGTCGCGCCTTCTGCGGTGCCGGCATGGCTGTCCTTGCGGCCGAACAGCGCGTCGTAAAACGCGAGCGGTTGTGCGACCGGCAGCGTGCCTTGCGTCATGCGCGCCTGGCGCATCCAGGTGTTGCCCGGCTGTGACGACGGGCCGAAGCTGCTGCCTGATCCGCCACGCGCCAGTCCGCCTGTCGAGCCGCCGAAGCCCGCATCGGCGCCGAAACTGCCGCTGCTCACGCCCGCCGCGCCGCCCAGCGGCGTCGCGCCGAACGAAGCCGGGCCGCCTGCCATCGGCTCCAGATGCGCAGCATGACCACCCGCCGTCGTTTCCGGTGATGCGCCTGCATGCCGCGCCAGCGCGCGCTGCACCGCGTGGAACACGAACTGGTGAATCGAGCGTGAATCGCGAAACCGCACTTCGATCTTCGACGGATGCACGTTGACATCGACGCCCTCTGGCGGCAGATCGAGGAACAGCACATAAGACGGATAGCGGTCGCCATGTAGCACGTCTTCATAAGCGGCGCGCACCGCGTGCGTGAGCAGTTTGTCGCGCACAAAGCGGCCGTTGACAAAGAAGTATTGCTGATCGGCACGCCCGCGGCTCGCGGTCGGCAAGCCCGCGCAGCCGTAGACGGCCAGCGGCCCAGCGGATTCGTCGAGTGGCAGGTGCGCCGTCGAGAAGGTCTCGCCGAGAATTTTCGCGACCCGCACCGGCGGCTCGCTCGCGTTCCAGTGTTCGACCGCCTTGCCGTTGTGCAGTACTGAAATTGCGACGTCGGGCCGCGCCAAAGCCGCGCGCCGGATCTGTTCGAGGCAATGGCCGAGTTCGGTCTGCTCGCTCTTGAGGAATTTGCGGCGCGCGGGCGTGTTGTAGTACAGCTCGCGCACTTCGATTGTCGTGCCCTGGGTGCCGGCCGCCGGGCTCAGTACGCCAGTTTGCGCGTCGACGCGCACGGCATGCGGCGCTTCGGCGGTGCGGCTCGTGATGGTCATCTGTGCGACCGACGCGATCGACGCCAACGCCTCGCCACGGAAACCGAGCGTGGCGACCGCTTCCAGTTCGGCGAGCGAGCGGATCTTGCTGGTCGCATGGCGCATTAGCGCGAGCGCCAGTTCGCTCTCGGGAATGCCACAGCCGTCGTCGGTGATCGAAATGCGTTTGACGCCGCCTTCATCAAGCAGGATACGCAGCGTCTGCGCGCCCGCGTCGAGCGCGTTTTCCAGCAACTCCTTGACTACCGAGGCGGGCCGCTCCACCACTTCGCCAGCGGCGATCTGGCTGATCAGCTGATCGGGAAGGGGCTGGATCGCTCGCAACGGGCGCGGGGCGGGCGCGGCGGCGGCCACTGCGGCCGCGGCGGAATCGGCAGGCGTTTCGGAGAATTCTGACATGGCGAAATTATAGCGATTCGGCACAGAGCCAACCGGCAACTGATTTTTAATCGCGGGCGGGCACTTTCGGTATCATGACGCGGTCAATTTGCGGCGGCGAGCGGGTGCTTGCCGTCTTCATCGCGGGCCTGCCGGCAAGGCTGTTTTCACCGCGTTCACATTCCCTTAACAGAGGACGCTCCTTGGACACGCTGCTACATTTCGTCAACCTTGTGTTGCACATCGACAAGTTCCTCGGAGACTTCATCCATGTGTATGGTGCCTGGGTCTACGCGGTGCTGTTCGTCATCGTGTTCAGCGAAACGGGCCTTGTCATTCTGCCGTTCTTGCCGGGCGATTCGTTGTTGTTCATCGGCGGCGCGTTCTGTGCGACGGGCCAGTTGAACCTCGGTCTGCTGATCGTGCTGCTGCTGGTGGCCGCGATCGCCGGCAATACCGTCAACTACATGATCGGACGGGCCATCGGGCCGCGGGTGTTCGATTCGCATATTCCTTTTCTCGAACGCTTCCTCGACCGCAGCGCGCTGCAGAAGACACATAACTTCTATGAAAAGCATGGCGGCAAGACCATCGTGCTCGCGCGTTTCATTCCGGTCGTGCGAACCTTCGCGCCGTTCGTGGCCGGCGCTTCATCGATGACCGTGAGCCGGTTCCAGTTGTTCAACGTTCTCGGCGCGCTGCTATGGGTGTTGCTGCTCGTGCTGCTCGGTTATTTTTTCGGCAATATTCCGTTCATCCGTCAGTATCTGAACGTAATCGTGCTGGTGGGTATCGGCGCGGCCATCGTGCCGGTTCTGCTCGGCGCGGTGTGGAAGATGATGCGCAAGGACGGGGCCAAGGCCAACAGCCGCTGACGCGTCATTGCCGATGCCTGCGCAGGCAGATGAACAAAAGGCGTCGCGAATCTCGCGACGCCTTTTTCATTTTGCGGTGTTCAGAATCGCCGGCGATGCGGCGCACGCTTCTCTCTCAACCGGCCGCGGTTCCCGTCGCGCCCGGGCCGACCACACGCGGCGCCAGCGGTGTTTCCGGCGTCGGATAGCCGGCTTCCTTGAAGGTCTGGACGATCGCGCGATTCGTGTCGAAATAAACCTGCCAATAGTGATCATTGGCCGTGTAGGGGCGCACGCACAGCAAGGGTCCTTCCGGCGTGAAGCTCAGCACTTCGATGTCGGGCGCGGGGCTCTCGGCGACGTTCGGAATCTGCACGATGGCCGCCCTCAGCCGGTTCATCGCGTCAGTGGGATCGACGCCGTTCGCGATCTTCGCGGTCAGCTCGACACGCCGTACCGGCAACACACTGAAGTTCGAAATCGTGTCCGAGAAAACCTTGTTGTTGCCGACGATGGTCGTCACGTTGTCCGGCGTCACGATGGTGGTGCCGAACAGGCCCAGCTCCGAGACCGTGCCGGTGACGCCTCCCGCGGTGACGAAGTCGCCGACCTTGAACGGCCGCAATACCTGCATGAAGACGCCGGCCGCGAAGTGCGCAAGCAGCCCGCCCCACGCGGTGCCGATCGCCAGGCCGAGACCAGCGAGCAACGCGGCGAACGAAGTCGTCTGGACACCGAATATCTGCAGGATCGCGAGGATCAGCAGCAGGTTCAGCAAGCCGCCGAGAATCGAGCCGAGATAGTGAGCGAGAGTGGGGTCGACCCGGCCATTGCGCGCGAGCACCTTGCGCAGCACGCCGATGATCAGACCGATGATCCAGCGTCCGACGATCCACAGAACGATCGCGCCGAGAACCTTGGTACCGAGGTCGATGCCTCGGGTCATGATGAACACGCGTACGGTATCGAGATCCAAGATGTCCCCCGTTGGAAAAGTTGCCTTCGACTGATTGAACAACAGATGGCGCAATACAGCGGCAATGCCCGACGGCGGACGCAAACGGCAACGCGCGGTCTTCGGAAGTTATAGGCGACGGCGCACGCATACGCAAGGACCGTTCCTGTCTTCCGAACGCAAAGCCTGGCGGGAGAAAGCGGCGGATCAGACGGTCGCCCTCAAAGGGGCGACGGCTTGCTGTACGCTGGGCGCGTGAGCGCGCTTGCGCGATGCCTTTGGAGCAGGTTGGTGACGTCGATTAGCGACCGGCGACGAGTCGCGCCGAGGCGCGTGCGCCTGGAGTGGGCTTACATGCGCAGATGCGATTGCGAATAGGGAGAGGTGTGGATGACGAGCGTTTTGTCGGCGGTGGTTGTCGCGGCACGCTTGCGGCGCGTCACGTGATGCCACGCGAAAGCAATGACGATCGCGATCACGTAGGCGGCAGCGCGGACGGAAAAGGCAGCCGGCGTGCTGAACTGGCCGTAGCGGTTCTGCGCGTCGGCGAACACGAGAAAGCTCAGCGCCGCATCGAACAGCAGCGCGGCCAGTGCCAGCGCGGCGAACACGTGCGCGCCATTGATTGCTGGACCAGGTGTGAACCGGTTGTACACACCACATGCGATCACGACGACCGCGAGTAAAGCGAGGTTCGAAACGAGATCGAACAGAAAATTGGCCATATCGATGCAATGAAAACGCAGGGTCTCGCGGCATTGCCGATGCGTCTGTCGACGCATGGCTCCAGTGTGTCTTGCCGATCGGCGGCGATCATTGCATATCTTTTCATCTCGATAAATCACCGGGGTTCGATGCTGTTGGTGGGAAGCGAAAGCTCTGGGACGACGCTGATTTCTAGTACGAAACGTTGGTTTGAATCGTAGAAATTTGTCAATGTGATAGTGAGGAATGCAATAGAACCGAATGGAGTGCGTCGATCTTCGCCGGTCCGTTGCCAGCGAGAAAGGAGGGCGTGTTTCGGCGCTCAGCTTTCGAAAGCAGACGAGCGTGTTTGAATGGTTTGTATGCGATTGTGATGTAAACGTTGTCGCCGTCGACGGAGCCATGTCCGCGTCCTTTAGCTGGCCAATCAGAAGCGGTACGACACGCCGATCTGCAGCGTGGGATACCAACGATAGGGAGACGCTTTCTCTTGCAGTTGTTGCAGCCCCGTCGCGATGATCTGCTGGCTCAGCGCGGGGCCGGCAGCCTGGGCGAGCGCGGGCGACAGCGTGTATGACGAGCGCGGGATGCCATAAGCGACGCCCAGATCGACCACGAGGCCGAACCCTTTTCTGGTGGGGTGCAGGCCGTAGCCAATACCCAGATATGGCATTACGGGTGGGTGCCTGGCGGTGGCCGTCGCGTACTCGCCCGGAAAGGCGGGCAAGGTTTGACCTTTGAACGTGTAGGTGCCGTTCGTGGGAACGGAATCGCCGCTGACTTGATTGCCCGTGAAGCGAACGCCGGCCGTGATGCGAAAGCCGCTATTCGACCACGGAAAGAAGTCACCGTAGATGCCGCCCTGACGCAGACGCACGTCGTCCTTGTAGCGATTCCCGCCCACGGTAAAGTCATGCGAGAACTTGAATGCATTGAAGTCCGCATGCACGCCGAACCATGACGTGAGACTCAGTGCCGCGCCGGCACCGATGCCAAGCGTGCCTCCCTGCACGAATATTTCCTGCGCGTGCGAGGTCTCGATCGATAACGCCAAGCCAACTACCCAGATTACTTTTATCGTTCGCACGGGCATCCCCTAGGCGGTCGGGCGGTAGGAATCATTGCCTCTTGGCCCGATCTCATGGTTTATTCCGGAGCGCTCTGCAGGCGCCGTGAAGCGATCATGCGTGCGCAGACCCTGAGTGGTCTGTGGGGAGTCGAACGATTTGGGGGAATGAACGAGGAGGGCGCTAGAGCGGCGAGCTAAAGCGCGAGGCAAAAAGAAAAGGGCTTACATGCATTCGCATATAAGCCCTCGAATCTTTTGGTAGGCCGTACGGGATTCGAACCTGTGACCAACGGATTAAAAGTCCGCTGCTCTACCAGCTGAGCTAACGACCCAAAAGAGAAGCGAAATTATATCGATAGCGTTGGTGGGCTGTCAACCCATCGTGGCTAATCAAACTATCGACACTTCAATTAGTAGAAGGCCGGGCATCGCTACCCGGCCTTCGAGCGAGAGGCGCGCGTGGCTTTGACATCGGACACTGCGCGTGACAGCCAACTACCCGACAGCGATACGACTACTTGATCTGCGACAGCTTGCTCTGAGCCGACTGCGCAACGTCCGAGCCCGCGTATTGCGCGACGATCTGCTCCAGCGTCTTCTTGGCCGCGGCCTTCTGACCTTGCTCGAGCTGATTGTTCGCGATCGCCAGCAACGCTTCCGGCGCACGCGGATGCTGCGGATACTTGGCCACCACACCTTGCCAGACGGCCGTCGAACCCTTGTAGTCGCGCAGCGCATACAGCGCGTTGCCGAGCCAGTACTGCGCGGTCGGCTGATAAGGGCTGTTCGGATACTTGGAGATGAAGCTGCGGAACGACGCAGCGGCGTTCTTGAAATCGCCGCTGCGGAACTGCTGCGAAGCCGCATTGAACGACTCGGTTTCGCCCGGCTGCACCTCGCCCTGGACGCCGTCCACCGTCTGTTGCTGCGGCTCGAATTTCTTCAGGCGCGTGTCCAGATCGGTGTAGTAGTCCTTCTGCTGCTTCTGCAGCGTGGTGAGCTGATTCGCCATGTCCTCGTTCTGCCCGCGCAGCGTCGCGACCTGCTGGTTCAACTGGTCGAGACGGTTGGACTGATCGAGGATCGTGCGTTGTGCGGCCGACAGCTGGCTCGACAAACTATCGGTCTTCGAGCGCAGATCGAGGATGGCCTGGCGGGCCTGATCGTCGTCGAAGATGCCCGCATGCGCGGGCACGGCCGCGAAGGCCGTGCCCGCGACGCAGGCCGCTGCGGCAAACCGCAGCCAGGAGAAACGATGCGTCATTCGGCTCATCACCCGTTGACTTACTGTTGATACACGAGGTCTGCGCGGCGGTTCTGTGCCCACGACGCTTCGTCATGACCCGTAGCTTGCGGCTTTTCCTTGCCGAGGCTCACGGCTTCCATTTGCGAGTCCGTCACGCCCATCAGCGACAGCGAACGGCGCACGGCTTCAGCACGCTTCTGGCCGAGCGCCAGGTTGTACTCGCTGGTGCCGCGTTCGTCGGTGTTGCCCTGGATCAGGACGTGGCGTTGCGGATGGCTCTTCAGGTATTGCGCGTGTTGTTGCAGCAGTGACTGGTAGTCGTCCTTGACCGAGTAACTGTCGAAGTCGAAATAGATGCTGCGCTTGGCGAGCGGGCTGTTCGGATCGTTCAGCGGGTCGACGTTTACCTGTGCGACATCGTTCGGGTTCGGCTGGGTCGACACTGCACCGCCCTTGCCGGCATTTTCGTCGAGCTTGACGCCCGAGTGACATGCGGCCAGCGCGCCGACCATCAGAACAGCAAATACATAGCGAAGTTTGGACATCATTTTGGTTACTCTCCTTGTGTTATTGCATCAAACGTTACTGCATAAACGGGCCCCAGGACGGCTCGCGTACGCTGCCCCCCTGAACGGACAGGACCTGCCGAGTGCGACCGTCGGTCGACACTGCGGCCAACACGCCACGGCCGTTCACCTGTGTGGCGTAAAGAATGTACTGACCGTTCGCCGCGAAGCTCGGCGATTCGTCATGTGTCGTGTCCGTCAGGCCCGTGGCTGATCCGCCTTGCAGGTCCTGGATATAAAGCTTGAACCCGCCGCCGACGCGCGAGATGTAAGCGAGCTGTTTGCCGTCGGGGCTCACGCGCGGGCTGGTGTTGTAGCTGCCCGTGAACGTGACGCGCTGCGCGGAGCCGGCGTTTTCGCCTTGCGCCGACATCTTGTAGATTTGCGGTGCGCCGCCACGGTCGCTGGTGAAATAGATCGACTGGCCATCAGGAGAGAAGGTCGGCTCGGTGTCGATCGCGCTGCCTTGCGTGAGACGACGCAGACCGCTGCCGTCCGCGTTGACGGCGAAAATCTGCGTGTTGCCGGTGCGCGAGAGCGCGACCGCAAGCGTGCGTCCGTCCGGCGACCACGCCGGCGCACTGTTGTTGCCCTTCTGATCCGACACGACCACGCGACGGCCCGTAGGCAAGTCGTGGATGTAGACGATCGGCTTCTTCTTTTCGAACGAGACGTAGGCGACCTTCGTGCCGTCAGGCGACCACGTGGGCGAAATGATCGGCTCGGGGCTCGACAGCGCGATGTGCGCGTCCTGGCCGTCCGAATCGGAGATCTGCAACTGGTAACGGCCGCCCGTCTTGATGACGTACGACAGGCGCGTGGCGAACACGCCGCGGCCGCCCATCAGCTTCGCGTAGATATAGTCCGCGACCTTGTGCGCGCTCATGCGCAAGCCGCTTTCGGGACTCACCAGCACGAGGCCGCCGAGGCTTTCGCCCTTGACCGTGTCGTACAGCTTGAAACGTACTTCGTACTGACCGTTCGGCAGGCGGTTCACGCTGCCCGCGACGAACGCGTTGGCGCCCTTGGCTTTCCACGCGCCGAGGTCGACGGAATCCGATTCCGACACCGGCGTGGAGCCCGCGTCGATGTTCGTGAATTTGCCGCTGCGTTGCAGATCCTGACGCACGATCGTGCTGACCTGCTGCGGCGAGTTCGCCTCATTGGCGAAATTGGCCGTGGCGATCGGAAACTGGGTGGACCCGACGCCCGTCACGAGGACGTTGAGTTGTGCGTTGGCGGCGCCGCCAACGGCGATCAGGCACGATGCTACGAGTGTCCGCAGGCCTAGCTTGGTCATCAAACTCATGCTGTATGGATTCCCCAAAAACGGTTTTACTACACTTCACGACAGCAGACAGACCGGAAAACGCCTAATTCGTTCCCGAGCGCACCCCGTGAGCGGGCGCAGCGTCTGCCGTCGACTGACTGTCAAATTGCCATCAACTAGCCGGACGCAGCGTAATCAAAAAGCTCTCCGGCGTCTTGCCATTGGTGTCGAGCGGCATCGGATCGGTGCGATGAACTGCCCGCAATGCGGCGGCGTCCCACGCGGCATTGCCGCTGCTGCGGGAGATCGTTGCGCTCAGCAAGGTGCCGGTCGGCGAACAGCGCACCGAGATAACGGTTTCCAGACCTTCCGTTTCGCCGCCCCACGAGACATTCGGCAGCACGGCGCGACGCACCTTGTCCGCGTAACCCGGCGATGCCGCCGTGCCCCCCGAGCCACTGCCCGTGCCGCTCTTGCCGAGCCCGTTGCTGGACGAGCTCGTGCCGCCAACCGCACCCTGCATTTGCGCGAGACGCGCGCGCCGTTCGGCATCGAGCTTCTTCGCTTGCGCTGCGGCGTCGGCTTGCGCCTTGGCCCTCGCGGCTTTCTGCGCGTCGGCTTTCTTCTGCGCTTCAGCTTCGGCCTGTTTCTGCTGTTGCTCCTGCTGCTGTTCCTTCAACTGCTGCTGCTTTTGCTGTTCGGCCAGTTGCTGCTGCTTCTGCTTCTCGGCCTGCTGTTGTTGCTGCTGTTTCAGTTTGGCTGCCGCAGCCTTTTGCGCGGCCTGGTCAGCGGCCAGTTGCTGCTGCCGCTTCTCCTGGGCTTCCTGCTGCGCCTGCAGCTTCTGCTGACGCTGCTGCTCGGCCAGTTGAGCCTCGCGCACCGCTTCCTGCTGCTGGCGCTTCTTTTCCTGTAGCGCGATGT
>NZ_NPIH01000083.1 GCF_012275575.1 Paraburkholderia sp. SG-MS1 | reverse complement strand
CCTCGGCGCCCGCGCGCGCAGCCGCCACGGCCTGGTTCGAGCCCTTGCCGCCGGGTCCCATCGCGAATGCCGTGCCCGCGATCGTCTCGCCGATCAGCGGCATGCGGGCGGCGCGAAACGTCAGGTCGGTGACGTAGATGCCGAGAATGACGACGCGTCCGTTCCTGCGCGAAGACGTGTTCATTCGTGTTCCTCCCTGGCGGCTTCGTTCAGGGAGGTTTCATTCGATGCCCGGCGTGCTCGCAGCACGTCGGCCTTCAACTGCAGATCCAGATTCTTCAGCACGTTGTCTCCTCCATTTTCTGGTTGGCGTGCGTGTCGTTGATCCGTTCGGCACGGTTGCCGGTCAGTCTCCGTACGGTATCCAGATGTTCTTTACCTGCACGGCCTGACGCAGAAACGGCCGGCCTTCGCTTGCCCGGTCGAACCAGTCGAACTGGCGGCCGTGATCGACGAAAGTGCGCTTCAGATTGCCGACCGACTCGCGTTCGACCAGCGTCGAGTCCGCGGCCTCGCCGAAGCACCAGACGGCGTCGACATCGTCGTGTCTGGCAAGCGCGGGCAGCAGCGCCGCGCGCTCGCCCGTAACAATGTTCAGCACGCCAGCGGGCACATCCGACGTCTCGACGACCTGATAGAAATCAGTGACCGTCAGCGGACACGCCGCGCCCGGCAACACGACCACGCGATTGCCCATCGCCAGCGCGGGCGCCACCAGCGAAAGGAAGCCAAGCAACGGCGCCTCGTCCGGACACGCAATGCCGATCACGCCGAGCGGTTCGTGCATCGCCAGCGCGACGCCGCGCAGCGGCGGCGTATGCACGGCGCCGTCGAACTTGTCGGCCCACGCGGCGTAGCTGAACAAACGCGCGACGGATGCGTCCACTTCCGCCCGCGCCGCCGCTTCGGCCGCGCCATTACGCACCACCAGTTGCCGCGCGAATTCATCGGCGCGAACGGCAAGATTCTCTGCCAGATAGAAGAGCACCTGGGCGCGGTTATGCGTGCTCGCCTGCGACCACTTCTGCGCCGCGCGCGCCGCCTCGACCGCATTGCGAATGTCCTTGCGATTGCCCTCGCCCACTTCGCCCACCGGCGTGCCATCCGGTGCGCGAACCTGCAACGAGTAGCCGCTATCCGGGCGCACCTGCTTGCCGCCGATGAACAGCTTCGCAGTCCGGTCGATCGATGTGACGACCGATGCGACATCCGCCAACGGACCGCGCATAACGGCACCAGCAGATCGCTCGCCGCGCCGCGCCGCCTGACGCTGCGCAAGATTGCGCCACGCACGCGGTTTCAGGTATTCGTATATGCCCTCGCGTCCGCCCTCGCGGCCGTAGCCCGATTCGCGATAGCCGCCAAAGCCGACCGCCGCGTCGAACAGGTTCGTCGCATTGATCCACACGACACCGCATGCAAGGCGCGGCGCAATGTCGAGCGCGCGGCCGATCGTTTCGCTCCACACGCTTGCGGCCAGTCCATAGCGCGAGTTGTTGGCGAGTGCAATGGCTTCATCCGGCGTGCGAAAGCTCATCGTCACGAGCACCGGTCCGAAGATTTCTTCCTGCGCGAGAACGGAAGCCGGTGCGACACCGGTCACGAGCGTCGGTGGATAAAAGCAGCCGCCGGACGGCAGCGAGGTTTCCTGCGATTGCCACACCGCACAGCCTTCGCGCCGTCCGCTTTCCACGAGCGACTGGATACGTTCCAGTTGCACCGGATCGACGATCGCACCGATATCGATGCTCTTGTCGAGCGACGTGCCCACCCGCAGCGTCGCCATGCGGCGTTTCAGCTTCGCGGTGAAGCGTGCTTCGATCCCCTCCTGCACGAGCAGCCGCGAGCCCGCGCAACAGACTTGCCCCTGGTTGAACCAGATCGCGTCGACCACGCCTTCGACCGCGCCGTCCAGATCCGCGTCGTCGAACACGATGAAAGGCGATTTGCCGCCGAGTTCGAGCGTCAACGATTTGCCCGTGCCGGCCGTGGCCGCACGGATCGAGCGCCCGACTTCCGTCGAACCGGTGAAAGCGATCTTGTCGACTTGCGGATGCTCGACGAGCGCGGCACCGGTGCGGCCATCGCCCGTCACAACGTTGAACACACCCGCCGGCAAGCCAGCCCCATGCGCGAGTTCGGCGAACAGCAGCGCGGTCAGCGGCGTGTATTCGGCGGGCTTGAGGACGACGCAATTGCCGGTTGCAATCGCCGGTGCGATCTTCCACGCGAGCATCAGCAGCGGAAAATTCCACGGCACGATCTGGCCGACCACGCCGAGCGGCGCATAGTCGGCGAATTCGCTCTCCTGCAACTGCGCCCAACCCGCGTGATGCAGAAAGTGCCTTGCCACAAGGGGAATATCGATGTCGCGCGTTTCGCGAATCGGCTTGCCGTTATCGAGAGCTTCGAGCACGGCGAACAGCCGGCTGTGACGCTGAACCATGCGCGAGAGCGCATACAGATGCCGCGCGCGCCCCGCGCCGCCCAGCGCGAGCCAGCCCGGCTGCGCGGCGCGCGCGGCGGCCACCGCCGCGTCGATATCGGCCGCGTCGCCCTGGGCGATGTCCGCGAGCCGCTCGCCCGTCGCGGGCGCGTGCGAGACGAAGCGCTCCCCGGCGGCGGGCGCATGCCACGCGCCGCCGATGAAATGCCCGAAGCTCGCCTCATGCTGCGCGAGCCACGCGCGCGCGGGTTGATCGTCCTCGGGTGCGGGACCGTACTCCATCGATGAAAAATACTCGGCTACGCTCATGGGATCGGTCTTTGGTTCAGGCTACGGGGTGACGGTTGAAAGCGGAGTAACGGCCGCTCACGTGATGTTCGAGCTGGCGTTCGATATCGGCCAGCAGGCTCGACGCGCCGATCCGGAACAGCTCCGGTTCGAGCCACGGACGGCCCAGTTCTTCTTTCATCAAAATCTGATACGCCAGCACGGACTTCGCGCTCGACACGCCGCCCGCCGGCTTGAAGCCGATCGGCACGCCGGTGCGCGCCTCGTATTCGCGGATCATGCGCACCATCACGAGCGAGACGTCGAGCGTCGCGTTGACGCCTTCCTTGCCGGTCGAGGTCTTGATGAAATCGGCGCCGGCCATCATGCAGACCATCGATGCGCGGGCGACATTGGACAGCGTGCGGATGTCGCCGGTGGCCAGAATCGTTTTCAGATGCGCCGGCCCGCAGGCCGCCCGGAACTCGCGCACTTCATCGTATAGCGCCTGCCAGTTGCCGGTCAGCACATGTTCGCGGGTCACGACGATGTCGATTTCCATTGCGCCGTCCGCCACCGACGCCTCGATCTCCTTGAGCTTCAACGGATGCGGAATCAGGCCCGCAGGAAACCCGGTCGATACCGCCGCGACTGGAATGCCGCTGCCCCGCAAGGCATCGACCGCCGCCGCGACAAAGCGGTGATACACACAGACCGCCCCTGTGGTGATGCCCTGCGGCGCGATGCCGAGCGCTTCGAGCAGATCGGCGCGCACTGGCTGGCGCGCTTTTGCACACAGGCGGCGCACGCGGCCTTCGGTGTCGTCACCGTTCAACGTCGTCAGGTCGATGCAGGTGAGCGCTTTCAACAGCCACGCGGCCTGCGCATCCTTCTTGACGGTGCGGCGCGTGGCCAGCGTGGCCGTGCGCCGTTCCACCGCGGACTGGTTGACGCGCAATCCGTCCAGCCATGACGCGTCGAACGGCGTGCCGGGATTGCGCACCGGATGGATGAGCGGCCCGCCGCGCAGCGCGACGACCGACGAAGACAACGAAGGAGCTTCAGGCATGGGACATCCGGAATTTGGCGCGGCGCACAACAGCCGCCGACAATTTGTTCGCACTTATGCTACAACGATTGATAGAATCATAACAAGCTCTGCGACGCAATCTTCACATAAGCAGGCACTTAAGGGGCCTGAAAGTGCGATGAATGTGATTGACGCACCAAATTCATGATGCGAGGATCACAACATCGGCTGTGACCGGCGCGCTTCGCACAGAAAAAATTTCGTCGCATCGACGAAGGAGACAAGCCAGATGAATGAGCCGGATGCGGTCGCGGCCGCGCCATCCCGTCAGGTTCCATTGATCCGTGTTGCGGGCGTCACCAAGCGGTTTGGCGGCGTGCAGGCGCTGCGCGGCGTCGACCTCGAGGTGCTGCCCGGTGAAGTTCACGCGCTGCTCGGCGAAAACGGCGCGGGCAAGTCCACGCTGATCAAGATCCTCAGCGGCGTTCATACCTACGACGACGGCGCCGTCGAAATCGACGGCCAGAAAGTGGCGTTCGACTCGCCCGCGCAATCGCGTGCGGCAGGCGTCGCGGTGGTCTACCAGGATTTGAGCCTCGTCGAATCGCTGTCGGTCGGCGCCAATCTGATGCTGGGGCGCGAGCCCCGCACGCGTCTCGGTTTCGTGAAGAATCGCCAGCTGATGGCTACCGTTAGCGAGTTTCTGCGCTCGCGCGGCATTCCGCTCGATCCGCGCACGCCGGTCGGCACGTTGCCGTTCGCCTACCGGCAAATGACCGAGATCTGCAAGGCGTTGATGCGCGACGTGCGAGTGCTGATCCTCGATGAACCGACGTCGGCGCTGACGGGCGGCGAAGAACAAATCCTGTTCGACGCGATTCGCGCGGTCACGGATCGCGGCGTGGGCGTGATTTACGTGACGCATCGGCTGAATGAGGTCTTCCGGATCTCGCAGCGCGTCACCGTGTTCCGTGACGGTGCCAACGCCGGCGTGTTCCAGACCGCCGACACCGACATGAAGCAACTGGTCGCGGCGATCGTCGGCGCGGGCCATGCGGCTCTGCATGCCAGAGAGGAGACTGCCGTCGGCGTGACCGACGAGGTGCCGGTTGCCGTAACCACGCAAACCAGCGCCGCGCGAAGTGGGGATAGCGCACCCGTTCTGCGGCTCGCGAACGTGAGTAATGACCGCCTTCACGATGTCGACCTCGTGGTTCGCGGCGGCGAGGTTCACGGTCTCGCGGGTCTGATCGGCAGTGGCCGCAGTGAAATCCTGCAGACCATCTTCGGCATTCGCAGGATCGAAGCGGGCGCGATCGACATCGACGGTCAAGCCCGCTCGCGCAACACCCCCGCCGAAGCGATCCAACTCGGTATCGCGCTCGTCCCCGAGGATCGCCACCTCGAAGGACTCGTCCTTGACCATTCGATCGAGCGCAACCTCACCTTGCCACGCCTGCCGCATTTTTCCCGCTGGGGATGGCTGCGCAGCCAGGCGGCCGTGCAACAGGCGAAGCGCTCGATCAAAGCGCTATCCGTCAAGGCGCCCGGCGCCTCGACCGCGGTCAAATTCCTGTCCGGCGGCAACCAGCAGAAGGTGGTCTTCGCGAAGTGGAATCACCCGCGTCCCAAGCTGCTTCTGCTCGACGAGCCGACCGTCGGCGTCGATGTCGGCGCGCGCGAGGAAATCTACGGCGTGGTCCATGACGCCGCGCAGGCGGGCACCGGCGTGCTCGTCGTGTCCTCGGACCTGGACGAACTTCTGCGCCTGTGCGACCGCATTTCCATCGTCGCGGACGGTTGCATCGTCAAGACCGTCGAGCGTGCCGGACTCGCCAACGCCGAAGCGCTTCATCACCTGATTCAACTGTCCCGTACTTCCATCGAGTCTCCCGGGAAGACGTCCGTCGGAGCGCACGCAACATGAACGATTCCGTCTCGCCGCTGACGGCCAAACGGCAGGCGTCGCCGCCGCAGAAAAGCCGCGCGCGGCGCATTGCGCAACTGCTGCTGCAAGGCGACCGGCCTTACGCGCTCTATGGCGCGTTCGCGATCCTGCTGGTGGTCTTCAGTTTCGCCTCGCCATGGTTCTTATCGATCGACAACTTCCTGAACATCGGCCGGCAGACCGCGCTCGTGTCGATCGTCGCGATCGGCATGACCTTCGTGATCATTGCGCGGCAGATCGATCTGTCGGTAGGGTCGAGCCTCGCGTTATCGGGCATGTCCGCGGCACTCGCCATGACGTACATCGGCGACAACTGGATCATCGGCGCGATCGCAGGGCTCGGCACCGGCGCGATGGTCGGCGCGATCAACGGAGTGGTGACCACGCGGCTCAATATTCCGTCGTTTCTCGTGACGCTCGGCACCTTGAGCGCCGCGCGCGGACTGGCGCTGATGGTCACGACGACCAAGCCGGTCATCATTACCAACGACTCCTTCATCGCGATCTTCGGCGAAGGCGACATTGCGGGCGTGCCGGTGCCGATCATCTGGACCGCGCTGGCCGTGATCGCCGGCATCCTGCTGCTGCACTACAGCGTGTTCGGCCGGCAGATCTACGCGGCAGGCGGCAATCCGACTGCCGCGCTCTATTCGGGCATCAACACGCGGCGCGTGACCACCCTCGCCTTCATTCTCACCGGCGCGCTGGCCGGGCTCGCCGCGCTCGTGCTCTCCGCGCGCTCGCATGCGGCACGCCCCGACGTCGTGCAGGGACTCGAACTCGATGTGATCGCCTCCGTGACGCTCGGCGGCTGCAGCCTGTTCGGCGGTCGCGGCTTCGTGCTCGGCACGCTGCTCGGCAGCCTCATCATCGGCACGCTCAACAATGGGCTCGTGCTGCTCGGCGTCAGCTCGTCGCTGCAACTCGTGATCAAGGGCGTCATCATCGTCGCGGCGGTTGCGTTTACCCGGAAGTGATGCGGGACACGCCGACCACGCGCGATATCACGTGCCCCCGGTTCTTGTGAATGGCTGGAGACGTAACACCCAACAGGAAAAACCAACGGAGGAGAATCATGAAACATCGTCGTGGCTCGAGAAATGTTCTAACCGGCGTCGTCGCGGCGGCCGTCGTCGCGGCGCTCGCTGCGCCGGCCGCGTGGGCGCAATGCGTGACCAGCTTGCCGGCAGGGTCGATCGGCCCGAAGACGATCGTCGGGCAAGGACCGAACGGCGAAAAAGCGGCCTCCGTCGATACCATCAAGCTGACCGACGCCGATATCGCGAAGATCAAGGCCGGCAAGTTCAAGGTGGGCATTTCGATGCAGACCATGAACCTCGACTGGTCGCAATTGCAGGTGCAAGGCATCACCGATACCCTCAGGAAATACGACGTGGAAGTGATCGGCACGGCCTCAGCCGAGTACCAGGTCGACAAGCAGATCGCCGATATCGAGAACACGATCCAGCGCCATCCGGATGGCATCATCTCCATTCCGGTCGACGGCACGGCGACGGCCGCCACGTACAGAAAAGTGTCCGCGGCCGGCATCAAGCTCGTGTTCATGGACAACGTGCCGACCGGCCTGAAGCATCCGGAGCAATACGCATCGATGATTTCGGCGGACAGCGAAGGTAATGGCCAGATCGCCGCGAAGGTGCTCGCGTCGTGCGTGCCGCAGGGCGCGACGATCGGGCTCGTGAATTTCGGCGTCGATTACTTCAGCACGACGGAGCGCACGAAGGCCGTCAACGACTGGATCAGGAAGAATCGTCCGGACATCAAGATCAAACAGGTTGCCTTTACGGACCCGTCGAAAGTGGGGCAGATCGCGGGCGATTTTCTGACCGGCAATCCGGACGTGAAGGGGCTGTTCGCTGTCTGGGACCAACCGGCGCTCGACACGCTGACGTCGATGCGCGCACAAGGCGTGAATATTCCGGTGACGACGGTCGATCTGGGTCTTCAGTCCGCGATCGAGATCGCCAGGGGCGGACCGCTCAAGGCGACCGGCTCCCAACGTCCGTATGATCAGGGCGTGGCCGAGGCCACGGCGATGATGAAGGCGCTCATCGGACAGACACCGCCGGCGTGGATCGGTGTGCAGTCCCTGCCGGTGGTTCAGTCGAATGTGCTTGAATCTTATAAGACCGTGTTCAAGAAAGATCCGCCGCCGCAGTTGGCCGATGCTTGCAAGAAGGCCAAGCCGGCTTGTGGGTGAGGTCTATGCGCCTGAACCTGAGCGAGCACGCGGCACCTGCTGGTAGCCGCGCTTTCTCAAGACCGACTCCGGCAGCGTGTGGAATGACACCATTGCAGCCTCACGCGGACGCCGGCGTCGCTCGCGCGCCAGCGCCGGAAGTTTCGCTCCGCCGGTCACACGCACGACAGGTGAACGTTTGGCGCTAGCGCCTCAACTCCGCGACGATCTTCTCCGCCAGAAAATCGCACGGCGGACGATTCGACGCCGTACTTCGCGCAAGCACCATCTCCAGCGCCGGAATCTCGGGCAATCCGTGCGTACGCCCGAGCCGCGCGAAGTGGGCCGGCACGGCGCATTGCGCGAGCGGCACGATGGCGAGCCCTGCTTCCGCCATCGACAGCAGCCCGAGCAGGCTCGGACTTTCATACGAGGTCCGGTACGGAATCTTCGCGCGTTCGAGGCTGCGAATCGCGTTTTCCCGCGCGACGCTGCCAGGCAGGAACACGGCAATTGGCAGCGGCCGCTCGCGCCATATTTCATCGGCGCCCGGCGCCGCCGCCCACTCCATGGGTTCGAGCCGGATGAACTCGCCCGACAGTCCTTTGATGCGCGTCGCGCACACGAGGTCGACGGAACCGTCTTTCACCATCGGCGCGAGCGCCACGCTCGGCAAACCCACCACCCGGATTTCCACCTTCGGGTAGGTCGCGGAAAACTTCTTGAGGATCGGCGGCAGCAGCGACGACGCGTAATCGTCCGGCACTCCGATGCTCACGCGGCCGGTCACGTCCGGCCGAACCACGGCCGCCCAGGCTTCGTCGCGTAACGCCAGCATGCGGCGCGCGTAGGTGAGCAGTACTTCGCCGTCCTGGGTCGGGCTCACGCTTCTCGGCTTACGGACGAAGAGCGGCTTGCCCAGCGCGATTTCGAGCGTCTTGATCTGCATGCTGACCGCCGATTGCGAGCGATGCACGACCTCCGCCGCCCGGCTGATATTGCCGGTATCGGCCACGGCGACGATCATGGTCAGCACGTCGAGGTCAAGAGCCTTCATGGCCGCGAGTCACTATCAGAAAAATTGATGGATTCAATCAATATTACGCGATTTTCCAAGATAAAGGAATCGGGCATAGTGCCGGCAAAGGAGCCAGTCAATGAACGCCCGTACCGACCTCGCAGTGCTTGCCGTACCAGAAATATCCTTTGCGACCATCGCATCGGGCATCTGCGTACCGTATGTCGAGTGTGGCGAGGGCGAACCGCTGCTGTTCGTGCACGGCTCGCTTTGCGACTATCGCTACTGGAGCGCGCAGACCTCGGCGCTGTCGCAGCACTTGCGCTGCATCTCGGTGAGTCTGAGCCACTACTGGCCGGCCAGCGAGGCTTGCATCCAGAGCGAGTTCGGCTGGCAGACGCATGTGGCCGAGCTGGCCGAATTCATCGAGGCGATCGATCTCGGGCCCGTGCATCTCGTCGGTCATTCGCGCGGCGGCTGCGTCGCGTTCAACGTTGCGCGTGACTATCCGCGGCTCGTGAAGACGCTCACGCTCGCGGACCCGGGCGGTCCGCTGCACGTCGAAGGGATGACGGCGGCGACCCTGCCCGCCTCCACCAACGTGCTGCGTGCGCGCGTCGCCGAACTGATCGAGAGCCAGCAGATCGACGAGGGACTCGAGCTTTTCGTCGACTCGGTGAGCATGCCCGGCGCGTGGCGCAAAAGCCCGGCTGCATTCCGCGCGATGGCGATCGACAATGCGGGCACGCTGCCCAAGCAACTGCGCGACCCTTTGCCCGCCTACTCCCACGAAACGGCACGCGATGTGAAGTGCCGGACCCTGCTCATCGATGGTCAAAAGAGTCCGCGCATGTTCCGCAACAATGTGGAAAAGCTCTCCACATGGATCGACTATGCCGAACGGCAAACCATCGAAGGCGCTTCGCACGGGATGAACGTGTCGAACGCGGGCGCTTTCAACCGGTTGTTGCATGCGTTCGTGAAGCACTGAAGCGCGACGTCGGCATCGACGATCTGACGGAAAGCTGCCCCTTCCTGCGCAAGACTGAAACGACTTCATCGATATGCTCACGTTCTCGCGCAAACGGCGACCGGCCGCCTTGCGCTCGAGCGTGAGGCGCGGCATTCGAGGCTCGCGTTCAGCGCAATAGCCCGGCGGATGGGGTTCACGTATACCTGCTGGTCGGCTCAAATGCGGTTTCTCCGATTCAAAAAAACAAGCCGAAAGAACGCCAGCGTTCCATTCGGCTGTTCATCTCACTCGCCTGCCGGCATCAGACATCGATCTGCGCGGACAGGAGCGCGGCGCGCGGCGGCGCGTTCGTGATATACGTGCCCTGCTGAATCGAGTAACGGCTGCCGAACAGATCCTCGATATTGGCGCGCAACACCACGTCCTCGCTGGTGACCGCCATGCTGTAGCGGACGCCCTGGTCATAGCGCGTCCACGACGGCAGACGCAGCGTGTTCGCGGCCTCGTGGTACTGCGCGGCGGAGATTGGGTAAGCTTGTCTTCGCTCCTGTTACCCGAGACTTCTCCGAGATGCCTTCTTCGATCCGCAATTCCCTCGTCTGGATATTCGACGCGTTTGAGTGCGATTCGACCTTCGTCCAGAAGCAGATGTTCGGCTGTGCGGCCGCTTATGTCGACGGCCTCCTGTGTCTGATCGCCGCCGACCGTGGCGAACCCTGGAATGGCCTGCTAGTCTGCACGTCGAAAGAGCGTCATGCCGCGCTCATCGCCGAGATGCCGGCTTTGCAGCCGCATCCCGTGCTTGGCAAATGGCTGTACATCTCGCAGAACGATCCGGCGTTTGAAATCGTCGTCGAACAGATGACGACCCTGGTGATGGCCCGCGACGAGCGTGTCGGGGTCGAGCCGAAGCCGCGCAAGCGCCGCGGCAAACGCGCGTTGCCGAAAACATGAATCCTCGCTGCCGGCGCCCCGTTCACGAGCCGGCGGTTTGGGCAGTTCGCCATGCCGGAAGCAGCTCGCTCTCCCAAGGACCCTACTCATGCGTAACTTCGATTTCAGTTCCTGGCAAGCCATGCTGTCCACGCTATTCGGGCTCGCCGTCATCACCTTGATCGGTGTCGGCATCCGGCTATTGCTGATGCAAACCGTGCAGCGGCGGCGGGAACGCGAGAACCGGCAGATCAACGAACGGCTGCGCACGCTGATTGCGGCGTACAAGACCCTGGGTGGTTCGTTCACGGGCAGCCTCGCGGTCGATCCCACTCATCTGCGTGACCTGAAACGCGCGTCGATGGCGGTGCCCGCGCCCGCGCAGGCCGCGCTCGAGGCAGTCAGTGGCGATGCCGCAAGCCACGGCGAGTCTGTGCAAACGCACGACCCCAATGCCTCGGACCGGTCGCGACGCATCCGCGACGCCGTCGAGGCGGCACTCGCCGACATCATCCTGCTGGGCACCGAAGAACAGGTGCGGCTCGCCGCTCGCGCCGCGACGGAGATGACGCAGGGGCGAACCATCCATACCGCTGAACTGGTTGTCTCGCTGCGCAATTTCGTCCGCGCAACGCTCAGTCTCGACGCCGTGCCTGCCGGTCTGCCGATTCCCGCGCAAGGCCCTGCGCGGCCGTCGGGTGCGAAAGGCAAGGACGCGGGTGGCGCTGCCGGGGGTAAGGGAGATGGC
>NZ_NPIH01000082.1 GCF_012275575.1 Paraburkholderia sp. SG-MS1 | reverse complement strand
GCGTAGCGGCGGCGAGCGCCGTCGCGGCCGCATCGTTGCCGGCCCCGGCCGCCGCGCCCGCGATACCGGCCGCGGGCAGCTTCGTGCCCGCCACGCCGCTGCCGGTGTCGCCGGCCGAGGCGCCGTCGATCTTCAACGGCTCCTGATCCGGCTCCCCGTGCCCCAGACGCTCACCACCTCGACACCGTCCACCGATGCTTCCCGCATCGCCCCCACCGTTCGACGGCGCCTCGCCGCGTTGCTCTACGAAGCGCTCATCCTGTTCGGCGTGGTGTTCGTCGCCGGGTATCTGTTCAGCACGCTGACCCAGCAACGCAACGGATTCACCCATCACAACCTGCTTGCCGCATGGATCGGCCTCGTGGTCGGTCTGTACTTCGTCTGGTTCTGGACTCACAGCGGCCAGACCCTGCCGATGAAAACCTGGCGCTTGAGGGTCGTCGCCGCCGACGGCGCGCCGCTGTCCACGGGACGGGCGATCGCCCGTTACGTGCTGGCGTGGCTGTGGTTCCTGCCGCCGCTCGCGCTGCATCCGCTGCTCGGGCTGCGCCTGCCGCAGACGCTGACGATCGCCGGCATCTGGTTCGTGCTGTGGGCCGCGACCGGCCGCCTGGATCCGCAGCGTCGGTTCCTGCACGACCGGCTCGCGGGTACGCGCGTGATCGCCGTCGCGCGCTGAGCGCACCGCTCCACGCGCGGTCCGCACCTCATCCCACGCCGTAGTAATAAGAACTTCTCATGACTGTCACGGCACAGTCACGCGCGCCCGGCCCAATACAGGCACCGCAACTCGACGCGTGAGCCATGGACCCCCAAACGTCCGCGACTTCCCTGTTCCGCCAGACCGGCCCGAGCGTCGACACCGTCGCGTTCCGCCCGGACCCCAGCCCCGCTCACCACGGCTTGCCGTTGCCCGTGGCGCCGCCTCTCGATGCGCACGCAGCCCATCCTGAAGACGAGCATGCCGACCCGCACCGTTACCGCACCATCTGGCTGTCCGACATCCATCTCGGTTCCAGCGGTTGCCAGGCGCCCTATTTGCTCGACTTCCTGCGCCATAACGAGTCGGAGTATCTGTACCTCGTCGGCGACATCATCGACGGCTGGCAGTTGAAGAAGGGCTGGTACTGGCCGCAGGCGCACAACGATGTCGTGCAGAAGGTGCTGCGCAAGGCCCGCAAAGGCACCCAGGTCATCTACGTGCCCGGCAATCACGACGAAGCCGCGCGCCAGTTCTGCGACCTCGCATTCGGCGACATTCACGTGCGCGGTGAAGCGTTTCACACGACGCTCGCCGGCAAGCGGCTGTGGATCGTGCATGGGGATCTGTTCGACGGCGTGATCCAGCACGCGAAGTGGCTCGCGTATCTCGGCGACACGCTCTACACGATGATCCTCGTCCTGAACCGCTGGTTCAACCGCATCCGCAGCAAGCTCGGCTTTCCGTACTGGTCGCTGTCGCAGTACCTGAAGCATCAGGTGAAGAACGCGGTGAACTTCATCTCGTCGTTCGAAACGGTGATGACCGACGAAGCGCGCCGCCGCGGCTGCGACGGCGTGGTCTGCGGACACATTCACAAAGCCGAGATGCGCGACATCGACGGCGTGCTGTATTGCAACGACGGCGACTGGGTCGAAAGTCTGTCGGCACTCGTCGAGACCTATGAAGGCGAACTCAAGGTGATCTACTGGACCACGCTGCGCGCGCCGCAAGTCGGCACGCAGAAGGCCCGGGCGACCGCGTAGTCCCCCTAACCTCCTTTGAACCCGAATCGAGGAACAAGCCGATGAAGATCATGATCGTCACCGACGCATGGGAACCGCAGGTCAATGGCGTCGTGCGCACGCTGAAGAACACCACGCGCGAGCTCACCGCGCTCGGCCATCGCGTCGATCTGCTCACGCCGCTCGAATTCAAAACCATTCCTTGCCCGACTTATCCGGAGATCCGTCTGTCGCTGCTGCCGCGCCGCAAGCTGCGCGAGCGCATCGACACGTTCGCGCCCGACGCGTTGCACATCGCCACCGAAGGTCCGCTCGGCATGGCCGCACGTGCGTATGCGCTGCGTCACAAGCTGCCGTTCACGACCGCCTATCACACGCGCTTTCCCGAATACGTGCAGGCGCGTTTCGGCATACCACTCGCCGCAACGTACAAGTTTCTGCACTGGTTTCACAAGCCCTCGCAGGCCGTCATGGCGCCCACGCCGGTGGTTAAGCAGGACCTCGAAAAATTCGGCTTCACGAATGTCGTGCTGTGGACCCGCGGTGTCGACCTCGAAATCTTTCATCCGATGGACTCGAAGGTGCTCAACTCCGTGCGGCCGATCTTCCTGTACGTGGGACGCGTGGCGGTCGAGAAGAACGTCGAAGCGTTTTTGAAGCTCGACCTGCCCGGCTCGAAATGGGTCGCCGGCGAAGGACCCGCGCTCGCCGAGCTGAAGTCGCGCTATCCGCAAGCGAATTATCTCGGCGTGCTCACGCAGGCGGAACTCGCGAAGGTGTACGCGGCAGCCGACGTCTTCGTGTTCCCGAGCCGCACCGACACCTTCGGGCTCGTGCTGCTCGAAGCGCTCGCATGCGGCACGCCGGTGGCGGCCTATCCGGTCACCGGTCCGATCGACGTGCTGGGCGACGGCGGCGCGGGCGCGATGCACGAGGATCTGCAAGAGGCCTGTCTCGAGGCGCTGAAGATCGATCGCCATCATGCGCGCGCATGGGCGGAGCGCTTCTCGTGGGCGGCGGCTTCCGCGCAATTCGCCGCGCACCTGAAACCGCTGCCGCATGCGTCGTATCGCGAGGAAAACGCCGCCGCCTGAGGCGGCGCGCGAGCCCTCCATGCGAACCAGCCAATCCCCCCAGGCGACGCTGAGGCGCGCGTCGAACGGCGCGCTGCGCGCCGTCGATGCCGAGCGCGATGTCGGCCACGACGTCAAACACGGCCCGACCGGCATCGAGCCGTTCGACGATGTCGGCGAACCCGGCGCGCCGGATCATGCGGACGCTGCGCACGATTCGAACGGCATCGACAGCACCGCACACGAGCCGCTCAGCCCGGACGATCCGCTCGCGCCCCTGCCGTTCAATCCATACAAGGGCAACCGCGGCCTCACCCGCGCATGGCACGCGATGAAAAATTCGCTTGCCGGATTCCGTGTCGCGATCCGTGAGGAAAGCGCGTTTCGCCAGGAACTCACGCTCGCGGCGATCCTGATTCCGTGCGGCCTGCTGCTGCCGGTCGAGCCCGTGTCGCGGGTGCTGCTGCTCGGCTCGGTGCTGCTGGTGCTGATCGTCGAGCTGTTGAATTCGAGCGTGGAGGCGGCGATCGACCGGATCTCGCTCGAACGCCACGAGTTGTCACGCCGCGCGAAGGACCTCGGCAGCGCGGCCGTGATGGTCGCGCTCGGCATGTGCGTGATGACGTGGGCGCTGCTCGTCGGACCGCTCCTCGCGCGTTGCCTGCGCGCATGGTTATGACGGCGCGCCGCGTACCGGCCGCCCGCGTTTGAGACGCTGTCACACGGCCATCGCAGCATTTCCTCCTTGCGCGCCAACCCTTGCCGAGGATGAAAACCCTGAGTATCCGCTTGGTATAAGAACGGTCGGTTTATAATCGATTGATAGTCTCATGAGACAACGCCGGCCCGCCCGGCGTTGTCTTGCTCCCGCAGGGGCCCTGTCGCCGAGCGGCAGGTTTGCAGGCGCTCATATACCAACCGCATCCGGGTGGACCACGCAGCAGCGGCACGCCGCCGCGCGACCAGCCCGGCATAACCAGGGCCGGACGACATGGAAGCCAAACCTCCCCGCCGCACGCGCGAACGGATTCTCGAACTGTCGTTGAAGCTGTTCAACGAAATCGGCGAGCCGAACGTCACGACGACGACCATCGCCGAGGAAATGGAGATCAGTCCAGGCAATCTGTACTACCACTTCCGCAACAAAGACGACATCATCAACAGCATCTTCAGCCAGTTCGAGCAGGAGATCGAAAAGCGTCTGCGCTTCCCCGAAGACCATCGCGCGACTATCGACGAAATGTGGTCGTATTTGCAGTACATGGTCGATTTCACGTGGCGCTACCGCTTCCTGTATCGCGACCTGAACGACCTGCTCGCACGCAACCGCACGCTCGAAACGCACTTCAAGCAGATCATCAGCCACAAGGTGCGCTTTGCGAGCCAGTTCTGCGAGCAGCTCGTCGCCGACGGCGAGATGGTCGCCACGCCGGAAGAAATGCATGTGATCGCCACCAACGTCGGCGTGATCGGCACGTACTGGCTGTCGTATCAATTCGTGATGAATCCGCGCAAGTACAACGAGCAGGAAGCGATTCGCGCGGAGCTGCATCAGGTGAGCGTGCAGATCGTGTCGCTCATGGCGCCTTATCTGCGCGGCCGCTCGCGGCAGATTTTCGACGACCTCGTGTCCGGCAAGCTGCCCAAGCGCGAGTTCTACGATTACCTGCCGCCCAAGGAAGGCGCCGCGCCCCGCAACGAATCGAAGGACGTTTGAGTATGAAGTCGGTCTGTGTGTATTGCGGCTCCTCCAACGGAGCCAAGCCGTTGTATGCCGAGGCGGCGCGCGCGTTCGGCCGCGCGCTGGTGCAAGCCGATCTCGCGCTGGTCTACGGCGGCGGCAAGGTCGGGCTGATGGGTGTGATCGCCGATACCGTGATGGCCGAAGGCGGCCGCGCGATCGGCGTGATTCCCGAGCTGCTCGTCAACAAGGAAGTGGGCCATAACGGGCTGACCGAACTGCACGTGGTGCCCGACATGCACCACCGCAAGAAGATGATGGCCGACCTGTCGGACGCATTCGTCGCGATGCCGGGCGGCGCGGGCACGCTCGAAGAGCTGTTCGAGGTCTTCACGTGGGCGCAGCTCGGCTATCACCAGAAAGCGGTGGCAGTCCTGAATATCGACGGCTTCTACGATCCGTTGATCAAGCTGCTGCAGCACACGGTCGACGAAGGCTTCATGCGCCAGACCTATTTCGACATCCTGCAGATCGATGCCGACCCGGCCGCGCTGATCGGCAAGCTGCAACGCTATCGGCCGCCCGCAAGCGACAAGTGGGCGATCAAGCGCGACGCGGTCTGACGCGACCCGGTCTGACGCGACCCGGTCTGACGCGACCCGGTGTGACGCGACGCGTCTGATGGCAGAGCCACACCAATTGATTCCCGCGCGTCCGCCCGGGCGCTCGTCCCACCGGCTGCGCATTCGCGCGGCCCTCACCCGAACGATGAGGTTGCAATGACGAAAGCCGTTCTGATCACCGGTGGCAGTCGCGGCATTGGCCGCGCGAGCGCGCGTCTGCTTGGCGCGCGCGGCTGGTGCGTCGGCGTGAACTACGCGCGGAATCTGGCCGCTGCGGAGGCCGCCGTCGCCGAAGTCGAGCGCGCCGGCGGCCGCGCCGCGGCGATCGAAGGCGACGTCGCGAACGAAGCCGACGTGATCGCGATGTTCGACACGCTCCAGCAGCAGTTCGGCCGGATCGATGCGCTCGTCAACAACGCGGGAATCGTCGCGCCGTCGAGCGCGCTCGCCGACATGGACCTCGCGCGCCTGAAGCGCATGTTCGATGTCAACGTGCTCGGCGCATACCTGTGCGCGCGCGAGGCCGCTCGACGCATGTCGACCGATCGCGGCGGCGCGGGCGGCGTGATCGTCAATATCTCGTCGGCGGCGGCGCGCCTCGGCTCGCCGAACGAATACGTCGATTACGCCGGCTCGAAAGGCGCGGTCGACACGATGACGCTCGGTCTCGCCAAGGAACTCGGCCCGCGAGGCGTGCGCGTGAACGCGGTGCGCCCTGGCCTCATCGACACCGAGATCCACGCGAGCGGCGGCAAGCCCGAGCGCGCCGCGCAACTCGGCGCGACCACGCCGCTCGGCCGCCCGGGCAGCGCGGATGAAGTCGCTGAAACGATCGTCTGGTTGATGAGCGACGCGGCTTCGTACGTGACCGGTGCGTTGATCGACGTTTCCGGCGGACGCTGAGTGGCTTGACGCGCACACACTCGCGCCGTGGTTGGGTCGTGTTTTGTTGCGCGCGCGTTCCGGCGAGTCGTTCCGGCGACGTTAGGTCGACCGGCCGCGCGGTTGACGAGGCGCGGTTCGCGGCCTTAGAACGACGAGCCGGGTTCGCGCAGAAACGCGCGCTCCTCTTCCGTCGACGAGCGCCCGAGCACCCCATTGCGATGCGGAAAGCGCCCGAAGCGCTCGATGATTTCCGCATGCCGCACGGCGAACCGGTAGTACGACGTGCCGCCCGGTTCCGCTTCCAGCAGTTTGAACAAACGCAGCGATTCGCGCTGGCTGGCGAGCGATTCGTCGTGTTCGAACGGCAGGTAGGCGAACGCGCGATGATGCACGGTCGGCAACAGGCGATCAGCGCCGCTTGCGATCATCTGTTGCGCGATGCGCAGTGCCTTCTGATCGGCGGCGAACGCTCGCCGCGTGTTGCGGTGGCAATTGCGCGAAAACTGGTCCAGCACGATGATGAGCGCCAACGCGCCGAGCGGCGTGGCCTGCCAATGGTCGAGCGAGGTGGCGCTTGCCATGTCGCTCGATGCATCAGCCGCCGCGTCGATCAAAGCACCAAAGCGTTCGCGCAACATCGCATCGAATGCTTCGTCGCGGGAAAACCAGCGTTTGTGCTCCTCGCCGAAGTGCGACGCATCCGGCGCATCGAACCAGCAGTCGAGAACCGCGCGCGCTTGCGGCGCGAGGCCCAGATAGTCGGCGGACGTCGAATATGACGTCGCGCCGGATTCGTCAGCCATTGCGGTTGCGCATCCAGTCGGCGGTTTCGAAAAAGGAGCCGAGCAGGCGCTCGCGCAGCGGTTCGGCGAGGCCGATGTCCTCCATCGCCCATGCCATGCACCTGAGCCACTGATCCCGCTCGCTCGATGCGATCGCAAACGGCAAATGCCTTGCGCGCAGACGCGGATGACCAAAGCGGCTGATGTAGTGATCCGGGCCGCCGAGCCAGCCGCACAGGAACCAGAAAAACTTGTCGCGCGAACCGTCGAGCGATTCCGGATGCAAAGCCCGAATACCGGCGAAATCCGCTTCCAGATCCATCAGGTCGTAAAACCGGTCGACCAGTTCGCGCACGCGCGCTTCGCCGCCCACCAGATCGAAGGCCGTCGGCTGCGCCGCGGACACTTCGTCGTTCAAATCGCTCATAACCTGCTCATCAACGGATAAGAAAAAATCACGCATCCCGCAGCGACTGCAACGCGGGCCGCGCCAACACATGCCGCAAGCTCAGCCAGCCGCCGACACCGGCACAGGCGACGCCTGCGGCGATCCCCGCCGGCAGCAGCCACGGATTGAAGTTCAGATAGAACTCGAACACCCGCGTCGCCAACACCCAGCCGATGATCTGCGCGCCCACCGCGGCCATCGCCCCGGCCAGCGCGCCCACCGCGACGAACTCTGCAATCTGCACCGCGCGCACCTGGCGATGCGACGCGCCGAGCGCGCGCAGCAGCGCGGATTCTCGCATACGCTCGTCGCGCGTGCCGGCGAGCGCCGCGTACAACACCAGCACGCCCGCCGCCAGCGTAAACGCAAACAGGAACTGCACGGCGCCGATCACCTGCTGCAACACGCGCTGAATCTGCGCGAGGATCGGACCGGTGTCGATGGCGGTGAGGTTTGGATAAGCGCCGATCAGGCCGTCGATGGTCGTCTGCTTTTCCTGCGGCAGATGAAAGCTCGTGATGAAGGTGGCCGGGAAATCCTGCAACGCGGCGGGCGGCATCAGCACGAAGAAGTTGACCTTGAATGACCCCCAGTCGAGCTTGCGCACGCTCGTCACCGGCGCGTCGATCTGCAAGCCGGTCACGTCGAAGCGCAGCACGTCGCCGGGCTTCACGTTGATCAGCTTGGCGAGCCCCTGCTCGATCGAGATCTGCGGTGTCGTCGTGTCGCCGTACCAGGTGCCGGCGGCGATGCGGTTGTCGTCGGGCAGCCCGGTCGTGTATGACAGATTGAATTCGCGGTCCACCAGGCGCTTCGCATCGTTGCCCTTGAACAAATCCGGATTGACCGGCTTGCCGTTGATCGCTGTGAGCCGCCCGCGCACCATCGGCGAGAGCACCGTGCCCGGCACGCCATGCGTGTCCAGATAGTGTGTGACCGCGTCGCGCTGGTCAGGCTGGATGTCGATGATGAATTCGTTCGGCGCATCCGGCGGCGTCGATTTGCGCCAGCCTTCCACGAGGTCGTTGCGCGTCATCGCGATCAGCAGCAGGCACATGAGGCCGATGCCGAGCGCGGTGATCTGCAACGCGCTCGCGCTGCTGCGCCGCTCCAGCGACGCCAGCGCATACCGCCAGCCGATTCCCGCGTTCACGCGCTCGCTGCGCACGAGGCGCGCCGCGCCCCACAGCGCCAGCCGCGCAATGCACGCGAACACCAGCAGTCCGCCGGCAAACCCGCCCGCGACGATCCCGCCGAGCTTCAGCTCGCCCGCCGCGACGATCAGGAGCGCGGCGAACAGCACGATGCCGAGCGCATAGGCGGCCCAGGCAGTCCGTCCTGCTTCGCCCCACTCACGGCGCAACACGCGCACCGGCGGCACGCGCGTGAGCGGCAACAGCGGCGGCAGCGCGAAGCCGAGCAGCAGCACGAGCCCAGCCGCGATGCCCTGGAGCGCGGGCCAGGCGCTCGGGTACGGCAGCGCGACGTCGATCAGACTGCCGAGCCACGTCAGCAACGCGAGATGCCCGAGATATCCGAGCGCAACACCAAGCGCGCCGCCGATCACACCTAGCCCGACGAACTCCAGCGTGAACAGCGCGCGCAGCGCGGCCTGGCTCACGCCGAGACAGCGCATCGCCGCGCAGCCGTCCAGATGCCGGCGCATGTAGCGGTGCGCGGCCATCGCAATCGCCACGGCCGCGAGCAGCGCGGTGAGCAGCGACACGAGCGTGAGGAAGTGACTCGCGCGATCGAGCGTCTGGCGCACCTGCGGCTGGCCGTCCTGCAATGATTCGAGCGCGACGCCGCGCATCTTGCCGTCGTCCACCTTGCCGTGCGCGAACTGCGCGAACTTCGCCACCGACGCGTCCGCGCCCGCCACCAGCAGCCGGTAAGTCACGCGGCTGCCGAAGGTGATGAGGCCGGTCGACTGCACTTCGTCGGCGCGCAACATCAAACGCGGCGAGAAGTTGACGAACGAAAAGCCGCGGTCCAGCTCACGGGTGATCAGCGCGCCGATCGTGAAGCTGCGATTGCCGACCTTCACGGTGTCGCCCACATGCAGCTTCAGCGCGTCGAGCAATGCCTGATCGACCCAGACGGTGCCGGGCGCCGGAATCGACTGCGCGGGATGATCCGGCGCGCCGGGCGCCGCCGCGATCCGCAACGCACCGCGCAACGGATAGCCCGCCGACACCGCCTTGATCGCGGCGAGGCGCGAGACCGGCGGCGCGCCGGACGCGCCGGTCGAATTGATCATGCTGGGGAAGATCGCCGTGCTGGCGGTGTCCAAACCGAGCACTTTGGCTTGCGCGGCGAATTGCGGATCAACGGGATGATCGGCGCGCACGATGAAATCGGCGGCGATCATGCGCCGCGCGTCGCGCTCGAGTCCCTGATGCAGACGGTCGGCCAGAAAGCCGACGCTGGACAACGCCGCCACCGCCAGCACCAGCGCCAGCAGCAGCATGGTCAATTCGCCGGCGCGCCAGTCGCGCGCCGTCATGCGGATGGCCTGACGCAGAAGATCGCGGCCGCCGAACCGGCGTGCGGGCGTCGGGTTAGCGCGCGTCAAGGAACCCCGGACCGTATCGCTCAATCGTGCCTGCTCCTGGCAAAACGCGACACCATATGCGTGGCCATGCCGCGAAAGCCGCCCTGCACGCCGCGCCAGAGCCGCGGCAACGCCCAGCCTGCCAACGCCAGAAAGCCCACCATCAACACGAGGAACAGGAGCGGCACGAACAGCGCGAGCAGCATGCCGCCGAACACGAGGCCGTCCTCGGCGGTCGAGGTGACCACATTCGACACCGGCTCGGGCGACAGATTGATCAGCGCGCGCGTGCCCGCCTTCGCCAGATGCGCGGTGCCCGCCAACGTGCCGCCCGCCAGTGCGGCGACGATCAGCAGCGCCGGATCGGCATGGCCGAGCGCGCCGGCCGCCAGCACGGCGCCGGCCGGAATGCGGATGAACGTATGGACCGCGTCCCAGAGCGAATCAAACGCGGGAATCTTGTCGGCGAGGAATTCGGTGAGCGTCAGCACGGCTGCCGCGCCCATTACCCACGGCGAGGACAGCGCGGACAGCGTATCGGGCAGATGGATGAAACCGAGGCGCTCGAACACGCCGGCGAGCAGAACCGTCAGATAGAGGCGCAGACCGCTGCCCCACGAAAGGCCTGCAGCAAGCGATAATGATTCAAGCATGGCCGCCTCCAGGCGCGCTGTGCGTGCCGGACGCGTCGGCGGGCCGGGACAGGAGAAGCCCCCAAACCGAAGTCGTCAGACCCGCGCCAAGCCGGCCGCGCCATGGAGGCCGCGGGCAATGTCAGGTTGGATTCGGTTTCATTATAGCCACCTTAATTCGCAGGACGTAGAGTGGCGAATAATCGGCGGCGCCGGTGTGGCGCGGGGCAGACGCCGGTGCGCTCACCCAGCCTCGGCCAGAATCTCCCGCGCTTCACCCGGCTTTGCCGGTCGGGACCGACCAACGGCGGCTCCGACGCGCGAGCTCGCAGCCAGGCCGTCAATGTCCCGACGACAGCTTCAGCCCAATCAGGCCGATGACGATCAGCGCCGCGCTGGCGACGCGCGCGACGCTCAGCGCCTCGCCCATCATCACGACGCCGAAGATGAATGCGCCGACCGCGCCGATCCCGGTCCACACGGCATAGGCCGTGCCGAGCGGCAGTTGGCGCATCGCGACGGCGAGCAGCGCGAAGCTGCCGAGCGCGGTCACGATCGTGAACACGGACGGCCACAACCGGGTGAAACCGTCGGAGGTCTTGAGACCGGCCGCCCACGCGACTTCGAGCAAACCGGCAATCAGCAGAAGAAACCAGGACACTGAGACAGCTCCATGAAAAAAATGGGGCCGTCCCCGTTCGTAGCAAAAGCGTAAGGTCGTCCTTACAGAGCGTAATTATATCGAAGCGTATATCGAAGCGACGTGCGCGCGCTTCGCGGGCGGCTCACGCCGCGCCCACCAGTCGATATCCGACGCCGGTTTCCGTGACGATATGTTCCGGCTGCGCCGGATCGCGCTCCAGCTTGCCGCGCAGATGCGCCATGTAGATGCGCAGATAGTGATGGCTCTCGACATGCGAGGGCCCCCACACGTCGCGCAACAACTGCCGGTGCGTCAGCACGCGCCCGGCATGGCGCACGAGCGTCGCGAGCAGCCGGTATTCGATTGGCGTCAGATGGACCGCGGCGCCGTCGCGCGTGACCTGGCGCAAGGCGAGATCGACCGTGACCGCGCCGAAGCGCACTTGCGGCGACTCGTTCGCGCCGCCGTGATTGCGCCGCCGCATCTGCGCGCGGATGCGCGCGAGCAGCTCGGACACGCCGAAGGGCTTGGTCAGATAATCGTCCGCGCCGGCGTCGAGCGCGGCGACCTTCTCGCTCTCCCGGGTGCGCGCCGACAGCACGATCACCGGCAGCTCGCTCCAGCCGCGCAGTTCGCGGATCACATCGAGACCGTCGGTGTCGGGCAGGCCGAGATCCACGATCACCAGATCCGGCTTGCGGGTCGCGGCTTCGACCAGACCCTGCTTGCCGGTTTCGGCGTCGTGCACGACGATGCCCTCGCTTTCCAGCGCGGTGCGCACGAAACGGCGAATCTGCTTTTCGTCTTCAATCAGAACAACGGTGATGCTCGGCTCACTCATGGGTCGGCTTGGCCAGCGGGTTGAGGGCGGCGGCGCGCTCGGCGCCGGTGTGATCGGCTAGTGGATCGGTGGGGCGCGCGGCCGCGGGATCGGTATGCAGCGGCGCATCCGCCATTTCCTCCTCCAGCGCATCCGGCGCGTCGGGCGGCGTGTGCGCCGGCAGCGCGAACCAGAAGCGCGCGCCTACGACGCGGCCGTCCGCTGTGAGCCGGTTGAGCGCGCCGATTGTACCGCCGTGCGCCTCGACGATCGCGCGGCAGATCGCGAGCCCCAAGCCGATGCCCGGCTTGGCCGACTCCTTCTCGCCGCGCGTGAATTTCTCGAACACGCGCGCTTCCATGCCGGCGGGCAGACCGGGGCCATCGTCGTCGACGGTGACGCGCACGAACGGCATATCGTCCGCGTCGACGCGTTGCGCGCCGATCGTCAACGGCGTCCCCGGCGCGGTGTACTTGGCCGCGTTCTCGAAGAGGTTCGAGAAGAGCCGCTCCATCAGCACCGCGTCGAGATTGAGCAGCGGCAGATCGGCGGGCAGCCTGACCTGCACCGGATGACCCGCCAGCACGCGTTTGCACGCACGCAGCGCCGCGCCCACCGTTTCTTCGAGCAGCGTCCACTGCCGGTTCAGTTGCAGACTGCCCGCCTGCAGGCGCGCCATGTCGAGCAGATTGGTGACGATGCCGGTCATGCGCAGCGCTTCCTCGTGAATCGCGTCGACCAGGTCGTCGGCCGGTTGCAGTGGCGCACCTGCGTCGGCAGGCGTCTTGCGTGTTTGCGCCAGCATCGACGAAAAGCCGACGATGGTGGTCAACGGCGTGCGCAGATCGTGCGAGATCGCGGAGAGCAGCGAGTTGCGCAGGCGCTCCGACTCCATGTTGACGAGCGCATCGCGCGCGATGTCGACGTAATGCACCCGCTCCAGCGCCAGCGCGATCTGCGCGGCAAACGCGTCGAGCATGCGTTGCTGCTCGGGCACGTCCAGCTCGCGCTCGTCGCGCAGCACGACCGCGAGCACGCCGCGCGTGCGCATCGGCGCCTTCAGCGGCAGGTACAGCGCGGCAGCGGCAGGCAAAGTGTCGGTGCCGTGACCGGCCGGCTTCTGCTGATCGTAGACCCACTGGCCGACGTCGAGGTCGAGCAGTTCGCCTTCGAGCGTGATCGCCGTGTCGGGATCCTCGATCTTCTGCTTGACCTGATCGACGCTATCCGGCAACAGGATCGCGACGCGCGCGCCGAACACCTCGCTCACGTGCCGGCTGCCAATCGCGACGATCTGCTCGGTGGTCAGCGCCGCCGCGAGTTCGCGCGCCATCGCGTACATGGCGCCCGTGCGTTGCTCGCGGCGGCGCGCGACGCTCGCCTCGCGGCGCAGGCTCGACGTCAGATGGCTGATCACGAGCGAGGTCAGCAGCATGCCGAAGAAGGTCAGCAAGTACTGCGTATCGGACACCGACAGCGACATGCGCGGCGGCACGAAGAAGAAATCGAACGCGGCCACGCTCAGGAACGACAGCACGACGCCCGGCCCGCGCCCCAGCTTCACCGCCGTGAAGATCACGCCGAGCAGATACAGCATCACGAGGTTGGCCAGATCGATATGGTCGATCAGCTGGCTCGACAGCAGCGTGACGGCCGCACAGATCAGCAGCGCGAGCCCATACGCGCGCGGCGGCGAACGGCGTTCGCGCGCCGCGCTCAGCGCCTCGCGCCATGCGTTCGCGGTGGTATTCAACAAGCGCCGCGGCTCACCACCATCACGATGCGCCGACGCGCGAATCAGCGTGAGATCGAGCTCGCCCGCCCGCTCGGCGATGCGCTCGCCGAACGGCCGGCGCAGCCAGCGCCTCGGACCCGTGCGCGACGATGCGCCCGCCACCAGCTTCGACACATTGCGCGCCTGCGCATAGCCGATCAGTGCGGTGACCGCGTCGGTGCCCGCGAGCGTTGCGGTTTCGGCGCCGAGTTCGGCGGCAAGCTTCAACGCGTTCAACGTGCGTTCGCGGCGCGCATCGGGCAGACGTTGCAAGGCCGGCGTTTCCACATAGACGGCGAGCCAGTCGGCCTTCAGGCTGGCGGCGAGACGCGCCGCCGCGCGCACCAGCGCGGGCGCTTCAGGGCCCGGCCCCACGCACACCAGCAAGCGCTCGCGCGCCTGCCAGATGCGCTGGATCGAACGGTCCGCGCGATATTCACGCATCTGTGCATCGACGCGGTCCGCGGTGCGGCGCAACGCCAGCTCGCGCAGCGCGATCAGGTTGCCCTTGCGAAAGAAGTTGCGCACCGCGCGCTCGGCCTGCTGCGGCAAATACACCTTGCCGTCGCGCATCCGGTCGAGCAGTTCCTCGGCGGGCAGGTCGACCAGCGTGACTTCGTCGGCGCGATCGAACACGCGGTCCGGCACCGTCTCCCATACGCGAATGCCGGTGATCTGACCGACCACGTCGTTCAGACTTTCGAGGTGCTGGACGTTGACCGTCGTATAGACGTCGATGCCCGCGTCGAGCAGTTCGTGGACGTCCTGCCAGCGCTTCAGATGGCGCGCGCCTGGCACGTTCGAATGCGCGAGTTCGTCGACGAGAATCAGTTGCGGCTTGCGCGCGAGCGCGGCGTCGAGATCGAACTCGCCGAGCTTGCGGCCGCGATACTCGATATGCGCGAGCGGCAGCACGTCGAGGCCGTCGAGCAGCGCGGCGGTCTCGCCGCGGCCGTGCGTTTCGACGATGCCGACCACGACGTGCGCGCCTTCGTCATGGCGGCGGCGCGCGGCCTGCAGCATCGCGTAGGTTTTGCCCACGCCGGCCGACGCGCCGAAGAAAATCTTCAGCCGGCCGCGTAGACGTTTTTCTTCATCGCGCTGCAGCTTGTCGAGCAGTTCGTCAGGATCGGGGCGGTTCATGCTCAGTGGCTTTCATCATCGTGCGAGCGGCGGTACCCGCATGGTGGCACGGTCGCCGCCGGCCCGCAAATCGCGGCGCGGCCGGGTGCCGCGAAGGAACACAGCAAAGGCGGCGTCACGTGGACGCCGCCTTCGAGCCGCGGCGCCTCGCCGCGAAGCGCGCGCGTACGCACGAGCCTTTAACCGCGTGTCATTTCGTCGAGTGCCAGATTCAGCTTCAGCACGTTCACGCGCGGTTCACCGAGAATGCCGAACTGGCGGCCGGTCGTATAACGGTCGATCAGCGCCCGCACGTCGTTCGGCGCGAGCTTGCGCGCGGCCGCGACGCGCACGATCTGATAGGCCGCGGCCGCCGGGCTGATCTCCGGATCGAGACCGCTGCCTGACGAGGTCACCAGGTCGACCGGCACCGGGTTCGACATATCCGTGCCGGCCGCCTTCAACGCGTCAAGACGCCCCTTCACTTCGTCGAGCAGCGCCGGGTTGGTCGGTCCGAGGTTCGAACCGCTCGAACCCTGCGCGTTGTACGGCACCGGGCTGGTGGCCGACAAACGGCCCCAGAAGTACTGCGGCGCGTCGAACTGCTGGCCGATCAGCTGCGAGCCGACCAGCTTGCCGTTCTGTTCGATCAGGCTGCCATTCGCCTGATCGTGGAAAGCGGCCTGACCGAAGGCGGTCATCACCGCAGGGTAAGCGAGACCCGTGAACACGGTGAGCACCGCGAAGATCACGAGCAATGGACGGAACAGATTTTTCATGATGAGTATTCCTTTGCTTTCGAAGCAGCCGCGTTTCAGACCCAGCCGAACGCGGCCAGCGCCATGTCGATCAGCTTGATGCCGATGAACGGCACGATGATCCCGCCCAAACCGTAGACCAGCAGGTTGCGCCGCAGCAGGATCGCCGCGCCCAGCGCGCGATAACGCACGCCCTTGAGCGCGAGCGGAATTAGCAGCACGATCACCAGCGCATTGAAAATCACCGCCGACATGATCGCCGAGGCCGGCGTGGCCAGGTGCATCACGTTCAGCGCGTTCAGCGCCGGATAGGTGGTCGCGAACGCGGCCGGAATGATTGCGAAGTATTTGGCGACGTCGTTCGCGATCGAGAACGTGGTGAGCGAGCCGCGCGTCATCAGCATCTGCTTGCCGATCTCCACGATCTCGATCAGCTTGGTCGGATTCGAATCGAGGTCGACCATGTTGCCGGCCTCTTTCGCGGCCTGCGTGCCGGTGTTCATCGCCACCGCAACGTCGGCCTGCGCAAGCGCCGGGGCGTCGTTGGTGCCGTCGCCGGTCATCGCGACCAGCCGTCCTTCGGCCTGGTGCGCGCGGATCGTCGCGAGCTTCGCTTCGGGCGTCGCTTCGGCAAGGAAATCGTCGACGCCGGCTTCGGCGGCGATCGCCGCCGCGGTCAACCGGTTATCACCGGTCACCATCACCGTCTTGATACCCATCTTGCGCAACTCGGCGAAGCGCTCCTTGATGCCGCCCTTCACGACGTCCTTCAACTCGATCACGCCGAGCACGCGCGCGTTCTGCCCGGCGAGCTTCTCGGCCACCACCAGCGGCGTGCTGCCGCGCCGCGCAACCTCGGCCACTGCGTTGCTCACTTCGTTCGGGAAGCGGCCGCCGTTGCCTTCGACGTAGTGCTTCACCGCGTCGGCCGCGCCCTTGCGGATTTCGCGGCCCGGCGCGCCGCCGCTCCCGTTGGCTGACAGGTCGACGCCGCTCATCCGCGTTTGCGCAGTGAACGCGAGGAACAGCGCATGCAACGAAGCCATGTCGCGTTGGCGGATGTTGAAGCGCTGTTTGGCGAGCACGACGATGCTGCGGCCTTCCGGCGTTTCATCGGCGAGCGACGACAGCTGCGCGGCGTCCGCGAGCGCTTCTTCGGTCACGCCCGGCGCCGGTACGAACTGCGATGCCTGACGGTTGCCGAGCGTGATCGTGCCGGTCTTGTCGAGCAGCAGCACGTCGACGTCGCCGGCGGCTTCGACTGCGCGGCCCGAGGTGGCGATCACGTTGGCCTGCATCATGCGGCTCATGCCCGCCACGCCGATCGCCGACAACAAACCGCCGATGGTGGTCGGAATCAGACACACCAGCAGCGCGACCAGCGCGGTGATCGTCACCACGTGGCCCACATGCGCGGCCTGCACCGAGAACATCGAGAACGGCAGCAGCGTCGCGGTGGCGAGCAGCATCACGATCGTCAGCGCGACCAGCAGGATAGTCAGTGCGATTTCGTTCGGGGTCTTCTGACGTTTCGCGCCTTCGACCATCGCGATCATGCGATCGAGGAACGCCTCGCCCGGGTTCGCCGTGACGCGCACGACGATCCAGTCCGACAGCACGCGCGTGCCGCCCGTCACCGACGAAAAGTCGCCGCCCGACTCGCGGATCACCGGCGCGGATTCGCCGGTGATCGCCGATTCGTCAACCGACGCGACGCCGTCGATCACTTCGCCGTCGGCCGGAATCACGTCGCCGGTTTCGACCAGCACGACGTCGCCCTTACGCAGATCGGACGCCGTCAGAATGCGGATCGGCGACTTCGGATGCGGCTCGTTGAGCTTCTTGGCCATCACGTCTTTCTTCGCGCTGCGCAGCGACGCCGCCTGGGCCTTCGAACGGCCTTCGGCGAGCGCTTCCGCGAAGTTCGCGAACAGCACGGTGAACCACAGCCACAACGTGACGGCGAGAATGAAGCCCGCGGGCGCCTCGGCCTGGCCGCCGAGCGCGGCGATCCACAGAATGGTCGTCAGAATGCTGCCGACGTACACGCAGAACATCACCGGATTGCGAAATTGCGTGCGCGGCGTGAGTTTTTTGAAGGAGTCCACGATCGCCGGGCGCAGCAGCGCCGGGTCGAACATGGACCTCGTTGCATTATGTTCAGTCATTGAATCCTCGAATACCGTTATCGCGTAACGTGTGCCTCGTCAAACGTCGGCCGCCCGTGTCACGTCGATGGGCCGCCTCAATGCGCGCCCATCATCATCAGATGCTCGACCCCCGGACCCAGCGCGAGCGCCGGCACATAAGTCAGCGCGCCGACCAGCAGCACCGTGCCGAGCAGCAGCACGACGAACAGCGGGCCGTGCGTCGGCAGCGTGCCGCCGGTCACGCCGATGCGCTTCTTCGCGGCAAGCGAGCCGGCGATCGCAAGCACCGGGACGATCGTGCCGAAGCGGCCGAACCACATCGCGATGGCGGTGAGCCAGTTGTAGAACGGCGTGTTCACAGAGAGGCCGGCGAACGCGCTGCCGTTGTTGTTCGACGCCGAGCTGAACGCGTAAAGGATTTCGGAGAAGCCGTGCGCGCCGGGGTTGAAAATGCCGGCCGTGCCCGCGCTGCTCAACACCGCGATCGACGTGCCCACCAGCACCAGCAGCGGCGTGAGCAGCACGACGATCGAGACCATCTTCATCTCGTATGCC
>NZ_NPIH01000081.1 GCF_012275575.1 Paraburkholderia sp. SG-MS1 | reverse complement strand
AGCGTCGTTACCGTGTCGAGTCCGCTGATATGCGTGATGTCGATGAGCCGCATCGGCCTCGCCACACCGCCCTTCATCAGATCGAGCAGATTCGTGCCGCCGCCGATGAAGACCGCGCCCGGTTGCTGAACCGCGCGCACTGCGCTGGCGACGTCGCCGGCGCGTTCGTAAGAGATCGCATCCATGCTGGTCGCTCCGTCAGGCGTTGCCGGGTTGGGGGGCGCCGGTCGAGCCGCCGCCTTCATGCACTGCACGCACTGCGGCCACGATGTTCGCGTAGGCGCCGCAGCGGCAGATGTTGCCGCTCATCCGTTCGCGGATTTCTTCCTCGGACAGTTGGGCGGGACGGCCGCGAACGTCGGCGGTCACGGTGCTCGCCGTGCCGTTGCGAAATTCGTTCAGCAGCGCCGTCGCGGAACACAACTGCCCCGGTGTACAGTAGCCGCACTGGAACGCATCGTGTTCGATGAACGCGCGCTGCATCGGACTCAATGCGCCGTTGGCCGCGAGTCCTTCCACGGTGGTAATGTTTTCGCCTTCGTGCATCACGGCGAGCGTCAGACACGAATTGATGCGGCGGCCCTCGACGAGCACCGTGCAGGCGCCGCACTGACCCCTGTCACAGCCTTTTTTCGTGCCCATCAGGTCTGCGTATTCGCGCAGCGCGTCGAGCAGGGTGACGCGCGGTTCGAGTTGCAGCGTATAGGCGCGGCCGTTCACGGTCAGCGTGACCGGGCGCGGCGGCACGGCCTGGTTGAGTTGAGCCGGCGGCGCGGCCGGCGTTTGGGTTTGTGCGCGCAGATGCGGCGCCGCGCCGACCGTCGCCGCAGCGGCGGCCGACTGCAGAAAACGGCGGCGTGCGGGTTGCTGTGGGGTGGCGTCTGAAGCGCCTGAATCCTGACATTCGTTATGCGTGGACATGACGTTCTGTTGACTCCGTTGAAAGGTCAATGCAGGCTAGCGATGCATCGGTATCCGAAGCGTCGCGTTCCAACGAAGTTGACGCAGCAACTTCGGTGCCGTTGCAACTACAACGGTATTAGAAAATAACGGAGACAGCAAAGATGACTTCAACGATTAGAGTCTGGCCGGCTTCGCGTCATGCTTCACGCGTTGCATCGCCTATGCGTACCCTGGCTGTCGTGATGATGGCGGCAATCGCGCTGACTGCCTGCCATAGCGACGATGACGATACCGCTCCACCTTCACCGCCAGCCAACGTGTTGCCCGGTTTCATCAAAAGCGCGGTGACCACCCAGTCCTATGACGGCAACACCGACGATCTGCTTACTGCGGGTCTGGGTAAGAGCGGCCTCGCGCTGGCCACCGCGCCGGCCATGGCGAACTCCGCGCAACCCATGGCCGCCGAGTTGCGGCGTGTGGCGATCTGGTCGAACTATCGCGCGCTCGTCGACATGAGCGCGAACGGCGGCTATGGACGCTTCTGGGGACCCAATGTCGACCTGAACGGCAACGATACGCTGGGCGAAGGCAAGATCGCGGGCAAGGAGTACCTCGCCTTCGCCGACGACGGCAGCGGCGCGCAGAACGTCAGCATGCTGGTGCAGATTCCGGCGAGCTTCAATCCGGATCAGCCGTGCATCGTCACGGCAACCTCGTCGGGTTCGCGCGGCGTGTACGGCGCGATTTCCGCGGCCGGCGAGTGGGGCCTCAAGCGCGGCTGCGCGGTCGCATACACCGACAAGGGCAGCGGCAACGGCGCGCACGAACTGTCGACCGATCGCGTCACCTTGATCGACGGCACGTTGCAGGATGCGTCGGCCGCCGGCAAAGCGAGTCTCTTCACCGCGAACCTGAGCGGCAATGCGCTCGCGTCGTTCAACACGCAGTTCCCGAATCGCTACGCGTTCAAGCACGCGCACTCGCAGCAGAATCCGGAGCAGGACTGGGGCAAGAATACCTTGCAGGCGATCCAGTTCGCATATTGGGCGCTCAACGATTCGTACGGCGCGCTGAACGGCTCGACCCGCACGGTGCGTTATGCGAGCGGCAGCATCACGACGATCGCGGCGTCGGTGAGCAATGGCGGCGGCGCGGCGCTCGCGGCGGCGGAGCAGGACACGTCCGGCTTGATCACGGCGGTGGTGGTCGGCGAGCCGCAGATCAATTTGCGGGTTGGCACGCAAGTGTCGGTGGCGCAGGGCGGCGTGCCGGTCGGCGCGGTCGGCAAGCCGCTTGCCGACTACATGACGCTCGCCAACCTGTTGCAGCCGTGCGCCGCGCTCGCGCCCGCCGCCGCCGGCGCGCCGTATCTGACCACGTTGCCGGCCACGACCACCACGGCGATCCGCACCGCACGCTGTGCATCGCTCGCGGTCGCTGGGATCATCGCGGGGACGGATGTGACGACCCAAGCGGTGAACGCGCTCGCGCTGCTGCATCAGAACGGCTACGAGACCGACTCGGATCTGCTGCACGCGCCGATGTGGGATTCGCAAGCCGTGCCCGCCGTCGCCGTGACCTATGCGAATGCGTACGCGCGCGCCAGTGTCGCAGACAACCTCTGCAACTTCAGCTTCGGCACGACCAGCGCGGCCGGGGCTGCGGGTGTCACGCCGGCGGTCTCGCCCATGCTCACGGTGTTCGGCAACGGCAACGGCGTGCCGCCGACCAATGGCATCAATCTCGTCTATAACGCGGGCGCATCCGGCGCGGCCGATCATCGACTGGCGACCGCCGATGCGAGCTACGCGGGAGCCGCGTGTCTGCGTGCTCTGTGGACCAGCGGCGCGCTGACCGGCAGTGTCGACGCCGTTCGCGTGAATGCGAATCTGCACGGCAAGCCGACGATCATCGTGCAGGGCCGCGCGGACGCGCTGGTGCCGATCAATCACGCGTCGCGGCCGTACGTGGGGATGAACCAGTTGATCGAGGGCGGCGCGAGCAAGCTGTCGTTCTACGAAGTGACGAACGCTCAGCACTTCGACGCGTTTCTCAGCGTGGCCGGTTTCGATTCGCGCTTCGTGCCGCTGCACTACTACAACCTGCAGGCGCTCAATCTCATGTGGAGTCATCTGAAGAGCGGCACGGCGTTGCCGCCCTCGCAGGTCATTCACACGGTACCGCGTGGTGGCGTGGCGGGTGCGGCGCCCCCACTGAGCGCGGCGAATTTGCCCGCGATTGCGGTGAGCCCGGGAAGCAATGCGATCACGGCGGCGGGCGGAGCGGTGAACGTGCCGAATTGAGGGGTGCCTGTTCCCGGTGCGATGGCGTTGCGCGCGGCTTCGCTTATTGCATCCGGCCAGGTACAGCCGATGCTACCGGTGAACAGATGGAGTTCATTCACAGCGATGGGACCAGAGTAAGCGCTAAAGCGCTAACTCTGGTCGACCGCACGGGTGCATGGGACCAGAGTAAGCGCTAAAGCGCTAACTCTGGTCGACAGGAGCGTTTATGCAGTTCGACTACAGGCATTTCCATATCGATTGCCGCGCACGCCATGCGGAAGACGGCGCCTACTACGCGAGAGCGAAAATTACGCGTGTGCCGCAAAAAAACGAGCACGTGCAGTCGCATGATTCCGGCGACATCGATTCCTTCGCCAGCGAAGCCGATGCCATTGCATGCGCGAGGTCATGGGCGATCGAATGGTGCGACGTCGCGGCAGAACGGAGCGCGTGACAGGAAGGACCGGCCCAGGGAGAACCCGCCGTGGCGAAACTTCGAATTGCGACGTTCAACATCAACGGTATCCGTTCGCGATTGCCTGCACTGCTGCAATGGCTGGAGCGTGAAGCCCCGGACATCGTGTGTCTGCAGGAACTCAAGGCGGTCGACAGCGCGTTTCCCGTCGAGCAATTGCGCGACGCGGGCTACGGTGCGATCTGGCAAGGACAGAGCGCATGGAACGGCGTGGCGATTCTGTCGAAGGGCGATGCGCCGCTCGAGCACCGCCGCGGCCTGCCCGGCTTCGAGGACGACACCCACAGCCGTTATCTGGAGGCGGCGGCTGGCGGCGTACTGGTGGCTTGCCTCTATCTGCCGAACGGCAATCCGCAACCGGGCCCCAAGTTCGACTACAAGCTCGCGTGGTTCGATCACTTCATCACGCATGCAGCGAAGCTGTTCAAGAGCGGCCATCCGGTGGTGCTGGCGGGCGACTTCAACGTCGTGCCCACAGACGAGGACATCTACAACCCCCGTTCATGGCTAAAGGACGCGCTGTTGCAACCGGAAAGCCGCGAACGTTATCGGCGGCTGCTCGCGCAAGGCTGGACCGACGCGCTACGCACACACTTCGGCGACGAGCGGGTCTACACGTTCTGGGATTATTTTCGCCGCCATTGGGATACCAACTCGGGCTTGCGAATCGACCACCTGTTGTTGAGCGCGGATCTTGCCCCGCGCTTGCGCGATGCGGGCGTCGACCGCTGGGTGCGCGGCGAACCGCACGCAAGCGATCACGCACCGACCTGGGTGGAACTGGACATGGGTAGCGGTCGCAAGAAGAAGGGCGGGGCGTGACGGGGGGCAAGTAGTTCAGAGGCCACACGGACCCACGCACCCAGCCACGCGACAACGCTCGCGACCATCGCGCGCGACGCCGCGCAAGCGACTCATCGATACGCTTCAAAGGGGGCGATTCAAAGCAACGCGCCCACACGGATCAGGCGATCTCCTTACAGGGAGATCGCCGACCCGCCAGTCCGGCCGTACTTATCGACTACCGGCGATAGTCGCGATTCCCCGCGCCATGCGACCAGATCGCACCGGCAACAAAGCCCGCGAGCGCGACCACCGCAATGGTGGTAAAGGGGCTTTCGGCCGTCGTGTCGCGCACCAGACTCGTCGTGCTCGCGCAAAGTTGCTGCGCCTTGCCGCTGAGTTCCTTCGCCTTGCCGGCCAGTTCCGTACTGGTATCGCCGATCACGTCGCCGACCGCGCCCTGAACCTTACCCGCCACTTCCTTGACTGCGCCTTCCGCTGAATTGGTGTCCATACGAATGTGCTCCCGTTGTCATATTTACGTGCGAACGCGCTGCAATTGCAACGCCGTCACACACAAGGGTCGCGTAGGCCGCCCCGCGCCGGAGGCAGCTTACGTCCAGCAAACAGCGCGCAAAAAGCGCGCCCGCACCGCAACTGAATTGGGGGCAGCGGAAATGAGGCGTCAGCGGCGCCGCCGGGAATTGATGCCGACGAACACCGCCATCAACATCAGAAAGCCGCCGAACAGCAGCGCGGCGTTGACCATCACATGCCTGATGCCGAGTTCGTCGACGTCGATGAACGGGTAGGGATAGAAGTCCGAGAGACTGCCGCGCCAGAACGTGACGCCCAGATACGTGAGCGGATAGATCAGCCACAACAGACAGTGGCGCCACCGTAAATGAAAACGCGGCACGAACAGCACCCAGTAGAGCGCGGTGAGCATCGGCAGCACACTGTGCAGCGATTCGGTGAGCAGCCGTCTGAGCGGGGCGGGCGACCACCAGCCGCGCAACAGCAGGTTATATGCAATCCCGACGAAAACCATGTACACGACCACCGCCGTCACGACGGTGGGCTGCCGGAAAAAGCGCGCGAGCGGCGAGCGATGCTGGCGCAACGCCACGCAGGTGAAGCAGATCGCGCACGCGAGCACCGTCAGATTGGTGAGGTAGCTGCTCATGCGGGCGAGGCCGTCGAACACGGTCAGCCCGCGGGCGAGCGTGCGGTCGATCGTGACATTGGCTTGCGCGACGAGGGCGATCCAGCTGATCGCGGCGATCACCGCGGCCAACGTCACCGACGAAACGCTGGGCGTATGCAGCGGAAGCTCGGGCTCCCGCTGCTGATGAGGGGCAGGGCGCATGCGTGCGATTTTATACACGCTTTGCAGCGGTGTTGGAAAACCGACCCGGCGCGGCCGCATCGCCCGAAGCCATTCTAGAAATACCGGGTGGAAATTGACGGTGTGCTGCGTGCTCAGGCGCCGCGCATCTCATACCGCTGGCGCAGCGCAGGCATTGCCGGCGGCCACGATCCGGTCCGCCGAACCACGCAGGAATGTCAGAAACTCCGAGGCCGGCAGCGGCCGGCTCAACAGGAAGCCCTGCACCTGATCGCAGGCCAGTTCGCTGAGCGCGTGAAATTGCGACTCCGTCTCGACACCTTCCGCGACGACCTCGATGCGCAACGCGCGCGCGAGCGCCACGACAGCCGACAGCAACGCGCCGCCGCGCTCGCCGCCAGCGTCAAGGTCGCGCATGAACGAGCCGTCGATCTTGATCTGGTCGAACCTGAAGCGCTGCAGATAGCCGAGGCTCGAATAGCCGGTGCCAAAATCGTCGACAGCGACGGTGTAGCCGTGCGACTGTAACGTTTCGATCATGCGGCTCGCCTTCTCGACGTTCTGCATGGCTGCTGTTTCCGTGATCTCGAACATCAGGCGGCACGGATCGACGCCGGCCGCGCGAAGCAGCGCATCGATGCGCGCCACCAGGTCCGGCACGTTGAACTGGATCGGCGAAAGATTCACCGCGACGGAAATCGCAGGCAGCCCTTGCGCGTCCCATAGCACGATATTGCGGCAAACCTCACGCAGCACCCAGTCGCCAATGTCGACGATCAGGCCGGAGCGCTCCGCGAGCGGGATGAATTCGAGCGGAGCAATCTCGCCGAGTTCGGGATGGTGCCAGCGGATCAGCGCTTCGACACCCGTCACCGATTGTGATGGGACGCGGAACTTCGGCTGGAACGACACGCTGAGTTCACCGTCGCTCAACGCGCGGTGCAGGTCGCGTTGCAGGATCAGCGACTTGAGCGCGGTCTGGTTCATGTGCGGCTCGAACACGCAGAACGTGTTGCGCCCGCTTTGTTTGGCGGCGTACATCGCGGCGTCCGCGCAATGCAGCAGTTCGTCGGTATTGCCGCCGTCGCGAGGATGGAAGGCGATGCCGATGCTCGCGCTCACGCGCAGCGGCAAGCCGTCGACGACGATCTCCTCGCTCAAGCGCCGCAGCACGCCAGCGGCGGTGGCCTCGGCGGAGGACGCCTCGGCCACGATCACGAATTCGTCCCCGCCGAGCCGCGCGACCATGTCTGTCCGACGCAGGTCCTGGCGCAAACGCTCGGCACACACCTGCAACAGGTCGTCGCCGACGCCGTGGCCGAGCGAGTCGTTGATTGCCTTGAAGCCGTCGAGGTCGATGAACAGCACGGCGAACGATGCTTCACCGCGTGCGCATTCGGCGACCGCCCGTGCGATGCGCAGCGAAAGTTGCTGGCGGTTCGGCAGATTGGTCAGCGCGTCGTGCGTCCCGAGATAGTGTAGTTGCCGGTTCGCGCGCTTCAGCGACACGAACAGGCTGCCCGTGTGGAAGCCGAGCAAGGCGAGCGTGCCGACCAGCACGATGAACGACGTCGCGCTGACGATCAGTGCGAGCCATTTTGCGTCGAGCTTATCGCCGGACAGGCAAAGGCTGCCGGCGGAGAAGTTGGCCGCGCTCATGCCGAAGTAGTGCATGCCGGTGATCGCGAGCGCCATGATGAAGGCCGCGCCGAGCCGCTTGATCACGCGGTTCTGCACGCCCGCCGCGCTCAGCGTGAACGCGAGCCAGAGCGCGACGATCGACGCGGCAATGGCCACGGCCACCGAAAGCACAACTCGCCACGGCATGTATTCGATGGGCGGCGACATCTGCATCGCCTGCATGCCGGCGAAGTGCATGGCGGCCACGCCGACGCCCATGATCGTCCCGGCGGCGCAAAGACGCCGCAGCGACAGCGCGCCACGGCTCGCGGTGGCCAGCGCGATCAGCGACACGCCGATTGCGAGAACCAGCGACGCGGCGGTGATGGCGAGGTCGTAGCCGATCTCCACCGGCAGCGTGAAGGCGAGCATGCCGATGAAGTGCATCGACCAGATGCCGAGGCCCATCGACAGAGCGCCGCCGCCGAGCCAGAGCGGCCGCCGTTTGGCGCTCGCGAGCGCATTCAGGCCGGCGGACAGCTCTACGGCCGTATAGGACGCGAGAAATGCCACCACCAGCGACAGCCAGACCAGCAGCGGGTTATAGATACCAGTCATCGGCCCTCTCTCTTGTTTCGTAGCAGTCTCTTGCGACTGCTTTTCTTGCCGCGCGCCGGATCGGCGCGGGCGGCATGCTCTCTCTCTCCTGCTATCGACAATCTTGCGGACAACTTTATGCTTGCAGCGATATGAAAGACTGTATCGACATCGGCTCTGCCCGTGCCGCGCTGCGTCCCGCGAATCACGACGCCCTTGATCGCAGACCGGCCGCGGGCTTTCCCGAAGGGTCCGGCAAGGAGGCCGATGCCTGTCCTATTGTGCAGATGTTTAGGCCGAAAACGTCGTTGCTGGATCCGCACCACTGGCTGCGATGGCCCCCTTCGTCGTAGATAATCCGGTGGACGTGCAGCCGGTTGGATTGACGCGAGCGGGAAGCTGAAAACCCGCCCTTTGCACGTCCAGCGCGGCAAGCGACACGATCCACAGGCGACAAGGAGACGTGATGAACCATGTTCCGCCGGTATCAGATGCTGGACCTGTATGTCGCCGCAACGCGCTCACCGCGTTGCTCCCCGTTGCCGCCGCCGTCCTGTGCTGCGTCACCCCGCAGCCTGCGCGAGCCGCGGGCGTGCTGCCGGCCGGCGGCCACTTCGCCGGTGGAACCGGATCGATCGGCGGCAGCGGCGCCACCTTGACGATCAACCAGACCTCCAGCCGCGGCGTGATCAACTGGGACAGCTTTTCGATCGGCGGCAAAAACCATGTCGTATTCGCGAACGCCGGGGGCGCCACGCTCAATCGCGTGACGGGCGGCTCGCCGTCAGCGATTCTCGGCACGCTCACCGCAAGCGGCAGCGTCTACCTGATCAATCCGCAAGGCGTCCTTGTCGGACCGAAGGGCGTGATCTCCACCAACGGACGCTTTGTCGCCTCGACGCTTGACGTGGACGGCGCCGCCTTCATGAACGGCGGACCGCTGACATTCTCGGGATACGCCGATGCGGGCATTGTCAATCTCGGCAAGATCGCGTCCGGCGGCGGCGACGTCTTTCTCATCGCGCGCAGCGCGGTGATCAACAGCGGCACCGTCAGCGCGCCGAACGGCACGGCAGAACTGGCCGTCGCGCAGCAGGTGTTGCTGCAGGATTCTTCGTCGGGCAAGCAGGTGTTCGTGCAGGCGGGCACGGGCGGCACGCTGCAGAACAACGGCGTGATTCGGGCCGCTCAGGTCAACCTGCAAGCGATGGACGGCAACATCTACGCGCTCGCCGGCAATCACGAAGTCATTCGTGCGACCGGCACAACCACGCGCGACGGCCACGTCTGGCTGGTTGCCGGCCATGGCGAGGTACGGCCCGGCGGCGCGATCGAGGCGGCCGGCGGCACGGTCGACATGAGTGCGGACACCGTCACCTTCCCCGCTGGCGGCGCATGGGTGAAGGCCACGCAATGGAACCTGTCGACAGCGGGCTTCACGGTCGACGAGAGCGCGGCACGCGCCCTTTCCACGAGCCTCGGCAGAGGTACGTCAGTCGAGGTGCAAACGACGGGCACGAACGGCAACAGCGGCGAACTCAACGTGAATTCGGGGATCACCTGGCAAGGCGGCGCGTCGCTGACGCTTGCCGCGTATCGCACGCTGACGGTCGGCCCGGGCGCGACCATCGGCAATCGGGGCAGCGGCAACCTGACTTTGCGAGCGGATGCGGCGAGCCTCGATAACGGCGGCGCAGTCGTCAACCACGGCGTCATCGACTGGTCGCGCAGCACCGGGATCGTCGATGCGCTCTCCGACATGAACGGCACCTACGGCGCGGGTACGTTGCTTGCCAACGCCGCGTGGACCAGCGCGCCGGGCAGCGGCCAGATCACGCAGATCACCGCGTACAAGCTCATCAACAACGTCGCCGACCTCGAAAACATGGCGCAGGATCCCGCGGGCAACTACGCGCTCGGCAAGGACGTCGATGCGGCGGGCGTCGCGCTCACGCCGATCGGCAACCACACGACGCCGTTCACGGGCCAGTTCGACGGAATGTGGCATAGCGTGCTCAACGCCAACGTGCGGATCGCCGATTTCAGTCGCGACTACTCGGCGGGGTTGTTCGGTGTGGTCGGACCGGCGGGCGTGCTGCGCGACGTGGGCGTGGAGAACGGATCGGTCGGCACGAGCTTTCTCGGCAGCGGCATCCTGGCCGGCCTGAACCAGGGCTTGATCACAGCCGCGCATACCACGGGCGTGGCCTCGGAACCGACCCAGGAAGGCACCACGTTCGGCGGCCTCGTGGGGCGCAACGAGAACACAATCGAGCGCTCGTGGAGCAGTGCTTCCGTATCGGGCTCCAACGCGAACGGCGGGCTTGCAGGCTACAACCTGGGATCGATCACGCAGTCGTATGCGACGGGAAGCGTCAGTCCGACCTATTCGACCGGATTCGGCGGCGGGCTGGTTGGCATCAACGATGGGACGATCAGCCAGTCGTTCGCCACCGGCGCGGTTCAGACACGCCTGATGCCGACGCACGGTGTGATCGCCTTCGGCTCCGGCACGCTCGCGCCAGACGTGTACTGGAACAAGGAAACGACGGGCCAGGCCCTGAGCGGCGGAACGCTGCCGCCGTCGAACGGGCTCACCACCGCGCAGATGAGCGCCCCTGCCAGCTTCGCCGGTTACGACATGGGTCCGAACGGCGTATGGGCGATGCCGATCGGCGCGACCCACCCCGTGCTGCGCTGGCAGCTTGCGCACTAGCCGGTTCGGGCCGTCCGGCGCCGGACCGGCGCGCGTCTCGCGACGCGCGCTCGGGCCTTTGCATCTCACGCTGATGGCGCTAGGCGTCGCGGCCGCCGTTCGGTGCTCGCCGGCGTCGGCGCAGGCGTGGCGGGATCTCGCGCCGCAGCCGGCCCCGCCGACGCCGCGCAGCGCGCCGCCCCCGCAGACTCCGGAAGCCGGCGCGCAGTCCGCGCAGATCGCCGTTGCCAGGCTCGAAGGACTGGTCTTCGAGCCTGCTGGAACCAATGCGGCAGCGGGGTCGCCTGCGCCCGCGTCTGCGCCGCAGCGCATCGCGGCCATCGATCTGCCGGTCCTCGACGCCTCATTTCTCGAGACCTTCGACGTGGACCTCGACAGGCCGCTGAGCTTCGCCCGTCTTGCCGAGATCCGCCGCGCGGTTGTCGAGCACTATCGCGCGGCGGGTAAACCGCTCGTGGATGTCTACGTGCCCGAGCAGGACGTGAGCTCGGGCATCGTGCATATCGCGGTCGCCGAATTCCGGCTGGGCCAGGTTCGCGCTCGCGGCAACCGCTACTTTTCCGATGCGCTGCTCGAGCGCGAAATGCCGCTCGAACCCGGCGGGGCGATCCTGCAATCGGCCGTGTCGGCAGGGCTTGCCGTGCTCAACGCGAACCCGTACCGGCGCGTGGACGCGATCTTTACACCCGGCGATGCGGCGAACTCGACCGATGTCATCCTGCAGACCGAAGATCGCCTGCCGCTGCGCGTGAACGCGGGTTACGACAATGCCGGCGTGCCCGAACTCGGCCGCGACCGCTTCTTCGCGGGCGTCGGGTATGGCAACCTGTTCGGACTCGATCAGCAGATCGCCTATCAATTCACCGCCAGCAACGATTTCTTCAGCGGCAATCCGGATATCGAAGGGCGGCCGAACCGCGCGCGCTTCATGGCGCATGCGCTGAACTACGTCGCACCACTGCCGTGGGGCGACAGCATCGAACTGTTCGGGGTCTATGCGCAAAGCACGCCGCGACTGCCCGACAGTTATGGACAGACCGGCATCTCCGCGCAGATGAGCGCGCGCTACGATTGGCGTTTGCCTGGCACGATTGATATGGCGCAGCAGATCCAGTTCGGCTACGACTTCAAGCGCAGCAACAACGATCTGGAATTCGGCGGCTTTCAGGTGTTCAACTCGAACACCCACATCCATCAGTTCCTGGTGACTTACGACATCAGCAAGCCGACCGATGCGGGCAGCGCGCACGCATCGGCGACGCTCGTCGGCAGTCCGGGCGGACTGGCAAGCGAGAACGACGACGCCGCGTTCAACGCTGCGCGGCAAGGCGCAACCGCGCGCTACATGTATCTGCAACTGGCGGCGCTGCGCACGTTCGCGCTCGGCGCCGGTTTTACGTTGAGCGCAAGCGGCGCGTTCCAGTGGACGCCGAACACCCTGTTGTCCAGCGAGGAAATGGGCCTCGGCGGAGAGTCCAGCGTGCGCGGGTACACGCCGTACGTCGCGCTCGGCGATCGCGGCTGGAACGTACAGACCGAATTGCGCGCGCCCGGACTGCCGTTCGGCACGAGCAGCGCGATCGTTCAGGCTTTCGTTTTCTTCGATGCCGGGCACGTGTGGAATCGCATCGATCAGCGTGCGGAAACCAGTAGCGGCACGCTCTCCAGCGTCGGCGCGGGCCTGCGCTTCCAGTGGTCGCGGTTCGTCGACTTTCGCTGCACGTACGGCGTGCCGCTGCGCGCGCCGACGCCGGGTGGATCGAAAGCGCCCATGGTGCTGCTGTATGTCTCGATCGGCAGCTGATTTGCGAGGTGGCGCGTGCCGCGTGCCTGCGATCCGCCCATAGGTTGCGGCCTTCGCTCACTCGCGGCGCAGTCGCACATGTCCTACAAAAAGGCGCGAATCCATGAGGTTTTCACCGCCGACGTCGCGGCCGTTGCGACGGCGCCTGCTATTCTGATTCTCTGCACGCCGCGATTCACGCGACCCCGGTCGGCCTTGCGGGTCGTGGCGACTGTTCCGCCCTCACGCGGAAGGAGGGTCTATGAGACCTCCGTTTGCCATTCGGCCGATGCGGCGCATCGCGCTTCTCATCACTATTGCGCTTGCCGGATTGCCCTTCGCGCAGCGTGCGTTCGCCGCTGGCGTCCTGCCGCAAGGCGGCCATTTTGTCGCTGGAGCCGGGACGTTGACCGGCAACGGCACCGTCTTGCTCGTCACGCAACCCGGCTCGACTCGCGCAGTGATCGACTGGAACAGCTTCTCGATCGGCAAGGGCAGCACCGTCATGTTCGACAATGGCTCCGGCGCGACGCTCAATCGTGTGACGGCCGGCTCGCCTTCGGCGATTCTCGGCCGCCTGAATGCGACAGGCAGCGTGTATCTGATCAATCCGCAAGGGATCGTCGTGGGGCCGTCGGGCGTCATCAGCACAGGCGGACGGTTCGTCGCGACCACGCTCGATCTGCGCAACGACGCTTTCGCGAATGGCGGTGATGCTTTGACGCTGTCGGGCAAGTCGAATGCGAGCGTGATCAACCTGGGCAGAATCAGCTCCAGCGGCGGCGATGTGTTCCTGATCGCGCGACGCACAGTCGTCAATGCCGGCAGCGTCAGAGCGCCCAACGGCACGGTGGAGATGGCCGCAGGCGAACAGGTGCTGCTGCAGGATTGCGCGAGCAGCATGCAGGTGTTCGTGGAAACGGGCAGTCAGGGCGACGTCGTCAATCAGGGGCGTATCAAAGCCGCGCAGATCAGCCTGCAAGCCGCCGATGGGAACGTCTACGCGCTCGCGGGCCGCGGCACCCGCATTCGCGCGAGCGGCACCGCTAGTCGCGACGGTCACGTCTGGCTCGTCGCGGACGGCGGTCTGGTCGGGCAGTCCGGCACAATCGCGGCAACCAACGCAGACGGCGGAGGCGGAACGGTCGAGACGGACGCGGCGAAGCTCGCGTTCGGCAAACAGGCGGCGATCAAGGCGGGGAATTGGCATCTCTCAACCCCGGCTTTCACGATCGATGACGCCGCCGCGCGTTCGTTGCAGCGCAGCCTGAACGCGGGCACCTCGGTCGACGTCACCACGACGGGCGCCGACGGCGCGAGCGGCGACGTGAACGTCGGCGCTGATATGCGCTGGCACGGTCCGGCTTCCCTCACGCTCGCGGCCTACCGCCATGTCTCCATCGCAACCGGCGCGACGATCGCGAACCAGGGCGCGGGCAACCTGAGCTTGCGCGCGGACGCTTCGGGCATCGACAACGGCGCGGGCATCGCCAACCACGGCGTCATCGACTGGTCGGCCAGCACGGGTGCCGTTGGCGCCTTTTACGACATGAACGGCGCCTACACCGCCGGCACGCAAATGAAAAATGCGGCGTGGACACCGCCTGCATACAGCGGGCTCATGACGCAAATCACCGCCTACAAGCTCGTCAATTCGATGACCGACCTGAAGAACGTCGCCAGCGATCTCGCCGGAAACTACGCGCTCGGGAGGAACATCGACGCTGGATCGACGAGCGACGGCTCGTATGTTCCGATCGGCAACGCCGGGACGCCGTTTTCCGGCCAGTTCGACGGGCAGGGAAAATCAATCAGTTCGCTGACGCTAGAACCATGGCTGCCCATTGACCCGAACGACCCGCAGTTGATGGGCCTGTTCGGCGTGATCGGCAACGCAGCGGTGGTGCGCAACCTGAGCGTGAACGGCAGCGGAAGACTGGGCGCCAACGTGTACGGTTACGTAGGGATGCTGGCGGGCATGAACGAGGGGACGGTCGTGCGCGTCGACACATCGGGCAACCTGGCGAGCAGCGATTCTTCGAGCATCGATTTCACGATCACCGGTGGACTCGTCGGCGGCAACTCCGGCACCGTGCTGCGCTCGTCGAGCAGCGTCACGGCCACCACGGGCGGCACGCTGGGAGGCCTTGCCGGCGCAAATTCCGGCGCGATTGTCCAGTCGTACGCCAGCGGGGCGATGTTGTCGTCGGGTTATGTCAATGCAGGCGCGGGCGGCCTCGTCGGCTACAACAGCGGGTCGATCAGCCAATCGTATGCCACGGGTCCGACGACGCTCCTTGGCCACTGCCGCGGCGCCATTGGCACGCCGTGCGGCGGCGCGGCGCTGGTCGTCACCAACCTCGGGGCGATCAGCCAGTCGTTCGCGACGGGCGCGGTCACGCAGCCGTTCTACGAGCCGATCGGGATCGCGCGCAGCAACTCAGGCTCGATCGCGAACGACGTGTACTGGAACAAGGACACGACGAGCGCGGCCGTGGGCGTCGTCTACGGCACGGGAGTTCCGGCTGCGAACGGGCTCTCCAGCGCTCAGATGGCGACGCCGTCGTCGTTCGTGTCGTATGGCTTCAACTCGACCGGCGTATGGGCGATGCCGGTGGGAGCGACGCATCCTGTTTTGCGCTGGCAGCTTGCGCAGTGAACCACCGGCGCCTCATGCCTCGACGAAGGACATCAAGCGACACTGCGCTGCCGACGCTTGCGCCATCTTGAGATCCTAAGGCGTGCCGCGCGAGCCGCTCACCGGCCGCAAGCGTCCGATCACCTCGGGAACGGCAGCACTCGCCGGCGAGGTTTCGTCGATCGTGGTTCGCCCTCCATCGTGGAAGAACGCCAGTTCCGCGGCCTTGTTCAACACGAGAATACTGATGCGCCGATTGGTCGGCTCATCGGCGACATGGCTGTTGAGCGGCAATACGTCGGCGAGCCCGCGCACCTGCAGCAGCTTCTCGCCATGCATGCCGCCCGCCACCAGCGCGCGGCGCGCGGCGTTCGCGCGTTCGGACGACAACTCCCAGTTCGAATAGCCTTCCGGCCCCGCCGTGTACGGTACCGCGTCCGTGTGGCCCGCAATCGAAATACGGTTGTCGACGTCGTTCAGCGCGGCGCCGATCTGCGTGAGGATCGTCACAGCGTAGGGCTGCAGCTTCGGACTGCCGGAGGCGAACATCGGCCGGTTGTGTGAATCGACGATCTCGATGCGCAGCCCTTCGTTCGTGATCGAAATGCGGATCTGATCCTTGAATGCTTTCAACGCAGGGCTCTGCTCGATCAACGCGGTGAGCTTTGCCTTCAACTGCTGCAAGCGCGCCGCATCGGCGGGCGGCGTCGCGCTCGGCGTAGCGGCGGACGGTTGGGTTGGCTCGGTCTGACTCTTTCTGCCCTCGGCGGGGCGCGTGTCGGCAATGTCGCGGCCGCCGCCTTGCACCACGCTCGGCCGCGCCGCAGCCGTGCCCTCGTTGCCGCCGAGCAGGCTCGACAGCGGTGTGTTGAAGTAGTCCTCGATGCCCTGCTTGTCGTACTTCGACGTGGAGCCGAGCAACCACATCAGCAGGAAGAACGCCATCATCGCGGTGACGAAATCGGCGTACGCGATCTTCCATGCGCCGCCGTGATGCGCGCCATGATCGTCGGCCTTTTTCGAGCGGCGCACGATTACCGGGGCCGGCGTCTCGGCTTGCTGCGACGCGCGCGATCTTCTTTCGCTCATCGTGCCGCTCCGTGTCAGGCCGACTTCGGCATCTTGGTGGCGCGGACTGCGTCGTCGAGTTCCTGGAAGCTCGGGCGGTCGGCGGTGAACAGCACCTTGCGGCCGAATTCGACGGCAATCGGCGGCGCGTAGCCAGACAGCGATGCAAGCAGGACGGCCTTCACGCATTGATACGGCTTCGCTTCGGCGCGTCCCTTCGCGTTGAGCAGATCCGCCACCGGGCCAATGAAGCCATACGCGAGCAGGATGCCGAGGAAGGTGCCGACCAGCGCGCCGGCGATCATCTCGCCGAGCACGGCGGGCGGCGCGCCCACGGAGCCCATCGTGTGAACGACGCCCATCACCGCGGCGACGATGCCGAACGCGGGCAGGCCGTCGGCCATTTTCTGGATCGCGTTGGCCGCGACCGAAGCCTCCGCATGATGCGTGGCCAGTTCCTCGTCCATCAGGTCCTGCACTTCCAGCACGTTGACGTTGCCGCCGGACATCATGCGCAGATAGTCGACGATGAAATCGAGCAGATGGTGATCCTTGAGCACGTGCGAGTACTTCTGGAAGATCACGCTTTCCTCGGGTGTGGCGACGTCGGCTTCGAGCGACATCATCCCTTCCTTGCGCGCCTTCTGCAGCAGCTCGTAAAGCAGGGCGATCAACTCCAGATATTTTTCCTTGGTATAGCCGCCGCTCTTGAAGCACGAAGGAATCGCCTTGAGGGTTTTCTTCAGCGTGGAAGTCGGATTGCTCACGACGAACGCGCCGATTGCCGCGCCGAAAATGCACAGTAGTTCGAACGGTTGAACGAGCGCCGGCAAATGGCCCCCCACGCCGATAAAGCTACCGATCACGGAAGCGATGACCACCACCCAGCCGATTGCGACAAACATACTCTCTCCGTTTCTTACGCGACGCACGTCCGTTCAGAACGAGCCCTAATTCAAGGGTTTTTTTTCGTGCGTCATAAAAGTTCTGTATGGATGGGTAAACGGCTGGATTCGCTATAGCTGAAGTGCGTCGGGTGAGGAAACAAGAGAAATTCACCAAATGGTTAGTTTGAAATGCGCGTCCCGGTAATTTTGTCCGCTGCTCGCATGACAAATGGCCGCGACCCAGGTGGCAGCCTTAAGTGAGCGACCGTCGTGGTCGAATATAGCGAGGCAACATTTTTACCGATCGCCTGTCGCCGGCCGTTATGATCGCGGTTCGAAGTTCGAAGTTCGAAGTTCGAAGTTCGAAGGCGATTCCCGCGAAGGACTCCGTTCGACGACGCCTCGCGCCCCTGATGTTTTGCTTTTGTCGTGCCAGTAAAAGAAGTCTCAGGAACCGCCGGTCAAGACTCGCCCAAAACGGAGAAGCGCATGAAAGCCAGCACCATCGCTGAACGGGAGGCCCGTGGCCGTGCCGCCCGTGAGCAGTCGAAACGTTCGAGCCATCGCACAGTAGGCGAACTGCATCGCAACCCGATCGACCTGTTGAAGCAGAGCAGCGAAGGCCGGGTCGGGCGTCTCGTGCCGCTGCGCCATGGGCGCATGGCGGCATCGCCGTTTGCGTTTTTTCGCGGCGCCGCGCTGTTGCACGCGCACGATCTCAGCAAGGTTCACGACAGCGGCCTGACCATTCCGATCTGCGGCGACGGCCATCTGATGAATTTCGGTGGCTTCACCACGCCCGAGCGGCAACTTGTGTTCGACCTGAACGACTTCGATGAAGCGTCGGTCGGCCCGTTCGAATGGGACTTGAAACGCCTCAGCGCGAGCCTCGTGGTGGCCGCGCGTCATATGCGGCTGAGCCGCGGCACCGCCGAGCACCTCGTGATGACCGCCGTACGGGAGTATCGCGACCGCATGGCGCACTACGCGCAATTGGGTGCGCTCGAACTTTGGTACGACCGCATCACGTTCGACCGCATGGCGGAAACCACGCTGTCACCCGAGCGGCGGCGCAGTGTGCGGCGCGGCATGGAAAAGGCGGCCGCGCGAACACACGAAAGCGCGCTCGAAAAAATGGCTATATATGCAGGCGATCACTGGACCATTCGCGACGCGCCACCGGCGCTCTTTCACGTGCACGGCACCCACACGCTGTTCACGCAGGAAGAGACCGAGATGTACGGTGGCGTCCACTGGCGCAAGCTGCTCGAACGCATGTGGGGCGAGTACCTGAAGACGATGCCGCACGACCGGCGTGAGCTGCTGAATCATTTCTCCGTGCAGGACATCGTGTTCAGGGTAGTGGGCGTGGGCGGCGTCGGTACGCGTTGCCTCGCGCTGCTGCTGGTCGATCACATGGGCAGGCCGCTGCTCCTGCAAATGAAAGAGGCGCGGCCGTCGGTGATCGCGCGGTTTCATACGTCACGGCCGCTCGCGCACGAGGGCGAGCGCGTCGTGCAGGGGCAGCGCATGTTGCAGGCTACGAGCGACATCTTTCTGGGCTGGGCCACGGGTCCGCTCGGCCGGCATTTCTATTTTCGTCAACTGCGCGAGATGAAGCTGTCGGCGAATCTCGACCTGTTCGATAACGATCTGCTGGAAGGCTATGCGCGACTATGCGGCTGGATCATGGTGCGCGCGCATGCAAAGGCGAGCGGCCAGGCGATCGAGGTGAGCGCGTATATCGGCCGAGGCGATCAGTTCGCGGAAGCGCTGACCGGCTACGCGACGAGCTACGCGGACCAGGTGGAACGCGACTATGACGTGTTTCTCAAGGCGTGCCGCAGCGGTGAACTGGAGGCGCGTACGGATGAGGATATGGCGGCGGATTTTGGAGGATGAAGGGAGTGGGGCGGATGCAGGTTGCTCCACCACCCGCCCGCTTCACGCATCGATGCGCGCTTCTCTCAACGTAACGAAGCGCAACTGTTTTTGCCGCGCCGCCTCGATCACCTTCGGCAGCACCGCGAGAATCAGCGGCGTGCCTTCGGTCGTGAGCGCAGCATTGCCGTCGTGCAGCAGCAGAATGTCGCGCGCCGCGAGACCGTCGAGCAGCCGTCGCGCGACCACGCGGGGATCGCGCTCGCGCGTGTCGTAGCCGCGCCGCGTCCATGCCGCCAGCCGCAAGTCGAGCTTGCGCAGCACGGGTTCGAGAAAGATGTTGCGCAAGCCCGCGGGGGCGCGGAAAAACATCGGCCGCTCGCCGCACACTGCTTCGAACGTGCGTTGCGCGGCGTCGATCTCACGCGTGAGCGCGCCTGGCAACGTCACGGAAAAAGTGTGCACGTGTACCTGCGAATGATTTTCGAGCGCATGGCCTCGCGCGACGATATCGCGGGCGAGCGCCGGATAGCGCTGCACGTTCGCGCCGATGCAGAAGAACGTGGCGCGCACGCCGAACGTGTCGAGCAGATCGAGCACTTGCGGTGTGACGACGGGATCGGGGCCGTCGTCGATGGTCAGCGCGATGGCGTCCGCGTTGCGCGCGCCTGCCGGCAGGCGCGTCCAGTTCGGACCCAGCAGCGAAGTGCGCGGCAGCAGGCCGGTCACCGTGAAAATGGCGTGGTTCACGAAGATCGCGGTGAGCCACCAGAGCCACGCGGCGGGCGCCAGCAGCCAGCCGGCCAGCACGATGACGTGCCATGCGGCGGTCGCGGTGAGCATCGCGGGATAGCCGGTTAGCGGCCAGCGGCGCGGCGGCGCGGGCTGGGCGCCGTGCGGCGTCGTGGAGAATTCGTTCATCAAAGCGTGCTTCCTGTCTGCCTTCTTCCGTCCGGGAAGGCCATGAATCCTGCGCATCACGCGCAGCCGCGAAAGATACCATTGATGCTCGGTGTGACGCGCGGGTGTCAGGAATGGTTGCAAATGAAAGCACGATGAAAGACGAGGCGACCGTGGAGGGGCGTTTGTGATTGGCAATCCGCTGCGGTATGGTGCCGGGGCGGCGCGCTTGCGTGTGCGCCGCGAGTGCGCGCGCTTGTGAGCATCGAGGTCGACAGGAGACACACAGTGATGGAAACAGAAATCAGAAAGATCGCGCTGGTAACGGGCGCAGGCAGTGGCATCGGACGCGCATGTGCGCTCAGGCTGCTCGAACACGGTTATCACGTGGTGCTGGCCGGGCGCCGCCAGGCGGCGCTCGATGCCGTGGCGCAGGAAGCACAACACCTGAACGGCGAAGCGCTCGCCGTCGCCTGCGACGTGACGGATGCCGCCAGCGTCGCGGCGCTATTCGATCAGATCCGCGAGCGTTTCGGCCGGCTCGACGTGCTGTTCAACAACGCGGGACGCAACGGCTCGCCCGTCGATATCGATCAACTCGATATCGACGAATGGCGCTCCATCGTCGACACCAATCTCACCGGCGTGTTCCTCTGTACGCGGGCCGCCTTCGGCCTGATGAAAACGCAGAGCCCGCGTGGCGGCCGCATCATCAACAACGGCTCGATTTCCGCGCATGCGCCGCGGCCGAACAGCGTGGGCTATACGGCCACCAAACACGCGATCACCGGCCTCACGAAAGCCGTGTCGCTCGACGGCCGTCAGTACGACATCGTGTGCGGGCAGATCGACATCGGCAATGCGGAAACCGAAATGGCCGCGCGGATGGCGCGCGGCGTGCGGCAAGCCAACGGCGAAATCGCCGTCGAGCCGCTGATGGACGTGCGGCACGTCGCGGACGCGGTGCTGCACATGGCCGGGTTGCCGCTGTCGGCGAACGTGCAGTTCATGACCATCATGGCAAGCAAGATGCCGTTCGTGGGCCGGGGCTGAGCGTGCGCGCGGAGGCAGCGCGCTATGCGGGATCAACTTATACTGGGCGCTTCCTGTCTTTCACGGAACGCGATTCGCCGTGCCCCGAGCCATACCCAGCGACGACCCGCAGCCGTTGCCGCCTGCGCAGCCCGATCTCGACGACTGCTGTCATAGCGGCTGTAGTCCCTGTATTTTCGATCTTTACGACGAAGCGCTCGCGCGCTATCGCACCGCGCTCGCCGAGTGGCAGGCGCGACACGCGACACCCGCGCGGCAAACCAGGCCGCGCCCGCCTCGTTGAACGGCATGCAAGGTTTCACATCCAGGCCGCAGTCTTCACCGTGCTCCGTCATGACCGATCTTCAGCCCGCGCCTCTCGAACCCTTGCCTGACTCGCACTCGCTCGACGACCTGCATCGCTTCGTGCAGCGTTATCCGCGCCTGTTCGTGCTGACCGGCGCGGGCATGAGCACCGACTCGGGAATCCCCGGCTATCGCGACGACAACGGCGAGTGGAAGCGCTCGCCGCCGATCACGCTGCAGGAGTTCCTCGGCACGCTCGCGATGCGTCAGCGCTACTGGGCGCGCAGCATGGTCGGCTGGCCGGTGCTCGCGCGGGCGCAGCCGAACGCCGCGCATACCGCGCTGGCCCGGCTCGAAGCGGCCGGCCATGTGCCGACGCTGGTGACGCAGAATGTCGACGGCCTGCATCAGCGCGCGGGCAGCCGCGCGGTGATCGAACTGCATGGCGGCATCGACGGCGTGACGTGTCTCGATTGCGGGACGCAGCATGCGCGCGCGTCGATCCAGCACACGCTGGAAGCGAACAATCCCGCGCTGCTGGACGTGACCGCCGAAACCGCCGCCGATGGCGACGCGCATCTCGAATGGCATGATCTCGGCGGCTTCCGCATTCCGGCGTGCCCGAACTGTGGTGGTCTGCTGAAGCCGGCCGTGGTGTTCTTCGGCGAAAGCGTGCCGAAGGAGCGCGTCGAAGCGGCCTCGCATGCGCTCGACGCGGCGGATGCGGTGCTCGTGGCCGGCTCGTCGCTGATGGTGTATTCCGGTTATCGCTTCTGCGTGTGGGCGCAGAGGCAGGGCAAGCCGATTGCCGCGATCAATCTCGGGCGCACGCGCGCCGATCCGTTGCTGTCGTTGAAGCTCGCCGCGCCGTGCGGGGACACGCTGAGTGCGCTGGCCGGCCGGCTGGCGCTTGAGGATTGAGCCGGGGCGTTCGAGGACCGGCGGCGTGCGGGGTGATTCAGCCATTGGGACGCCCCCAAACCGCTTCGCTTCTGCCGCGCGCGCGTTGCTCGAATATCACACGCAACTCGAAAGGAAACGCCGATGTTGACCAGGATCGAACAGCTCGAAGCCCTCTACGGCCAGCCGCACGAGCGCGCGCTGCGCAAGGAGATCGCGTACGTCAATGAAGACTATCGCGCGTTCATCGAAGTCGCGCCGTTCGCCGTGCTGGCCACTGCCGGTCCGGACGGCCTCGACTGTTCGCCGCGCGGCGACGCGCCGGGCTTCGTGCGGGTCGTCGACGAACGCACGCTCGCGTTGCCGGACCGCATCGGCAACAATCGCCTCGACAGTCTGCGCAATATCATCGTCGAGCCACGACTGGCGCTGCTGTTCATCATCCCCGGCGTCGGCGAAAGCTTGCGCGTGAATGGCCGCGGGCGGATTACCAGCGATTCCGAATGGCTGGACAGTTTCGCCGTCGAAGGTAAACTGCCGCGCACCGTGCTGCTGATCGACGTCGACTCGGTATATTTTCACTGCTCGAAGGCGCTCGTGCGTTCGAAACTGTGGGACCCGGCGCGGCACGTCGAACGCTCGCAACTGCCGAGCGCGGGCGAGATTCATCGGCGCCTGAACGGCGCGGGCTTCGACGCGGCCACCTACGACCGTGAGTTCGCCGAGCGCGTGCGCACGACCCTCTATTGACACACAAGCCAACCATGACTGATTCCCACCCGGCGCTGCGGCAACGTTCGCCTTCTGCGGAGCGCAATCGCGAACCGATCCTCGCCGTGCTGCGCGACGCGCTGCCGGCCACTGGCCGCGTGCTCGAAATCGCGAGTGGCACGGGCCAGCACGCGATGTGCTTCGCCGGCGCGCTACCCGGGCTGGACTGGCAGCCGAGCGACGTCGACGCCGACGCGCGCGCGTCGATTGCCGCGTGGATCGCGCACGAGGGTCTGCGCAATGTACGCGCGCCGCTCGCTCTGGACGTGCACCAGCCGGACTGGGGCGTGGATGCTGCGCTCGACGCGGTGGTCTGCATCAACATGATTCACATCTCGCCGTGGAGTGCGGCCGAGGCGCTGTTCGCCGGCGCGAGCCGTCGTCTCGTCGATGGCGGTGTACTGTATCTGTATGGTCCGTACAAACGCGGGGGGGCGCATACGGCGCCGAGCAACGACGCGTTCGATCAGCAATTGCGCAGCCGCGACCCCGAGTGGGGCGTGCGCGACATGGAATCCGTGATTGCGTTGGGTGCGTCGGTGGGGCTCGTGTGCGACGAGCCGATCGCGATGCCGGCCAACAATTTCAGTCTGGTGTTCAGGAAACGCCCGGGCGCGGCGCAGGTCTGACGAACGTCGGGTCCGGCCATGGCGCGACCCCGGCAAACGGTTTTTTCGCGGGCGGAAACCGGCCCGCTTCATGAGTCGCCGCAACGTGGCCGCGCGCATCGAGGCGTCATGAAGGGCGGCCACGAAGCAGATCCTGAAGCGGCGCCGGGCCGGCCGCATGCGGTGGAAAACACCGCCCGTTGCCCGCCAACGAGCGGCAAGTGCGCATTTCTTTTATTCTTTCACCCTCGACGCCGCGCCGACCTTCCTTCCGGCGCAGCGTCACGACATTTTTGGACTCTGGAGAATTCACATGGGCAAACAGGCAATCGGCGTGGTGGGGCTGGCGGTCATGGGCCGCAATCTGGCGCTCAACATCGAGAGCCGCGGCCACGCGGTGTCGGTGTACAACCGTAGCCGCGAGAAAACCGACGAACTCATCGCCGAATATCCGGACAAGAAGCTGGTGCCGGCCTTCACGCTGGAAGACTTCGTGGAATCGCTGGAAAAGCCGCGCCGTATTCTGCTGATGGTCAAGGCTGGCGAGGGCACCGACGCCACCATTGCCTCGCTCAAGCCGCTGCTCGACAAGGGCGACATTCTGATCGACGGCGGCAACACGCACTTCACCGACACGATCCGCCGCAATCAGGAGCTCGCGAAAGCCGGTCTGCACTTCATCGGCACCGGCGTGTCCGGCGGTGAGGAAGGCGCGCTGAAAGGCCCGTCGATCATGCCAGGCGGCCAGCGCGAAGCGTACGATCTGGTCGCCCCCATTCTCACCGAGATCGCCGCGAAGGCGCCGGATGGTGAGCCGTGCGTCGCCTACATGGGTCCGGACGGCGCGGGCCACTTCGTGAAGATGGTGCACAACGGCATCGAATATGGCGACATGCAGCTGATTGCCGAAAGTTATGCGGTGCTCAAACAGGTCGTCGGCTTGTCGAACGAAGAGCTGGGCAAGGTCTACACCGAGTGGAATCAGGGCGAACTCGACAGCTATCTGATCGAAATCACCTCGAAGATCTTTAGCAAGAAGGACGAGGAAACCGGTAAGGATCTGGTCGACGTGATTCTCGACCGCGCCGCGCAGAAGGGCACCGGCAAGTGGACCAGCCAGAACGCGCTCGACCTCGGCGCGCCGCTGCCGCTGATCACCGAAGCCGTGTTCGCGCGCGTGCTGTCGTCGTTGAAGGATCAGCGCGTGGCCGCGAGCAAGGTGCTGGAGGGGCCGCAGGTGAAGCCGCTCGAAGGTGGCAAGCGCGAGGCGCTCATCGAAGCGGTGCGCCGCGCGCTGTACTTCAGTAAGGTGATTTCCTACGCGCAAGGCTTCGCACAACTGCGCGCGGCATCGGAAGAGTACAAGTGGGACCTCGATTTCGGCACGATCGCGAAGATCTTCCGCGCCGGGTGCATTATCCGCGCCCGCTTCCTGCAGAAAATCACGGACGCCTACTCGAAGGACAAAGCGATAGCGAATCTTCTGCTCGATCCGTACTTCCGTGACATCGCGAAGAACTATCAGTCGGCGTTGCGCGAGGTCGTGGTGGCCGCAATCAATGCGGGTGTGCCGGTGCCGGCTTTCGCGTCGGCCGTGGCGTACTTCGACGCCTATCGCTCGGAACGCCTGCCGGCGAACCTCGTGCAGGCGCAGCGCGACTTCTTCGGTGCGCATACGTTCGAGCGCACGGACAAGCCGGGCAGCTTCCACGCGAACTGGAGCTGATCGTTCGAATCGCGACCTGCCGCGCGGTCGTCGCCGGGCGGCGGCGCGGTCGCTTCGTCGTCGAATCCGCGGCACCATATTGTTGCCGGAATTCGCCGAACCATTTCGTATGGTGCTTATCAGTTTCAACACTTTTGCGAGAAAAGCAATAGTGTTTCGTCGTCTTAGGTGTTTACCCTAGGTGTTAACGCTCCTAAACTTGTACTCAAGCGCTGCAGGAGAACAACCCTGAGCGCACTACACAACAAGTTATGGAGGTTTAATCATGAAGACCCTGATCTCTGCAGTTGTCGTCGCCGCCGCTCTGGTTGCTCCTGTGGCATCGTTCGCCCAATCGAATCAGCCGGTGACCCGCGCTCAGGTTCGCGCTGAACTGGTGCAGCTCGAAAAGGCCGGCTACAACCCGTCGAACGACAACTTCGCTTACCCGGCGAGCATCCAGGCTGCGCAAGCGCGCGTTGATGCACGAAACGGTACGGCCCAAGCTGCGAACAGCGGTTACGGCGCGCCGATGGCTGGCACCTCGCAAGCCGGCCGTCCGGTGAGCAACACCGACCGCAACTCGGTCTACTTCGGCAACTAAGTTGCGCCGAAGCTGATGAAGGCGCCGCCCGATCGATAAGACGGCGAGCAATAAAAAACGCCATCCGGTTTGCCGGATGGCGTTTTGTCGTTCACGGCGGGTCAGTCTCCGTCGCGGCTCCAACGCGACTATCGGCGATTCGTTAAAGGCGTCACTCCTGGCCAGACCGAGCCATTGCACCGACCAACGCGTGTGGCCCACCTATGCCTGCGCCGCAGCGCTCCTACCGCGGTGCTAGCGAAGCGAGCGACGGCGCGAGACCGACAGGCACTCCACAACCGCCGCTAATGCAACGAACGATGCCGGCGGCCTATTTCATCGAAGAGCGCACGGCTGGGTTCGAGGGCGAGCAGCCAGGATTCGTCGTAGCCGCTCAGGTTATCCAGCGCCTCGCGCAGCCGCTCGATCGCCAACGCCGGAATCTCGACGCTGGCTTCGACGCCGCTCGACAGCCCCGCGATGCTGGCCAGTTGCACGAGGGCGTCCGCCGCTTCGGCCACGTCGGCGGCGAAAACGAGGTGCGTGTTCAGCAACTCGACCAGACCCGGCGACGCCGCAACGTCGTCGACGTTGAGTTGCACAGCCAGAAAGGTGGCTTTGTTCATGCTCCGTTCCTCGCAGGATCCAGACGTAGACGTAGGGTATGTTCCGCGCAGCTTGAGGGAGTATAGGCGAGGCCTCAAAGGTTTCAATAATCACACGAATCGGGCAGGCGACCTTAGGCGCACGGCGCTGGTCCGGTCCGGCCCGCCGTCCGGCCCGCCGTCCGCCCTATAATGGGGCCAGTCGAAAACCTGCTGCGCCGGCTTGCACGGCTGCACCATGCACGCCGGGGAATCGCCCGCCGGCGTCCGTTTTTCTCAACTACCCCTGCGCCCATGAAGATCATCCGCAGCAAGAGCTTTACCGCGACGCGTCCCTGGGGCGCGCTCGACATCGCCAGCATGAACGGCATCACGACGCGTCTGCATTGGACCGATCAGCCGTACAAGTGGCACGTCAACGATGGCGAGGAAGTGTTCGCCGTGCTCGATGGCCGCGTCGAGATGCGCTATCGCGAGGACGGCGTCGAGCGCTCGGCGGTGCTGGAAACGGGCGATGTGTTTTACGCGTCGGTGGGCACCGAGCACGTGGCTCATCCGATTGGCGCGGCGCGCATCCTGGTGGTCGAAGCGCAAGGCAGCGTCTGAACGCACTTCGGCCGGTTTGAGGCGATGCCCACACCGTCGCCCGTGGGCCTGGCGGCATAATGGAGAGCCATTGCCGCGCCGGTCCCGGACACGGCGGCACGGTAAATGCTTGTGCGTCGATTGAATCCGATTGAAACAGGTGTCGAGGAAAATCAAATGACAAGACAATGGCAATTGGCGGGGACGCGCTGGCTGACAGTGGCCGCGCTCGGCGTGACGTTCAGCGGCTGCACGTCGATGCCGTGGGAGAGCACGCCGTTCTACAGCAGCGCGCCGTCCAGCCCCACCACCCTCAGCACGGTGCCGGTTCCAGCCGGTTTCTACCGGGTCAATGCGGGCGATACGATCGGCGGTATCGCGTCGGCGTATGGCCGCACGGCGCAGGAGATCGCCGCGTGGAACGGGCTTGCGGTCAACTCCGCGGTCACGCCGGGTCAGGTATTGCGTGTGTCTCCGCCGATGGCCTCCGGCAGTGTCGTGACGCCGCCGGTCGGCGTTACCCCGGCCGCACCGGGTGCGGCGCCCGCTGCGCCTACCGCTTCCGCCGGTCCCCAGCAGGGCGTGCTGCAGTGGCCGCTGCGCGGGCCGATCCTGAAAGCCTTCGCGCAGGGCAAGTCGAACGGCATCGTGATCGGCGGGCGCCCCGGCGATCCGGTCAAAGCTGCTGCGACCGGCCGTGTGGTCTACGCAGGCTCCGGTATTGAGGCGTACGGTCCGCTCATCATCATCAAGCATGACGACTCGCTGATCACCGCGTACGGTCAGAACAGCACGCTGCTCGTGAAGGAAGGCGACGCGGTCGCACAAGGGCAGACCATTGGCGAGGTGGGGGTAGACAGCCGCGGCGTCGCGTCGATCCAGTTCGAAGTCCGCTACAACGGGCAGCCCGTCGACCCGCTCGCCTGGCTGCCGAAAACAGGTGGCTAAGCTGTCGCAGTCCGGCTTGCGCGTGGCGCGATCTGGCACTGGCGCGGTTCGCAATGTGAATTGCAGGGAGGCGGCAAATGATCAGCGTCCCTAAGTATTGGATCGGAAAAAAGATCTGCCCCGGCCGAAGCATTCGCTGCGTGTTGGCCGTGTTGGCCGTGTCGGTTGGCTTCGTTCTGGCTGCAAGCCTGGAAGCGAAAGCGCAAGGGCGAACGATCAACATCGTATCGGGCTCGTATGGCCAGAACTGCGGAGCGCTACACGGCAATGTCACTCGTGACGTAGCGCATCGATGTAACGGCCGGACGACGTGCGAATACTCGCCACGCGCCCCGCGAGAAGGGCGTTTGGCGGGTGCATGCAGCAATGACTTCGTGGCCGAGTGGCGTTGTGACAGTGCGGAGTTTCATACCGCCGCACTCGGTCCCGCAGTGAAATGGGGTGACACACTCGTGCTGAGTTGTGTCAGCGAGCGGGGCGCGGGCAAGTAGCGCCGCACCGCGCAAACAGCCGCGATTTCGATGCGCCTCTTTCAGCCCGCTTTGCGAACCGGCGCAAAGCGCCGCTTGCCGCGTGCCGGTGTCAGGCGGCGAAAACGCTCCCGTTTGTGCTCTTCTTCGAAATGGCGGAGCGACGGTTTGATCAGATCGCTGCGCGACACGATGCCAACGAGGCGCATGCTCTCGTGATCGGCCACCACGGGCAATCGTTCGAGATTGTGCACGGCCAGCCGCGTCGCGACGAGACGGCAGGTTTCCGACGGCAACGCAAACGCGGGGATGGTTTGGTCGAACATGTCGGCGAGCTTGAGCGTGCGCTTTGCCGCTTCCGCTTCACTGTCTTTAGCGCAGAAGCGTTCGAGCAATGCGCGGTCGGCCACGCCGATCACCGCGCCGTCGCGGACGACGGGATAGGCCCGGCGCAGTTGACTGGCGCCGGAAAACGTCGACAGCGCGTCGCCGACCACCATGTCTGCGTCGATCGATTCGACCGTGGTCGTCATCACTTCGTCGACGTAATGACGCTCGAGCGGATCGACGCCATACTCGCGATAGATGTGGTAACCACGGCGCGCGATTTTCTCGGTCATGATCGAGCGGCGCATCACGACCGTCGAAAAGCCGTGCGCGATCAGCGTCGCAGTCAGGAGCGGCAGTAGCGCATTGCTGTCATGAGTGAGACCGAACGCGAACACGATCGCGGTCAACGGCGCACCGAGTGTGGCGCCGAGCGTGGCGGCCATGCAAACGAGCGGCCACAACGCCGGCTGGTTGCCCGGCAGCCAGTGCGAGAGTACTGCGCCGAGCCCGGCGCCGAGCATCAGCAGCGGCGCGAGCACGCCGCCGGAGGTGCCGGACCCGAGCGCGACGACCCACATGACGGCCTTCACCGTTAGCAGCAGGAGTGCGACCTGCAACGCGATGTGCTGATGCAGCAGATCGCCGATCACGTCGTAACCGACGCCGAGTGCGCGTGGTTCGAGCCATCCGCCGACGCCGACCACGATCCCGCCCAACGCGGGCCACCACATCCAGTGGATCGGCAGTTTGCCGAACAGGTCTTCCGTCTTGTACAGCGCGGCGGAAAGTCCGGAGGCCAGCGCGCCTGACAGCAACCCGGCGATCACGCAGGACAACAGCGACCAGCCATCCGGTGCGGCCGTTTCGAGCGGGAACAACGGGCCCGTACCGAAGAACAGCGCGCGGGCGAAACCGGCGACCGCACACGCCACCGCCACCGGCAGGAAGCTGCGCGGGCGCCACTCGAACAGCAGCAGTTCGACCGCGAGCAGCACGGCCGCCACCGGCGTGCCGAACACCGCGGTCATGCCGGCGGCGGCGCCCGCCACCAGCAGCGTCTTGCGTTCCGCCGCCGTGACCTTCACGCATTGCGCGATCAGCGAGCCGAGTGCGCCGCCGGTCATGATGATCGGACCTTCCGCGCCGAACGGGCCGCCGCTGCCGATCACGATGCCTGACGACAGCGGCTTGAGCACCGCCACCTTCGGCGACATCCTGCTCTTGCCGAACAGGATCGCTTCGATCGCCTCGGGAATGCCGTGCCCGCGGATTTTTTCGGAGCCGTAACGGGCCATCAGCCCGACGATCAGGCCGCCGATCACCGGCACGCCCATCACCCAAAGGCCGAGGGTGTTTTCGGCGGGTGAACGTTCGGCGAACGACAGCGTGCCGAAGAAGAACAGATTGGTGAACAGATGAATCAGGTTCAGCAACACGAATGCGGCCAGCGTGCTGACCACGCCGATGCACGCGGCCAGCGCAAAAATGCCAGGCAGCCGGGCGTTGGCCGAAAAGTCACGCTTATGGGAACCCATGCTCATGATTAGTCGAAGTCGATCTGTGGAATCTGGAAAGCGCCCTCGAGCGATTTCAATTCGGCGCGGTGCAGTTCCGCGAGTCTCGCAAGCACGCGCTCGCCCGCTTTTTCAAGGTGCACTTCCACCTGCCGGCGATCGGTTTCGCTGACCTGGCGGCGCACCAGATTGAGTGCCTCGCAGCGCGACACCAGCGCGACGACGCCGTGATGCTGCGACTGCAGCCGCTCGGCGAGTTCGCCGACGCTCGCCCAGTCGCGCCCGGGGTACCCCTTGATATGCAGCAGCAACAGATACTGCAACGGCGTGATGCCCTCGCTCTGTGCGGCCTGTTCGGAAAAGCGCTCGAAGCGCCGCATCTGATAGCGAAACTCCGAGAGCTGCTCGAAGTCGGGTTTGGTCAGTCCACGAGTCCGTACTTTCATGGGGGCCTGCGCATACAGATAAAACGCCGAATGTATCACAAAATGATGTATTGATTCTGCTCGCCGGGTGCCATCAGGCAGTCTGCTGAGCCTTCATTACGGTTTGGCGGTAGAGGCCGGAGATCAGGTCCACCTGCGTAATCATGCCGATCAGATGCCCGGCGGCATCGAGCACCGGAATGTGGTGGTGGCCGTGATGGGCGAACATCGGCACGAGGTCGGTGATCGGCGCCGTGGCCGCGATGGTGCGGACCTCGGTGCTCATCACGTTGCCGACGGTGGGAGGGCGGCGCGCGTCGCCCCGCAGCCAGCCGTCGATGTGTGTGGTGATCGGGGCGAATTTGCTGAAAACCCGCTTATCGACAAGGTCGGTTCGCGTCACGATGCCGATCAGGTTCCCGGCGGCATCGATAACGGGGAGCGCCTTGACCTTGTTGCGTTTCAACAGGCCCCACGCAGTCGTCGCACGCGTGGTCACGCAGACCGTCACCACGTGGCGGGACATGATGTCTTCGCAGTTCAGTTCGTTGAAGCTGCGCGAGAAGGCCTGAAGCTGCGTTTCGCGTAGCAGCGATTCGAGGTCGTCCGGATCGATGTCCAGCATTTCGCCGCGGCGCTTCAACACCGTGTCGAGATCCGCCCGGGTGAAGCCGCCGCGCGACGCGTCGTCGGCCGGTGCGCTACGGTTCTGCCGCCCCGCGTGCGGATAGCGATGTCCAGTGACGGCGTGATAGGTGAGCGCCGCGGCGAGCAGCGCAACCGACTGGACCGCGATCGGCTCCAGCACGAACCGGTAGCCCAACGCATGAATCGCCGGCCCACCCAGCACCGCCGTCAATGCGACCGCGCCCGACGGCGGGTGAACGCAGCGCAACGCAAACATCCCGCCGATCGACAATGCGACCGCCAGCGCGGCGGCAAGGGTCGGATCGGCGATTGCATGGGCACAGGTCACGCCGATCGTCGCCGACACCAGATTGCCGCCGATGATCGACCAGGGCTGCGCGAGCGGACTGGCCGGCACGGCAAACAACAGCACGGCGGATGCGCCCATCGGCGCGACGAGCAGCGGGATGTTCGCGGCCGGCCCCAGCAGCAGATACATGGAGCCGCCGGTGAACGCGATGCCGATCAGCGCGCCGAGACATGAGCGGGCGCGCTCCTGCCATTTCACGGCGACCGGTGCGGGAATGAAGCTGGCAAGCCAGCGCAGGGCAATGGAGCGGATCAAGATCTGGACGGGGAAAGGAGTTGATGATGCGGCCCGGCACTACCGGGGAAACCCTGGCGACACGAGTGCTCTGTGGCGGTGATTATATTGCATTGTGATATAAAAGCTGACTCCGGACCGGTTTCATGACGAGCGGCAATATTGTTTCGTCCTACAGATCAAGTCTAGCGATGCGCGCTTTGGGGTATGACAATTGAGCATTGCTGGCCGAGCTTTCTTGCACCCGTTTTGATCTTCAGCTGCGAGGCGGCTCATATGTCATAAAGTGACATACAATGAACTGTCAATGGGCTGCCATTGCGGCAACGCAGCGGTTGGCGCCGAGCGTGGCGCACCCGTTTTCGGCTGTGTCGTATGAGAAGCGGGTTGCCGTGTCGCCGCGTTTCGCACACGCAAAGTACAGGGAGAAATGACATGCCGACATTCAACCGCATTCTTCTCTGTTACGACGGAACCCGGGAGGGGCAGCACGCGCTGAAAGACGGCGCTTCTCTGGCTCAGGAGCTTCACGCGGAAGTGCACGTCCTCTGCGTCCTCAACAATTCCGCGTGGATGCAAGGCGCCGACATTACCTCCGCCGTGCCAATCGATCTCATCACCCATTCGGCCAGAAGTTTGCTCGACGAAGGGTTGCAGAAACTCGCCGCGCGCGGAATCATCGCGCGCGGGCATTTCGCCATCGGCGATCCGCTAGAGGAGATTCCGCTGCTGGCAAACGAACTGAAGGTCGATCTGATCGTCGTCGGGCACCGTCGTTCGAGCCGGCTCGCGCGCTGGTGGGGCGGCAGGAGCGACGGCCTGCTGCTGGATCGGGTCGGTTGCAGCGTGCTCGTCACGATGGGACCGGAGATCGATCCGCACGCAGCGGTGGACGGAAGCTCGGGCGCGGGCGAGACGACGCGTCCTGTCGAGCATCCCTAGCGCAACATGAGGGCGCGAGCGCGCCGTCTTTGCTGCATTCGCATCCCATGGAGAGGGTCGCCGCGCCCGGTTCATCGCCTGTCCCTGCCGGTGCTGCGCTGCACCAGTGACAAAACAAAAACCGAAAAGCAAAATACACGGCTCACCCGCCAGCGCTGCGCTCCCTCGCCGCATGATTAAAGGGCGCGCCGCCGGCGGGCATCGGCTGTCATTCATGCACGCACAGGGACACACAATGATCGATTTGCGCAGCGATACCGTAACCCGCCCGACTCCGCCGATGCTCGCGGCCATGTCGGCCGCCGAGGTCGGCGACGACGTCTGGGGCGACGACCCCACCGTGCTGCGTCTGCAAGCCGCGGTCGCCGAACGCGCCGGCAAGGAGGCCGGCCTGTTCTTCCCGAGCGGCACGCAAAGCAATCTGGCGGCATTGATGGCGCACTGCGCGCGCGGCGACGAATACATCGTCGGCCAGTTGGCGCACACGTACAAATACGAAGGCGGTGGCGCGGCGGTGCTCGGCAGCATCCAGCCGCAGCCGCTCGACAATGCCGCCGACGGTTCGATCCCGCTCGAGAAGATCGCCGCCGCGATCAAGCCCATCGACAACCACTTCGCGCGCACGCGTTTGCTGGCGCTGGAAAACACCATCGGCGGCAAGGTGCTGCCGGCTGGCTATGTCGCCGAGGCGGTGCAGCTTGCACGTCAGCGGGGCCTCGCGGCCCACCTCGACGGCGCGCGCGTCTACAACGCGGCAGTCGCGTCGGGCAAGCCGGTCGCGGCGTTGTGCGAGCCGTTCGATTCCGTCTCGATCTGTTTTTCGAAGGGACTGGGGGCGCCGGTGGGCTCGGTACTGGTCGGCAGCGAGGCGCTGATCGACGTGGCGCACCGCTGGCGCAAGGTGCTGGGCGGCGGCATGCGCCAGGCCGGCGTGCTGGCGGCGGCGTGCCTGTATGCGCTGGATCACAACGTCGAGCGTCTCGCCGACGACCACGCGAACGCCGCGCATCTGGCCGCGGGTCTGGAATCGATCGAACACGTGAAGGTGCAGTCGGTCGCGACGAACATGGTGTTCGCGCAGTTTCCGCCGCAGCACTGCGCGCCGCTCGAAGCGTGGCTCAAGGAGCGCGGCATCCTCACGCAGATGCTGTACGCGTCGCGCTTCGTCACGCATAAGGACGTGTCGCGCACCGATATCGACACGTTCATCGCTGCCGTGAAGGGGTATTTCGCGGCGCGTTGAGCGGGACAGGTTAAGCATGCAAAGAAGCGGGCGCGCTGTCCACAGCGCGTCCGCTTCTTTCATTTCGCCGACGCCTTCACGTGGGTACCCGCGCGATGCGACGGCGCCAAAAGCCGCAGTCCGCTCGCGAGGCTCGCCGCGCCGGCGAAGAACGCGCCGGTGCTGAGCGCGAGCGTCGGGCCATGCCGGCCGGCAATCCCGAAGCTCAACGCGACCAGCGCCGCGCCGGTGGTCTGCCCGAGCAGCCGCGCGGTCGCGACGATACCGCTCGCGCCGCCGCTGCGCTCGGGCGGCGCGCTCGCCATCAACGCCTTCAGATTCGGCGACTGGAAGAAGCCGAAGCCCGCGCCGCAAATCGCCATCCGGATGCCGATGTCGAGCACATGCGGATGCACCGGCAGCAATGCGAGCGACGCCATCCCCGCCGACATCACCGCAAGCCCGATCGCACCGAGCAGGCCCGGCGGATAGCGGTCCGACAGACTGCCCGCGAGCGGCGCGGCCAACGCGACCACTACCGGCCACGGCGTCATCAGAAAGCCGGTCTCGACCTGGCTGCGATGCAGCACGTCCTCAAAGTAGAACGGCAGCGAAACGAACGCGAGGCCCTGCGCCGCGAACGAGCACACGGCCGTGACCGCGGACAACGCGAACACCGGCCGCTTGAACAGATCGACCGGCAGCATCGGCGCGGGGTGGCCCGCTTCACGGCGAACCAGCAGCAGGCCGAAGACCAGCGCGATCGCCGCCGCGCTCAGCACCAGTTGCGTCGACGCGCGCTGGGCCGCCTCGCCGAGCGCGAAAATCAATGCGGCGAAGGTGATGACGTTGAGCAGCGCCGCGACCGGATCGAAATTGTGCTTGCCGCGCCCGGTGTGCGGCAACGCGGGCCATGCAAAGCCCAACGCGAGCACGCCGAGCGGCACGTTGACCGCGAACAGCCACGGCCACGCGGCCACCGACAGAATCAGGGAGGCCACCGTCGGCCCCACCGCGAACGACACGCCGACGATCAGCGCATTGGTGCCAAGACCGCGTCCGAGCCGGTGCGGCGGATATAGATAGCGGATCAACGCGGTATTCACGCTCATGATCGCGCTCGCGCCGAGCCCTTGCAGCACGCGCGCGGCCGCGAGCAGGGGCAGCGTCGAAGCCATCGAGCACGCGAGCGAGGCCAGCGTGAACAGCGCAATGCCGCCGATATAAATGCGCCGATGCCCGACGATATCGCCGAGCGCGGCAAGCGGCAGGAGCGTCGCGACCATCGCGAGCTGATACGCGTTGATGATCCACACCGACGCCGCGGGCGCCGCATGCAGGTCCGCGGCGATGGCGGGCAGCGCGGTGTTGGCGATCGCGGTGTCGAGCGTGGCGAGTGCGACCGCGAGCATGATCGCGGCCATCGCGCGGCGGTTGGCGGCGGACATCGGACCGTCCGCCGGAAAAGGATGCGCGGCGGTTGCGCTGGGTTTGTTGGACAAGGCGTGGCCCGTCGGTTGTGCATGCCGATGCGGCGGCTTCTGGGGAGCACGACGCGAGCGGCAGGGTTGCGTGGAGTGACGTGCGCGTCGCCTGATCGACAGGGCGAGAGGCGGAACGCGCGGCGGAATGTAGCGATTGTTACAGAGACGTCGAATTCCTGCTGGCGCGTCGGACAGGGCTCGCTTTGGTCCGGACGGCCGCGAGAGAAACGCCTGAACGCAACTAACTGTCCGGCCCGATCAGCCCCTTCGAACCGGCGCGCGCAGCACCCTGTCACACGTGACTCGCATCACTGTTCCGCAGACAAGGCAGCCTGATTCGACACGAAACGAAATCAATCGAACCGGTTCATTCGCGCGTCACGGGGCGAAAAAATAATGATATTGCCCGCCTAGTCGCGTCTATCCAATACGCACTGCGGCTCGCCACCGTGCCTGGGACGGGATTCAGCGCACGCAATGCACGCCCGCAGTGCCGTCCACGCGCCGCTTTGCACCGCGCCCGTGCGCGCGGGCCGCCGCATCTACGCGCAACGACCTGTACGCGCCCGTGCTCGCGGGCATGGCACGTGCGTGACTCACCGCTCGTGCTCGCCGGTGTGCGGCAGCCGTAAAATGTCCTACTCTGTTTCTTAAACCGCCTGACCGGCACGCGCCTCCCGTCCGTCACCTATGCGGTCCGCGCATGCCGCGTCTTTTTTAACCGGAGGCTTCGATGACAGCCGTCGATCTGGAATTCGACCAGCTCAACAGTACCGTCGACGCGCTACGGCGCTCAATTTCCAATCGCATGATGTACGGCGTCGGCAAGGATGCCGTCACCGCGCATCCACATGACTGGCTGCATGCGGCAGCCCTCGCCGTGCGCGACCGGCTGGTCGCGCGCTGGATGAAAACCACGCGCCTGCAATACGAGCAGGACGTGAAACGCGTCTACTACCTGTCGATGGAATTCCTGATCGGCCGGACCTTTACAAATGCATTGCTGGCGCTCGGCATTCACGATCAGATGAAGGAAGCGCTCGCAAGCCTTGGCGTCGACATGGAAGCGCTGGTCAATATCGAGCCCGACGCCGCGCTAGGCAACGGTGGTCTCGGCCGGCTCGCGGCCTGCTTTCTCGATTCGATGGCGACGCTCGGCATTCCCGGTTTCGGCTACGGCATCCGCTACGAGTACGGGATGTTCCGTCAGGAAATCGTCAACGGCGAGCAGGTCGAAGCGCCGGACTACTGGCTGCGCGCCGGCAATCCGTGGGAGTTTCCGCGGCCCGAGATCAAGTACATGGTTCACTTCGGCGGGCGCACGGTGCAGCGCGGCGAAAAGGTCGAGTGGATCGACACCGAACATGTGAACGCCACTGCTTACGACACCGTCATTCCTGGCTACGCGACGGACGCGACCAACACGCTGCGGTTGTGGTCGGCGCGCGCCACCGATGAACTGGATCTCGGCGCGTTCAATCGTGGCGACTACCGCAACGCGGTCGACACGAAGAACATGTCGGAGAACGTCTCGCGCCTGCTGTATCCCGACGACTCCACACCCGCCGGCCGCGAACTGCGGCTGCGCCAGGAATACTTTTTCGTATCGGCGACCATGCAGGATCTGATTCGCCGCTATCAGCGCACGCACAGCACGTTCGGGCGCTTCTCGGAAAAAGTCGCGGTGCATCTGAACGACACGCACCCGGTACTGGCGATCCCCGAGCTGATGCGTCTGCTGGTCGACGTCCATCATCTGCCGTGGGACAAGGCCTGGAAACACGTCACGCAGATCTTCTCGTACACGAACCACACGCTGATGCCCGAGGCGCTCGAAACGTGGGACGTCGAGATGCTTGCGCGTCTGTTGCCGCGGCATCTCGAGATCATCTTCGAGATCAACGCGCAGTTTCTGAAGCACGTCAGCGAGCACTCGGGGCATGATGCCGAGATGATCCGCCGCATTTCGCTCGTGGATGAATACGGGCAGCGGCGCGTGCGCATGGCGTATCTGGCGATCGTCGCGAGTCACAAGGTCAACGGCGTGTCGAAGCTGCATTCGCAACTGATGACACGCGACATCTTCGCCGACTTCGCGCGCATCTATCCGGATCGCTTCACCAATGTGACCAACGGCATCACCCCGCGCCGCTGGCTCGCGCAAGCAAGTCCGTCGCTGTCCTCGCTGATCGACGAACGGATCGGCAAGCATTGGCGCAGCAATCTGTTCGAGCTGGAGCAGTTGCGCAATCTGCGCACCGACAGCGGCTTCATCGACGCTTTCCGCGACGCCAAGCGGCAAAGCAAATTGCGGCTCGTGCAACGGCTCGCGCAGCATACGAGACAGCATTTCAATCCGGACGCGTTGTTCGATCTGCAGGTCAAGCGCATTCACGAATACAAGCGGCAACTGCTGAACGTGCTGCATGTGATCGTGCGCTACAACCAGATTCGCGCGAATCCGGAGCGCGACTGGGTGCCGCGCGTCGTGATGTTCGCGGGTAAGGCGGCGTCCGCGTACCGGATGGCGAAGACCGTCATCAAGCTGATCGGCGACGTCAGCGAGAAGGTCAATCACGATCCGCTGATCGGCGATCGTCTGAAAGTGGTGTTCGTGCCGAACTATGGCGTGAGCGTCGCCGAGCTGATTATTCCCGCGGCCGATCTGTCCGAACAGATTTCGATGGCCGGCACCGAAGCGTCCGGCACTGGCAATATGAAGCTCGCGCTCAACGGCGCGTTGACGATTGGCACGATGGACGGCGCGAACATCGAGATCTGCGACGCCGTGGGGCGCGAGAACATCTTCATTTTCGGCCATACCGCCGACGAGGTGGACGACCTGCGCGCGAGCGGCTACCGGCCGCGGCACATCTACGAGGAAAACGCGGAGTTGCGCATGGCGCTCGACCAGATCCGCAGCGGCTTCTTTTCGCCGGACGATCCGCTGCGCTTCTCGGATATCTTCCACACGCTGGTCGACTGGGGCGATCACTACATGGTGCTGGCCGACTTCGACGCGTTCGCGAAGGCGCAGGAAGAAGTGGATGCGCGCTTCGTCGACAGGCGTGCGTGGACCGAAAGCGCGATCGAGAATGTCGCGGGGATGGGGCAGTTTTCATCCGACCGCACGATCGGCGAATATGCGCGCAATATCTGGCGGGTGAATCAGCTCGATCTCGATTGAGTATGGCGGCTCGCTGATTCTGTTTCGTTTTAGCGCGCTACAAGTGACAAGGCCGTGCGGTTCAGTTTGAACCGCACGGCCTTTTTATCGCGCACGTCATCTCACGGCGCGAAACTTTCGCTTGCGTTCGCCGCATGCAGACCCAACTGGCCGCGCTGGAAATCGAACAGCACGTCGATGTTCTGCATCGCCATCAAACCCAACACGATGCGGTTCGCGTTCGGCTTCGCCTTGACGATCGTGACTTGCGCACTCTCATAGTGGTGCGTCCATGAACCTACGCCGATCGCCGCCTCGTAGTTGCCGCGATTGAGCACGTTGCCGACGTCGTCGTCGCCGGTCCAGTTCGGCGTCTTGTCCGTTTCGATGCGGATCATGCCGGAGCTGCCCGTGGCGAACACGAGTGGCGCGCAGAAGGTCATCTTGTCGGCGACGCGCACGCAGCCGGTGGGCCATTGCGTCGCGCCGTCTTTCGAGGCGGCCAGCGGCAGCATCGTGTAGTCCTTCGTCATCGCATTCGACGGACTCAGCACGAGGTAAGGCTTCGCGAAGTTCGAGCGCACCAGATAGCGTTGACCGATGTTGCCCGGCAACGCGCGCAATGGTTGCGTGCAGCAGTGATCGCCCGGCAGGTCCGCGCCGATGCCGGCAATCCCGGAGAACGCCCAACCGAATTCGCCGGTGTAGCCGTCCATCGCGACGCAACGCTTTGCGCCCGGCAGACAGCGCACCACGTCGACGGCCTGTGCGGCGATCGGCGCGGGCTTCGTGCCGGCCACGCTGAACGGTAGCGTCACCGTGGCGCCCACTACTTCCGCGCCGTTCGCGAACGACAGCGACGTGGCGTCGCCGACGCCCGTGTAGTTCGAACCCGGCAGCGTCGACTTCAGGATGCGCACCCCTCGCGTGCCGGTGTCCAGTGCGACGTACAACGGCTTGCCGTCGAGCTGGACCGGCAGGCCGAGGCG
>NZ_NPIH01000080.1 GCF_012275575.1 Paraburkholderia sp. SG-MS1 | reverse complement strand
GCGAGTCATATCCCCGACGGCTATGCGGACGTGCTGCGCAAGATGGGCATGACGCGCATCATGCGGCACATGGATGAGCTGCCCGCGCTGATCGAAGCTGGCGTGCGCGGCGAGTTCGGCGACGTGCAGTCGTAGCGGACCGGCGTTTGCAGAACGCGTCATGTAGCGTTGTGCAGGCGTCGCCCGCTTACACTCACGCGGCGCGGACAAAAAAAGGCCGGTTCGAGACAGAACCGGCCTTTTCGTTTTTGCAGCACCCATCACGTCGCACTCACACGACGCGACGCGTGTCGCGTCTTACGCTTCGTCGGCGACGCATTCGCGCGCCTGCGCCAGCGCCTCACGAAACTCGACGAGTTCGGCAATCGTCAGCATCGGCAGATTGTGTTGCGCGGCGAAGCGCTCGACGTCCGCGCCGCGCGTCATCGTGCCGTCCGCGTTCATCAGTTCGCACAGCACGCCGGCCGGCTTCAGACCCGCGAGAATCGCGAGGTCCACCGTGCCTTCGGTGTGGCCGCGGCGGGCCAGCACGCCGCCGGGCATCGCCCGCAACGGAAACACGTGGCCCGGACGCACGATGTCGGCGGGCTTCGCGTGATCGGCGATCGCCGCACGAATCGTCGTCACGCGATCGAGCGCGGACACGCCGGTGGTCACGCCCTCGCGTGCTTCGATCGACACGGTGAACGCGGTGCCGTGACGGCTTTCGTTGTTGACGGCCATCGGCGGCAGTTCGAGCGCGCGGATCTTGTCGTCGGGCAGACACAGGCAAACGATGCCGCTGCATTCGCGGATCAGCAAGGCCATGGTTTCGACGGAAAGACGCTCGGCCGACACGATCAGATCGGCTTCGTTCTCGCGGTCGTGGTCGTCTTGCAGAACGACGGCGCGGCCATCGCGCATCGCTTGCAATGCGGCGGCGATACGCGGCGGAACGTCGGTGTCGAGCAGCGGGAGATCGGCGGATGCGTCGGACGCAAACGTCGACGGAGCAGGAAAGGTGGCAAAGGACATAGTTGAAACGCTCATCGCAAAAGTTGGGCGAAAAACGTTTCAGGGCATTGCAAACAGACAACGACGCGCCCGCGGACGCCGCGCTAAGCGACGCTCACGCCCCGCCCAACCACGGGCGGCGCCACGGACACGCACATGACTATCTGCACATCTTCTTCCATCCGGACTCTGACCGTCGGCTCTGGCTTCTCACCAGATCTGCTGACCCCGATGTGCGCTCCGATACTCCGAAGACGCGCGACGCGGGCGCTCGCGGGCTCGCCGGCTCACGCTCTCGCGCAGCCAGCCTACCGCCGGTGGGGAATTTCGCCCCGCCCTGAAGACGCACTGATTGCCGGATCGACCGGCTGGCGAAGCATACAACAGTCGCGCGAGCCCTGCAGCGCAACCCTACTGGTCCGATGCAGGCTCCCACGCGAGGCGCCTGCATCGGGGAAATGCAATCAGACCGGCGCGGCCTCGTGCGGCGTGGCGCGGCGGGCTTCGTGCCGCCCCTCGCGCGCTTCGTGCTGCGCCGGGACGTCCCAGCGCGGCGGCGTCTCCGCGTTCAGCGTCACGCGAAACGCGCGCGCCTCGGTGTCGCCCGGATTGCGCAGACTGTGCGGCTGGTCGGCGTCGAACACGATCGCGTCGCCGGTCGCCAGCAACTGGCGCTGGTCGTGCACGCTGACTTCCAGCGTGCCTTCACTGACCACCAGGTTGACCGTCGTGCCTGGTGCACGGCGGATGCCGGCTTCGGTGTGCAACGGTGCGATACGCAACTCGTGAAACTCGGCGGCAGCCGGTTCGGCATCGGGATAAAGCGGCCGGGCCGAATAGCGCCCGTTCGCACTGACGACGCGCGTCGAGCGCTCCGCGGGCAGATGCTCGAAGCCGTTGGTCGCGTGACGCCGCAAGAACGCCGCCACCGATACCTTCAACGCCGCCGCCACCTTGCACAGCACCTTGATGGATGGCACGCTGCGCGCCGATTCGATCTGCGCGAGCATCGCACGCGACACGCCGGACGCGCGGGCCAGCGCATCGAGCGACAGTTGCCGTTCGGCGCGCAAGCGGGCGAGATTGACGCCGACCAGATGTTCCAGTGCATCGAAGGGTTCGACGGCACGCGGCAAAGCATCGAGGTCGGCCGAGGGGTCGCGAACCAGCGCGAGCGGGGAATGCATGATTGCCTCCAAAGCGCCACCTGACGGCGCGCAAGCGGTTAGTGGAAGCAAGATAGCATCGCGCCCCGCCACGCCCAACGAAGTTATCTTCACACTGTTATCAGCATTGCGGAGGACGATTCGCGCAAAGCTTGTGCGCATTTTTCATATGGCGGCGGTCGCCGCTGGTTCGGGCGGGCGCACGGCGTTGTGCGGACGGGCGACCATTTCCGTCGAGCGTTCGCGTGGCGGTTCATGCGCATGGCGAACTGTCACGCGGGCGTTCTTCTGTGTTGTGCCTCGTCCGAGCCGCACGTTGGTTCGCTACCGCGCGTTCATGCACAACGCCCATGCTCAAGACCGTTGAATTCGTGCGCGCCGCGAACCATGTCAACAGCCACCGCCACGCTTCTTCCTCAGAGGCGTTGGCTTCGCCGTCGAAGACGAGGCCGACCGCCGTTGCGAGCACGCCGCACGAGCCGCGCGCGCGCCGGTTCGCCGAGCCAATCACACGCGCTCGTGCACGCCTACACGCCGCGCCACGCTCCCGCCCGGCGCATCCATACGCGCGGCGAACCACGTCAGCAGCAACGCCGCCACGCTGACCGCCGCCGCCACCCACGGCAGCGTATCGAGCGAATGGCCGTGGTCGATCACCAGCCCGCCGAGCCACGCGCCGCCCGCATTGCCGACATTGAACGCGCCGATGTTCAGCGTCGACGCCAGATTCGGCGCCGCGGCCGCTTTCTCGACCACCCGCATCTGCAACGGCGGCACGGTGGCAAACGCGGCGATGCCCCACACAAAAATCGTCAGCGCTGCGGCCACCTGCGAGTGACTGGTGCGCGCGAACAGCGCCATTACCACCACGAGCGCGGCGAGAATGCCCATCAGCGAAGGCATCAGCGCGCGATCCGCGAGTTTGCCGCCGACCATGTTGCCGATCGTCAGTCCCACGCCGAACAGCACGAGGATCAACGTGACGCCGCGCGGCGAGAAGCCACTCACCTGTTCAAGAATCGGTGCGATATAAGTGAACACGACGAACACGCCGCCAAAGCCGAGCACCGTCATCGCGAGCGCGGTCCATACTTGCGGGTCCTTCAGCACGCGCACTTCGTGCCCGAGCCCGACGGGGCCCGCGTCGTGGCGATTCGGCACCAGCGCCGTGACGCCCAGCAGCGACAACACGCCGAACGCGCTGACGATCCAGAACGCCATGCGCCACCCGAACTGCTGCCCGACGAACGTGCCGAACGGCACGCCGAGCACGTTCGCGAGCGTCAAGCCCGTGAACATCAGCGCGATCGCGCTCGCTCGCTTCTCCGCCGGCACGAGGGACGCCGCCACCACCGCGCCGATGCCGAAGAACGAACCGTGCGCGAACGAGGTGACCACGCGCGCGATCATCAGCACCGAATAGCTCGACGCCACCGCGCACAGCGTATTGCCGACGATGAAAACACCCATCAGCAATTGCAGCGCGAGCTTGCGCGGCCTCTTGCTGGTGACCACTGCGAGCAGCGGCGCGCCGACCGCGACGCCGAGCGCATAGCCGCTCACCAGCAAACCCGCCGACGGAATCGACACCGCCAGATCGTGCGCGACTTCGGGCAGCAGGCCCATGATGACGAACTCGGTCGTGCCGATCGCGAATGCGCTAATCGCCAGCGCCAGTAATGGGATGGGCATTTTTTACTCCAGTTTTAATGTCGTGCGTGAAGTGGGCTATGCGGCAAGGCCGTCACGAATTCGATGACGACGCCGGCCGCCAGCGCGACGAACAACTGCTGTTCGGCGGCTTGCGGGCCCATCTGCGGGACCTGCGCCGTTTGGTAGTCGACGCCGGCCGCGTGCAGGCGCGCGAGCAAGGCCTGCCATTGAGCGGCGCCGTCCAGCCGGAAAGCGAGATGGTCGATGCGTGGCGCTGACCGGCCGGCCGCGCGAGGCGCGGGTGCGGTTGCTTCGATCAGATGCAGCACCGGCCGGCCGTTCGCATAGAGCCAGTGGCCAGCCACTGAAAATGGCGGCCGCGCGCCTTCGGTCAGGCCGGCGATCTCGACGAAGAAATGCCGGGCGGTATCGAGATCGGCGGTGACGATCGTTGCGTGATCGAGTTGCATGGCGGGGTGACGCGGGCTGCTGCGCGCGCGGCATCAGGGTTTTCGAGGAGTGAATTGTCGGGGCACGACGACAATTTGATAATTAGCGTAGCATTTGAAGCATTTTCAAATGTTTTTTGAAAGATCCAACGATGGATAACCTCGGTGACATTCGCCTCTTCGTCGAAGCGGCGCAGCAAGGCAGCCTCTCGGCCGCGGGCCGCAAGATGGGGCTCACCCCGGCCGCCGCCAGCGCGCGGCTCGCCAAGCTCGAAAGCGGGCTGAAGGCGCGCCTCTTCGAGCGCACCACGCGTCAGTTGCGGCTCACCGACGAAGGCCGCCTCTACCTGAACTGCTGCCGCCAGGCGCTGCAATCGCTCGACGACGCCGAAGCCGCGCTGCAAGCCGGTCAAGGCGTGGTGCGCGGCAAGGTGCGGGTATCGGCGACCTCGGACTTTGGCCGCAATCTGCTGATGCACTGGCTCGACGAGTTCAACGCGCTGTATCCGGAAGTGACGTTCGCGCTGACGCTATCGGACTCGCTGGCGAATCTGGTGGCAGAGGACATCGACCTCGCGATCCGCTTCGGCGTGCCGCAGGACAGCTCGCTGGTCGCCCGCAAGCTCGCGCCGAACCGGCGCGTGCTGTGCGCGTCGCCGGATTACATCGCACGCAAGGGCGAGCCGAAAGACCCGCACGACCTCGCCAACTTCGATTGCATCGTGCTGAGCACCGCCTCGGGGCTCGCGAACGAGTGGCGCTTCACGCGCGGCGACGAGGAACAGAACTACACCGTGCCGTCGGAGTCGGCTCGCGAGACCAACGACGGCGCCGTGGCCCGCGAATGGGCGCTGCGCGGCTACGGCATCGTGATCAAGTCGATGTGGGACGTGGAAGCGGACCTGCGCGCCGACGGCCTGAAAATCCTGCTGCCGCAGTGGCGTTACCCGGATGCACCGTTGCACGCGCTCTATCACCGCAACCGCTTCATGGCGCCGCGCGTGCGGGTGCTGCTGGATTTCCTGGGCGAGCGCTTCGCGCAGGTGTCGGGCGAACTGGAAAGCCTGCTGGGCTTGCCACCGGAGCGGCCGGGCAGCGATGCGGGCGGCGAAACCCGCACGCCGTGAAGGGCTATAATGCTGCGTTACGCTGACGTGCGTGCGGATCGCGCTGGCGCAACGCATCGAGCCGCGAGTCGGCCTCGAACAGCAGGCCTCGCGCTGGCTTCCGGCGGCCCTAAAGCGCCCCAAAGCGCTCTAGGCGCCCCCCGGCGGTCTGCTCCGCCCGCCGCCCGCACGTTCGGCCCCATCACCTCTTAGACGACGCCCCCAGATCAACCACTGCGACCGGCGAAAATTCGATGACCAAGAAAGTTTATGTAAAGACCTTTGGCTGCCAGATGAACGAGTACGACTCCGACAAGATGGTCGACGTACTCGGCGCGGCTGAAGGGCTCGTCAAGACCGACACGCCGGAAGACGCCGACGTGATCCTCTTCAACACCTGCTCGGTGCGCGAAAAAGCGCAGGAGAAAGTTTTCTCCGACCTCGGCCGCGTGCGCGAGCTGAAGGAAGCGAATCCGAATCTGATCATCGGCGTGGGCGGCTGTGTGGCGAGCCAAGAAGGCGCGTCGATCGTCGCGCGCGCACCGTACGTCGATCTGGTGTTCGGTCCGCAAACGCTGCACCGTCTGCCGCAAATGATCGACAAGCGCCGCGAGAGCGGCCGTGCTCAAGTCGACATCACGTTCCCCGAAATCGAAAAGTTCGATCACCTGCCGCCGGCGCGCGTCGACGGCCCGAGCGCGTTCGTGTCGATCATGGAAGGCTGCAGCAAGTACTGCAGCTATTGCGTCGTGCCGTACACGCGCGGCGAGGAAGTGTCGCGTCCTCTGGACGACGTGCTCACCGAAATCGCCGGTCTCGCCGACCAGGGCGTGCGCGAAGTCACGCTGCTCGGCCAGAACGTCAATGCATATCGTGCCGGCCTGACGCTAGGCTCATCGGAGATCGCCGACTTCGCGACGCTGATCGAATACGTCGCCGACATTCCGGGCATCGAACGGATTCGCTACACCACGTCGCATCCGAAGGAATTCACGCAGCGTCTGATCGACACCTACGCGAAGGTGCCCAAGCTCGTCAGCCACCTGCATCTGCCGGTGCAGCACGGCTCCGACCGCATCCTGATGGCGATGAAGCGCGGCTATACGGTACTCGAATACAAGTCCGTGATCCGCAAGCTGCGCGCGATCCGCCCGGACCTGTCGCTGTCCACGGACATGATCGTCGGCTTCCCCGGCGAGACCCAGGAAGACTTCGACAAGATGATGGCGTTGGTGCACGAGATGAAGTACGACACCAGCTTCTCGTTCATCTACAGCCCGCGTCCCGGCACGCCGGCCGCGAATCTGCACGACGACACGCCGCGCGAAGTGAAGCTCAAGCGTCTGCAACACCTGCAGGCGACCATCGAAGAGAACGTGCAGTGCATCAGCGATTCGATGGTCGGCAAGATCGAGCGCATTCTGGTCGAGCGCCCGGCGCGCAAGGACCCGAACGAACTCGCGGGCCGCACCGAGAACAACCGCGTGGTGAATTTCCCGGCGCCGGTCGCCTCGCACGCGCGGCTGATCGGCCAGATGGTCGACGTGAAAATCGTTCACGCGTACCCGCATTCGCTGCGTGGCGAGCTCGTGCTGGTGCATGACGACGCCACCACCACTCACTAAGCTGTACTGAAACCGACAGGATCGACCCACCGCCTTGAAGACCGCTCAGCAGCATCTGGAATTCACCGCTCCGCGCGAAGACAACGCGCGGCTCGCCAACCTCTGCGGACCGCTCGACGAAAATCTGCGGCAGATCGAGCAGGCGCTCGACGTGACCTTGCAGCGCCGCGGCCACCGCATCACGATCCGCGGGCGCGGCTCGAAGCTCGCGCTCACCGCGCTCGAAAATTTTTATAACAACGCGCGCGAGCCGCTGTCGGTCGACGACATCCAGCTTGCGCTCGTCGAAGTGCGGCATCCGGCGCGCCATCGCCCGAACGGCAATGGCGACGAAGCCGGCGATCCGCGTTTCCCCGGCAATCCGGACCATCCGTTCGATCAGCCCGCCGACGCAGTCGACGACGACCTCGAAGAACTCGGCCCGAAGCTGTACACGCGGCGCGCGGATCTGCGCGGCCGTACGCCGGCGCAGCGCGAGTATCTGAAGCAGATCATCTCGCACGACGTGACCTTCGGCGTGGGCCCGGCCGGGACCGGCAAGACCTATCTGGCGGTGGCCTGCGCGGTCGATGCGCTCGAGCGCGACCAGGTCAAACGCATCGTGCTGACGCGGCCCGCGGTCGAAGCGGGCGAGCGCCTCGGCTTCCTGCCGGGCGATCTGGCGCAGAAGGTCGATCCGTATCTGCGCCCCTTGTACGACGCGCTGTACGACCTGCTCGGGTTCGACAAGACCGCGAAGATGTTCGAGCGGCAGATGATCGAAATCGCGCCGCTCGCGTACATGCGCGGGCGCACGCTGAACCACGCGTTCATCATCCTCGACGAGGCGCAGAACACCACGCCCGAGCAGATGAAGATGTTCCTCACGCGGATCGGCTTCGGCTCGAAGGCGGTCGTCACCGGCGACACGACCCAGGTCGATTTGCCGCGCGGTCACAAGAGCGGGCTGATCGAAGCGCAGCAGGTGCTCGCGGACGTGCGCGGCATCGCGCTCACGCGCTTCACGAGCGCGGACGTGGTGCGGCATCCGCTGGTCGCGCGAATTGTGGAGGCGTACGATGCGCATTCGCAGAAAACCGCCAGTCCGGCGGATTCGCGGTGATCGACGCGAATCCGCGCGCACTGAAACTGCCGCCGTCCCGCGCGCAAAACACGCCAACCACGCACAGCACCGACACCGCATGAGCCGCGCCCCGAAACTGACGTTGAATCTGCAATTCCCCGCCGCCAAAGGCTGGCCGGAACACAAGGCGCTGCTGCCGCGCGCCACCGTGGCTGGCTGGATCAAGGCGGCGCTGTTCGCGGACGGCGAGCTGACAGTGCGTTTCGTCGATGCCGAAGAAGGCCGCACGCTGAACCGCACCTATCGCGGCAAGGACTACTCGACCAACGTGCTGACCTTCGCGTACGCCGAATCGGACGACGATCCGGTGACGGGCGATCTGATCCTGTGCTGCCCGGTGGTGGAGAAGGAAGCCGCCGAGCAGGGCAAGCCGCTGATCGCGCACTACGCGCACCTGCTCGTGCACGGCGCGCTGCACGCGCAGGGTTACGACCACGAGGTCGAAGAAGAAGCCGAAGAGATGGAAGCGCTCGAAACCGAGATCCTCGGTAAGCTCGGGTTTCCTGATCCGTATCAGTAGGCGTCGGTCATCGTCGCGCCGCCCGCCTCTCGCCAACGTCTCTCCTCGTTCGAACCCACACTGTGAGCACCTCGTCCCCTGAAGCCGACACCCGCACGCCCTGCCCGGACTACCCGCCAGCGCTTGGCGAGTCGCGGCTTCTGAGCGACGAGGAACTGCGCGCGTCGCTCGAATGCACGCTGCGCGACTGGGACCGCAAGAGTGACCTGTGGCTGTTCGGCTATGGCTCGTTGATCTGGAATCCCGGCCTGCCCACCGTCGAGGCGAGCCGCTCGAAGGTGCACGGCTATCACCGCGGACTTTATCTATGGTCGCGCGTGAATCGCGGCACCCCCGAACAGCCGGGCCTCGTGCTCGCGCTCGATCGCGGCGGCTCCTGCACCGGCATCGCGTTCCGGCTCGCCGCCGAGGGTTCTGCGCCGCATCTCGAAGCCCTGTGGCGCCGTGAAATGGCAATGGGTTCGTATCGCCCCGCCTGGCTGCCGTGCGTGCTCGCCGACGGCCGGCGCGTCGACGCGCTCGCGTTCGTGATGCGTCGCGACGTGCCGAGCTACACCGGCAAGCTGCGCGACGAGGTCGTCAAAACCGTGTTCGGCTGTGCGTGCGGCCGCTACGGCACCACACTCGATTACGTCAGCCGCACGGTCCGCGCGCTGCGCGAAAGCGGCATGCCTGACCGTGCGCTCGAAGCGCTGCTGGAGCGTTGCCAGGAGGAAGGCCGCGAACGCGACGCCGCCCGGCAATCCGGGCGCGTGTCCGGCTAAGAATCAGCGCGCAATGAGGGTATTGAGGCTGGCGAGCGCGATACGTTCGCTGAATTTTTTGCCTCCGATGCGCTGTCAGCCGGCAGTCCTGCGGTCCACTCGTGCTTGCGCCCAACCATCACTTTTTTGCCCAGCACCGCTTTTCCGCGCGTAATCAGTTAGGATGGACCCACGCCCCGCCGCTCGCGACGGCGCCGCTTCACCCATCGCCCAGCCCGGCGGGACATGGTCCTGCCATGTGCCTGGTGTATCCTTAATGCTCTGCAACAGCGCGCCCAGTCTTGCCGGGCGCACTACCATGAACGACACGTATCCCAGTCGACGCCAAACCGACAAACCGCAGGAAAAGCGCTCGCTCCTCGAGCGTCTGACCGATTTCATCTCGCCCGAGCCCGACTCGCGCGCCGAGCTTCTGGAAATTCTGCAGGACGCGCACGAGCGCAACCTGATCGACGCCGACTCGCTATCGATGATCGAAGGCGTGTTCCAGGTGACCGAACTCAGCGCGCGCGACATCATGGTGCCGCGCGCCCAAATGGACGCGATCAACATCGCGGACAATCCCGCCGAATTCATTCCGTACGTGCTGGAGAAAGCGCACTCGCGCTATCCGGTCTTCGAGGGCAATCGCGACAACATCATCGGCGTGCTGCTGGCCAAAGACCTGCTGCGCTACTACGCCGAAGAAGAATTCGACGTGCGCGGCATGCTGCGCCCCGCGGTGTTCATCCCCGAATCCAAGCGGCTGAACGTGCTGCTGCACGACTTCCGCGTGAATCGCAATCACCTCGCGGTGGTGGTCGACGAATACGGCGGCGTGGCCGGCCTGATCACGATCGAAGACGTGCTGGAGCAGATCGTCGGCGACATCGAGGACGAATACGATTTCGACGAGGAAAGCGGCAACATCATCGCCTCGCCGGACGGACGCTTCCGCGTGCGCGCGCTGACCGAGATCGAGCAGTTCAACGAGGCCTTCGGCACGCACTACTCGGACGAGGAAGTCGATACCATCGGCGGGCTCGTCACGCATCACTTCGGGCGGGTGCCGCATCGCGGCGAAAAGGTCCGCCTCGACGATCTGATCTTCGAGATTCTGCGCGGCGACGCCCGCCAGATTCACATGCTGCTGGTGCGCCGCGATCCGCTGGCCGGCCAGCGCGAGCGCGACGCCCAGCACGTGCAGACCTGAGCTTCGCTGCCCGCACGTCTTCAGTTTCCAACCTGCTTTTTCAACTTCTCACGCCGACCGCGCAACAATGGCCGACCCGATGACTTCCCGTTCGCGCCGCGGCGTGAGCACTTCCCCTGCTGCCTCCGCCGACGAACCGCGTGGCCGCACGCTGCCGCGCTGGCATTACCTGGTCGCGCTGGCCGTGGGTGCGGCCAACACGCTGTCGTTCGCGCCGACGCCGCACGGCGGCTGGCTGCAACTCGCGATCTTCGTGTTCTTCTTTGGGTGGCTTACCCGCGCCACCGGCTGGAAAAGCGCGGCGCTGACGGGCGGTGCGTTCGGCTTCGGCAATTTCATGACCGGCGTGTGGTGGCTGTACGTCAGCATGCATGACTACGGCGGCATGGCCGCGCCGCTCGCGGGCGCAGCGGTCGTGCTGTTTTCGCTCTATCTCGCACTCTATCCGGCGCTGGCGGCGGGCATCTGGTCGTTCTGCGCGGGTCATGCGCGTAACGGCGCGGCGGCCGACGACCCACCGTTCTCCCCCACCTGGCACGGCGCGTTGGCCTTCGCGAGTGCCTGGTCAATCGGCGAATGGTTGCGCGGCACGGTGTTCACCGGCTTTCCGTGGCTCGCGAGCGGTTACGCGCAAGTGGACGGCCCGTTTGCGGGATTTGCGCCGGTGGTGGGCGTCTATGGTGTCGGCTGGGTGCTGGCGCTGGCCGCCGCATTGATTGCACAGGCGTTACTGGCGCTGTTGCCGCAACGGTCTTCGGGGTCGTCACGCGAGCCGCGCGGCGCGGCGGCAGACGCGAGCCGCCATGACGCCTGGCCCGGCCATCAGGCAGCGCCACGGAGCATGGCGCGCAGCGCGGTGCCGGCCGGCGTCGCGCTGGCGCTGATTGCGGCCGGCCTGCTGCTGCCGCTCGTCCAGTGGACCGTGCCGGCCAACGCGCCGCTGACCGTGCGCTTGCTGCAAGGCGACGTCAAGCAGGAGATGAAGTTCGAGGAAGCCGGCATGCGCGCGGCGATCGACCAGTATCAGCAGATGATCACATCGAAGCCGGCCGATCTGATCGTCACGCCGGAAACCGCGATTCCCGTGCTTGCGCAGCAATTGCCGGCGCCGTTCGCGGCGTCGATCCGCGAGTTCTCCGACTCGACCGGCAGCGCGATCCTGTTCGGCGCGATCGGCGGCACGATCACCCCGGAAGGCCAGGTGGTCGACTACACGAACAGCCTGTTCGGCGTCACGCCCGGCTCGCATGATGTGTACCGCTACGACAAGCATCACCTCGTGCCGTTCGGCGAATTCGTGCCGTGGGGCTTCCGCTGGTTCGTCAATCTGATGAACATTCCGCTCGGCGATTTCTTCCGTGGCGCGCCGGTGCAGAAGCCGTTCATGGTGCACAACCAGCCGGTCGCGGTGAACATCTGCTACGAGGACATCTTCGGCGAAGAGATTGCGCGAACCATCCGCGAGAGCACAACGCCCGCTGGCGTGCTGGTGAACTCGACCAACCTCGCGTGGTTCGGCGACACGATCGCGCTGGACCAGCATCTGCAAATTGCGCGCATGCGTACGCTGGAAACCGGCCGGCCGATGTTGCGCGCGACCAATACCGGCATGACCGCCGCAATCGACGCTAACGGCCAGGTGCTCGGCCGTCTGACGCCGTACACGGTCGGCTCGCTCGACCTGAAAGTGCAAGGCACGTCCGGCAACACGCCGTATGTGACGAGCGGCAACAACACCGTGCTGGCGGTGTCGCTGCTGATGCTGGCGTTCGGTTTCGCGTTCGGACCGGGGATTACGCGACGCCGCAACGGCAAGCGGTAAGCGGCGGGCCGTCGCGACAGGCCGCATCGTGCGCGCCGCCCTCGGGCAGAGGGTCATGCGTGCGGCGTGCGGCCTCGAGCGCCGTGGCGGATCACCTGCGCAAAATCCTATGCGCCGCCGCTCTTGCGCGCGGCTCATGCGCGCGGTCCGGCATCGGGCCGCCCGGCGAACGCCGCGGCGAATCACGCGCGCAAAAAAATGCGCCTGACAGGCAGGCGCATTTTCGACTCGTCAACTCGCACGCACGCTTTCGTTCGGGCTTTCAGGAGCTTGAACACCCTCTTTCAGCTCGCCTGAACGCAATCTTGCCGCGACTGAGCGCTCCGCTCAATCCGCCGGCACCGTGTCGATGAAAGACTGCCGCAGCGAAAGCTTCTGGAAATGCTTGTCCAGATTCGGGTGCGCTTCGCGCCAGTTGAGCCCCGCCATGCGGAAGTCCAGATAACCCAGCGCGCAGCCCACCGCAATGTCCGCGAGCGTGTAGTGATTGCCCGCGCACCACGACTTGCTGCCCAGCCCCTGCGACATCGCGATCAGACCTTCGTCGATCTTGCGCTGCTGCCGCGCGACCCATGCCTCGACACGCTGCTCGGGCGCGCGCTGCGTGCCTTCGAGACGAATCAGCACCGCCGCGTCCAGCACGCCGTCGGCGAGCGCTTCCCAGCAGCGTACTTCGACGCGTTCGCGCCCCGACTGCGGAATCAGCTTGCCGACCGGCGACAGCATATCCACGTATTCGCAGATGACCCGTGAGTCGAACACGGCTTCGCCATCTTCCATCACGAGGCACGGCACTTTGCCGATCGGATTGAACGTGTGAATCCGGGTGTCCGGCGCCCAGACGTTCTCGGGCACCAGTTCGTAGTCGATCTTCTTGTCGGCCAGCACGATCCGCGCTTTACGCACGAAGGGGCTGCCGAGCGAACCGATGAGTTTCATCATGACCATCTGCCTTTAACTGAATCCGGCGAAAGTATAAGTGCTCCGGGGGCTTTGACGAGCGTCACGCCCCGTCTTCGCAAGCACTGCGCCGGGGCGCTGTGGACGGATTGCAACATGGCGGCGGTCGTCCCACCACTGGTGCGCGCACAAAATAAGTCCGCTCGTTGGGCGCTACAATCGCACGATGAACCAGCCGACCGAACCCACCATCGCCATCGACGTTTATCGCACGCGCCGCGAGCGCGTACTCGCCGCGCTGCGCGCCGCGGGCGGCGGCGTCGCCATCGTTCCCACCGCACCCGAAGCGCTGCGCAACCGCGACGCCGACTATCCGTTCCGGCACGACAGCTACTTCTACTATCTGACCGGCTTCACCGAACCCGAGGCGCTGCTGGTGCTCGACGCCAGCGCCGCACCCGGCGAGCCGGCATCGGTGCTGTTCTGCCGCGAGAAGAACGTCGAGCGCGAAACATGGGAAGGCTTCCGTTTCGGCCCCGACGGCGCGCGCGCCGCGTTTGGCTTCGACGCCGCCTTCGCGGTGAGCGAAATCGACACGCAAGTGCCGCGACTGCTCGCCGACAAACCGGCGCTGCACTACGCGCTCGGCAGCTCGGCACAACTCGACGAACACGTACGCGGCTGGCTCGATGCGGTGCGCGCGCAAGGCCGCAGCGGCATCGCCGCGCCTGTGGCCGCACGCGACCTGCTGCCCCTGCTCGACGAGATGCGGCTCGTCAAGGACGACCACGAGCGCGCCATCATGCGCCGGGCCGGGCAGATTTCCGCCCTCGCGCATCGGCGCGCGATGGCCGCGTGCCACCCCGGCGTGCGCGAGTACGAACTCGAAGCGGAACTGCTCTACACGTTCCGCAAATTCGGCGCGCAGGCGCCGGCTTATACGTCGATTGTCGCGGCGGGCGCCAACGCCTGCGTGCTGCACTACCCGGCCGGCAACGCGATCGCTCAGGACGGCGACCTGATCCTGATCGACGCGGCCTGCGAACTCGACGGCTACGCGTCGGATATCACCCGCACCTTCCCGGCGAGCGGCCGCTTCACGCCCGCGCAGCGCGAGCTGTACGACATCGTGCTGGCCGGGCAGCAGGCCGCCGTCGACGCGACCCGCGCCGGCGCGACCTTCGACGATCCGCACCAGGCCGCCGTGCGGGTGCTGGCGCAAGGGCTGCTCGACACGGGCATCATCGGGCGCGCGAAGTTCGCGTCCGTCGATGACGTGATCGCCGAGCGCGCCTACGCGCCGTTCTACATGCACCGCACGGGCCACTGGCTCGGCATGGACGTGCATGATGTCGGCGACTACCGGGAACGCGGCGCACCGCGCGACGAGGCAGGCGCGCTGCCATGGCGCACGCTGCAGCCGTCGATGACGCTGACCATCGAGCCCGGGCTGTACATCCGGCCCGCCGAAGGGGTGCCTGAGCGCTTCTGGAACATCGGCATCCGCATCGAGGACGACGCGATCGTCACCGCGGACGGCTGCGAGCTGATCACGCGCGACGTGCCGGTTGCCGCCGACGAAATCGAGGCGCTGATGCAGGAAGCCCGCGCGGCCCGTGACGCGGCTCACGGAACAAGGACGTAACCCGCCATGCACGACGCCTCTCCGTCGACGGTGATTCTGAAGCCCGCCGCTCATTCCTTCGATTTCGACGTGACGATCGTCGGCGCCGGCCCGGTCGGGCTCGCGCTCGCCGGGTGGCTCGCGCACCGTAGCGTGACGCGCGCGCTGAAGGTCGCGCTGATCGATGCACGCGAGCCGGAGGATTCGATCGCCGATCCGCGCGCGATCGCCGTGTCGCACGGCAGCCGCATGATTCTCGAGCCGCTGCGCTGGCCCGCCGACGCCACCGCGATCCAGCGCATCCATGTGTCACAGCGCGGCCACTTCGGCCGCACGCTGATCGATCACGGCGAGCACGGCTTGCCCGCGCTCGGTTACGTGCTGCGCTACGGTTCGATCGTGCACGGTCTCGCCGACGCGGTGCGCGCCACGTCCGTGCACTGGTTCCGCTCCACGGCCGCAGCCGAACCGGTCCAGGAACTCGACGGCGTCACGCTGCCGATCGAAACCGCGGGCGTCACGCGCCGGCTGCGCACGCGCATTCTGGTAAATGCCGAAGGCGGGTTGTTCGGTGATCAGAAAACGCGCAAGCGGGAGGATGGCAAGAACGCGACCGAGGACGGCCGCAGCGTCGCCAAGGCCGAAGCCGGTACAGGTGCGGCTGCAAGCGCGAGTGGAGGCGTGGCCGGCAAAGGCTCGCGCGACTACGGCCAAACCGCGCTGGTCGGCACCGTCAGCGTGTCGGCGCCGCAGCCGCACGTGGCGTGGGAGCGCTTCACGTCGCAAGGTCCGATCGCGTTGCTGCCGATGGGCGGCGTGCGCGGCGCCGACTACGCGCTGGTCTGGTGCTGCGCGCCGGACGAAGCCGCTCGCCGCGCGCAACTTTCCGACGACGCGTTCCTGCGCGAACTCGGCGCCGCGTTCGGCGACCGCATGGGACGCTTCACGCACATCAAGGGCCGCGCGTCGTTCCCGTTGGGACTGAACGCGGTCGAGACGCTCGTGAACGGCCACATCGTCGCCATCGGCAATGCGGCGCAGACATTGCATCCCGTCGCGGGCCAAGGCTTGAATCTCGGCCTGCGCGATGCGCACGCGCTCGCCGATGCGCTGTCGGCGGAAGGTCCGACTCCGCTCGCGCTGGCGACCTTCGCGCAACGCCGCGCGCTCGACCGGCGCATGACGATCGGCGCCACTGACACGCTCGCGCGCCTGTTCACCTTCGACTTCGCGCCGCTTGCGATCATGCGCGGCCTCGCGCTCACCGCGCTCGAGTTCGCGCCGCCGGTCAAAACCGCGCTGGCGCGCCAGATGATGTTCGGACAGCGCCGCTGAACGTGCCGTTGGGTCACGCGCTGCGGCTTTTTTGAGCAGTGCCGGGCAAGCCGCGTGAGTACCGCCGGTTCTATGAACCGGCGCACTTTCATAGAAGATTTAATGGGTTACGACACGGACATGGCGGGTGCCGCTTACCTGTTAACGCTAAAATAGCAGTTTTCCCTCGCGTTTCGCGTTGCGCCGATTGTCAAATATTGGATGATCGGCGAGGCGCGCGTCCACGTCATGCCCACGCTCGGCTCCCACAATCTGCGTAACAACCTGTTCGTCGCCCCCATGGCCGGCGTGACCGACCGGCCGTTCCGGCAACTGTGCAAACGGCTGGGCGCGGGGTATGCGGTGTCGGAAATGGTCGCCTCGAACGCGCAGTTGTGGAAGAGCGAAAAGACCATGCGCCGCGCCAACCACGCAGGCGAGGTCGAGCCGATCGCCGTGCAGATCGCTGGCGCCGATCCGGCCATGATGGCCGAAGCGGCCCGCTACAACGTGGCGAACGGCGCGCAGATCATCGACATCAACATGGGCTGCCCGGCCAAGAAGGTGTGCAACGTGGCCGCAGGTTCGGCTCTGTTGCAGAACGAGCCGCTAGTGCAGCGGATCGTCGAGGCGGTGGTGGGCGCGGTGGGCGTGGGCCCGGACGCGGTGCCCATC
>NZ_NPIH01000008.1 GCF_012275575.1 Paraburkholderia sp. SG-MS1 | reverse complement strand
CAGTTCGGCGACGTGCGCGGGTGATTGCGCGAGCAGATCGCGCCATAGTTCGTCGATACCGGGCAAGCTCGCGCAAGCCTCGGCATCACGTACGAGACGCGTGCCTTCGCGACGCGCGAGACCATCTTCGACGACGATCTGCGCTAGCCGCGCGAGCAGCGCCGGATGCGCGCAATCCGGCAGCGACGCCTGTTCGAAAACGTTCAACGCGTCGAGCGCACGCAACGCGTAGGCGCCGGCGAGCACGTCGATGAGCGGCAGCATTTCGGTCAGATGTGACTGTCGGCGCGACTGGCTTTCGTGCGTGGCCAGCGCGGCAACGGCATCGTCGAGCAATGCGGCGGGATCGGGCAGCGAGCGCGCGTCGGCATCGCCCGCGAGCGGCTTCGCTTCGACGACATACGCATAACGTCCGGGCGCCTGCTGACGACGGCCCATCAGATCGACGCGACGGAAGCGGCATGCGCTGAGCCGCGCGACGATTTCACCTTGCGCGTCGGCGAATTCGAACGACGCCACCACCGAATGCGGGCTGCGCCGCTCGATCCGCGCCAACACGTAGCAGACCGCGTCGCCGCGCAAATAATCGATGCGGCCGAGTTGTACCGGCACATAAGCGGCGTGCTCGATCTGCACCTGATCCGGCGACGCGAGCAATGCGAAGAGCGGATGGAAACCGCTGTCCATCAACGCCGGATGCAATGCATACGCATTGGAAGCCGTGCCGGATTGTGCGAGCACCACGGGCATTTCCACTTCCGCGAGCGCGATGTCGGCGTGTGTATCGACGTGCACCGAGCGCACCCATCGGAACGCCGGGCCGTAGTTCAGGCCGATGGCGCTGGTGTTTTCATACAGCATGTCACCCGACATCGGCGGCCGGGCCAGCAGGTCGATCAGTGTCGTCGCCGGCAGCGTGGCTGCGTCGGCCTCCGCGCCCAGTGCGCAGCCGCTTGCAAGCAAACGGCCGGTGACGTTCAGCGACCACGCTTCGTCGGACATACGGTCGCGCGTTTCGATCGTGAAACCCGCGGTGCGCACATCGACAGTAAAGCGGAACAGCTTCGAATGCTGCGGCTGGAACACGACCGGCAAACGGATTTCGAGGTTCTCGAGCGCGCAGCTCGCCGTGCCGAAATGCACGCGCGCGGCGGCCAGCGCCATCTCGACGTAACCCGCTCCAGGGAAGGCGGCGCCGCCGTCCACCACGTGATCCGCCAGCATCGGCAAGCCCGTGGGATCGAGCTGGTTTTCCCACGCGAGCGCATGTTCGCGCAGGCGATAACCGAGCAGCGGATGTTCGCGGCGGCGATTGACCAAGTTGTAGGCCTCGGGAGTCGGGCCGAGCCAATGACGTTCGTGCTGCCACGGATAGGACGGCAGCGGCACGCGCGCGCCGAGCGGTGCAAAGCAGTCGGCATCGACACGCGCGCCGTTCGCGATCATCGCGTAGAGCGCGTAATCCAGCATGTGTGCGCTGTCGTGATGGCGCTTGAGCGTCGGCAGCGAGCGGCCGGCGACACGCGCGTCGTCTAGCGTTTGCGTCACGTAGGTGCGCAAGATCGAATGGGGGCCGATTTCGAGGAACAGACGCACGCCCATTTGCGCGGCCTGCGCCACCGCGTCGCCGAAACGAACCGGCTCGCGGATATTGCGCCACCAGTAGTGCGCGCCGAGTTCGGTGCCCGCGAGCTCCGCGCCCGTGACCGTCGATACGAAGCTGCATACCGCCGCGTTTGGCGCGAGATCCGCGAGACCTGCCAGCACGGCGGGCTCGATCGGGTCCATCTGGCGGCTGTGAAACGCGTAGTCGAGCTCCAGCAGCTGGAAGAAGCGGCCGCTCTCTTTGACCGCGGCTTCGACCGCCTGCAACGCGCCGAGCGGGCCAGCGAGCGTGACCGCTTGCGGGCTGTTCACGCCTGCGATTTCAACCGCGGTGTCCACACCGAGTTGCGCCAGCAGCGCGCGCATCGCGGCGTCGCCGAGACCGGCGGCGGCCATGCGGCCCGTGCCGCGCGTGCTCGCCTGAGCGCGGCTGCGAATCCTGATCACGTGCACGGCCTGCGCCAACGTCAATGCGCCCGACGCCCACGCCGCCGCGACTTCGCCGACGCTGTGACCCAGGCACACGTCATAGCCGACGCCGCGTGCTTCGAGCACACGCACCACGCCGACCTGGATCGCGAACAGCAACGGCTGCGAGTGCTCGGTTGCCGCGAGGCGCTCGGCGCTCACGCCTTCACGCAGCACATCGACCAGCGACGGGCTGCCGTCGGCACACCAGAACGCGTCGAGTTCGTCGAGCGCGGCGCGAAACACCGGCTCCTGTTCGAGCAACAGCTTGCCCATGCCGGCCCACTGCGAGCCGTTGCCGGAGAACACCAGCGCGAGACGCGAGTCGTCGCCGGGGGCGTCGCCTTGGACGAGGGCTGCTTCCGTCTGATCTGGCGTCGGCGCGGCCAGCGCGCCGAGTGCCGCGTGGGCCTCCGCGAGCGTGGACGGCGCGACGATTGCGCGATGCTTGAGCCATTGCCGCCGATGCGCCGCGTTGGCAGCCAGCGCGTTCCACGACGCGCCTTTATCGAGCGCGGACAGATAGCGTGCCGCGAGTTGCGGCAGCGCGGCGGCGGCGCGGGCCGACAGGATGAGTGGCGACAGCGGCGCCGTTGCGCTGTCGGCTTGCGTGAGCGCGGTGCTGCTTGTATCGGCTGCGATCGACGGTGCTTCACGCAGCACGATGTGCGCATTCGTGCCGCCAAAACCGAACGAGTTGACGCCGATCACGAGTGGCTCCACGCCGTTATTTAGCGGCGTCAGACGATCCACGACACGCAACCGGCCGCCGACGAAATCGATCGCCGGATTGGGTGTTTCGAAATGCAACGTCTTCGGCACGGCGCGGTGCTTCAGGCACAGGATCGCCTTCATCAAACCCGCCATGCCCGACGCGGTTTCGAGGTGGCCGACGTTAGTCTTCACCGAACCGATCAGCAACGGCTGGTCGACCGGCCTTCCCGCCGAGGCGACTTCCATCAGCGCGCGCGCTTCGATCGGGTCGCCGACCGCGGTGCCGGTGCCATGCGCCTCGACATAAGCGAGCGAGCGCGGATCGACGCCCGCGCGGTCGTAGACCGTGCGTAGCAGTGCCGCTTGCGTGGCCGCGCCCGGCACGCTGATGCCGCCTTGCGAATAGCCGTCCGAATTGACGCCCGAACCGGCGATCACCGCGTGGATCGTATCGCCGTCGGCCAGCGCGCGCTCCAGCGTCTTCAGCATCACCAGCGCGCCGCCTTCCGAGCGGACATAGCCGTCGCCACTCGCGTCGAACGCGCGGCAACGGCCGCGCGGCGAGAGCATCGACGCCTTCGAAAACGTCACGAAACCGAACGGATGCAGCAGCAGATTGACGCCGCCCGCGAGCGCCATCTCGGCGTCGCCCGATTGAAGAGCCTGACACGCCTGATGCAACGCGACGAGCGACGATGAACAGGCCGTATCGACCGACACGCTCGGCCCGCGAAGATCGAACAGATATGACAAGCGGTTCGATGCGATGCTCAGCGTGTTGCCGGTTGCCGAGTACGGGTCGACTGCGTTCAGGTCGTCGACGAAACGATTGCCGTAGTCAGGGCTCGCCACGCCGATATAGACCGCGCAATTGCTGCCTTCCATATCGCGCGGACGCACACCCGCGTCCTCGAAGGTTTCCCATGCGAGTTCGAGCAGCAAACGCTGCTGCGGATCCATCTGCTGCGCTTCGCGCGGTGAAATGCCGAAGAAGGCCGCGTCGAAGCCGGCGACGTCGTCGAGCACGCCAGCCGAGAACGTATAGCTCTTGCCCGCTTCCCGTTTCGACGGATGCTGATAGAACTCCGTGCCGAAGCGGTCAGCCGGGATCTGGGTTACTGCATCCTTTTCGTCGCGCAGCAACGCCCAAAAGTCTTCGGGTCCCTGGACATGGCCGGGGAAGCGGCAAGCCATCCCCACAATAGCAATCTGTTTGGTCATCATTCTGTTGTTGGGTGCAGCGTACGCGCCGGCGTTCCGCGCGGCGTGGCCGATTCGAGAGTCCGAACGAGGGCGACGCCGAGTTGTTCGGCGCTCAGATCTTTTGGGGTAGCGGGCGCGTCACCGTAGTTGCGCCAGATGAAATAGTCGCTGCGGGCTGGCTTGCAGCCAAGGCCCGCATAAACATGAGACAGCGCCGGAACGTGGTCGCCGTAAAAACACAGCACCGTATCACGGCGGCGCGCGCGCAGCTCGGCGAGCAGTTGGCCGAGCATCGCGTCGGCATTCGCGAGATGCCGCAGATACGCGGTGAGGTCGCGCCAGCGCGGATCGTCGCCGAGCGAATGGAAAGCGGCGCCCTCGCCCGCTTCAACCTGTTCGAGATGCAGCGGGCCGTGATTTTCCATCGTCATCGAAAAGATGAACGCGGGCTTGTCGCGAGGTTCGTCAAGCACCTTGATAATCCAGTCCGCGACTGCCTGATCGGAAACATACGGGCCTGCGCGCGGCGCGTCGGCGAACGCCTTGATATCGACGAAACGGTCGATCTGTAAATGTTTGAACGCCCGTTCGCGGCCGAAGAAATCCGCGTAGTACGGGTGGATCGCCAGCGTTTTGTAGCCGGCGTATTTGAACCATGAGGCGAGCGACCTGCACGCTTGACGCACAAACGCGTACGGATAGAAACGTGCGTAGCCGAGCTGAGTCTGGTCGATGCCCGTCAGCACCGCGAACTCGGTCCGCATCGTGTTGGCGCCCCATGCGGGCACCGTCAACTCGCCGTACTGGACCGACTCCCGGCGCGCGGTGTCGAAGTGAGTCAGGATGGCCGGATCGATCGGTTCTGCTAGACGCCGCGCGTCGAAAAACGATTCGCTCTGGATCAGAATGACGTCGGGAGTGGATTGCGGAGTGCCGCTCGTGAATGGGCCTGCGGCCAATGCTTCGCGCAGTTGGTCCGCGGTGGCGCGACGCATTCCGTTCAGCAGGTAGGCAACGAATACGGCGAAGAAGCCGTGACGCTTCTGGTCGTCGACGGCATTCAGTTTGAGCGGCAGGCGGGCAGCGAATACATATGCCGCGACAAGGCAGGCGCACGCGGTAATCAGAAGCTCGCCCACCGGGCGATGCACGAGCGGCCTCTCAGCCATGAAGCCCGCCACCACCACCACGATACCGACTACGATCGCCACTACCGTCCCGAGGCCGAGGAACGGCAGGTATAGACGTGGGTGCGCGAAAAGCTGGCTGAAGAGACTCAGATCGGTGAAAACGAACGGCTCTTTGAGCGATGCATATTTGGCGTTGCTCACGCCCGCCAGCAGCGCGACCAGCGCGACTGCGACGAACGCGGAAAACTTCACGCGTCCGGTGATCAGCAGCATGCACGCGAATAGAAAACCAATAACGGTAACATGCACCGCAAACGAAACCGGCGAGCGGCGCAACGACGCGCGCGGCGTCGCGATCGCTTCAGGCAGAAGCGCAACGACGGCCGCGGCCGCGAAGCTGATTGCCAACGTTGTCACCGGCGTTGCCTCCACTCAGCGCTTCTCCTGAGGCAGATACGACAGACCGCCGAGAATCGCATCGGCCATCACAGCAGGCAATAGCGGCAAAAGGCGCATGCCGAAGGCGAGCAAGCCGGGGAAAGCGATTTCCGCGCGGCCGGAGTTCAGCTTGCGCTTGATGTGCTGGGCCGCTTTATCCGCGGACCAGAGGAACGGTTTGCCGCCGGGGAACACGTCGCTCATGGCCGTCTTCACGAAACCCGGCAAAACGATTGACATGCGGATGCCTTCCCGCGCCAGGATTGGGCGAACCGAATCGCCGTACGCTTTAATCGCGGATTTGCTTGCACAATAAGCCGGCGAAATCGCCATGCCTCGCAGTGCGGCGAGCGAGCTGACCAACGCGATCTGGCCTTGTCTGCGCGCGCGCATGCGCGAAATGACTGGCAGAACCGCGTGCATTGCGCCGTAGAAATTGGTGTCGACAATCGCCGCAGTGCGCTCGAGTTCTTCCCAGTCGTTCGCGGATGCGAGCGTGCTGGCCGCTCCGGCGTTGGCGATGAGTAGATCGATGGGGTGGGCGTCGTCGAATTGATGCAGCCAGGCTTGCATGGCTTGCGCGTCGCGTACGTCGATCAGGCCGGTTTGTACCTTTGCGCCTTTTGCGCGGCAGGCTTGGGCTGCGGCTTCCAGGCGTTCAGCGTCGCGGCCGATCAGGCCAAGCCCCGTATCTGGCGCTGCGTAGGCCTGCGCGAGCGCGCGACCGAGCCCCGCGCTCGCGCCGGTGATGACGATGTGGCGCGGGGCGTTGTTAGACATGCTCCGCGGCCTCAAGACGTTGCACTGCGCCGGCGACCGCCATCGCGATGCCTGTTTTCGTGTAGAAGTCGCCGTTGATCTGAGTATGGTGGACAACGTAGTCGAGGAACGACTGATACAGGTGCATGTCCGGCTGCTCGGCATGCAGCCAGAAGTCGTCAAGGGAGCCTTGCCAGGTGAGTCCCTCCATGCTGTAAATGGCCGTGCCGAGTGCGATTAGCGGACGGCGATGATGCAATGCCGACAACCCGACCGTGCTGTTCACAACCACCGCGCCCTGCGCGTGGTCGAGCAGCGTGGGCAAATGGCCCGCGTCGATGAAGCGCATGCGGTCGGCGATGCCCAGTTCACGGGCGAGTTGTTCCGAATGACGGCGGTAGTCGATCAGGCCCGTGTCGAGCGGATGGTTCTTGATCACCAGCCAGCTGTCGGCCGGTGCGTGCCGCGCGAATGATGTCAGTACTTTAGCGATTGCCTCCCGCACGCTGTCGAATGGCGAATGAACGACGATCTGCGCATCCGAATTCAGTTGAAGCGGAAATATGTAATAAGCATGACCCGCGTTGAGCAGATCCTGCGTGATCCGATCGGAATCGCGATGATGCTGACGTTGACGCAACGCGCGGGCGGCCAATCCGGAGTATTCGAAGAAGCCGTTTCTCGGACGGTGGCTGCGGTAATGCGGAAAACGCGGCGCAAATAGAGTATTGGCGCTCCGGTAACGGATGTCGTGAAACGCGCGTTCGTAGAGGTTGTAGCCGGTGGGTTGACCGACTGGGCTGGCCGGAGTGGCGTGACGTTGTTCGAGATACCACGCAGGATCGCGCGGCAATTTTGAGCGGCCGTTGACGCCGTGGCTTTCCAGCGTTAGCCAATGTGGACGAACATAACCCTCTTCGAATACGTGGACTCGAAGACCGTGGGCCTGCGCGATCGGATGAATCGGGCGATGAATTTCGCGGCAGTCACCGAACATTATTACGTCGGTAAAATTACCTGCCTTCATCTTATTGACGTACCAATCCGATAGCTCACTGGATTGCAGGGAGAAATTCCACGCATCGCCAATACCGGCGTATGCGAGGTCGCCACCGCAGAAATTAACTCGGCGTACAGCATGATCATGCTCGCGCAACGCAGTGGCAAGTCGGCTAAAGAACGGAGAAGCCGTGCCTTGCAGGGCAAGAAAGGAGCGGTGCATGTGAATACGTCGAAAGCGCCCCAAGCCTCACCGACAGAACGCATAAGACACGCCCTTCCCCCGGAGACTTCGGAATCGTTTGAATAGTGGATGCTGGCCTTAAGCAAGGATGGAAGGATACAACATCACAAGATAAAAAATTAGAAAGATAGAAAAATTTGAGGAAATTTGTTGGAAGGAGACGGTGGCCGATGGCGCCCGGGATATCGAGTGGCTATAATCGACCGCCCAGGCTGTATCGGCTAAGCTGCATGCATTGTTTGACGCACGATAAAAGTTTGGCGCATGACAAAAACGACCTTCAATTTACGCCTGCACTTTCAGTCAAATTTGCCGTAAACGTGCTTGCATTGCTCACAAACGACGCCTGAATGGATTCTGGCCGTGTAAATCGCGGTCGCAGCCTCTCTTCCCTTCGATTTGCCCACCGGGCACTTGGGGAATTGAAAGCACTAATCAAAGTTGGATAAGACGTTGGAAACAGTATCTAGCAACACTGCGCTGCCGCCCTCGGGGAAGAAAAAAGGGCTGATCGAACGGATCAAGGGAGTCAATCGCCTATTCACGCTGACTGTCGTCGTGCCGACGGCCATCGCCGTCGTGTACTTCGGGCTAGTTGCGTCGGACATCTACATCTCCGAGTCGCGGTTCGTCGTGCGAAGCCCCCAACGACAAAGTCAGACGAGCGTGGTCGGCGCACTCTTGCAAGGCACGGGCTTCTCGCGTTCGCAGGACGACACCTATCCCGTGATCGACTACATTGAGTCGCGCGATGCGCTCAAAGAATTAAACCAGAACAATTACATTGCGGACGCATATGGAAATCATGGCGACTTCCTGAGCCACTTTCCGCGAAGCCTGGATGGCAGCTTCGAAGCATTGTGGAAATACTACAGCAAGCAAATCGTAAACGTGGAGCTCGATTCGACTTCCTCAATTACGACGCTGAAGGTTCGTAGCTATACGGCTGAAGACTCGGCCAAAATCAACGAGAAACTGCTTGAGTTAAGCGAGCGACTGATCAACCGGATGAACGCAAGGGCTGCCACAGACACGGTCCAGTTTGCACAAATCCAGGTCGACATCGCCGCGACCAAGGCCAAAGATGCCGCCGCCGCATTGGCAACCTATCGTAACTCATACACCGTTTTCGACCCAGAACGCCAGTCTGCACTTCAGTTGCAGCAGGTCACTGCGCTGCAAACCCAGTTGTTCGCAGCACAGACCGAGTTGATTCAACTACAATCAATCGCTCCGCAAAATCCGCAAATCCCTGTTCTCAGAACTAGCATCTCGACGCTTCAGAAACAGATCGAAACGGCAACTGGCGGGGTGACAGGCGGTAAGAATTCGCTGTCGAACAAAGCGGCTGCCTACGCTCGCCTGCAATTGGACTCGCAGTTCGCAGACAAACAATTGGCTTCGGCAATGAGCGCTCTCGAAAACGCGCGCGCTGAAGCTCAGCGCAAGCAGCTATACCTCGAAAGGCTTGTTCAACCGAACACACCTGACATCGCGATTGAGCCGAAACGACTCAAGTCCATTTTTGAAGTGTTCGCGCTAGGCATGATCGTTTGGGGCGTGTTGAGTCTGCTACTTGCGGGCGTGCGTGAACACCACGACTAGGATCGGAAACTGTGCACCACGACACTCCCTTCCTAAGATCACTGCAAATTCAAACGCGCGTCGTCGGCGCGCTTTTGATGCGCGAGATTCTGACTCGATACGGGCGACATAACGTCGGGTTCTTATGGATCTTTTTTGAGCCGATGATGTTTACGTTGGGGGTCCTCGCGTTATGGACCGCCACAAAAGCAACGCATGGCTCGACTCTTCCGATTACATCATTCGCCGTGACGGGTTACTCATCCGTTCTGCTTTGGCGTAATTGCGCCAACCGTTGCGCCTTGGCGATTCTGCCTAATCAGGCGCTGCTTTATCACCGCAATGTGCGTGTGATCGACTTGTTCATGGCACGGGTACTGTTGGAAATCGCTGGGGCAACGATGTCCTTCGTGTTTTTGACCGTGGTTTTCGTTACTGTCGGACTAATGAAACCTCCGCAGGACATCACACTCGTGATTGCTGCGTGGATTTACCTTGCAATTTTCGGCAGTTCTCTCGGATTTGCTATTGGTGCGCTAAGCGAACGAAGCGAAACCGTTGAACGTGTCTGGCACACTATCGCCTATCTGCTCTTCCCGCTCTCCGGCGCCCTTTTTATGGTCGACTGGCTGCCCGAAAAGTTCCAACCGATCGTCCTACTTCTGCCAATGGTCCACGGCACGGAGATGCTTCGGGGTGGCTACTTCGGTTCATTGGTCAGGCCGCACTACGACATCGGCTACATGATCGCGTGCGACCTCATTTTGATGTTTATCGGTTTATTTCTCGTCAAAGACGCTAGCAAGCGAGTCGAACCGGAATGATCGAGCTCCAGAAAGTTTGCAAGGAATATCAAACCCGTCAAGGCCGGCGCAGGGTGTTGGATGAAGTCAATCTACGAGTCAACTCCGGCGAAAAAATCGGTATCCTTGGGCGTAACGGCGCCGGTAAATCGACAATGATCCGCATGATCAGCGGCGCAGAATTACCGACCTCAGGAAAGATCCGCCGCAACATGAGCGTGTCGTGGCCGCTCGCTTTCGGCGGCGCGTTCCAGGGCAGCCTGACCGGCATGGATAATCTTCGCTTTATTTGCCGCGTGTACGGTGCTGACGCAAAAGCCGCCGAACCTTTTGTTCAGGAGTTTTCCGAGCTCGGCTATTACCTGCGTGAACCGGTTAAAACTTATTCAGCCGGGATGCGTGCACGTTTGGCTTTTGCCATCTCGATGGCGATCGAATTCGACTGCTTCCTGATTGATGAAATTGTAGCGGTTGGTGACAGTCGTTTTCACGCCAAATGCCACCATGAGCTGTTTGAACGCCGCCGGGACAGGTCGCTGATCATTGTCAGTCACGACCCTGGCTATATCCGAGAACATTGCGACCGCGCCGCAGTGCTGGTCCAAGGCAAGCTGCACACGTTCGATCAGGTCCAGGATGCCTACACGTTCTACCAGGAAAGCGTGAATTGATGGTGCCCACTCTGCAAATCAATTGATCCAGCCAATCAAGACGCTTTGGGCAGGAGCGCTTCAGTTCGCCGCGATCTGGTGGCTGCCCCCACTCATAAAGAGCGCCCGGCGTACGGTCATGCGGGTGCGCCCCGCTGCTGCTCGATGCCCACGCCCCACTCGGCAACTGCTTGTCGATGTTTCGATTATCGCCTCACATGATGCCGGCACTGGTATCCAGCGCGTCGTCCGCTCGTTACTGCTGCAACTTCTGGAAGCTCCTCCGCCCGGGTTTGAAATTCGTCCCGTGCGAGGAACGAGAAACATCCCGTATCGTTACGCCGATCGCTACCTCGCATCGTTGACCTCATCCGCACCGACCGAGGAAGACGAAAGCGTTCAAGTATTCAATGGCGACATTTTCCTCGGACTCGATCTAACCAGCAGAATTGTACCCAGACGCCAATGCGATCTTTTCAAGTGGCGCGCGAAAGGCGTGCGCTGCGCATTCGTCGTGTACGACCTGCTCCCTTTACTGCATCAACACTGGTTTACACCGCGTGCGGCTCGTTCGTTTCGACACTGGCTATCCACGTTGGCCATACACGCCGATGCGCTGCTGTGTATATCGAGCTCCGTGTCCGAGCAGATGCAACACTGCCTGACACAACGCTTCCGCCTGACTGATGAGCGACCTGCCACCGGATGGTTTCACCTGGGTGCCGACCTTCCTATCGCATCCGCCGGCACGGTAACAAATACATTGCTTCGGACCAACCCGCATTCAGACGCTAGCGCGAGCCCCCAACTGGTGCTCATGGTCGGTACCATCGAACCGCGTAAAGGTCACGCGCAAGTGCTCGACGCATTCGAAATATTGTGGCAAAACGGGGCAGAAGACACGCTGATCATTGCCGGGCGACAAGGTTGGCAAGTGGAATCGCTCGTCGAACGCTTGACCCGCCACCCTGAGGCTGGCAAACGTCTGCGTTGGTTTTCCGATACCAGCGATTCACAACTCGCCCAGCTATATTCCGAATTAAATGGGCTTGTGATGGCTTCTGAAGCAGAAGGGTTCGGCCTTCCCCTAGTCGAGGCCGCCCAGTACGGGATGCCATTGTTTGCGCGCGACCTTGCAGTGTTTCGTGAGGTGGCAAGCGAGCACGCGACCTATTTCACCGCGAACAATGGCGAAGACCTTGCCCCTCAATTGGCTCATTGGTTAGAGCAGCTACGCAGCGGCACAGCACCGTTCAGTCACGCCATGAAGTCGTTGACATGGTCGGCAAGCGCCGAACAATTAAAGGTTCTGATCGCGGATCTTGACCGGGCCAACTAACTTAGGCAAAGCGGCGGTATAACTGGAGCGTTTGCTCTGCGCAACGCTTCCAGGTCAATTTCCGAGCAACTTGCAAGCCTTGCGACACTGCAGCCTGACGCCATGCATCGTCGCAAAGAACCTGCTCAATGCCATCGCGCAGCAATTCATGATTGTCGGGCTCTACAAGCCAAGCAGAACCGCGCGCAACCTCTGGCAGCGAAGATGAATTTGAGGTCAAGGTCGGCACACCGCTCGCCATCGCTTCTAGCACTGGAAGGCCGAATCCCTCATAGACCGACGGATAAAGAAATGCTCTAGCGCCTGAGTAAAGCGTAGGCAGAAACGACTCGTCAACAAAACCCATGTATCGAAGCCAGCCTTCCCGCTCACCTTGCGCAATCTGCTCGCGCAATCGGTCGTTCAACCAACCCGCACTGCCCGCCAGAACCAGTGGGAAACGGACGCGCACCGGCGCAGGCAAATCAAGGTAGGCGGCAAGCAGCCGATCGATTCGCTTGCGCGGCTCGAGTGTGGAAACGCACAACGAGTAGCCACCATAAACAAGACCATGCTGGTTAAGCGCAGTTGAAATCTCAGACGCTTCTCGGTGACAGAATTTCGCCTGGACGCCTAAGGCAATCGCAGTGATACGTTCGGGTGACCAACCAAAATAGTCGATAACTTCCCGGCGCGTCGCTTCAGAATCAGTAATTACATGATCAGCTCGCTCTAACGTCGACGAAAAGCCACTTTCGAAGTGTTTAATTCGAGCGACAGGGTGCGTCTCAGGGTACTTGAATACCGAAAGATCGTGCACAGTCACAATTCCGCTTTCCACCGACTGTGGCAAGAAGTAGTTGGGAGAATGGAACAGGTGCCCGCGCATTTCTCGCCGCAGGCGCCATTGCTGCCAGCGTTTCGGCGCGCGAAACACCCGGCGCTTCCGCTTTTTGCCAGGACCTCCTGAGCCTACTGGTTGTAAAAGCTCAGCAGGATCGTCCACCCATCGATCGGCGCAGAAAAAACGCATCGCGTCAAATTCATGCCGCGTATGCTGATAGTGAGTCGCCAACTCCAAGGCGTAACGACCAATGCCGGTGAGCGGAGGAACAAGCGCGTCTACCGCCAAGACTAATTTCATACAGGACTATCCGACATTTGACGCGCTTCTCCAGAGGAGAACACGAAAGAAACACGGGGATCGTATGCCGCGGACGTTACGCATTCGTCCGCGGAACACGGTGAATGCACCGCTGCATCGACATTAAGCGCACCAATACATTTATCTAGTGAGCGAGTCACACGTTTTGCGGTAGCTGATGTGCCTCAGCGAAACCCAATGGTTCAATCTGGATCGCTGAAATCCGTAGATCGCTTTTGCCGGTGACCCACACTCGAATCTCAAGGTCTGTACATGGCGCGTCGAGGGAAATGGGCAGCATGATCAGGGTACCGCTCTCATCGCAGTCGGGAAGTACACTCTCAGCGACCAGACCGTCGCCTTTATTGACTACCACGTCCACACGCGCACCAGCCGTACCCGCAAACCCAACACCTCCGCTAATCGTTATCTGGTAACGCCCCGCGGCTAAAGACGCATAGGGTCCAAAAACCAGACATCCTGCCTGGCAGGTGGAAACAATATCCTCTTCTACTCGCATACCAACCTGCGTAAGAAGTCGACGATCGCTGCCAGTATATGACTGAATATTCGAAGATCTACCGCCTTCTCTATACGCCTGTCCGACGATCGGCGTGAGGCTGATCCCTGACGGAAGATAAGAGTAGCCGGCAAAGGGCTGAGTAACCTGGTGGGAAACTTGAAACTCACACATCGAGTCTCGCCACGCTAGCTCTTCCAGCTTCTCCGGAAACTTCTCGGCAAACGCAAACCCCGCGGTGAACCTGCCGGCAGGCAGTTCAGCGACGACATGGTAGCTTACCCGATACTTGCCAATCAGTAGCGGCTGGTACGTCTCTCCCAACAACGTACTGTTAATACCAAACGCCCATTGCCGATCACCATCGAATATATGAATACCCATCTCGATCTGGCTAACTTCTCGGGAAATGGAGAATTCAACATCGAACGTCATCAACTGGCCATGACGGATCTCCGCGCCCTCGCGAAGCGAAGCCGAAAGAATAGTGAGCGCCGGGGTCGTTACCGAACGCTCCCGCACCGGGTCATACCTTTGCCAGACAGATACAGCGGGTAGTTTCTCTTCCGCTTCCTCATTCCGTGCGACGGAAGAGGCCTTCCACTTCGAAATTTCCGAATAGAACTGTAAGTCCAACTGATTCAATTCAACGATACGATTGCGCAGCGCCGACGTTATCTGCTCGACGGCGGGTCGCTTTTGCGTGACGTTAACGCGGGAGAGGCCCGTTGGCGCGGCCAAGCCAATCAACTTAGCCACGTCTCGCAGAAACAATGGCATGTCTTCATAAATTCCTATCACGTCATACTGCCGGATCGCGGCGAGAGCACGCTCGACCCTCCCATCGCCACAGTTCTCGCTGATTCCACCCATACGGCAAAAATGCTCTACATAGGCATTCGAAATTGAACCGGCGAGAGTGTCAGACAGTTCAATCCCGTCGCTTTCAAGAAAGCGCTTCGCCGCTGGGAACAGCTCGGGGAGCTGCGATTCATCGTGGTTATTCACCAAAAAATATAGCCACGAAACAATCCGATCCACGGGCTCCCGGAGCAGAGTCATGTACTGATAACGCGGGTCCAGACTCTCTCCGTCGCCGAAGTGCACGTGCGCGCTTATGACCGAATATAAGCCGCCATGCTTCCGAATCAGGTCCTGATGGTTCCCGATCAAATTTGGCGTCACGCATCCAGCGCCAAGCGCCTTCACCAACCAGTCATTGATAGCCTGACCTGCAGTTTTTGCCAGATGGTCAAAAATCACACGGCCGGGAAAGACGTTTTTTAAATTCATAAACGCGCAGCACTCTCGCCAATCTTTAGAACGATGAATTCGTCTGGTTACGTCGGATATCTGCAGCCACCATCATCGAGCACAGTTCTTCCAGCGTGGTTTTCGGTTCCCAGCCGAGTTCTCTCTTTGCTTTCTCCGGGTTGCCGATCAACAACTCGACCTCAGCAGGCCGGTAAAACTTCTTGTTCACGCGAACCAGCGTCTTTTTGCTTTCTCGATCGATTGCAATCTCGTTTTCCGCCGTGCCCTCCCAGAGCAGATCAAAGCCGGCTGCCTTTGCCGCCATGCTGACGAAGTCGCGTACAGTTTCAGTGCGGTTTGTCGCCAGCACATATGTATCCGGCTTGTCCGCCTGGAGCATCCGCCACATACCTTCAACGTATTCCTTGGCGAACCCCCAATCGCGCTTGGCGTCCATATTCCCCAGTTCAAGCACATCCAGTTGACCCACGCGAATCTTTGCCATGCTGTCAGTGATCTTTCGGGTGACGAATTCTCGACCACGCAACGGCGACTCGTGATTGAACAGAATCCCGCTACTCGCGAAGATATCGTAGCTTTCACGATAGTTGATCGTCATCCAGTGTGCGTACAACTTGGCGACGCCATACGGGCTACGCGGATAGAAAGGCGTCGATTCGACTTGCGGAATCGCTTGGACTTTTCCGAACATCTCCGACGTACTGGCCTGGTAAAAGCGAATCGACGGATTGACGATTCGAATTGCCTCAAGCAGATTCACTGCACCAACGCCCGTAATCTCAGCAGTCGTAACCGGCTGGTCGAACGACACGCCAACAAAGCTCTGTGCCGCGAGGTTGTAAACCTCATCGGCGCCCGTGCTCTGCAAGAGTCGAATACTCGCGCCCAAATCCGTGAGGTCGTATTCAACAAGGTGCAGGTCAGGATGCTTATCAATACCCAACTCACCAATTCGCCAGAAGTTGACCGAACTCGTCCGACGGTAGGTACCGTATACGACATAGCCTTTCACCAAGAGGAGTTCGGCGAGATAAGCACCATCTTGCCCCGTAATGCCCGTAATAATCGCTTTTTTCATGATTTCTTCACTCTAAGACAAATGTATAACCTGGCGCGAAGATGCTGCCCGAGGATGAGAACACCCGACTACCGGACAGCCGACACCATTAATGACCTTTCCCGAGGTACTCTACATAGGCGCAAAGCCGAACGATATTGAAGCGCATCTAGTACAAGAAAAAGTCAGTTCCCATGCTATATCACATCTCACACTGGCCAAGATGTCCAATGAACCTCAAGGCTACTCTTTAATATCTTCTTCCGACAGGATCACCAATTTCCGAACAGACATTTCGGACTCGCTGGACACCCAAACACGGATTTCCACTTGAGACGGTTCATCCAGGAACACGTCCATTGACGCAAGCTGTGCATCGTCCCTCGCTTCGGAAAGCATCTGCATAGCCAACTGCTTGGCACCCGAATTAATGATCGCCTCCACGAAGGCAGTCGGTGTACCCGCATTCGCGATCTGACCGTAGAGATCCACCCGATATTTACCCGCAGGTAGATCGACGTACGGTCCGTGCAAGAGGAAGCCAGTGGTTCCAGTCGACTTCATCTGTCTTCCGTCGCGCTTTCCGCATTGGGTAAGCAAGCGAGGATGAGAACCCACATAAGACGAAGAATGGCTCTTTCGGCTTACTTTGATCACCTTCTTCCGTGCGCGTTGGACGGTAGTATTTATACCGTTACCTCTCGCCAACACACTTGCATATAGCTTTATCGAGTTGATCGCCGACTTTCTTGAACTGAAGTTACGAATTTGTCTTTCTGCACCAGCGGAAAGTCGATTCCGCAGATCAAGATCGAGAAGCAGACGAGTCACGCACTTCGCCAACGCTGACGGATCCTCTCCCTCAAACAACAACCCACACTCATTGTCCGCAACAACTTCGGGCACAGCGCCGGCATTCGCTGCGATGACTGGTGCTCCGTGAACAAAAGCTTCCAGCGGCACGAGTCCAAACGATTCGTAGCGCGATGGAAAAACAACGCAATAAGCCGCATGAAGCAACTTGTCCCGAGTGGCGTCATCAACTTCGCCAACGAAATGGACTCGTTTAGCGATTCTTTCGGCGAGACCAGATTTAGACGGCGTCGACCAACCCTCTCCATCTTTACCGGCAAGGATTAGATGCGCATCTGGATCCGCGACCAGGAATTCATTTGCAGCGGCAAGGAGAACATCACAGCCCTTCCGCCTCTCAAGTCTGCCGACAAATAGAACAAGCTTTGCGTCCTTCGGGAAAGTCAAGGACTGGCCGTTGATCTGCTTTAACTCTGAGTATTCGCTCCAGACATCAAAGGACGGCCAATACGCAATGCCGCAGTAAGACTTTTCCCAACGGATATCCCGCTTTAAATTATGCTCTGCCTCGATAGTGCGGGCGATGGATTCACTAATTGGCACTACCGCATCAGCATTTTCGATGAGCTTTCTTTCCGATGCCTCGAAGAACCGGCTTTCCTGCTCCGGCATCGACCAACCATTAATTCGGGAGGCCACTGGAAATGGCGTCACCAACCTCAGAACCAAAGGCGGACGCTGCTTACGCGGCAACAGTGATAACGCTAGAGCCTCACTGTCCCAAAGCGCCGAGTCGACGATGTCAATTGGACTTTCAGCATGAATCTTCGAAATTGCATGAAGAGCACTGACCGACCAGTTTGCATTATTGGTAAAGCCTGAAGCGCCAACTGAGTTAGCGACTGCAGCATGGACCGGCTCGTAATGGACCGAAAATCGCCCCTGACGATAGGTCGATTTAAAATCGCCGGGCACCACCACGGTGACGTGATGCCCCATCAAAAGAAGCTCACTTGCCAGATGGTAGTACAACGTACCGATACCACCGCCCGGTACAAAAGGCGGGAACTCCTTGGTAACGATACAGATGTGCAGCGAAGCAATGTCACGACCAACCACAGGATAGCGAGGTGCGCTTGCGTAAACACGGAACGATCCTGGCGCCGCGGCCAATTCGCGAGTCTTGGGGAATGCCTCGGCATCAATCAGACCTTGCCGAGTCCCCTCGTGTATAGCCTTGATAAACTCATCACACTCCGCTCGCGAAAGCTCGCCAACCTTGCAGCCCATTTCGAGCGCAGCAATGCGCTCCTCCTGCATCCGGCGATTCACGTACTCGGTCAACGCCTGCCCGGTCAGGCCGGAGTAGGCTGAGATGAAATACGCCGTATTCTTGCAAATGGAAAACCAGTTGAACTTATATTTTCCCCCACGATTGTCGCTTTTTGCGAATTCGTGACGCAGGTAGAGATCAGGCGCATAGCCCACGATATGACCTTGGACTTGCAGCCTGAAACTGATTTCCGATTCGTCCAGAAAATAGTCGAATTGCTCGTCGAAGCCCCGCACCTTGCGAACAATATCCGCGCGGAAACACGTGTTCGTGCCGAGCATCGAGCGCTCCCAGCCGTCCCTGCCGATGTCCTCCGAGTCGATATTGACTCTGGCGATAGCGAGTCGATTGATCCCGATATCTTCCGCCTGAAACTTAAGCGTTCCCGAATAGTAGGCAGGGCCGCCGATAGCAGCATGAGTCAACGGCCGCTCGTTAAATTCGCGAAGGAGCGTGTCGATCCAGTCATCAAAGGGAATAGCGTCATCGTCAATGAAGGCGATCAGGTCGCCATCAGACAACTCAATCCCCATGTTCCGGGAGATAGAAAGATTTCTTGCCGGATTATTGGCGAATTTGATTCGCCCTTTGTAGTTGTCAATAACGGCTTGGGTGTCGTCCGTCGAAGGACCGTTGATGACGACAACTTCAAAATTCTGGTTGCTCTGACAATTTAGATAGTCGAGACAACGTTCGAGCAGGTCGCTTCGGTTATAGGTGCAGATGACAACCGACACTGTCGAGAAACGGAATCGGTCCGGCAAAACCTGGCGCAGTGCGTCGGCCAGTAACTTGTTGACCGCGTCACTTGAAAAACGCTTTGCGTTGCGCTGCTGCTCAACGATCGCATTCTTATAGTAATCTTCATTGCACAACAGCTGCTCAATCAGGGGCACCATCTCCGCCGGAGAGTCAGCGAGGAGCGGACCTTCACCCAAGGTTTCGCCGACGGCGCTACTACGCAGCGCTACGACCGGAAGACTATAATGAGCCGCCTCGATCAGAGGCACGCCAAAGCCTTCGTGCTCGCTCATCGACACATAGACCGAAGCGCGCGCAAGATATGCTTCCACTTCGGAGTCGGACAACTTTCCCGTCAACACGACAAAATCAGAAAGATCAAGCTTCTTGATAAGCCGCTGCAGCTCCCGATAATACGGATCGGCCGGGTTGTGGTTTCCGACGATATAAAGCCTGCTCGCGCAGCGTTTGTCCTTCGCACGAGCTTTCGCGAATAGTTTGACAAGATTGAGGTGGCCTTTATTGGCCGCAATTCGCCCGAGAAATAGCCATGAGCCGAGTTCCCGATGTGCGTAGCCTCGTTGTACCGTATCGGCAGGCTGCTTTCCCACAATGATTGGCACGAGAGAACAATTCTCGGGATTTGCACCCAGTTCGATCAGTTCTTCGAGGTTATAAGTACTATCGCCCCAGAAATAGTGGAAATCACGGACCACTTCGTGCAACTGCTCCCGCCCTTTCAGGCAGAAGTTATACAAGTCTGTTTCGGGTTGAAAGAAAGTGTGTGGAGTTATGTTGTGGTACACACAGATCTTCGTGCAACGCAAATCCTGGACGTAAGGGAGCATGTGATCCGAATAACCCGCATAATGCAGGATAACAATATCCTCATCAGTCGGATTCAGCTCGCTTAAATCCTGCCGGAAACTGGCAACATCCTGGTGATGCCATTGGGAATATATCGACGTGTCTATCCCCATCTCCTTGAGCATATTACCCAAGGCGATCACCTGATTCGAAACAGCATCACCGTAATCTAGCGCCTCAACCGTCTGAAAAACTCGGCCCCGGAAATTTGTATTAAGCAACATATATATAGATTCTTGAGTATTTAACTTCAGCAACTCTCAGCAAGCTGCTGCGCTTCTTGTGAGTTAGCAAGCGCGAGAGCCAATTGTCCAATCACGTCATCAGGCGTGCCGGCCCTAAGGACAATGGCTTCCGTCAATATTGAATGCGCTTGCGGCCTCACTTCAGCAACAGCCTCCACTTGCGATACGACAGCCGAAGGCAAATGCTGTACCGGCGTTGGAAGACTGGCTCGCATTCCAGCCTCAATCGCCTTTTTAATCTCATCCATACTCCGATCCAGTTGCGAAAAACGCAACTCGGACTGTTGGCCAAGCACGAATATTTGCTGCTCCACTGATCGCAGTCTGTTTTCAAACTGGGTATTACGCTCGACTGATGCAAAGATTCTGACAAAGCTGCCCAATACTGGCAGTTGAGCGAGCTTCTGCCATTTCAATGCTCGACGCAACCCTGGGAGTTGAACACCCATCATGCGAGCTTCCTCGGAGGCACACAGCTGACCGAGAATCTGAATTTTCGGCACCCCAGCGCGAAGTCGGCCCAGATAATAGCTTCCCCCTTCAGAGTCGGGCTTCCGCTTCAGGAGCGTCAGGTATGCAGACTCTACAAATTGGTAATCTTGACATTGCAGCAATGCATTGAAGTTCTCGAATGCGTTTGATCGGAGCAACGGAGTCGTTACGGTGAGGTGGTCGCTTTTCATGCTGAATGCTTCACGATTGGAACTACTCAAGGTGTCAGCCTGCGGACTAGCCTCGGAAAGGCTAGTCGATGCAGAGGATGCAAACTCAACTATCTGCTTGTGCGCCGTCTCACTTTTAGAACCGGCGCCGGAATCGGATGGCTTACCGAACCAATGCGCAACTGCTCGCAACGGAGCCGTGATTCGCCAGGATATTGCATTACGCATGGCAGCTAGTTCAATTTCGAGTGACGCCATGGCATCACGGAGTTGTCGGCTTGCCTCGAGCTCTGCATTCAGTTGCTCATCGAACTGACGCCTGACATTCGCGAAGTTCGAAATACTGTCTTGGATCGATTGCTGCGCAGCTTGCAACTGCTGATTATGCGCCTCGGCCTGCTGAAGATGCTCACGCTGCAGCATCTTCACTTCTTCATTATGGCGGCTGGCCTGCTCCGCCTTATCCAGAGCTGCGTCCTGTTGAAAATGAAGAAGTTGAGCAATCGCTTCCTTCTCACGGTTCAACTGGCGCCGCAGTTCGGTTTCCAATTCCTGTCGAGATTGACTGATTTCGTCAACATGTTCTCGCTCACGCTGAGACTGTCCTTTCTGCAGGCAGTGCAAGTCAGCCTTCACTGCATCCAGGCGATCTGTGAGGGAACTCTCCCGCTCTGCTTGACGGCGCTCCAGCAAACGAACCTGCATCTCATGCTCGCACGCCTGCTCGGTCATCTCTCGCAATGCCTTTTGCTGAGTTGCCAACAGTTGTGCGCCAATCTCTCGCTCACGCATTGCCAGATTTTGCAGCAGATCTTCTACCCGGCTGGCGTGCTCTGCCTTTTCTCCTACTGCCTGCTCGTGCATGGCCAATAGTTGTGCAGCAAACTCCTGCTCACGCTGCGCAAACGTGCGCAACATGGTTTCCACCTGTTGACGGGCCATGCCAGTTTGTTCGTTCAGCACCCTTTCCCGCTTAACCGCTTCTCCGAGCAAAGTCCGAACCTCTCCTTGCTCAGCAAGCAACTGTTGATTGACGGCCTGCTCGCGCTGAATTAGCTTGCGCTCGCTCTCGGCGTGCGATTTCCCTGCCGAAGCGATATTCGCTGTAAGAAGCTCAATCTCGCGAGATGTGGCGGCTTTTACCTGTTCAATCTGCGCAAGTACCGCACTGACTTTCTCGTTGCAACGATCTTCAATACGGTCATGAAAGGTCGCGCTAGCGGTGCCATTAAGTACGAATCGATCGAAAATATTCGGAGGGATCTGGAAAGCCGACTTAAGTTCAGGATGCGAATCCGAAACGTAAAAGCGATTTACCCCATCAAAATAAGTCAGCGAATATCCATAGGAGAGGAGTTGCGCCTCCCATTTTTCGTGCGTTTCGATTCGGGAAAGCGGCAGGATACTTTCAACAACCACGATCCATGGGCGCACAGTTGACGCCCCCCAACCGGACAACACCTGAGCCTCGAGTCCTTCTACGTCTATCTTTAGCCAATGTACCTCGGCGTCCCCGACCATATCAAATACCGATGACAACGGGATGCAAGGCACAGTAATTTCACGCCCTTCGAAGCCTCGATCGCGATGTTGCGCGGCTATCGTAGCGTCGGCAGTTGATATCCCCGTTCCCGGAATTTCAAAGAACTGGAGGACGGCTTGCTCGCTTCCAACAGCTGCCTGAATAACGGTGTCGCCTGGCCGCTGTTGCCTCAGAAGTTCAGCGTAGTGGGGAGTCGGCTCAACGTGAACGCCTCGCCAGCCGTGCTCATGAAATGCGAGGCTTACAGAATCCACGATCGGATCCTGCGCCCCGATATCGATGTATAAACCACGCTCGATACCAGCCAGCGCACGCCACAACATGACATCTTCGAAATTCTGAGCGTACGAAATGATACTCACGTTATAACCTCCGCCTCAGAAATGAACACACTTGTCCGCGTAGCAATTGCAAAAAAATGAGGTGCAACCCTCCGCGACTAATCAGAAAGTCATTCGTATTGCACTGCGCCGGCTGTCCAGGGGAACTGCACTGTCGCTGTGAAATAGGACTGTCGATTGACGGAAATTCCATAAACGGTTAAATGCCATTCGCAATATTGGATAGGGTCGACGGACTTTTAACACCACAAGGGAAAGATGAGATCTGACGGCTCCCCCTGAAGCGAGGACCAAGAGAAATGACTTCTTCAAGGTCGCTGCGACCGGAATGTTACGACCGGCGAATTGAAAGGCCACCACAATACAGACGCGACTACATGCTTGGGATCAACCAGGAAACCATTGCCGAGCCTTAAGCCACGCTTTTGCGGGCGCAACATCGTGCACCCGCAGCACCTCAAACAATGCGCCTACCTAAACGTCTGAACCCCCGTAATAACCGGATACGCGACCGAGAACACCACATTCAGAAACTTCTGCACCTCTGCGATCGGCGCATTCGACACATAGAGCAAATCCTTGTTATCCATCATAAAGCTCTGCGCAACAAAGAATGAGTTCGGGTCACGCAAATTCACCCGATAGACCACCGGTATTTTCCCGTCCGCTGTCGTGCGAACAGGAGATGATGGCCACGGCAAAGCCTTCGCGTCTTCGAGACGGAAAATGAACACGCCTTGTGCATCCGAGCGGGAATCCTGAAGACCGCCCGCACGCGCTAGTGCTTGTGCGAGCGTAATGCCCTGCGCCTCGAAATTGATCTCTTCGTTTTTGCCAGTCGCGCCCAGAGACATAAAACTGAACGGCTGGAAGAGCGCCGTTACAACGTCACCGGCATGCAATGGAACGTTCTGGTGTGGATCTCGAATGACTGTTTCAAGAGGAAGCGAAGCCACCGTGTCGCCACGCGTGACCTGAATTGTTATCTTATCTACAGGTTGTTTGACGCCACCAGCAGCGGCCAACGCATCCAGAAGGCGCTCTCCGCGAGCAGTCAACGGCATCCGGTTGCTGCTTGCCACATCACCTACAACTGTTACGTACGAGGTCGCGTTGCGCGAGAGCTTCACCAGAACTTGCGGATCGTGTGCGATGTTCTTGAGGCGGGCGGTTATATCCCGCTGCAACTCAATCGGCGTACGCCCCGCCGCTTTCAGTTCACCCGCGAACGGCACATTGATGTTGCCGGTCCCATCGATCGTCTGATCAGGCAGCACCGTCACGCGCGCATTGCTAGTGCCCCCCTTCGAATCCAGTTGCGCAGCACCAAACAAGGTAGCCGGGGGCGCCTCCCAAATCGAAACTTCGATTGTGTCGCCCACGCCGAGCTGTTGCTGAAATGAGGTGCCGTTACCCAGCGTGCTGGCAAAGTTACCAATGCTGCGCTCGGCAAAAAGCTTGCGCGCAACATCATCGGTTACATCCACAATCTGGATGCCTTGGGGATTTGCGGGAGCGGCGGCATTGCTCACCTGAGCACTGCTGGGCCCAGAAGTAGGAATACTCGAACAAGCGCCAAGCGAGAGAACGCCCAAGGCAACAGCGCTTAAAACAAGACGACGAGACAGACGCGACATTTATTGCAAGACTCGGTAAGTAATAAGAGTTTGGCGCGAATTGTCTCACGCTGACGGAGACAAATGGCGGCAACTGACAAAAAATCCACGCTTCCAATTGTAGAAATTTGCCTTGAACACAATCATTGTGTGTGCCGCCTCAAGAGAAACGGGCGTTGCTCCTCGTCAATGACAGGTGGTGATTCTGCAAACCTCACAAGATCCAATAGCCGGAAATGCGATCCAGCAAGAAACACTGGTTACTGCAGGCTCGCGCTCCTCGGCAATTCTTACCCAACCAGACTCGCCTTCTGCGAGCACGCTGAAAGCACGTCCTGCAGTCAAAGAAGATACGCAATTAACCACCCAGAAATCAGCATGGATGCCACGAAATACTTACGGCAGCAAACGCTGCCGCACTAGCGCCGCCAACAACGGGCAATGCTCTTTTACCGTTCGTTTTCGGCCTCTACGCGCAGAGTCGAGGTGCAATTTCCTCAGTCGCATCGACCCTCAACGACCCGATCGCCAAAAAAATGCGCTGCAGTGTTTCGCCGGGCTCGAGCTCAGCAGTGTTCAAATACAACTCCGGATCTACCGGCGCCTCGTAAGGCGAATCAATCCCCGTAAACTTCATTAACAAGCCTTCGCGCGCCTTCTTATAAAGCCCTTTCGTATCGCGCGCCTCCACAACCTCAAGGGGCGCATCCACATGGATCTCGAAGAACTGCCCACTCCCGAACAGCGCTCTGGCCGCATCCCGGTCAGTACGGAACGGGGAAATGAACGACGCGATCACGATTAGCCCGGCATCGACCATCAGCCGTGCAACTTCCGCGGCACGTCGGATACTTTCGCGGCGACTTGCATCGGAGAAGTCCAGGTCGTTGTTCAATCCGAGGCGCAAGTTATCACCGTCGAGTAGCACGGTATGCAGACCACAGATATGCAATTCTCTATCGAGCATGCGTGCAAGCGTTGACTTTCCTGCCCCCGACATGCCCGTAAACCAGATGACCAAAGGGCGCTGCGACTTTATCGACGCACGGCTCGACGCCGAAATCAAGGCTGCGCTAGGAACCACAGGGCCGGGATAACTTGTTTCCATCACTCTCAAATTCGTTTAGCAGCAGCCATCTACAACGCATATTCGAGGACACTCGCCTGTTCGACACGGGTGTCAACGAGACTTAAGCATCACGGAAAAATGCAGACCGAACACGCGACTAAAAACCGAAAAACGCAATCACTTCACAAACGCGCAAAGCGCCCACCAAGCAGCGAGCGAAGACAGTATTGTTACAAAACGCAACAACGGATTCTCTCACGCACTCGGGTAAAATGGCGCGCTGTAAAAAAAAAGCCACACTTTCAAGACTGAAAACGTCTGTGCGATAACAGACAAAAAAGAACCGCAACACATCACTTGTGCCAACTCTTTTCCTTGACGTCACACGCCTCCTGACGCGCCTTTACGACGGTCTCCTGCCCACGGGCGTCGATCGCGTCGGCCTCGCCTACATTGAAAAGTACGGCTCAAAAGCGCGCGCGGTACTCAGCGAGCGCGGATTTTCCACCGTTTTAACTGAACAAGATTCGCAGCAAACGTTTGCATGGCTTCTTTCATCAACATGCAATAAAAATGCGATCCGCGCTTTAGTCGTCCGTGCTTGCCTTAATCGACTGCGAGAAACAAGACTCAACGGAGTTCTGTTGCACACAAGTCACAACGGCATGGAATTCGGTCGCTACTACAGCGCAATGGCCAAACGCCAGATTCGCCCTGTATTCATGGTCCACGATTTAATTCCGTTGACTCATGCCGAATATTGCCGCCCCAACGTCGACGCAACGCATCGCCTTCGGATGCACACAGCGCTAAAGCAAGCGAGCGGGCTGATCATGAACTCGCAGGCCACGCTCGACTCGCTAGCCGACGAAGCACGGCGCGCCAATCTTCCGCTGCCGCCGACCGTCGTCGCGCGCCTGGCCTCTGGCGTCACGCCGCGCCCTCTCGCCCCACGTCCGCTTCCTGAACCCTATTTCGTCATGCTCGGCACCATCGAGCCGCGCAAGAACCACTGGTTCATCCTGCATGTATGGCGGCGTCTGGTAGAACAACTGGGAACGGCTGCACCGAAACTCGTGGTAATCGGCCGACGCGGCTGGGAATGCGAAAACGTCATCGACATGCTGGAGCGTTGCGAATCGCTAAAAGGCGTCGTCATCGAAGAAGCACACTGCTCCGACGAGCAACTCCATGCGTATTTACAGCACGCTCAAGCACTGCTGTTTCCGTCGTTCGTCGAAGGCTACGGCATGCCGCTCGCCGAAGCGCTCGCGCTGAAAGTGCCCGTGCTCGCAAGCGATCTCGACGTTTTTCACGAAATCGCCGACGATATTCCCGACTATCTCGATCCGCTTGACGGCCCCGGCTGGCTCGCGCGAATTCAGGCCTACACTCGCGCGGACAGCCCCGAACGCGCCGCTCAAGTGACCCGTATCGAACGGTTTCGTGAACCCACCTGGACGGAGCATTTTGAACACGTCGATGGCTTTCTCGAGACGCTGCGCTAAATGACACAGAACGTTACCGGGCGGCAAGCTCCGACAGGCCTCGCAATCAACCTGCGCAGCATCACACGCGGATCGCGCCTGCTTTGCGGCCTTGCTGGTGGGCGTTCTGAACATCTGTGGATCGATCGCTGGCACGGGCGCATCGCATTGCGCTTCGCGCGCCTGAGCGGCAAGTGCGTCAATGCTGCTTGGCCCGGCCCGGTCTGGTCGCGTGGACCGGCAGGCACGCCATTGCTATCGTGGTTCTCGGTTCCGGTTGCCGATGCTGGTGCGGACGCGTTTGCAACCGCACTCAATTCGGCGCTCATCTCCGCGCAAGAGAACGAGGACAATTCCGGCGCTTCGGCAGAGATCGAGCGCTCGATGCAGCGGTTCGCACAGGGTCGCGCTTCGACGCTACGTCAATCGTCCGCACTTTGCCCGGCTGCATTGCTTGAGCCACGACGCGCGACTCGCGTCATGTTGATCGACGAGCGAGTGCGCTCGCAGGGTATCGGCGCGAGCGCAACACGTCACACGCCGCAAGCCTTCATGCGGATGCTGCAGGCCGCACGTGCAGCCCAGCCACAGGCCGAATTCTGGATCGCCCGATCTGACGACGCCGGCAGCGGGCGCTGGCTCTCAGCATCCATCAACCATGACGCTCTGGCCAACGCGCGTCGCCTCGACAAGCACGAGTCGTTATGCGCGGCCCTGCTTCATGTCGATCACGTCTACACGTTGCGCGCATCGGAAGGCATGCACGCGCTATTGGCGGGCGTGCCTGTGCATGTTTTCGGCACGCCGTATTACGCGGGCTGGGGACTCACGCACGACAACCAGCCCTTCCCCAACCGCACCGCTCGTCCCTCGCTTGCCACGCTATTCGACGTAGTTTTCCTGCGGTTCGCGCGCTATCTGAATCCGGTCACTCACACCCGTGGCACGCTCGACGATCTGCTCGATAGCATCGACTTGCAGTACGCCGTCAGGCAGCGCTTCGCCGATCTGCAAGCCGTGACGGGTATTCGCTTCCAGTGGTGGAAACGCCCTTTTGCGACGCCGTATATCAGCGCAGGCGGCTGCGTGCCCCTGCGTTGGACCCAGCATCCGCAATCAGTACAAGCGGACGAATGCGCAGTATTGTGGGGCGCCCGCAGTTCGGACGGTCTCGCGTCACGTGTGCGCCGCGTCAGAATCGAAGACGGCTTCTTTCATTCAACGGGCCTCGGCTCCGACATGATCGCGCCACGCAGTCAGGTCATCGACCGTCGCGGCCTCTACTTCGACGCGAGCCAACCAAGCGATCTCAGCGTGCTGCTCAACGAAACCGAGTTCAGTCCCGCTGAATTGGCACGCGCGGCGGCGTTGCGCGAGCGGGTCGTCACTCTCGGCGTCACCAAGTACAACCTCGGCCGCCGACGCCCCACGTGGACTGCGCCGGCCGGCAAGCAAGTGGTGCTGGTTCCGGGCCAGGTCGCCGACGACGCCTCCATTCGCCTTGGCACCCGCGCGATCGGAACGGCGGACGCGTTGCTACGTGAAGTGCGCAGGCTGCGACCGGATGCCTTCGTCGTCTACAAGCCGCATCCCGATGTGCTGTCTGGCAATCGCAATGGCCTGGTCGACGCGCAGCAACTTGCAGACGTGGTCGATACGGAAGCGGACTTGCTGTCCCTCGTCGACGCATCGGACGAAGTTCACACGCTGTCGTCGCTGGCAGGTTTTGATGCGTTGTTACGCGGCAAGAACGTCTTTACGTATGGCCTGCCGTTCTACGCAGGCTGGGGACTGACGAATGACGCGCTCGCCCCAGTACCGTGGCGGCATCGCACATTGACGCTGGACATGTTGTGCGCGGGCGCGCTGCTGCGCTATCCGCTCTATTGGGACTGGAAAACGCGCCTCTTCACGACGCCGGAAGCCGTGGTGGAGCAACTCGCACCGCAAGCCGCACGTCCGCTTGAAAAGGTCCGCGGGAATCGGATGCGGCCTCTGTTGAAGGCTTTTCGCTGGAGCCGCAACGCGGTTCGTCACTTGATCTGGCAGTACCGTCAGCCATAAACATCGCTCGACGAGCCTGCGCTTTTGGTCTCATTGACCACCCAATGACACTTCCGCCCCACTTACCCTTATCCATTCGGCCAATCTCAGCATTTAGCCCGAGACTAAATTCGAGATAGCTCCACTCCCTTATAATTACCAAGTCGTCGGGAAACACCCAGCGACCAGGTTTGACAGCCTGACGTTCCAACCGCACACCCGCCCAGGCGGGTCGTGCGTCTATCGCTGCACGTCTATATTTCAATGGGCGGGCTGTGGTGGGGGAGCCGCAAGGCTCGCCGGGATGTTGGAACGCCGGTCTGTCAACCCCGCCATGTGCCCGCTCACCCCTTCCCCCAAGGCCAGTGTCCGGGCGATCCAAAGAAGCAACAGGGAGATCGCACCATGTCCAGGTCCGTCAAAAATCAACCGGCTTCGCGTCCGCCAGTCGATGCACTCCAGTACGAAAAGCTTGCCCTATCCGCGTTCGATTTATGCGACCGGCAGTTGGATCAACTGGACACCTTGATCACACTTGCGTCGTCAATAGTCAGATATCCTGCGATTACCCACGACGAAAGAAAGCGTCGTCATACCTTGCTCGAATTGCTGGTGGACACGGCCGAGCAGTATCAGCTGGAACTCGAATGCGACCGCGAGTTGTTTCAGGTCATTGCACTTGACGCGAAGGGCATGCCTCGCAGCCGCATCACGGCGCAGCAAGCAACGAACTTACTGGCCGAAGCGTCGAAGATAGCAAAAGCGCCTCTCGAAGAAGGAAAGGCTGCGCCCCGCAAAAAGTCATCCGCGAAACGCGCGGTCGAGTTGCCCTCCACTACCGTGCAGCCGCTATCCACCGCGCCGCACTAAACGATCCAATCACGCACCACACAACAAGCATCAGCCAGCAGGAAGCACAAATAAAAAACCCCGCAAGACTTTCATCTTGCGGGGTTTTCTTCAGGCTACAAGCTTTCTACGCCTTACCGCGACATCATATTCATACTGACGTTATGCATGACCCACAACGTCCCGCCAATCACAATAACAGCGGTCAACGCAGTAAAAGCGAACGCCGTCACATTCCAGCGCTGCTCCGACGACGTATTCATGTGCAGGAAAAACACCAGGTGCACGACGATCTGCACGAGCGCGAGGGCCGCGATCGCGAACAGCGCGTTCTGGCCCGTCAACGTCCCCGTCATCACGAGGCCGAACGCCGCGACAGTCAGAATGACCGACAGCACGAAGCCCGTCATGTAGCTGCCGAAGCTGCCGTGGCTCCCACCCGAGTGTGCCGAGTGTGCGTTATGGCTATGGTCCATTTAGATCACGCTCGCAAGATAGACAAAGGTGAAGACGCCGATCCACACGACGTCCAGAAAGTGCCAGAAAAGGCTCAGGCACGTCAGACGGATCATGTCGCGTTCGGTCAAGTCGCGGTGACCCAGCACCTGGATGGCAAGCACCACCATCCAGATCAGGCCGAACGTGACGTGCAGACCGTGCGTGCCGACCAGCGTGAAGAACGACGACAGGAACGCGCTGCGGCTCGGACCCGCGCCTTCGGCGATCAGGTGCGAGAATTCGCGCATTTCCAGCACGAGGAACGCGAGGCCCAGCAGGAACGTCACGCCGAGCCAGAAGAGCAATGCGCCCTTGCGGTTCTTGTGCGCACCCAGCATCGCGAAACCGTACGTGATACTGCTCAGCAGCAGCATCGTCGTTTCCAGCGCCACGCCCGGAATCTCGAACAGATCCTTACCGGTCGGGCCGCCGGCGAACTGGTGGCTCATCACCGCGAACACTGCGAACAGCGACGCGAAGATGATGCAGTCGGTCATCAGGTACAGCCAGAAGCCGAATACCGAATGCGACGGCGGGTGATCGGCGTGATGCGCATCGTGGTGATGCGCGTCTGCCGTAAGCGTGTTGTTTGACATCAATCCACCTCCAACGCGACCGGCGCACCGGCACCGGAGCGTTTCTCTTCAATCGCCGCGACCGTGGCGGCCGGGATGTAAAAGCCTTCGTTCTTCTGCCAGCTGTAGACGATCACAGTAGCGATCGAGCCGACCAGACCAACAATGGCGAGCCACCAGATGTGCCACACAGCGGCAAAACCCAGCACCAGCGAGAACACGGCCACGACCAGACCCGCCGACGTGTTCGACGGCATATGAATGTCGCGATACGCCGGCTTCGGCTGATCCTTGCGCAACTTCATTTCAGCGAATGCATCCAGCTCACGCACGTCCGGAATGATCGCGAAGTTGTACGACGCCGGCGGCGAGCTCGTGGCCCATTCCAGCGTGTGACCGTCCCACGGATCGCCCGTGACGTCGCGGTTTTGCGGCAGGTTGCGATCGCGCAGGCTAACCACCAGCTGCACCACCTGGCAAGCGATACCGATGGCGATCAGAACCGCACCGACCCACGCGAACATCAGCCACGGATGCCAATCCGGATTGTCGTAGTGATTCAGACGACGCGTCATGCCCATGAAGCCCAGCACGTACAGCGGCGTGAACGCAACCCAGAAACCGATCTGCCAGAACCAGAACGATGCCTTGCCCCACGCTTCGTTCAGCTTGAAGCCGAATGCCTTCGGGAACCAGTAGTTGAAACCGGCCAGGTAGCCGAACAGCACGCCACCAATAATCACGTTGTGGAAGTGAGCGATCAGGAACAGGCTGTTGTGCAGCACGAAGTCCGCGCCCGGAATCGCCATCATCACGCCGGTCATACCGCCGATCGTGAAGGTGACCATGAAACCGAGGGTCCACAGAATCGGCGTCGTGAATTGCAGACGGCCCTTGTAGATCGTGAACAGCCAGTTGAACACTTTCACGCCGGTCGGAATGGCAATGACCATCGTCGCGATACCGAAGAACGCGTTCACGTCAGCGCCAGAACCCATCGTGAAGAAGTGGTGCAGCCACACGAGGAACGACAGCACCATGATCGCGCAGGTCGCCCACACCATCGTCTTGTAGCCGAACAGCGGCTTCTTCGCGAAGGTCGCCACGACTTCCGAGAAAATACCGAACGCCGGCAGGATCAGGATGTACACCTCAGGGTGACCCCATGCCCAGATCAGGTTCAGGTACATCATCGCGTTGCCGCCGGCATCGTTCGTGAAGAAGTGCATGCCGAGGTAACGGTCCAGACCGAGCAGCGCGAGCGTGACGGTCAGGATCGGGAACGCCGCCATGATCAGCACGTTGGTGCACAGCGCGGTCCACGTGAACACCGGCATCTTCATGAACGTCATGCCCGGCGCGCGCATCTTCACGATCGTCACGAAGAAGTTCACGCCGGTCAGCAATGTACCGATACCGGAGAGCTGCAGACTCCACAGGTAATAATCGACCCCGACACCCGGACTGAACTGCAGTTCGGACAACGGCGGATAAGCAAGCCAGCCCGTTTGCGCGAATTCACCGACCACGAGCGAAATGTTGATCAGAATCGCGCTGATCGCGGTCATCCAGAAGCTCAACGAGTTCAGGAACGGGAACGCAACGTCGCGGGCACCGATCTGCAACGGCACGATGATGTTCATCAGGCCGACCATGAACGCCATCGCCATGAAGAAAATCATGATGACGCCGTGCGCGGTAAAGATCTGGTCGTAATGGTGCGGCGGCAGAACGCCTGGCGAGTTATACGCCAGCGCTAGCTGGGTACGCATCATGATCGCGTCCGCGAAACCGCGGAACAGCATGATGAGTGCAACCACGATGTACATCACGCCCAGCTTCTTGTGGTCGACCGACGTGAGCCATTCGGTCCACAGGTAGCGCCATTTGCCAAAATAGGTGATCAGACCCAGAACCAGCGCACCGCCGATGGCAATGCCGGCAGCCGTCACCATGATGATCGGCTCGTGGTACGGGATCGAGTCTAGTGAGAGTTTTCCGAACATGCTTATCCCTTCGGCCCGCAGTTGGCGTCCTTCATGTTGTCCATGACGTTACCGTTGTTGTATCGGGCAATGATGTTGTGAAAGAGCTTCGGATCGACCGACGAGAAGTAGCGCACCGGATCCTTTTCGCTCGGCGCCGATACCGTGTGGTAGCGGTCCATGCTGAGGTTATCCGATGAAGCGCGCACTTTCGCCACCCATGCGTTGAACTCTTCCGGCGACTTGGCGAGCGTACGGAACTTCATGTCCGAGAAGCCCTTGCCGCTGAAGTTGGCCGCGGTACCGGCGTAGTCGCCGGCTTCGTCCGCGATCAGATGCAGGCGCGTTTGCATGCCGGCCATCGCGTAGATCTGGCCACCGAGTTGCGGGATGAAGAACGAGTTCATCACCGTGTCGGAGGTAATCACGAAGTTCACCGGCGTGCCGACCGGGATCGCGAGCTGGTTCACCGACGCAATGCCGAGGTCGGGATAAATGAACAGCCACTTCCAGTCGAGCGCGACGACTTCGACGTTGATCGGCTTGACCTGCGACTCGAGCGGACGGTACGGATCGAGCTCGTGCGTGCTCTTCCACGTCAACACGGCCAGGAACAGAATGATCAGCGTCGGAATCGTCCAGACAGCGATTTCGATACCTGTTGAGTGAACCCACTTCGGACGGTATTCAGCGCTTCTATTCGACGCGCGATAACGCCACGCGAACAGCAGCGTGAGGAAGATCACCGGCACGACAACAACAAGCATGGCCCAGGTGGACGTGGCAATCAGATCACGTTCCGCCAGTCCCACACTCCCCTTCGGATTCAGGATATCGAGGTTGCTGCAACCCGAGAGCAACAACACGAGGCCGGCGGAAAGGAAACTTAACGACCCTCGTAGAGTCTTTCCTTTCATATTGTGTGCCTCTCTTTTACGACTTCAACGAACGTCATTCGACCGCTCTCCATTAATAAGCGCTCGCATAATAGGGGCACGTCGATCGGCGATAAACCCTCGATTTCGCAACGATCTATTGCGTCGCACCACAGTGCGACACGTTGCCGCACACCTGTGCGCAAGCGGGGGTTGCAATGCTCCACTGCAAAGCACTGAAAAGTTGACGCATCACAAAGACCCCTGAAAAAAAGCCCTAAAAACGTGGCTCGGCCCGAATGGCCGCTCCGCGCGAAAGGTGCACCAGGGATTTCTGCGATGCGTGAAGCTGCGTCTACGAAGCAGCATCCGCGATTACGCATGCTGCAAGCGCACCACACCGCTTGACATCAGCCCGGCGTGCGGACCGTGGTGGCAACCGGCGCCGGGGCTGCGGCTTGCAGATGCTCGCCACCGTCAGGCGCGGCGTCGTCCGCGGGATGAGCCGAGCGCTCCGACTGAGCGAGCAGCGTGCCGACCGACGGATCGATCGCATCGGTAAACGGCTTCGGGTAAAGGCCGATGGCCAGCACCAGCACGGCCATCGCGCCCAGCAGCACGAACTCGCGATTGCCGAGGTCCTTCAGTTTCGCGACGCGCGCGTTGGCAATCGCGCCGAAGATCACGCGCTTGTACATCCACAACGTGTAGGCGGCGCTCAGCACGAGCGTCGATGCGGCGATTGCACCGATCCAGAAGTTGAAGCGGATCGCGCCCATCAGCACCATGAATTCGCCGACGAAACCCGACGTGCCCGGCAAACCGATGTTGGCCATCGAGAACAGCATCACGAACGCGGCAAAGCGCGGCATGGTGTTGGCGACGCCGCCGTATTCGGCGATCGATGCGGTCTTCGTGCGGTCATAGAGCATGCCCGTGCACAGCAGCATCGCGCCGGACACCACGCCGTACGACAGCATCTGCACGATCGCGCCGGCCTGGCCGATGCGGTTGAACACGAACAGGCCGAGCGTCACGAGCCCCATGTGCGCAATCGTCGAATAGGCGAGCAGGCGGCGCATGTCGGTTTGCACGAGCGCCAGCAGGCTCGAGTAGATCACCGCGATCAGGGACAGTGTGATCATCATCGGCGCGAAGAAGTGGCTCGCCTGCGGCGCGATCGGCAGCGCGAAACGCAGCAGGCCATAGCCGCCCAGCTTCAGCATGCCGATCATCACTGCGGCGCCGGTCGGGCCGTCGAGGTGGACGTCGGGCAGCCACGTATGCACCGGCCACATCGGCACCTTCACGCCGAATGCAGCGAGGAAGCCGAGGAAGATCAGCATTTGCGGCACAGTGCCAAGCTGCGTTTCACGCCACAGCGCGAGGTCGAAGCTGTGCGTCTGGCTGTACAGATAGAGCATCGACATCAGCATCATCAGCGAGCCGAGGAACGACACGAAGAAGAACTTCACGGCGGCGTACGAGCGGTTCGAATGCCCCCACGTGCCGATCAGCAGATACAGCGGAATCAGCGTCGCTTCGAACGAGATGAAGAACAGCATGCCGTCCATCGCCGTAAAGACACCCTGCATGAAGCCCGACAGCATCAGGAACGCGCCGAAGTACTGTGCGGTCCGCTCGGTGATCGACTCCCACGACGCAACCACGATGATGATCGTGGTGAGCGCGGTCAGTGCGACGAGCCACAGCGAAATCCCATCCACGCCCACATGCCAGGCGATATCGAACGTCGGCGACCAGCGGGCGTTCTCGACGAACTGCATCGACGTAACGTCGTTGCGGAAATTCGCGACCAGCGGAATCACCGGCAGGAAACCTGCGACCGCGCCAGCGAGCGCGAGCCAACGGGTGCGACTGCGTGCCGCGTCAGATCCGGCACGCAAAACGACGAGTCCGGCGACAATAGGGATCCAGATGAGAAGGCTAAGAAGAGGCAATGGCATGTGCTCTGTCAAAAACTTGAAGTACAAAACGCCGCATCAACGCCTCCAGAACAGAAAGCATTGAAATGGATATGTAAGCTGGATTTCGCTGAAATTGACGTGGAAGCGGTGGCGTCCGCTACACGTTTACCCGCAGTCGAATGACCAAGGGTGGGAGATTACCAAGATAAGAAAACTTTTGCAGCGCAACAACGCTGCAAAGCCCTTCGCAATAGATTATTGCCCCACACCCGCTTGCGAAACGCATAGAAATGTGCGTCTGCACAGGGTCACCCCCACTCCAAGTGACGCGCTGGTTTTATGAACAGAAGCTACAAATTGACAGCAAATTAGGCGCTCTTTGCAAAACCGATTCCGAGAGCGGCTCGGTCGGGAACGGATCATGCTGCCTTCCATCAACCGCGGGACGCCGATTTTGGTCGTTCAGCAAAATTTCTACCATTTACCAGCAAAAAAAATTTTTGCCGGGCACTCCAACTTCGCGCCGACCTCTCCTCTGAAAAAGCACCGGAATCGGGGCGACAGTTTGTACCTGCGCTTTGCCCTGAGCGATGCATTGCGCTTGCGCATGACTTACAGATGCCGAATATACTGCGGCGGTCTGCAGGCTGATCAGCATCCGACGACGCATACGCAGCGCCCTGTCCGGACACCACTCTTCGCCGTCAAACTCTTCGGATCCCGCATGGCGTTTCGTGACGAAGTCGTACCCGCACTCGAATGCCGCGGGCTGAGCAAGCAGTACGGCACGGGCCGCATCGTCCTCGCGCGTCTCGACTTCACACTCGAACCCGGAGAATTCGTTGCGATCATGGGTGACTCCGGGGTTGGAAAATCGACGCTGCTCAATCTGATCGCGGGGCTCGACAGCGCGGATAGCGGCGACGTCATCATCGACGGCACGCCTGTCGCGCGGCTGGACGACAACGCGGCGACCCGTCTACGCCGGCAAAAACTCGGCTTCGTATTCCAGGCTTTTCACGTGCTTCCGCATCTGACGCTCGCGCAGAACGTCGCACTACCACTGCTGCTCAACGAGCTTCCTGCTGCCGGCGCGCCCGACATGCTCGCGGCGGTCGGCCTGGACGGCCGCGGCGACGATTTTCCGCGGCAGCTCTCTGGCGGCGAGCTGCAGCGCGTGGCGATTGCGCGGGCACTCGTCCATCGTCCGAAGCTGATTCTTGCCGATGAACCGACGGGCAATCTCGACCCCGATACCGCGCGCGAGGTGCTCGGCCTGTTCCGCGCGCAAAGCAAGGCGACCGGCGCGGCCGCGATCATGGTGACGCACTCGGAAGCCGCGGCGGCGGTGGCCGACCGCATCCTGATTCTGAGCGACGGCGGCCTGCACGCGCCCTCGGCCGGGCACGCGCTTTTCGGCCACGCTTTCTCGCAAGAAGCCCCCGCGCGTTCCGCCGACGATGCGCGCTGATTTCCACCCTCCGCTGCGCGCGCGGGGACACCGCGTTCTCGCACGCTGGCTGCTGGGCGCCGAATGGCGCAGTCATCGCGGACGCGCACTGGTTGCCGTCGCGACGATCGCGCTCGGTGTCGCGCTGGGTTACGCGGTGCAACTGATCAACAGTGCGGCTTTCAACGAATTCTCGGCGGCGGCCCGCAGCCTTTCGGGCGAAGCGGATCTGCAAGTGCGTGGCGCGCAGCCTTTCTTCGATGAGTCGCTCTATCCGCGCCTGTCGAACGAAACCGGAGTCGCGCTAGCGAGCCCGGTGCTCGCCCTCGATGTCAGCGTACCGGGTCAAAGTATGTCGTTGCAGGTGCTCGGCATCGACGTCTTCAAGGCGAGCAGGATCGCGCCCGATCTGACCGGCGTGCCGTCGCCGGACCGGCCGTTCGATACGCTCGCCTCCGATACGGTGTTTCTCTCGTCGGCCGCTCAGCAATGGCTGCACGTCAAAACCGGCGACGACGTGGCGCTGCAAAGTGGCACGTCGATCGTGCATTTTCGCGTCGCGGGCGGCCTCGTGAGGACCCGCCCGGGTCAGCGGATCGCGGTGATGGACATCGCCGCCGCGCAGTGGAAGTTCGGCAAGGTGGGCAAGCTGTCGCGCATCGACGTGCAACTCGAGCGCGGCGTCGATCGGCAACGCTTCAGGCGTGATGTGCAGGCACGGCTTGGGAACCGGTGGGTGGTCGCCGAAGCCCGCGACGCCGAAAGCCGCACCGATCGCCTGTCGCGCGCCTACCGGATCAACATGAATGTGCTCGCGCTGGTGGCGCTCTTCACCGGCGCTTTCCTCGTATTTTCGACGCAGGCGCTGGGCGTCGTGCGGCGTCGCACGCAGTTCGCCATGCTGCGCGTGCTCGGACTGACGCGCGCTCAACTGTTGCGGCAGATCCTGCTGGAAGGCGCGCTGCTGGGACTGCTGGGTTCGCTATCGGGACTCGCGCTGGGTTATGCGATGGCACGCGGCGCGCTGCATTTTTTCGGCAGTGATCTCGGTGGCGGCTACTTTCCCGGCGTGCAGCCGCAGGTCGGCTTCGAACCGTTGGCGAGCGCGTTGTTTCTGATCCTCGGCATCGCGGTGTCGGTATTGGGTAGCCTCGCGCCCGCGCTGGAGGCGGCGCACGCTCGGCCGGCGGCGGCGCTCAAGGCCGGCGCCGAGGAAGGCGCGTTGGCCCGGCTCGCCACGCCATGGCCTGCGCTGCTCTGCCTCGCGGCCGCTGCGTGTCTGACGCAATTTCCGCCATGGTTCGATGCGCCGATTGCCGGCTACGTCGCCGTCGCGCTGCTGCTGGTCGGCGGGATCGCGCTGATGCCGCGCGTCACCGGGCTGATATTCGGCGCGGCGACCCGCGCGTACGCGGGACGCCGCCGCGCAGGCGCCGCGAGCACGCTCGCGCTGGCGCGTCTCGCGAATGCGCCGGGCCACGCGTCGATCGCAATGGGCGGCGTGTTGTCGAGCTTCGCGCTGATCGTCGCGATGGCGATCATGGTGGCGAGCTTTCGCGTGTCCGTCGACGACTGGCTGGTTCATCTGCTGTCCGCCGATCTCTACGTGCGAGTGGCGCAGAACGGCGACACCGGCGGGTTAGGCCCTGACGAGCAGACGTTGCTTGCGAACGTGTCCGGCATCAGGAGCGCCGCGTTTGCCCGCACCTCGCGTCTCACACTCGATCCGGCGCGCCCGGACGTCGCCGTACTCGCGCGCGAAATCGACGCCGCGCAGCCTGGCGCGAATTTGCAGATGACCGGGGCCATATTGCCGCCCTCCGGATGGCGCAGCGGTGAAACACCTGTTTGGGTATCCGAAGCAATGGTTGATCTCTATGGATACAGGCTCGGCCAGCGTGTGAAATTGCCGCTTGGCGGCAGCGGCCACGTGTTCGTCATCGCGGGCGTGTGGCGCGACTACGTGCGGCAGAGCGGCGCGATCCAGATACGGCTTGCCGACTACCGGCGTCTCACCGAGGATACGGGCGCGACCGATGTTGCCGTTACCGTTCAACCGGGAGTGCGCGTTGACAGCGTGATGGCCGGACTGCGCGCATTGCCCTTCGGCGCGTCGCTGGAGCTGTCGCAACCGGGCGAGATTCGCGCACGTACACTGGTGATCTTCGACCGGAGTTTCGCGGTCACTTATCTGCTTGAAGCGGTCGCTATCGTGATCGGCCTGTTTGGCGTTGCGGCGACGTTTTCTGCGCAGGCGCTCGCACGGGCCCGTGAATTCGGCATGCTGCGGCATGTCGGCGTGACACGCGCGCAGATTCTCGCGATCCTCGCGCTCGAAAGCGGCATGCTCACAGTTTGCGGCATCGCGATGGGCTTCGTGCTCGGCTTTGCGATCAGCCTGATTCTCGTGTTCGTTGTCAATCCGCAGTCGTTTCATTGGAGCATGTCACTGCATGTGCCGTGGACGGCGCTGGGCACGGTCGCGCTAGTCATGCTGGCTTCGTCATGCTCGACGGCGGTGATCGCGGGACGCAGCGCGGTGTCGGTGGATGCGGTGCGCGCGGTAAAGGAGGATTGGTGATGGGGGAGCTGGCGAGCGATTCAGTGCTGGATTTGGCGCGGGATTTGGCACGGGATTCGGCGTGGGATTCGGCGTGTGGGGCCATGCCGGAGGCGGCAGCCCGCTTTGATGTAGCCGGAGCATCCCGCGTCACTTCGCACAGCGTCGGGTCTCGAATTACGACCTGGATTGCGCTCCGCGCACGAAAGGTGTCCGCATCTCATGTCATTGAGGCGGTCTCGCCATGTGAGATGCCATGCGCAGCGCCGGACGCTTCTCCTTCCGGGAAAAATCCGCCGCGGTTGCGCCCTCGCCTTCGCGGTCTGCTTTGTCTAAGCCTGCTCGCTGCATCGTCCGTGTTCGGCGCACCTGTCGAATTCGCCGCGGTCACGTCCGATCATCCGGTTTCCTTTCCGCAGGACAGCGGCGCTCACCCGGCTTTTCGCACCGAGTGGTGGTACGCGACGGGTTGGCTCACCACGCCCGACAATCAGCCGCTTGGTTTTCAGATCACGTTTTTCCGCTCGGCGACAGATCACGACGCCACCGATCCGAGTACTTTCGCGCCGTCGCAGTTGATCATTGCGCATGCCGCGTTAAGCGATCCAGTACTTGGACACCTGGCGCACGATCAGCGTATCGCGCGTCAAGGCTTCGGGCTCGCCTATGCGCAACCGACCAATACCAACGTCAAGCTCGATGCATGGAAAATCGTTCGCACCGCGGAGGGTCGCTACGACGTCAATGTCGACGCTAACGGATTCTCGCTGCATTTCACACTGACGCCAACGCAAGCTCCATTGATCCAGGGTGATCGCGGATATTCGCGCAAAGGTCCACGACCGGAACAGGCGAGCTATTACTACAGCGAGCCGCAACTGCGCGTGACTGGCAGCGTAGTGCGTCCGAACGGGTCGGCGAGTTCGTCGCGCGGGAATACCGCCGTGACAGGCGTGGCGTGGCTGGATCACGAGTGGTCGAGTACGCTACTCGACGCCAATGCCGTTGGATGGGATTGGCTGGGGGCGAACCTCGCTGATGGTTCGGCCCTGATGGCATTCAGGATACGCGGTCGCAATGGGCACGCGATGTGGGCGCATGCGGCCCTTCGTGACCCTTCCGGTCGGGTGACCACGTTCGGCCCTGACCAGGTCGAATTCACACCGGTTCGCAGCTGGCGCTCTACGCGCACGAACACGCAGTATCCCGTTTCGATGGACGTCAGAACAGGTACGCTGAGGTGGCGACTGGATCCGCTGATGGACGATCAGGAACTCGATTCGCGGCAGTCAACGGGCGCGGTTTACTGGGAAGGGGCGGTAAAGGTGAGTCGCGAAGGCGCCGGGATAGGACGGGGCTATCTTGAACTGACCGGTTACGCGGATGCGCTGCGGATGGGGAAGCGCTGAGGGGCTGGCGCGGGTCCGGAGCGACGCGCGAAGCGCCTGCCCGGGGCCGTTGTCCTCTACGCCGCACGG
>NZ_NPIH01000079.1 GCF_012275575.1 Paraburkholderia sp. SG-MS1 | reverse complement strand
CGGTGTCCGAAGCACGAAAGAGCGGAATTCTAGCGAGCCCCAACGGGACTTGCAAGCGTTATCTCCAACTTTATTCAAGGCGCCTTTTCTATGCGGCGCGGTTCGTCGACCGCAGGCTCCTTCAGGTCGGGCGCCAACGAGCGCGCGCCCGGCGAGCCGATCGTCCAGTCGTGGAGCACGGTGTACGCAACCGCGAGCAAAGTCGGTCCGATGAAAACGCCGAGGAAACCAAACGCCAACGCGCCGCCCAGAATACCCAACATCACCAGAATGAGCGGCATGTCGCTGTTCTTGCCGATCAGAATCGGTTTGATCACATTGTCAGACATGCCGACTGCCAGCACACCCCACACCACCAGAAAGATCGCCCAGCCCGTCTCGCCGCCGTGATACAGCCAGATCGCAGCAGGCAGCCACACGATCACCGGACCCCCCGGTATCACCGACAGGAAAAATGTCGCCAGTCCAAGCAGCGCCGGCGCCGGCACCCCCGCGATCCAGCAACCGAAACCAGCCAGAACCCCTTGCACGAGCGCGGTACCAAGAATCCCATAGACCACCCCCTTCACCGTGCTGCCCGCCAGAGCGAGCAGATAGTCGGCGCGCTCGCCGGCGATGCGCCGCATCCCCGCATTAAGCCACGCAGCCGCACCCTCTCCGCCCGTATAAAAGAAGAACGCGAGCACGATACTTAACGCCAGCAGTCCCAGACCATGCGTTACAGCAAGCGCCGCCGCCAGAATCCACTTGCCGGCTGGCGCCGCGAGCGAGCGCAACTGCGCGATCAGTTCGGAATTGCTACTGGTCAAATGCGCCCAGAAGGCCAGGATATTAGACCCAATCAGCGGCACCCGACCGACCCACGGCGGCAGATCAGGCAAGCCATCCTCAAAAAGCCTTTGCACCAGCTCAACGATCTCGTGAACGTGCGCGCCGAACGCGAAACCCGCATAGACGAACGGCCCCAGCACAACCACCAGAATGATGAGCACGATCAAAGTGGCGGCCCATTTGCGCCGCCCGCCGACTGCGGCGGTAAGCCGCCGGTAAAACCCCCACGAGCTATAACTGAGAATTGCGCCCCACAGCAACGCGGTAGTGAAAGGCGCCAGCACCAGCAGCGAGCCGCCCACCAGAATAATCAGCGCGAATACAGCGGCAAGACGTTCGATTAGTTGGTCTGATTTCACGACGAATCTCCTCTTGCGCCAGACCACGGCGGCAAATTGACCTACGCTTGTCACGCACCCCACTGAACGCCGTCAGTATAGAAGCGAGTCCAGCCCTCGGGGATGTCTTATATCATCCGGCCAAGTCGATGTGCGGCCCGCGCGGCAGACTGATTTTTCGTATCGAAACGTCCTAATTCATCCGGCATTGCCGGCCAAACAATATGACGGCATAGAAAAGACTAGAATATAAGGTTCTCTGCCCCCCAATTTCTGGATTTATGCGCTCGCGAATCGCCAAACGTCTCCCCCCCGATGCCGACAAGCTGGTCGGTCTCTCGCTCGCGCTTTTCGCGTCGGGCAGCCGCACTGAGGACCGCTTCTGGGAAGCAAAGCTCGATGCACTGCTCGCCAGGATCGTCCGCAACGCCAATCAGACCACGCTGGACGCCGCGCTCGATCATCTGCAGCAGAATCATCCCGATGCCTATGGCGCGCTAGCCGATATGGCGGAAACCCACAGCGAATCGTTCGTGATGGAACATGACGGCGTGCCCCATGAAGCGCTGTTGATCGCGGCGCCCGTGCTCGCCTGGACCCGCTACATGATTCCCTCGGGCCCGCTCAAAGCCGAGGCGGCCGACGCGTTGCGCGCACACCTGCAAGCGCACGTGCTTGCCGCCAACACGCGCGTCGCGATGGCACCGTTTCTGTACAGCATCGACCAGTTGCCGCGCCATCACGTCGAAACGTGGCGCCTTGCCCAGCAGTTGGCTCAGGCGGCGATGGGCGGCGGCAACGTCAAGCTTAATTTCAACGAACTGCCGGAAACCTCGCCGATTCTGGCCGACCCGCGCTTCCTGCTCGCCGTCGTCGCAGCGCCGGTGGGCGAGCCGACGTTCCGCTGGCAGGAAGAGGAGCACGGCAGCCGGATCGAGCGCGGCCAATGTCTCGAACAATGGACGACCCAGGGGGGCGCCAACCTGTCACTGGTGCTGCCGGGCTGCGAATTCGAGTGTCTGTTGCCGGATGCGTACTACTCCGCCTGCCGCGACGCTGACGAAAGCGTACGCCCTCACACGGTGCGGACCGCCGTGCGTTATCTATTCGACACAATTGGAGCGGCACCGCAGGAATTGCGTGCGGTTGTCGCAGGCTTCGGTGAACGCCGCATCGACGAATACCGCGTCGGCTTTACGCGCCGGGGCAGCAATGACGTGATTTACGGCGTCGTGTGGCCGCTGTACGGCCGCGAGAACGGTGAACCTGGCATCGACGAAGAACCGCAAGGGAGTTCAGCGTCCGAAGATCCGCTCGAGGAAATCGTCGCGCTGCTCAAGGAGACCGGCGTGACCGACGTGCGTCGCCATGCGGGACGCTTCGAGCCAGAATATTGCGATGACTGCGGCGTACCACTCTATGCGGATCCGCTCGGCGAAATCGTCCACGCCGAAATGCCCGAAGACGCGGAGCCCGCGCAGCCGCATTTCCATTGAGCATAAGCGCGGTCGCGCCGCGCGTTGGCCGAACGAGAAAAAAGCCCCGCTGAGCGGGGCTTTTTGTTTGATGGCGCATGCTTCTTATGCCTTTCGGACAGGCCGTCAAACAGCAGGGAATTTGTCATCATAGAGACGGCGACGCATTGCATGCGTCTGGCTCGTGCGCCGGACGGATACGTCGCGCCACTTCGCCCGATTCATCTGGAGACATGCATGAGATTCTCGATACTCAACTCAAACGCTGAACGACGTGATGGACTCAAAGCATTACTGCGGCAAATCGACCGACTGGCGCGCTTTACCGAAGCACAGGATTGGCGCCAGATCGAACGCATCTTCAAGCGTCACCGGCCCGATCTGCTCGTGATCGACTGGCAAGAATGGATGTCGATCGCGGACGCCCGCGAGTTGCTCAGCCACTACCCCGATCTGCGCGTCGCAGTGCTAACCGACGACATCTCGCCCGTCATCGTGCGAGCGCTCATGGACGAAGGCGTGCTCGGTGTCGTGCCACGCGATACCGATCCGTGTCTGATTGTGCGCGCCTTCGAAATGGTGCTGCTCGGCGGCCACTATGTGCCGCCCGGCGCGCTCGCCCTCGATCCCCCGCTGCCGCCCGATACCGCCATCCGCGTGTTCGACGCGGAGAATCCACCGCCACGCCGCAACCGGCTTTCGAGCGGGTTGTCGCCGCGTCAGGAGCAGATCATGCGCTGCGTTCACATGGGCAGCACCAACAAGATGATCGCGCGCACCCTCGGCATCAGCGAGGGCACGGTCAAGATCCATCTGACCAGCATATTCCAGCAACTCGGCGCGCCCAATCGCGCCGCCGCAGTCGCGCTCTACAACGGCTGGCTCACGAACCATCTGCAGGTCTTACGTAACCACGGCGAAGGCTCGACCCGTCCGCTGATGGGACAAGCCGGCGTCATTCCGCTGCGGCGTCACAAACGGCGCCGCTTCCAGTATCCGTTGCCTGCCAGCGACACGAGTGCCCCACTTTCGATGGCGGCCGAGCCCAACACGACCTACGGCGACGCACCGGCCGCGGACTAACGTCACAGCGCTCGCACCCGGTTCGGCATGAGGATCGTGACCATGCGCGCAGCGGCCTAAGACGCCCTCGACGGCAGCGTTGGTGTCGGCTGGCATGGAATCCGCTCACACCTTTTCTCGTCCAACGAGTAATATGAGACACATGGGTTTCCTCTACACACCGCTTCCGTTCTGGGTCGCTGTCGGTGGCTGGATCGCCACCGCGATAGTGGTCGCGCTCGCGCTGTGGAAAAATCCTTTCAAACGACTTCAGGACGGCACACTGCAGCATGTCTGGCTTGCGATCATCGTCGCTGTGTCGGTGCTGTGGGCGAGCAATGCCTGGCTCGACGACGGCACCGTGATGCACCTGCTCGGCGCCACGCTCTTTGTCACGCTATTCGACTGGGCGCTGGCACTGCTCGCAATGGCGGTCGTCACGGGTCTTGCCGCCGTGATCTTCGATGCGCCCTGGCAGGGCATCGCGCTAACTTTCCTCGTGTACGGCGCGGTGCCAGTCGGCATCTCGGCTCTGCTCCAGCGCATCAGCATTGCCTGGTTGCCGCGCAACCTTTTCATGTTTATCTTCGGCCAGGGTTTCGTTTCGCCCGCGATTGCCGTGTCGCTCACCGCAGCTGCGGCGCTCGGCGTCCACATCGCGCTCGCCGATGGTTCGACGACGGTGGTGCCTGCCGGCTACGTGTTCAGCGTGTTTCTGCTTGCCACCGGCGAGGCCTGGTTCACGGGCATGTCGACGGCGTTGATTGCGGTGTACCGCCCTGCGTGGGTCACCACGTACGATGTGCGCCGATACCGGCTGGGTGGCCCTCGCACCTGACACCGGCAAATGTCTGAACGGATTCAGGCAGCGGTCGGCCGCTTGGGCATATCGGGCCTACTGACGTGGGGCACCCGCCAGGACAAAATTATTTGTGTCAGGATTGAACTCCCCGCTCCCGGCGGGCATCTTACTTGCCTCATATCCTCTTCGCGTCTAAAGAACTAGATGGATCGCACCAACATACCGCGCCGATTGCTGCGGCTGGTCGGCCGGTTGGCGACAGTTGCAGCGGGTCTTTCGCTCATCTGCGCCGCTCCCGCATTCGCCGATCAACTCGAACAGCACAACGACCTCGTCAACAAATTTGTCAATGACCTGCACGCCGACCCGCTAGTCGCGGACTGCGCCGCTCACGGCGACTTTGTCGCCGGCACTTCGACCGCCTTCGACCATGTTGATTTTCCTCCCAGCTCGTTCGACAGCGCGCACGCGTCGGTCACGCCCTGGAACGATTCGTTCGATGAAGGCAAGCAGCGCGTCAAGGTCGATAACATCGTCACCGTCGAAGGGATCGGTGTCCGTCAGAACGGAGAAGGCGACCCTACGGCGCTGAAATTCCGCTGCGGCTATGTCGGCGCCCAGATGCTCGCGTTCAGCTGGAACGATCCTGTGCCACCGGCTCGCGCGCGCAGCGCGGAGTCGTCAGGATCGCGAGCCGTGTCAGGCAAGCACAAGAACACCAGGGGCAAGCACTCCGCGAGCGGCAAAACGACGAAGAAAGCGATCTCGAAGCCGTCCAGGACCAGCCCGGGCAAGTCGTCGAAAGCGACGCCGGGCAAGTCGACCGCCAAGAAAACGACGGCGAAGAAGAAAAACTGATGACGGCGCCGCCGCGGCATCGATTCATCCGCCCGCGCCTGCGCTGATAGCGGCCCAATGAAAAAGAGGCCCACACGTCACCGTGTGTCCTCTTTTTCCAGCGTCCGTTTCAGGCAAACGTCTCCACGTGCCGCAAAATCGCCTGCAACATCGCGGCGCCAAGCGACGCGCTGCGTTCGCCGTTCCAGCCCACCCGCTCGTCGGGCAAATTGGCGTTGTCCTTGAACGGCATCTCCAGCGTCAGCGACAGGCAGCCGAATTCGTTACCGATGTACTTCGACGCAAGCTTCAGCGCATCCTCGCGATACTTGCTCGCGGCATAGCCGTACTTGTCCTGGAAATCAGGGCTCGCGTGCTTGAATGCTTCGATGAACGCTGTCTGTTCCTGACGTTGCCGTTCGGTGAAACCCGGCAGCATTTCGGAACCGGCCACGAACACATAGGGCAGCGCTTCGTCCCCGTGGATGTCGAAGAACAGGTCGCATCCCGTCGCGTGAATCGCGTCGCGCACCAGCAGCACTTCAGGACTGCGCGCGGCGTCCGGCTCCATCCACTCGCGATTCAGGTTCGCACCGGCCGCGTTGGTGCGCAGATTGCCGTGCACGCTGCCGTCCGGATTCATGTTCGGCACGATGTAGAACACCGCGTGATCGTAGAGTTTGCGCGCAACCGGATCGCCCGCCCAATCGCCCCAGCCCACGAGGCGTTTGACGAGA
>NZ_NPIH01000078.1 GCF_012275575.1 Paraburkholderia sp. SG-MS1 | reverse complement strand
GTTGCGCGGCCTGCGGCACCGGTTGGCCCGGCGTCTTGCCTTGCAGCGGCCGGTTCGGGTCGTATTGCGCCTGGCTCGCGGCGGTGTCCGACGCCGCGGGCGGCGCCACCTTCGACACGAACGGCGTAGGCGCACGGGTGATATACAGCGCCACCACTACCGCGATCGCAAGGCCGACGATCAGGCCCAGCACGATGCCGAGAAAAGTCCCCCCGGTTTGTTTCGATTGCTTTGTTGTGCGGCGTGGTTTTGCCATCGTACGAATCACCTGCAAAAAGAATCCTGGAACGGCCGTCGATTATAACGACGGCCGCGTGCATGTTACGTCGGAGGGGTTACATCTTGACGGGAGCGGAGACGCCGATCGTCGCGAGACCGTTGGCCAGCACTTGACGCGTGGCCGCAAGCAGCGCGACGCGTGCATTGCGCTCGGCCGCATCGTCGACCAGCACGCGTTCGGCACGGTCATTGTAGAA
>NZ_NPIH01000077.1 GCF_012275575.1 Paraburkholderia sp. SG-MS1 | reverse complement strand
GCTTGATGCGCGGATTGTCGACCGTCACGTCATGTTCGATGCCGCTCTTGCCGCGAAATTTGAACCGCAGTTGACCGGCTTCGATCTTCACGTGCTTCTTGCGCAGCGTGGTCAATCCGTACGACTGATTATCACGCGCGTATTCGACGCTGCCGATCCGGATCAACGTCGTATCGAGCAACTGAACGATCGCCGCGATGACTTTGTCGCACGGCATGCCCGGCAGTTCGAGATCGCGTGCGACGCGCGCGCGAATCTTCGGCAGCGCCCGGCCGAACTCCGCCATCCGCTCGTACTTGTCGGCGTCGCGCGTTTCGCGCCAGCGCGGGTGATAGCGGTACTGCTTGCGGCCGCGCGCGTCGCGTCCGGTCGCCTGAATGTGACCGCGCGGATCGGGGCAGATCCACACGTCTTCATAGGCGGGCGGGATGGCGAGCGCGTTGATGCGCTTGATGTCGTCTTCGTCGTCGATGCGTTTGCCGTTTGCGTCGAAGTAGACGAAGCCGTCTTTTTCGCGCTTGCGCGTATAGCCGGGTTTGGCGTCGTCGGCATAGCGCAGCCCCGGCGGCATGCTTGCGGCTGCGGTCGGCTTCGCGCTGCCTTGTGCGGGCTTTATCGCTTCTGGACGGCGTGCGACTGGATTGGTTGGAGTGGCCATCGTTGCAGGTAGAAGTTTCAAGCGAGGGCGCGCGGGGCGCCGATTGTCTGCCATAAGCAAAGGCGGTGCCCACGGCGGAGCCGATGTTCCTCATGGTGCGCGGCGCGAGAGGCGTGCGGAACGGTCCTTGCGAAATGATCCTCGTGACGAACCTAACCAAGGAGAGCGCCATGAGCAGCACGCTGAACCCTGATGAAGAGCCGCAACAGGTGGTGAAGGAAACCTCGGGCACGACTGGCGCGCTCGGACCGAGCGATTCGTCCGATAGCGGCAGCGATGTCGCCGGTGCGAAGCGTCATGTGTTCGACGTCGACTCGGAACTCGACAATCACGCGCTCGAAACGGGCGACGCCGAACTCGGCAGCGACACGGATCGCGCCGGCACCGGCGAGCGCGCCGCAGCCGATGGCGATTCGACGCTAAACGCGGATAGCGACATCGAACCCGATCGGATCGTCGATCCGCTAGAGGTGGACGACGACGGTCTCGACGAGGACCCCAATGGCGCGTAATGCGGTTCTGACGCGGTTCTGACGCGTTTCTGACGGGCGATATGGGACGAGCGCTTGTGCCGCGATCTCACCCAACGCATGGGCACGTCTTTTGCTGACCTTCTGTTGACTAACGAAGTAACGAACGCGGGAGCGCGCGCAGTAACGTTGCCGGCTCCGCATTCGAACGAAGGAGAACACGCATGGCTAGCACGCTGAATGGATGCAAGGTAGCAGTACTCGCGGTGGATGGCTTCGAACAGGCGGAACTGGCGGAGCCGAAACGCGCGCTCGCGCAAGCGGGCGCAACGGTGCATGTCATCTCGGCGAAGCCCGGCAAGATTCAGGGTTTCAAGCACGTTGACAAGGGCGACGCAGTCGAGGTCGATGCGACTTTCGATCAGGCGCGCGCCGACGACTACGACGCGGTAGTGCTACCCGGCGGCGTAGTGAACGGCGATGCGATCCGTCTGCTGCCTCAGGCACAGGCATTCGTCAAAGCGGCCGACAATGCCGGAAAGCCGATCGCGGTAATTTGTCATGGCACATGGTTGCCGGTGTCGGCGGGAATCATCAAGGGTCGCACGGTCACGAGCTGGCCGAGCTTGCAGGACGACATACGCAATGCAGGCGGTGCGTGGATCGACCAGGAAGTGGTCGAGGACGGCAATCTGATTTCCAGCCGCAAACCCGACGACCTTCCCGCGTTCAACAGGGCGCTGATCGCGCAACTCTCCGCGCGCAAAGCTGCCTGAACTGGGAGTGAAGCCAGGCGTGAAAGGAGGACGCGCAATGCGAACATCTCGTCGATCCAATGCGCGCCGGTGCCTCGGCGAACAGGGAGAAAATGCATGAAATTCCGGTATTCCGTACAAGTGATGACCGTCGCGCTGGGCTTGAGCGTGGCGTCCATCGGCGCGGTTCACGCCCAGGCTAGCGACGCGCCGGCGAGTGAGGCGCCCGTCGGCGGCACGAAGCTGTCGCCAGCAGACACCCAATTCGTGCAGGACGCCTCGACAGCCGACGCCACCGAAATTGCCGCAAGCAAGATCGCGCTGAAGAACTCGAACGATCCGCATGTGCGCAAGTTTGCCCAGCAAATGATTGCCGACCATACAAAGCTTTCGCATGGCATGGCCGCGCTGGTGTCGAAGAAGGGCTTCAACACGGCGCCCTCCGCGGATTCCGCGCTGGTCGGCAAACTGCAGTCGCTCAAGGGTAAGGCGTTCGATCAGGCCTACGTCGAGCAGATCGGTGTGGAAGCGCATCAGCGGGCTGTCGATCTGTTCGAACGGCAAAGCCAGAGCGGCACTGACGCGCAGTTGAAAGCCGCCGCCGCCAAGGCGTTGCCGATCATCAAACATCACCTCGCAATGGCGCAGCAACTCGCCGGCGAAATGAAGGGTTAGTCATGAATGCGATCCTGCCGCGACCGGCCTATGAGGACTCCCTTATGCAGATCATTTTTCCGGACGACAAACCGGCTTTCGACGGCGCGAATCTGACAGTGCGGTTCATGGCGCAGGTGGACGGCGAACCGGTGGTATGCGCGATCACCGCCGAAGCACTGGAAGATCATTTTGGCGCCGATTCCGCGTTGGAAGCCACCTTGATGACGGCATTCGACAAAGGTCTTCACCGCATCCGTTCGGTCTGCGCGGAAGCGCTCGACCAGAACCACGGTGAAGGCGTAGTGTTGCATAGCGGACTGTTCAGAGTCGAAGGCATGGAACCCGGTCGCGGCGCCACGGCGTAGTGCCGGCATGGGCCCGAACGCCATTTCAACGATGCCAGGAGGCCTCATGTCACTCATCGTCGCAGCGCGTTTTACGACTTTTCCAGCCGCTGAAAACGCGGCGCAGAAGCTATTCAACGCAGGTTTCGTCGAAGAAGACGTCACCCTCTTTTTCGTCAATCCGCGCGGCCAGCATGCGCGCTATCCGATTGGCGGCGACACCGGCACCGATCCCGGCGCGAAAGGGGCACCCAAAGGCGCGGGCCTGGGTGTGACGATCGGCGCGGTGCTGGGGGCGGTGGTGGGCGTGGCGATTTTTGCCGCGTTCTCCGCACCGATCATCGTGTCGCTGATCGCGGCCGGCGTCGGCGCTTATGTCGGTTCGCTGGTCGGGGCGATGTCACGCACGCGCGAGACCGGCAAATCGGGTCATCATCTGGCATTTCATGAAGAGGCGCGCGACTCGGGCGTGCTGGTCGCCGTTCACGTGTCGCCGGACAATCAGCTCGACGCCGCACGGGTGTTGCGTGAAGCGGGAGGCGTGTCGATCGAGCGCGCGACCGGGCGCTGGCAGCAAGGGCGCTGGGCGGACTTCGATCCGTTGAAGACGCCAGAGCCGATGAACGAATATAGCGAAAAGCATGCGTGAGTTCGCTGGATCCGCCACGTAGTGTGTGATGCGGTTAAGCGTAGAAACAGGATGGCCCGGCATTGGCCGGGCCGTCCTGCGTGGGTGGCCACCTCGGGAGTTCGACCGTACGGTTTATGCGAGGAGAGGCGGCCGGCGCGAAGCTTTTAAAGCCAGTTGCCGTTAAACCCAGAGTTGCCGCTGCGCACCGTGTTGCGGTTGAATGTCGCGTTCCAGCTTGCGCTCGCCGCGCGTCGATTCGCATCGTGCGGGCATGAGTCCGTCATGCATTGCGCCGCATAAGGACAGCGTCGCCTGCGCGTTCGCGGGCGACGTGTCGTGCGCGTGCATGCCTTCACGAGTCTGCATGACGGTGGCCGACGAGACGATCGCGACGGCCGCAAAAAATCGCGTGCTTCTGATCTTCTTCATGTGATGCTCCCTGTCGTTATTGCCTGCCCATGGTTTTCAACGCCTGTGGCAAGGCTTGCGCGGCGTCGATGCATGCATTGCGCGACGCAAGCGGCGCCCTGAACAAGCAACCGTCATGCCATCGCGCAAACCCCTGCCGTATGGGGTTCTCGCGTTTTGCGTCAGGGCAGGGTGCCGCGCAACATTTACGCGCGGATGGCCAATTTGGCGGCATGTGAGCTTGCATCGCTCCATACGTCGCGCGAGGAAGGGTCCGGGCACGGCGCATGCGAGCGCATGGATGAACCCCGTTGCCTGAGCGTTCCGTGTAGCCGCAGGTGATCGATGCATCGCACAAGCGTCACACCGGAGGGCGGCAGCGGGTTCTGCGATTAACGAAACCCGGAGGTATTGAATGGCTACGAACGTTGTATCCGTGCTGAACGATCTGGTCGAGACGTCGAAGGATGGCGAGAAGGGCTTTCGCAAGGCAGCCGAGGATGCGCACGACGCGCAACTGAAGACGATGTTCCTGTCGCGTGCCGACGACTGCGCGCGCGGCGCGCGCGAGTTGCAGGACGCGGTGCAAAGCCTGGGCGGCAAGCCCGAGACGGGCGGCAGCATGAGCGGTGCGCTGCATCGCGGCTGGGTCGATGTTAAATCGGCAGTCACCGATCGCAGCGACCACGAAATCCTGGCCGAATGCGAAAAGGGCGAGGACGTGGCGAAGAAACGATATCACGACGCGCTCGAAAAGGATTTGCCGGTGGACGTGCGCGCGATCGTCGAACGGCAGTACCAGGGTGTGTTGCAGAACCATGATCGCGTGCGCGATTTGCGCGATCAATATGCGGCCCGCCGTTAAAGGCCAGTAGGTGGCCGGCGCCTGCGAGGGCGCCGGTCATTGTTCTTGTGCCCGAGGTAAGAGTAAAACTGGCGAACGACGCCAAGCGGAGCCCGCCATTAAATAAGCCGTCCGCGATCTGAATCGCGGACGGCTTATTTGCATCTGCGTGCTGAAGTGCTGCGAAAAGATGCCGGCCGCAGCCGGCATGCTCCTCGCCTCGCGACCGATCTTATTCGGCGCCGACCTTCAGGTGGTTCTTCACGCTCGACACGCCCTTGACGGCTTGCACGACTTCTTCGGCGGCGGCCTTGTCGTCGGCCGAAGGCACCGAACCCGTCAGCGATACCACGCCCTTGCGCGTCTTCACATGGATATGGGTTGACTTGACGTTTTTCGCGGCGAGCAGATCAGCCTTCACTTTGGTGGTGATGGCCGTATCGTCCACGTGCTGGCCCACGGATTCGGACGCGGCTGCCGGTGCCGGCGCGGTGGTTTGCGCGGTAGCGTTCAGTGCGAATGCAACACAAGCGATGCTGCCGGCGGTCTTCAGAAATTGGATCGTCTTCATGGTTTCTCCTTCGGGTGTTGAAGAAAATTGCGGTCTTGTTGCCTGCGGTCGATCGCGGCCAAAGCCGCCGATGACTCGCGTGGGGTCGTTGCCGCTACGGTTCCGTCAGGGCCGTTTTCGACACCGGGCGAAGGTCCATACACGCGTGGTGAGAATAGGTTTGCATGCAAAGAGCCAACGTCCGTCCACGCAGGGTAACTCGCAAATGGTGTGCCCGGGGCGCCGTGCGAACGGCTCCCGCGCGGAAAGCCTTTACCGCACATGCATTTAGGCTGATGAATAGGGCAGACGACGGGCGTGGTCCGCGCACTGGCGGGGCCACAGGAGGGGAACCGGAATTTGCCGGGCATTTGTAAAAAGGGCGCGCCGCGAGCGCGCAATTGGCGGGCCTGAAAAAACAAAGCGTATGAAAAACAGGGCGTTGGGCGAGCTGGTACGGCAGTTGCTCTAATTGAGGCCACAGTCATTTTCCAGCTCAATTACGGGACCTCACTACAATGCCTTCAATTGAACTACGTACAAGGCAGTCTCTCGCACTCACACCGCGTCTTCAGCAATCGGTGCGTCTGCTGCAGTTGTCGTCTCTGGAGTTTCAACAGGAGTTGCGCACCGCGCTCGACACCAATCCCTTCCTCGAATATGACTCGTCGGAAACGGAAGACGTCGCCCTCGCGACCGCGTCGACTGGCGAGGAACCCGGCGCGCCAGTCGCGACGGACACGGTGGCCACCGCCGAGCCCGAGGCGCTGCAGTCAGAAACCGCCGGCAACGATACGCTAGAAAGCGCGGGCCAGGACGATATGCCCGGCGACTTTTCGGGCGACTACAGCACGCGCAGTTCGGCGCGCCAGAACGGCGACTCGGACAGCAGCGATCCCGCCGAATGGGCTCGTTCGCAACCGACCTTGCGCGAGCAGTTGCACGACTCGCTGCGCCTTTATCGTCTCGACGATCGCGACCGCGCGGTGGCCCGCTTCATTATCGAGGCACTCGACGATGACGGCTACCTGCGCCAGGAACTCTCCGATCTCGCGGATAGCGTCGATCTCGAGCCGGAACTGACCGAAGAGGAACTGCTGGTGGCGTTGCGCCTCGTGCAGTCGCTCGATCGTCCGGGGCTCGGTGCGCGGTCGTTGTCGGAGTGTCTTTCGCTGCAGGTGAACGCACTGCCCGCCGATACGCCGGGGCGCGACGTCGCTCAGCAGATCGTCGAACATCATCTGGAACGTCTCGCGCGCCGCGAGCAGGCCGAATTGCAAAAGCAGATCGGCTGCAGCGCCGAGGAATTGCGCGTGGCGTGCGCGCTCGTGCGCAAGCTCGACCCGAAGCCGGGCAATTGCTACGGCCGCACGGAAGACAACTACGTCGTGCCGGACGTGATCGTGCGTCAGGTGCGCAACAAGTGGACGGTGTCGATCAATCCGGCGGTGCAGCCGCGCGCGCGGATTCATCGCATGTACGCAGAGCTGTTCGCGCAGTCGGCCGGCGCGAGCCGTTCGCCGCTCGCCCAGCAGCTGCAGGAAGCGCGCTGGCTGATCCGCAACGCGCAACAACGCTTCGACACGATCCAACGCGTCGCCGAGTGCATCGTCGCGCATCAGAAGGCGTTCTTCCAGTACGGTGAAATCGCACTGAAGCCGATGGTGCTGCGCGACGTGGCTGAAGAACTCGGCCTGCATGAATCGACGATTTCGCGCGCGACCGGCAACAAATATATGGCGACGCCGCGCGGCATCTTCGAGTTCAAACACTTTTTCCCGCGTGAGCTGGGCACCGAAAGCGGCGGCACGTGTTCGGCCGCGGCAGTGCGCGCGCTGCTCAAGGAAATGATCGCCGCCGAAAACACGCGTGACCCGCTCTCCGACGTGACGCTCGCGAAGATGCTGGCCGATCAGGGTGTGCTCGTGGCGCGGCGCACCGTCGCGAAGTACCGGCACCTGATGAAGGTGCCGCCGGCGGAATTGCGCCGCCAGATTTAAGCGTTAAGCGCGCGGCTTCCTGTCGAAAAGGCTTGCGCACGAGGGCCACGCGAGGCTGTTCGCTCGCGCGGCCCTTTTTCGTATCTGGACGTTTCGTGCGCGCGCCATTACATTGGCGGGTCAAATCGAAACGGGTGAGCGCAATGAAGTACTCGAATCTGGTCGGGCGCCTGCAAGGCCGACGCACGTCGGCGTGGGAAATCCATCGCGTCGCGCAACTGGCCGCCGCCACCGGCGAAGACGTCATCGTGCTGAGCGTGGGCGACCCGGACTTCGCGACGCCCGCGCCGATCGTCGAGCGCGCAATCGACGCATTGCGCGGCGGCGATACGCACTACAGCGCGGTGTCGGGCCGCGAGCAGTTGCGTGAGGCGATTGCCGTCGAACATGCGCGCACGACCGCAAGCGCCGCGAGCGCCGCCAACGTGATCCTGACCGCGGGCGCGCAAAACGGCGTGTTTGCCGTGTCGTTGTGTCTGCTCGAAGCGGGCGACGAAGTGATCGTCCCGGAGCCGATGTATCTCACCTACGAGGCTTGCGTGCGTGCGGCGGGCGCCACGCTCGTGCCGGTGCCGGTCGATCCGGCGCGGGCGTTTCACGTCGACTGCGATGCGCTCGAAGCGGCGCTCACGCCGCGCACCAAGGCAATTTTCTTCGCCACGCCATGCAATCCGACCGGCGTGGTGATGCCGCGTGCCGATCTCGAACGCATTGCGCGGCTCGCCTGTCAGCACGATTTGTGGGTGTTGTCCGACGAGGTCTATGCGGAGCTCACATTCGAGCGCGAACATGTGAGCATCGTGTCGCTGCCCGGCATGGCCGAGCGCACGGTGACGCTCGGCAGTCTGTCGAAGTCGCATGCGATGGCGGGTTGGCGCGTCGGCTGGGCGGTCGGGCCCACGGAGCTGATCGAGCATATGGGGCGCCTCGCGCTGGCGATGCTCTACGGTCTGCCAGGCTTCATTCAGCAGGCGGCGTTGACGGCCGTGCAGAACAAGGCGGCGATCGTCGCGGAAATGCGCGAAATCTACCGGCGCCGCCGCAACGTCGTATTCGAGCGGCTACATCGCGTGCCGGGTTTGCGCTGCCTGTTGCCCGAGGCGGGCATGTTCATGATGGTCGACGTCAGCGGCACGGGGCTCGACACGGTGGATTTCACCTGGCAGCTGTTTCACGCAAAGGGCGTGTCGGTGCTCGACGCGAGCGCTTTCGGCGAGACTGCGAACGGGTTCGTGCGCCTCGGTTTCGTGGTGGATGAAGCGCGGCTGATCGATGCGTGCGAGCGGATCGCCGCGTTCGTGGACGGGCTGCGCGTGCGGTGAGGTCGCAACCATGGGCCGCGCGTGGAGATAACGCGCATGGCCCGTCGTGCCGCGTGCCGTCCCCGCCGCGCACATTCGGCGTAAACCGTTGAACGGTATAATTCACGCACTGCGAGGCAGCGGTTCAGCGTCGCGTGTAGAACGTTGTGAGTCTGCTGCCTGCCAGGCTGTCTTTCGAACCGCCTTCCTTCATCGCTACCCATGCCATTCCTCCCGATCCAGTCCTTCACGCGCAAACGACTCTCCGACGTGGTGTCTGACCAGATCAAGCAACTGATCTCCGAGGGCACCTTGATGCCGGGCGACCGGCTGCCGGCCGAGCGTGATCTGGCCACGCAGCTCGGCGTGTCGCGCCCTTCGTTGCGGGAAGCGCTGATTCGGCTCGAAGCGGACGGGTATATCGAAACCTCGGGGCGCGGCGGTTTTACCGTGGTGGACGTGACCGCGCCGATCATCTCCAGGCCGCTCGCCGAACTGTTGCTGCAAAATCCGCGTACCAGTGCCGATATTCTCGAGTTGCGCCAGGGACTCGAATCGATTTCGACGGTGTACGCCGCGCAACGCGCCACCGCCGCTGACCGCAAGAAGATCAGCGCGGCGTTCGACGCATTGAAAGCGGGCTCCTTGTCAGGAGATCGCGTGAACCTGGCTGAGCTCGACGCTGCGTTTCACCTCGCGATTGCCGACTCCACGCACAACGTCGCGCTCGCGCACGTGATGCACGGCATCCATACGCTAATTCGTGAGGGGATGCGTCAGTATCATCGGTTGATCGACTACGATGACGCTATGGAAAAGCAGTTGATGAACCAGCATCAGGCCATCTACGACGCCGTGATGGCGCGTGACGCGCAAAAGGCGCGCAAGGCGGCCGAACGCCACCTCACCTACGTGCGCGAGATGTATAAGGACGAGGCGGCGAAACCTTCGGCCAGCGCTCTCTCGTGAGTGCCTGATTCAACGAGCGCGCTGCACGGCCAGCCAGCTCACTCCCGCTTTCCGGATTCCTGTTCCCCGCATTCCCCTCGCTTTCCCCCCGATTGACACCCTTTGGCGACTTCCTTATATTCTTGGTCAGACCAACATGACCAGTATTACAAATACCCCGATGCCGGTCTACTGAACGCAAACCGGGCCGCCATGGCTTCCCGGTCCAATTCCGCTGTAGAGTAGGCGAGTCCCCGCCGTCGCTTCCTCATTTCAAAGAGTTTATGAAAGTCGCCCTGTTCATCCCGTGCTTCATCGACGCGTTTTATCCCGAAGTGGGGATCGCCACGCTCGAACTGCTCGAACGCTTCGGCATTGAGGTCGACTATCCGCAGGAGCAAACCTGCTGCGGCCAGCCGATGGCCAACAGCGGTGCGCACGCCGAGGCAGCCGGCGCCGAGCGTGTGTTCGCGCGCAACTTCGCGGGCTACGACTACATCGTCGGGCCGTCGGCGAGCTGCATTCATCATGTGCGCGAGCATCTGAGCGCGATCGAGCAGACCGGCGACGTGAAGAAGGTCCGCGCGAATGCCTATGAGCTGGTGGAGTTTCTGCACGACGTGGTCGGCGCGCGCGACTTTCCATGGGCCGAGTTTCCCCATCGCGTCGGCTTGCACAACAGTTGCAGCGCGCTGCGCCATCTGAAGGAAGCGTCGGTGTCGGAAATCGCCGCCGCGCCGTTTTCGAAGCCGCGCGCGTTGCTCGAACGCGTGAAGGGTATCGAGTTCGTCAAGCCGGCAAGGCCCGACGAATGCTGCGGGTTCGGCGGCACCTTCTCGGTTACCGAGGAACCGGTGTCGGTGCGCATGGGGCAGGACAAGGTGCGTGACCATCTGCAGGCGGGCGCCGAATACATCGTATCCGGCGACATGTCGTGTCTGATGCACCAGCAAGGCTGCGCGGAACGCATGAAAGCGGATGCGCGCTTCATCCATATCGCGCAGGTTCTTAATGGAGCGCGCGCATGAGCAGGATCGATCACGCGAAAGCGGCGGGCGCTTTCATCAAGAAGACGGAGCACGTCGCGTTTCACGACAAGCGTCTGTGGGATTTACGTGAGAAGCGCGACGCGCAGGCGCACGGCATCGCCGAATGGGAGACGCTGCGCGAACTGGCCTCGGGTATCAAGGAACACGCGCTGTCGCATCTGTCCGACTATCTCGAGCAGTTCGCGGCGGCGGCCGAGGCCAATGGCGTGGTGGTGCATTGGGCCGCCACCGCCGAAGAGCACAACGCGCTGGTGCACAAGATCATGTCGGAGCGCGGCATGACCACGCTCGTCAAAAGCAAGTCGATGCTCACCGACGAATGCAAGATGCGCGAGTATCTCGAACCGCGCGGCATCACGGTGATGGAGACGGATCTCGGCGAACGCATCCAGCAGCTCGATCATCAGGACCCGAGTCATATGGTGGTGCCCGCGGTTCATAAATTGCGCGCCGACGTCGCGGAACTGTTTGGCCGCACGATCGGCACCGATCCGGAGAACAGTGACATTCACTACCTCGCGGAAAGCCAGCGGATGAATACGCGCCCTTACTTCGTGCGCGAGAAAACCGCCGGCATGACCGGATGCAATTTCGCGGTGGCGGAAACAGGCACGGTCGTCGTGTGCACTAACGAAGGCAATGCGGATCTGTCGGCGAATGTGCCGCCGCTGCACATCGCGTCGATCGGTATCGAGAAGATCATTCCCAGGGTGTCGGACCTCGGCGTGTTCGTGCGCATGCTGTCGCGCAGCGCGCTCGGTTCGCCGATCACGCAATATACGTCGCATTTCCGTGCCCCGCGGCCGGGTGCCGAGATGCATTACATCCTCGTCGATCACGGCCGCTCCGAGCGCCTCGCGATGGAGGACTTCTGGTACTCGCTCAAATGCATCCGCTGCGGCGCATGCATGAACACCTGTCCGGTATATCGGCGCAGTGGCGGGCTGTCGTATGGCGGCACTTACTCCGGGCCCATCGGCGCGATCATCAATCCGACGTTCGATCTGAAGCGCTACAGCGCGCTGCCGTTCGCGTCGACGCTCAACGGCAGTTGCACGAACGTGTGTCCCGTGAAGATCAACATTCACGAGCAGATTTACAAATGGCGCACGGTGATCGCCGACCGTCATGAAGTGCCGTTCGTGAAGCAGGAAGTATTGAAGATGGCAGGGCGTCTGCTCGCGAGTCCGACTCTGTATCGCGCGACGGTGTCGTCGATGGGCGGCGCATTGCGGCATCTGCCGAATTTCATGCTGTACAACCCGCTCAATATCTGGGGCAAGCAGCGTGAGTTGCCGGAGGCGCCTAAGCTGACCTTCCATGCCTGGTACAAAAAGAATCGTGGAGGCGGCGATGGCAACGCGTGAGGCTTTTCTGGCGAAGGTGCGGCAGGCGCAACCAGCGGCGCGGCCACGTCCCGACGTGCCGCTGTTCGACGCGGCGGGCGGCGATCTGCGCGCGCGTTTTACAGCGGCGTTGCAGATGATGGGCGGCACCTGTGTCGACTTGGCAGCCGCCGGCGACGTGAGCGTGCTGATTCGCGAGCGCTTCGGGGCGGAGGCGTCGATTGCATCGGCAACGCGCGAAGTGCCGGGTACGCGCGTGCTCGCGGCGGACACTGAGCCCGCTTCGTTGCAGGACATCGACGTCGGCGTAGTGCGGGCACGCTTCGGGGTCGCCGAAACCGGCTCGGTGTGGTTCAGCGAACGCGAGTATGTCGTCAACGCACTGGGCTACATCGTCCAGCACCTGGTCGTGCTGCTCGACCCGGCGCAATTGATCGACGGCTTGCAGGACGTCTACCGGCGCGACGACTTCCGCGCGGCGCGTTATGCGGCACTCGTGACGGGACCGTCGGCGACGGCCGATATCGAAGGGGTACTGATTCGCGGCGCGCAGGGTGTGCGCTCGCTGACGGTGGTGTGGGTCGCGCCCTGACGCGCTGATTCACTGCAGGCGATCGAATCAGTTGCGTCGCATACTCGTTGGCCGGCGGGCGTGCAGCCCACGCGGGGCGGCGAGCGTATTTCATTGATCGGCCACGCTTGCGCGCGGAACCCCACCACGGACTTTGCTATCATCACTGTATAAACATACAGGTTATGCAAGAACCCGTGGCAACCGATGCTCGATCAGAACTCCGCTCTGACGTCCCTTACTACCTGCTGAACTTCGAGCGCGCGCTGGCGTGGCTCGCCGCGCGTTACGACGATCTGATGGACGCGCACGAACTCGCGTTCCTCGACGCTTTCGCCGCTTTGCCGCAAGCGTCGCGCGCGCTGCTGGTGCGTATGCTGATGCGCAAAGGCGCGCTGTTTCGCGCAAGCCGTCTGGCGTATGACGAGATCGGCTGCCCGTTGCAGGCGGCCGCGCCCATGGCGGCGCTCGGCTGGGTCGACAGCGAACCGCACCTTTCACTCGACGATCTGTTCGCGCTCAGCACGCGCCCTCAGCTGCTGGAGATATTCGCCGAAGCCATCGCCCTGATTCCCGGCGCGAAGAGCTTGCGCAAATCCGATCTGCTCGACACGCTGCGGCCGTTTCATGAAACCGGCGGCGACGCGGAAGATCCCGCACGTCGCCCGCTTGCCGCATGGCACAGCGGCGCCGCAGACCGCGTCTTTCACGTCGCGATTGCACCGCTCTGCGAGCGGCTGCGTCTGATGTTCTTCGGCAATTTGCAGCAGGACTGGTCAGAGTTCGTGCTGGCCGATCTCGGCGTGTTCCAGTACGAAAAGGTGGCGTTCGCCCCCTCATCGCGCGCATTCCGGCAACGCGCGGACGTCGATGTTTATCTGGCGCTGCATGCATGCCGTGAAGCGCTGGAGTGGCTGCCTTTGGTCGATGGCGCGAACGCGATCGACGCACTCGTCGCCAAGGTCCTCTCCATCGAAACCGGGAACCCGTGGCTCGACATGCGTCGCGCGAAACTGCTGTTCCATATCGGCAACGAGTGCGAACGGCGGCAGAACTGGACCGCGGCGTTTGCAGTGTATGAGCGTTGCGCATGGCCAGGCGCGCGTCATCGGCGTATGCGCGTGCTCGAACGCAGTGAGCGTTTCGACGAAGCGTTCGCGTTGGCCTCGCATGCCGCGGCTGCGCCTGAAAGCGAAGAGGAGGCGCAGCGCATCGCGCGCATGTTGCCGCGCTTGCGACGCAAGCGCGGCGAGCCGGCGCTGCGTACACCGGCAACGCGCCCGATCGAGCGCAGGACGCTGGTGTTGCCAAAGCCCGAGACGCCGCAAGCAGTGGAATACGTCGCGCGCGATCATCTGACGTGCGATACGGCGCCGGTGCATTACGTCGAGAACGCACTGATCAATTCGCTATTCGGTTTGCTGTGCTGGGAGACGGTGTTCGCGGCGTTGCCCGGCGCGTTTTTTCATCCGTTCCAGCGCGGTCCGGCCGATCTGTATGCGCCGGATTTCCATGCGCGCCGGGCGGACCAGTTTGCCGCGTGCCTCGCGCAACTCGATAGCGACGCCTATCGCGAGACGATTCTGCGGCATCTGCACAGCAAGGCGGGGCTGCAGTCGCCGTTCGTGTTCTGGGGGCTGCTGACGCCGGAGCTTGTCGCGCTCGCGCTCGACTGCCTGCCGGCCGCGCATCTGAAGCTGTGGTTCGAGCGCCTGCTGCGTGATATTCGCGGCAACCGTTCGGGCCTGCCGGACCTGATCCGTTTCTGGCCGGCCGAGCGCCGCTATGAACTGATCGAGGTGAAAGGGCCCGGCGATCGCTTGCAGGACAACCAGATTCGCTGGCTCGCGTATTGCGCGCAGCATGGCATGCCAGTGCGCGTGCTCGACGTGCGTTGGGCCGAGGATTGGCACGCGGATGCGCCGACGCAGGATGCGGCCGCGTCTGAGGCCACCGCGAAGTTCGGCAACGGAGCCGCTACATGAGCTACGTCGTGGCCGTGCGCGCAATGTGCGAATTCACCGCGCGGCGCGGCGATCTGGATCTGCGCTTCACACCTGCTCCCACCTCACTGGAAGGCATGGCCGGTCACGCGACGGTGGCAGGGCGGCGCGCAAGCGGCTATGAAACCGAGATCACGCTAACGGGTACGCATCGCGGTCTCACCGTGCGCGGCCGCGCCGACGGTTACGATCCGGCGGCGAATCGTCTCGAGGAGGTCAAGACGCATCGCGGCGATCTGGAGCGGATGCCCGCCAATCACCGCGCGCTGCATTGGGCGCAGGCGCTCGTGTACGGTCATCTGCTGTGCCGTGCGCGCGGGCTGGCCGAGTTGACGGTCGCGCTGGTGTACTTCGACATCGGCAGTCAGAAGGAGACGCTGCTCACGCAAACGCATACGGCGCGCGAGCTGGAGATTTTCTTCGTCGAGCAGTGCGAGTGTTTCCTCGATTGGGCCGTGCAGGAAGAGGCGCATCGCGCGGCCCGCAACGCCGCGCTCGGCGCGTTGCAGTTTCCTCATGGGCAGTTTCGCAGCGGGCAGCGCGAGCTGGCGGTGTCGGTATATCGCGCGGCGCGAGACGGTAAGCCCCTGATGGCGCAGGCGCCTACCGGCATCGGCAAGACGCTGGCGACGATTTTCCCCTTGCTCAAGGCGTGTGCCTCGGAGCAGGTCGATCGCGTTTTTTTTCTGACCGCGAAGACGCCGGGCCGCGCGCTCGCGCTCGATGCGATCGACACGTTGCAGCAGAGCGCCGCGTCGTCCGGCGCGCGATTGCCGTTGAGAACGCTCGAACTGGTCGCGCGCGACAAAGCCTGCGAGCATCCCGACAAAGCGTGCAATGGCGAATCGTGTCCACTCGCACGCGGCTTTTACGACCGGCTCGACGCGGCCCGCTATACGGCACTCAACACCGCACTCGACACCGCACTCGACCCGGCGCTCGCAGGCCCGCGCCTCGACCGTGCAGCAGTGCGCGCCGCCGCGCTCGCACACGACGTTTGCCCGTACTATCTGGCGCAGGAACTGGCGCGCTGGGCCGACGTCGTGGTCGGCGATTACAACTACTACTACGACAGCAACGCGATGCTGTATGCCCTCACGCAGATCAATCAGTGGCGCGTCGGCGTGCTGGTGGACGAGGCGCACAATCTGCTGGACCGCGCGCGGCGCATGTACACGGCATCGCTCGATCAGGCGGCGTTGCGGATCGCGCGCACAACCGCGCCGGCCAGCTTGCGCAAGCCGCTCGAACGCTTGCAGCGCGAGTGGAACGCCGTCAAGCGGGCGCAGACCGGCACGTATCAGGTCTATAGCGGGGTTCCGGGCAAACTGCTGTCGGTTGCGCAGAATCTGATCGGCGCGGTCACGGATCAGCTCGCCGAAGCGCCGCTTTCAATCGACGCCACCGCGCTGCGGTTCTTCTTCGATGCGATGCATTTCGTCGCGCTGGCCGAGCAGTTCGGTGAGCACTCGATTTTCGACGTGACGCTCAGCACGGACCGTCACGCGCCGCGCGACAAAACCTGCGCCACGCTCTGCGTGCGCAACGTGATTCCCGCGCCGTTTCTCGCGCCGCGCTATGCCGCCGCGCGCACGACCGTGATGTTCTCCGGCACGCTCGATCCGCAGCACTTCTATCGCGACACACTGGGATTGCCGCAGCAGACGCAGTGGCTCGACGTCGAAGGGCCGTTTCGCGCGGAGCAATTGCAGGTGCATGTGGCGGGTAATGTGTCGACGCGCTGGCGCGACCGCGAGCGCTCGCTCATACCGATCGTCGATCTGATCGCGCGGCAGTATGCGGCGCAGCCGGGCAATTACCTGGGCTTCCTGAGCAGTTTCGAGTACCTGCAGCGGGTGGTCGAATTGATGCGCGAACG
>NZ_NPIH01000076.1 GCF_012275575.1 Paraburkholderia sp. SG-MS1 | reverse complement strand
GGCTCGACGTTCGCGGCGACCGCCGCGCTCGGGACTGCAAAAGCGGGCGACAAACCAGCCGCTAAACCGGACACGCTCGCGCTGCCCGCCGACGTGGTCGCGGGCGCGGACAAGGCCAACGCCAAGGCGCGCACGGACTATACCGCGGCCAGCACGCCCACAGAAAAGGCCGCCATGGCCGCTGTTGCGCCGGGCGCGATCCCGTCGGG
>NZ_NPIH01000075.1 GCF_012275575.1 Paraburkholderia sp. SG-MS1 | reverse complement strand
GGCGCATAAGCCGGGCCGTGGGCCTCGTCACTGTCGCGACGGCGGCATTGGCGGCCTGCGCGCCGTGGGCGCCGGAGGCCAACCATGGCCTCACCCAGACGCGAAGCGCCGCGCAGTTCTCAGGCCAAAGCGCCGCGCAAGCCACGTCGCCGCAAACGGCACGTCCCGCCGACGGCCCGTTGCCCGTCCCGCCCAACCTGATTCCCTTGACCCTGGCCATGGGCCAGAAGCGCCTGACGTCCACGCCATACAGCCAGTCGTACTGGCCGCTCGCGCAGTACTTCGAGACGCAGCGTAGCGAAAGCTGGTGTTCGGTCGCGGCCTCGGTCATGGTGCTCAACGCACTGGGCGTTCGTCGTCCCGAGTCGAGCCTGTATCCGGACTTCCCGTTTTTCTCGCAGCAGGATTTCTTTCGCGGCATCGACCCGCAAGTGGCCGACCCCGCGCGGGTATCGAAAGAGGGCATGACGCTCGATCAACTCAGCGCGGTGCTACGCACGTTCCCGCTCGACGTGACGACATGGCACGCGAGCGCCATGACGCTCGATCAGTTCCGCGAGCGCATTCGTGACGCCACGGTTCGTCAGGACCGCTTTGCGTTGCTGAACTTCCGGCGCGTGGAGATCGGCGAAATGGGCGGCGGGCACTGGTCGCCGCTCGCCGCCTACGACGCCGCGAGCGATAGCGCGCTGCTGCTCGACGTTGCGCGGTACAAGTATCCGGCCGTGTGGGTGCCGGTCGCGCAACTGTACGCGGGCGCGCTGGCGGTCGACAAGGTAAGCGGCTTGTCGCGCGGACTGGTGATCGTCAGCGGGCGTGCGAATTGAGGCGTGGACGCTGCGTCGCCAACACGACGAACGAACAACGGCGCGCCTGGCTTGCCGTATCCGTCGCACCATCCATCGCACCCTCTGCGCCCGACGTATCACGCGCTGCGCGTCATCTCTGCGGCGGCGCTCGCAAAGCTTTCCTCCACGCGAGTCCTGCGCGTGCCAGTAGCAACAGCGGCACCGCCCGCCGCGCGTTCCCGAACGGCCGTCTTGCGAACACGTGCGTCGCGCGGCGCCGGCCTTGCATCGACCAGTTCCGCATACAGCGCCAGATAGTTCGCGGTCGATGCATCCCAGCCGGATTCGCGGTTCATCGCATTACGCTGCAACGCATGCCACGTCGACGGCTGTCCGAACACCGTCAACGCACGTCCGAGTGCATGCGCGACGTGCTCCGGCGTTTCGCCATCGAACAGGAAGCCGGTTGCGCGAGCCTCGTCACGCCCGTCTTGCGGCGCGTAATCGACGATCGTATCGGCGAGCCCGCCCACGCGCGACGCCACCGGAATCGTGCCGTAGCGCATCGCATAGAGTTGCGTCAGCCCGCATGGCTCGAAGCGGCTGCCGTGCAGCAGGATATCCGCGCCCGCATGCAGCATGTGAGCCCGCCGCTCGTCGTAGCCGATCTGCACGCCGACGCGTCCCGGCCACGCGGCAGCCAATGCCTGCACCGCCTGTTCGAGATCGCGCTCGCCCTGGCCAAGAATGGCGAATTGCAGCCGCGCATGCCGTTCGAGCAAGGCGGGCAACGCGCGCACGACGACGTCCGCGAGCTTCTGGTCGGTGAGCCGGCTGCCGACGGCGACGAGCGGTGCAAACGGCTCGCGCGTGAGGCCGAACGCCTGTTGCAGTTCACGCTTGCAGGCCTGCTTGCCGGCGGTGTCGTCCACGCCATAGCGGCGTGCGATGGTCGCGTCGGTGGCCGGATTCCAGTTCACCGTATCGATGCCGTTGACGATGCCCGACAGTTTGCCGGCTTGCGCCTGCAGCACGCCTTCCATGCCGTAGCCGAACCGTGGCGTCAGAATCTCGCGGGCGTAGCGCTGGCTGACGGTCGTCACGCGATCCGCATGCACGATGCCGGCTTTCATCATGCTCAGTGAGCCGTAGAACTCGATGCTGCGCTCATCGGACAGGGCCGGCGCGAGCAGCTCGGGCGGTATGCCGATCCAGCCGCCCATCGCGAGCGGATGATTGCCCTGGAATGCGAGGTTGTGAATCGTGAACACGCTTTTGGCGGCCACGCCGGCGAGCCGCATATAGAGCGGCGTAAGCCCCCCATGCCAGTCGTGCGCGTGCACGATGTCGGGGCGTTTCAGGTTGCGCACGCCGCGCGCCACGCGCGTCGCGGCGGCCGCGAGCGAGGCGAAGCGCGTGAGGTTGTCGAGGTAGTCGCGGCCTTGCGGATCGCGGTACAGGCCCTCGCGGGCGAACAGGTGATCCATCTGCAGAAGCAGGACTGGCACACCGGTGTCGGGCATCCGGCCGCGCAGGAGCTTCGCATCGCCGCCGGGCAGGCCGGTCATGCGAGCGATGGGCGTGATGTCGAGCGCGCGGTCGAGTGCGGCGGGATAAGCGGGCATCAGGATCGAGACCTCGGCGCCGGCATCGCGCAACGCGGCGGCGTAGGCGCTGATCATATCGCCGAGACCGCCGGATTTGGCGAGCGGCAAGGCTTCCGAAGCGACGAGAAGTACGTTGAGCGACAAGTTGGCCCCCGGAAATGGGATTATTGCACTTGCACAGTGCGAGGCGGTTCGCAAGCGCGAAGCATGAGCAAGGCATGTGCCTGTCGTTTTACGTTTTTCACACGTGCCGGAGCAGGTTTGTGTTGCAGTGCGCAGAGACTGCAAAAGGCGCGAGTTGCAGCCGACGCGCGCAGGGCGCGCAGGCGTTTTTTTCATTCATATGTAGATTTGACTTTGGCGCACGGCGCGCCGTTTGCGCGCGGGACACTCGCATGAATGCACGGGACTTGAAACAGTGAAGGGGTCGCCGCTGACGCGGGCAACCCCTTCATGCACTCAGACTGAACGAAACCGGTGCCTGTTCAATGCACCGATGCCTGCGTCTGCTCGACCGGCCGCGGCTGCGTCGCCGCGCTCACTACCACGAACACGACCACGTTCACCGCCAGCGCGAGGAAGCCGATGTTGACGTCCTTCAACGCATCGGGCAGGAACGGCATCAACTGGCCGACGCTCCAGTGCAGCGTGGTCGTTAGCGCGACCACCGCTACCCCGGCTACGATCCCGCAGAACGCGCCCTGTCTGGTCGCGCGGTTATGCGGGAACAGGCTGCAAATTACCGCGGGGAAAAGCTGGGTGACGAAGCTATAGCCCATCAGCAGCAACGCGACGATGGTCTCGCCGCCGTTCAGCGTGAAGCCGACCGCGACCAGCGCCACCACCGGCACCAGGAAGCGCGCGAGCGTCGCGACCGAGGCGTCCGATGCGTTGCGGTTCACCATGCCGCGATAGACGTCGTTGGCGAGCAGCGTCGATGCCGAAGTCAGGATCATCGAGCCCGGTACCAGTGCGGTCAGAATGCCGGCCGCGCCGATCACGCCGACGAACCACGGGTCGAAGGTCTGCAAGGACAGGCGGAACAGCGACAGGTCGATGTCGCCGCCCTTGAGGCCCGGCACGCGCAGTGTCGCCGCGAAGCCGACGAAGAACACGAATAGCAGGATCAGCTGATACAGCGGCAGCACCATCGCGTTGCGGCGGAAGATGCGTTCGTCCTTCGCGGTAAAGATCGAGCCGAACGTGTGCGGCCACATGAAGAAGCCGAGCGCGGTCAGCAGCACGGTCGACTGGAACCACGTCACGCTCGAGCCGCGCGCCGGGAAGGCGAGAAAGCCGGGGCGGGCGGCGTCGATCGCGCGGAACATGTCGCCCAGGCCGCCGTAGTAGTGCAGCGGCAGGTAGATGCCGAGAAACAGCACGATCGCGAGGATCAGCAGGTCCTTGACCACCGAGTTCCACGCGGAGCCGCGCACGCCCGAGACGATCACGTAGGCGGTCACGACGGCGGCGCCGATCCACACGGCCGCCGTCGACGAAATCGCGCCATACGAGGCCGTCGCGACGATGATGCCGAGCCCCTTCAGTTGCAGCACGAGATACGGAATCAGCGCGGCCACGCCGACTAGCGCGACCAGCGTGCCGAGTGCTGGGCTTTCGTATTTGCGCGTGAAGAAGTGTGGTTGCGACACGAGGCGGTGCTTCTTCGCGTAACGCCAGATCGGCGGCAGCATCCAGTACGAGAGGATGTACGCGAGCGTGCCGTACGCAAGAATGTAGTAGACCGGCGCGCCCTTGCCGTACGCGAAGCCGC
>NZ_NPIH01000074.1 GCF_012275575.1 Paraburkholderia sp. SG-MS1 | reverse complement strand
TGCCGCACTCCGGACAGGAGCGCGGAATGCGCGACTCCCAACCGCAGTGGTGACAGCGCAGCGCGCGCTCGGGCTTGTGCAGGACGACGTACGCGCTGCAGCGCGGACAGCCCGCGACCCAGCCGCACGCATCGCAGGCGAGTTGCGGCGCGTAGCCGCGGCGGTTCAGGAACACGAGGCTCTGCTCGCCGCGCTCGAGCCGCGCCTTGAGGGCGGCAATCAGCGGGCCCGACAAGCCTTCCACCGACGCCCGCCCGCGCCGGCGCTCCTCTTCGAGATCGATCAGCCTGACGGTGGGCAACACGGCGTCGGCCACTGCCCGGCGCGATAAGGTGAGCCGTTTGTAGCGCCCTTGGTCGGCCTGCCACCAGCTTTCGAGCGACGGCGTCGCCGAACCGAGCACGACCGGCAGACCCAGTTGCTTGGCGCGGTAAATCGCCAGGTCGCGCGCCGAATAGCGCAAACCTTCCTGCTGCTTGTACGCCGGATCGTGCTCCTCATCGACGACGATGATCGCGAGCTTCGGCAGCGACGCCAGCACCGCGAGGCGCGTGCCAAGCACGATGCGCGCGCGCCCGGTATGCG
>NZ_NPIH01000073.1 GCF_012275575.1 Paraburkholderia sp. SG-MS1 | reverse complement strand
GTCGTGGGCGTGTTCTGAAACAGCCCGTATTGTACCCGACGGGGTGCGCTGGACCGCCGCGGCACATGCGCCCGTGCGTCTTGTCTACGCGAGCACGACGGGCGTCTACGGCGATTGCGGCGGGGTATGGATCGACGAAACGCGCGCGCCGCAGCCGGCTAATGCGCGCGCGAAACGCCGCGTCTCGGCCGAGCGGCAGTTGCGCCGCGCGACTGCACGCGGCAGCGTGGCGGCGAGCATCGCGCGGATTCCAGGCATCTATGCGCGTAACCGTCTGCCGCTCGCGCGGCTCGACAAGGGCACGCCGGCCCTCATCGACGCCGACGACGTCTATACCAATCACATTCATGCCGACGACCTCGCCGCAATCCTCGTGCGTCTCGCGACGCACGGCAAGCCCGCGCGCGTGATCCATGCGTCCGACGATTCGTCGCTGAAGATGGGCGAGTACTTCGACGCGGTGGCCGATGCATTTGGCCTCCCGCGCGCGCCGCGCATCACGCGCGCGCAGGCCGAAGAGCGGATCCATCCGAACCTGCTGTCGTTCATGCGCGAATCGAGACGGCTCGTGAACCGGCGTCTGAAGGAGGAGTTGGGCGTGCGTTTGCGTTATCCGAGCGTGGCGGATTTTCTGCATGAAGCAGGCATGAAGTGAACGTATGAGCGGGCGGGGCGCAGGCGCTGCAAGCGCCGAACTCGAAGCCCCTCCAGGAAAGGCTCGATCAGGGAGCCCTGCAGAGCTAGTCGAAACCCGGCAAATACTCGCCGTTCCGGGCATCGTCCGGAAAAATTCCGTAGCGCGTTCGCGTCGCGTTGCCGTCGTGCGTCGCGCTGCGCGTGGGTTCGCTCGCTCAGGTCAGCGAGGGCAGGAATTCCAGCAGCAGGAAACACAGCATCCCGCCGACCAGAGCGCCGATCAGGTTCGGCGAATATTTGTGCCGCAGCCGCATGATGACGACCAGTCCGCCAACCAGCAGCAGCCCGAAGCATACGAAAGCAATCATCACCTGCGAGGTCGTAATGGTGTCGACGATGTGCATGGCGCCCCTCCTTGCCAACCTTTTGTAGTCGTTTGTTTAAACGAGTATAGGGCGCGGTGTAAGGAAGAGCATGCTGCGACGCAGCGGTTCTGCGTCCGCCGCTCCGAATCGTTCCCCCATCTCGATGGGCTTTTCCTGCCGCATCAAGACCTTAAGCGGGCGCTAGCGGTTTACCCGCTCCGTAAAGCACCGAGGTCGGTTTCGTCGAGCCATTGCCATGCGCCGGGCGCGAGCGCCGCAGGCAACGCGAGTCCGCCGATCCGCTCGCGATGCAGCGCTTCGCAACGATTGCCGGCTGCGGCGATCATTCGCTTGACCTGGTGGTACTTGCCTTCCATCACGGTGAGCGCGAGCGTGTGCGCGTCGCGCGCTTCGGCGTCGACGGCGGCGCTCGGTTTAGTCTCGCCATGCAGCAGCACGCCGCCGCGCAGCGCGTTCAATTGCGCGTCGTCGAGCGGATGACGCGTGGTCGCGACGTACAGCTTCGGCACCTTGCGTTTCGGCGACGTGAACAGGTGCACGAACTTGCCGTCGTCGGAGAGCAGCAGCAGGCCGGTCGTGTCCTGATCGAGGCGGCCCACACACTGCACGCCGCGCTCGGCGAACTGCGGCGGCAACAGGCTGAACACGCTCAGATGATGTTGTGGATCGCGCGAACACTCGTAGCCTGCGGGCTTGTTCAGCAGCAGATACGCATGCTCGCGATACGGCCAGACGACGCCGTCCACGCTGAAGCGCAGGGTGTCGTCGTGGGTCGGGAAGTCGGCGTCGGCGTCGGTGCACACAGCGCCGCCGATGCTCACCCGCGCATCGGCGATCAGCGCCCGGCATTGGCGGCGCGAGCCGAAACCTTGAGTGAAGAGAATGCTTTCGAGATTCATGGCGAGCGAAGAATAACACCGCAAGAAGCGGAGCGCCTTGCGGCGCCGGACGGACGACGATGGACTCCCCACCACAACGCAGGAACATCGATGCCCGCCACGTCTTCATCATCATCCGCGATCCGATTGCCGGCTGTCTTCCAGCAGCTCGCGTGGTCGAATCTGGCCGCGCAATCGGCCGAGCAGATCAGTCTCGCCGCCGCGCCGCTCGTCGCGGTGTTCGTGCTCGGCGCCGATGCGCGCGGTACGGGGCTTCTGCAAACCGCACAGACGCTGCCGTTCCTGTTGCTGTCGATCCCGCTAGGCGTGTGGGCGGACCGCCGCTCGCGCCGCATGTTGATGACGCTCGCCGAAAGCGTGCGCGTGTGCGCGATGCTATGCGTGCTGCTGCTCGTGATGACACATGCGCTGAGCCTGCCGTTGCTCGCCGCGCTCGGTTTCATCGCGGCGACGGGCACCGTGGCCTACAACGTCGCCGCACCGTCGCTGGTGCCGTCCATCGTGCCGCGCGAAGCGTACGCGAGCGCGAACGGCCGGCTCGAACTCGCGCGCAGCGTCGCCTATTCCGGGGGGCCGGCGGTCGGTGGTTTGC
>NZ_NPIH01000072.1 GCF_012275575.1 Paraburkholderia sp. SG-MS1 | reverse complement strand
GATCATTCACTCAGAAGCTCTGCTTTCTTCGCGTCCGTCATCTAACGGGAGGCGAATTATGCGATGCGGCCCGCACCCCGTCAACCCCTCCGATGCAATTATTTTCGGAAAGTTGAGAAGCGCAGAAAAGAGGCATCGTGAGGGTGGCGACGAATTAGTTAGTCATCCGATTTAATCTGACGTGTCCGGCAAAATCAGCGATCGGCTATAGAACGTGCAAACACTAGATAGAGATGGAGCGGGAGCGGACGTTTCTGTCGCACGACTGGATATTCCTCCTACCAGACAGGGAGTCACGAAGAGACTGATTGAACTCGCTTTGCGGGCACTCGCCTCTAAAAGGAGAGCAGAGCCGTCCCGCGAAAACTTGTCCACAGAAAAAGTGCGCAAGCCTGTGGATAACCTCCCCACAACCGCGCCAAGTCCTTGATGTAAAGCCTTTCTCGCGCGTTGCGCGCCGGGCGCGGCCATCTTCGTGGTCACGCCCGTCTCGGCCAAGTCAAGCCGACTTCGTCACCGCGCGCCCATTCACGCGCATGAAAGCGCCCCGCTCGACCAGCGCGCCGAACAGCAGTCCGATCGTCGCCCACATGATCACCTGCATGCCGATCGCCGCGACGCGGAACTGCCACAGCAGCACGGCAGGGAAAGCGGCCGGCACTTCGTTGATGGCCGGCATCGACAGTTGCACCGCCGCGATGATCGCGACGAACACTAGTCCCGCGACAATGGAGCCGTTCCATGCACCGAGCTTCATCACCGCGCGCCGCCGGACTTTCAGCGAGAACACCATCGCCGTCAGCGAGATTGCGATCATGAGGAAGAACAGCCCCGTGCGCATGCCGATCGTGTCGGAGTCGCCGACCGACGGCGGATTCGCCGGGTACTTGATGTTCGGCACAATCACCAGTGCAATGAACGCGCCAAGCGCGAGCCATGCGGATAATGCGCGCGCGCTTATCGCGCCCACTCGCCCATACGCGTAGGCGAACACCAGCGAAAACAGCCCGCCGAACGCCGCCCCATAAGTCACCACAGCCGTCAGGAGGCCCAGGCCCGCTTGGGTGTCGCGGCTCACGAGCTCAGGTTCTGGCGCATCGCCATGCACAGCTTCTGCCTTTTCTTCGAACGAAATCGCCTGATCGATCTGCGGCTCGCCGACCATTCTGGCGAAGCCGAACGTGAGCAGTCCCGCGGCGATGCCTGCGAGCATCCCGCGTACCAACAATTTACCAACCATGTCCGACTCCGTTAGTGACAGGGAAAGCCAAGCAGATGGCGCCCGTCGTGCACGAATTCATGCACGTACATGCCGGGCACCAGCGACGTGGCGCCCTGTTCCGCACCGACGAAGTAAAGCGCGAGCAACAGCAGCAACCCGCCGAACACGACCCACGGCAGCAACTCGCGCAGCGGGATCGGCGTGGGTTGGGCGACGGGTTGGGAGGCGGAATCGAAAACAGCTTCGGTCATGAGGACATCTCCTGGGGGTAGCGCGCCCCGAAAGTCGATTGCAGAGGAATGGTGCGAAGCTCAGGTCTGGCTTTCGGCTAGTGGTGCCGATTACAGTGGCGCGACCGCGCCGGGCTCTCACCGGCTTCCGTGCTTCGCAGCCCCGTTATTCTACGCGCTAAACTGCGACCTTCGTGAACGTCGGAGGCCGCGCAATGCGGGCCGGCGTGGCATGTCGGCACGGCATCGAAGGAAACGAACGGAATGGACATGCGACTGTTACTGCTGAGCCACGCATCGACTGCCGCGCAACGCGCAGGCCGCTTTCCCGCCGACGACCCGCTGGACGCGCGCGGCCTCGCCGAAGTCAAAACCCATACGGCACGTTTGCGTGCTGCGCTTTCCGGCGACGCGGCCGCCTTTGTCAGCCCCGCCACTTGCGCACGCGACACGGTGTCGGCGCTGGGCCTCGCCTCCACCGTCGACGCCGCGCTGGCGGATATCGACTATGGCAACTGGCAGGGGCGGCGCCTCGCCGATCTCGCCATCGAAACGCCGCAGGAACTGGCCGCATGGACGCATGATCCCGACGCGACGCCGCCCGGCGGCGAATCGTTCAGTCAGCTAGTCAAGCGAGTGGGGCAATGGCTCGACGCGCTCGGCACGCCGCAAGGTGCTGGCTGCGGAACACATAGCGGAAAAACGAGTGCCGCATCGACCCACGCGCACACAGTCATTGCGGTAACCCACGCGCCGCTGCTGCGGGCCGCGATCATCCATGCGACGGGGGCATCACCCACGGTGTTTGCGCGCATCGAGATCACGCCGCTCTCGATGGTCGAGTTGCGGCATTCGCAGCGTGGCTGGACATGGCGGCCCGCCTCCCTCTAGCCGCATCCAGTCGTCACCGCCAGCCGCCCGAGCGTCACTCCCTCACTTTCCCGACACAACGAGACGCACACTGTTCGCCCCCGCTGGCGTCAGCGTGATATCGGTCCGCCTGCCCTTCGCGCCCAGATAAAAGTGCTGGCGCCCCGGCGAATTCTGATCATGCGTCGCGTCCGGCAAACACGATGCGATATCCGCGGCCACGGCTTGCAGCGCGTCCAGCTTCGAGCCGGCATCGCCATGCGGCGTCCATGTGCATTGGAAACTACGCTGACTCGCGGAACATTGCGCGTCGTCGCCATAGGGTTGCGCCACGCCTTTGCCGTCCTCCGGCGTCAACGACGCAAGACCGTCGGGCGCAGCCGACACGATCCGTTTGAGCGCGGCGCACGGGCTGGGCGTCTCGTCGGCATGGGCGGCGGCCCCCGGCAATAACGCGCCAGGCGATGCCGCGATACATACAGCGGCAAGAAATCGGAAGTGGTTCATATCGGCGGCAATCTGTGGAAAAGAGGCTTGGCGGACGGCGTTGAAGCATTCCCACCCTGAATTCAACGCGGGAGCACGCTCCATGCCCATGCACGCCACAAGCCGTCCTTCGCCCACACGACATGCGCGCGCGTATCAAACCAGCCAAGGCCTCTGAACCGCCTGCCACCACCCCGCGTACTACCGCGCCCGACTTGGCAATCCCCGCAGCAACCTGCCGTCCACACCGATGGCACACAACTTGCATCCCCGCCGTACCGGCCTGGAATATTCCGCCACCCAACCCGACGCACACCGCTACGCCATGTCAAACAAAATTGCCGCCGACACCCCCGCCCGCCTCTCCAGCGGCATCGAAGGAATCGACAACATTCTGGGGGGAGGTCTCACACCCAACCGCATGTACCTCGTGGAGGGCGAACCGGGCACAGGTAAAACCACCTTGGCCTTGCAATTCCTACTCAAGGGCGCCGAGGAAGGCCACACCGGCCTGTACATCACGCTCTCCGAAACCCGCGCCGAGCTGGTCTCCGTCGGCGAAAGCCACGGCTGGGACGTCAGCCGCTTTGCGATCCTCGAGTTGCTCTCCGACGAAGGCCTCGACCCGCAATACGAGCAGACCGTGCTGCACCCGGCGGAAGTCGAGCTAGGCGAAACCGTGCGCAACGTGATCGAGCAAGTCGAAGAACTCAAACCCGCGCGCATCGTGCTCGACAGCCTCTCCGAACTGCGTCTGCTTTCGCAGAACCCGCTGCGCTACCGCCGGCAGATTCTCGCGCTCAAACGTTATTTCGCGACCCGTGAATGCACGGTGCTGCTGCTCGACGACAATTCGTCGGATCCCGGCGACGTGCAACTGCACAGCATCGCGCACGGCGTGATCACGCTGGACAACCTCGCGCACGACTACGGCGGCAACCGGCGTCGCGCGCGCATCGCGAAGATGCGCGGCATCAAGTTCCGCGAGGGCTTTCACGACTTCACGCTGGACACGGGCGGCATCCACGTCTATCCGCGCCTCGTCGCGGCCGAGCATCACGCTGAGTTCGACGCCGAACCGGTCAGCACCGGCACGGGCGGTCTCGACGCGCTGCTCGGCGGCGGACTGATTCCCGGCACCAATGCGCTGATGATCGGTCCGTCGGGAGTCGGCAAGACCACCACCGTGGTGTCGTGCCTGATCGCCGCCCTCGAGCGCGGCGAGCACTGCGTCTATTACGTGTTCGACGAAACGTTGACCACGCTGACGATCCGCTGCGCGACGCTCGGCATGCAGCTCACGCCGCACGTCGAGAGCGGCTTGCTGACGCTGCGCCAGATCGATCCGGCGGAAATCTCGCCGGGCGAATTCGCGAGCGACGTGCGCGACGCGGTCGAAAAAAGGGGCGCGCGCTATGTCGCGATCGACAGCCTGAACGCGTATCTCCAGGCGATGCCCGGCGAGCGCTACCTGCTGCTGCAAATGCACGAACTGCTCGGCTACCTGAACCAGCAAGGCATTATCACGATGCTGGTGCTGGGCCAGCACGGCATCATCGGCGAAGTGCAGAACGATGTGGACATCAGCTATCTCAGCGACGTCGTCGTGCTGTTCCGCTACTTCGAACATCACGGCGAAGTGCTGACCGCCGTGACCGCCGTAAAGAGCCGCGCGAACGCGCACGAACGCTCGATCCGCCAGTTCCGGCTCGGCAGGGGTGGCGTGGAAGTGGGCGAAGCACTGCGCGACTTCGAGGGCGTGTTGTCCGGCTTGCCGTCCTATCGCGGCAGCACCGCGCTCCTCGGCGCGCCGGATCGCGTCATCGACACGTCGAGGCGGTAAGGTCATGGAGCAACGCGTCCTCATCCTGGCGCCGTTCGGCCGCGACGCCGAGGTGATCGCCGAAGTCCTGCACAAGGACGAGCGCGTGTGCGTGCGATGCCGCGACGCCGACGCGCTCACCACCGCGCTCGACACCGGCGCGGGCGCCGCGCTGATCGCCGAGGAAGCGCTCGCGGGCGGCCATGCGTCGCGCCTGTTCGCATGGCTCGAAAGACAGCCGGCGTGGTCCGACTTCCCGTTCATCCTGCTCGCCGCGTCGCGCGTCGGGCATCGCTCCGCGCGCGGGCTGGAAGTGCTCGAACGGCTCGGCAACGTGGTCGTGCTCGAACGTCCGTTGAATTCGGAAACGCTGCGCCGCGCAGTGGCCTCTTCGCTGCGCGCGCGCGCGCGGCAGTATGAATCGCGCCGCCATCTGGCCGAACGGATTGAAGCGCAAGCGGCGCTGGTGCAGCTGAACGATTCGCTGGAAAGCCGCATCGCCGAACGCACGCATGAGCTCGCGTCCGCCAATAACCGGCTGATGATGGAGATTCACGAGCGCGCCAAAGTGCAGGCGGTGCTGGTGCAATCGCAGAAGATGGAAGCGCTCGGGCAGTTGACCGGCGGCATCGCGCATGACTTCAACAATCTGCTGAACGTAATCATGGTCAACGCGGAACTGATCGCGCGGGTCAGTGCCGACGAGCGCATTCGCGGCATGGCCGCCACCGTCAAACGCGCGACCGAACGCGGCGCGAAACTGACGGGCCAGCTGCTGACCTTCTCGCGCAACAGCAACCTCGATCTGAAAGCGGTGGACGTGGTCGCGTTGCTGCATGGCATGCGCGACATCATTGCGGTATCGCTCGGGTCGAGCATCCGCTACACCAACGAGTTCGATAGCGGCGAGATGTGGACCCAGGCCGATGCCAATCAGCTCGAACTGGCGATCCTCAATCTCGCGATCAACGCGCGCGACGCGATGCCGGCCGGCGGCCAGCTCAAGATCCGCGTGCGCGAGCGCGCGGCGCCCGACCCGACGCTCGACGACGGCCGTTACGTAGTGGTCGAAGTCGTGGATACCGGCTCGGGCGTGCCGCCCGACGTCGTATCGCGCGTATTCGATCCGTTCTTCACCACCAAGCCGATCGGCAAGGGCACGGGACTCGGCCTGAGCCAAGTCTATGGCATCGCGCGGCAGGCGGGCGGCACCGCGCGGCTCTTCAGCGAGGAAGGCGCGGGCACCACGGTGGAGATCTGGCTGCCGCTGCGCGAACGCGAAGCCCCGCAGACCGAAGCGGCGTCCGATGCCGAAGCGAACGCCGTCGGCGAGAAGCGCGTGCTGGTAGTCGAAGACGACAGCGAGGTGCGCGCCATGCTGGTCGAGTCGCTGAGAATGCTCGGCTATACGGTGACCGAAGCCGCGGACGGCCAGGCCGGCTTGAACCGCCTGCAGGACGACAAGCCCGACCTGCTGATGGTCGACTTCGCGATGCCCGGCATGAACGGTATCGACGTCATCGCCGCCGCGCGCGCGATGCGCGAGGACTTGCCGGTGATTCTCGCGACCGGTTATGCCGACGTGGATATTTCCGGTCTGGCGGTGAAGCGCTGCACGATTCTGCGCAAACCGTTTCAGCTCGACGATCTCGCGCGGACCGTGCGGCTCGGGCTCGCGGCTTGAGCGTGGCTTGAGCACGGCGTGATAGCGGGGGCGCGGCACGACATGCAGCGAGGTGTGCTGACGACTTCCCGGGTCGCATACCTCTGCACATGGCGCCCTCGGCACGCGTTCACACTTCGCACGTGAACCGTCTGTACCGTCGCCTCGGTTCGCCCTCCCGCAGCACCCGATCGATCGTGCGAACGCATGACCATCTGACTGAGCAACTCGCAAAGCCAATAACAACGGCACACGTCTCTTATGTATTCAGTAAGCATTGTCATACTGCCCCGCAGCCTTCACCCGGGCGAAAAATTTCTAATTCAATAGGTTGCTAACGAATGGTTTGGAAAATACAATACCGCGCATGCCGAATCTCGATACCCTGCGCCGCACCGTCAGCAGCACCCTGGTTGTCGCTGCCAGAAAGTGGCGGCGCACGAGCCACGGCGTGCTGGCGGCCTTCAACGTGTCCGAGGCGTGCGCCACGCCGCTCCTAACCGCCAGCCGGCTCGGCGCGGCGGTGCGCCAGGTGACGCTCGCCGATCACGTCGGCATCGAGGGGCCTTCGCTCGTGCGGCTGCTCGATCAACTGTGCGCAGCGGGCCTGATGCGCCGGGAAGAAGACCCGGAAGACCGCCGCGCGAAAACCGTGGCGCTCACAGATGAAGGCCGCGCCGTCACCGCGAAAATGGAAGAAGAACTGGTCACGTTGCGGGCGCAGGCGCTCAAAGGCGTATCGCGCAGCGATCTCGAAGCGGCCTTGCGCGTGCTCGATGCCTTCACTAGCGATGCCACCGAACGGGCCGAGCAGGGTGGCAGCGAGCGCGCCCAGCCCGGTCAACCGATGCAAGAGGCGCGACGCACGCAGGCTGCGCAATCCTCGCAACCAACTCAACGCCCGCAGCAGCAAAAGCAACGCACGCGACAACCCCAACCAACACCGGCCAAGCTCCCGCCAGCAGCCCCCAAGACCCGCAAAGCCGCCAAGGCGTCCAAGTCCAACAAAGGCGAAGCAGACGCAGCGGCGCCGCATCACGCCGGCGATCCGGCATAACGGCTCATGGTCTATCCCACCCTGCGTGACTGGCTGTTTTCGGTGAAGACCTTTGCCGCGGCCATGCTCGCGCTCTACATCGGCCTCGCGTTCGAACTGCCGCGGCCGTATTGGGCGATGGCCACGGTCTATATCGTGTCGAATCCGTTCGTCGGCGCAACGCGTTCGAAGGCGCTGTATCGCGCGCTCGGCACCGCGCTCGGCGCCGCGGCCGCCGTGCTGCTCGTGCCGCCCTTCGTCGAATCGCCGTATCTGTTCAGCGTGATCGTCGCGCTGTGGACCGGCACGCTGCTCTACCTCGCGGTATCCGACCGCACCGCGCGCAGTTACGTGTTCATGCTGGCCGCCTATACCATGCCGATCATCGCGCTGCCCTCGGTGATGAACCCGGCCGGCGTGTTCGACCTCGCGATCAGCCGTACCGAGGAGATCACGCTCGGCATCGTCTGCGCGAGCATCGTCGGCAGTTCGCTGTTTCCGAGCCGCCTTGCGCCGACCATCATCGAGCGCACCGACGCGTGGTTTCGCGACGCCGCGTTCTATGCGACCGAAACGCTGTCGGGACGCATCGCCGGCTCGGCGATCTCGGGCGCGCGCCAGCGGCTCGCCAGCACCATCAACGGTCTGGAACTGCTGCTGAGCCAGCTCGCTTACGATCACACGCGGCCGGACGTGCTGGCGCGCGCCCACGAACTGCGCGGACGCATGCAACTGCTGCTGCCGATCATGTCGTCGCTCGCCGATCCGCTGATCGCGCTCTACAACAGTGGTCGCCAGAGCTGGCCCGAAGGGCTCGAAGCGCTGCTCGCCGATGTGATCAAATGGTTCAACGAACCGCTGCCGGCCGTCAGCGAGGGCGATCACCCCG
>NZ_NPIH01000071.1 GCF_012275575.1 Paraburkholderia sp. SG-MS1 | reverse complement strand
GACTTCGTGCGCGTGACGATGCTCGACACGCTGCCGGTGCCGCGCGCGACTTATCGCAGCGGGACGCGGATCGTTTGATGAGGTGAATGGAAAGCGCGCCGCGCGACGCGGGGCGCCCGCAAGCGCCGCATACCGAACGTGTGCTCGTGTCGCCTGCTGCCTCACGTCGACGACGGCACGCGCTCCGGCTCGTCCGCGTCGAACCACGCGCGGTTACATTCGGCGATCGGTCCGGGCGACATCAGAATCTCGCGCAGATGGCGGCGCATCGCGTCCTTGGCGGCGCTCGGGTCATGCGCGCGCAAGCCGGTCAGAATCCTGGCGTGCTGCTTGATCAGCAGATCGAGCGGCGGCGAAGGCGTGAACCGCTACGGCAGGCGCTTCAGTGCATCACGCTTGTCAGCCGCCTCAAGCGGTCGGTTCGGACTCGCGCCCTTGCGTCGCGCCTTCGCTAGCCCGCGTTCGCGCGAACGCAGCCCGCTCGACTTCCTCGGCCTGTTCGCGCCGGCGTGCTTCGAGCACATCCTGATAGCGCAGATACGCACACCGCCCGCCGGATTTGGCCGCGTACATCGCCGCGTCGGCATTGAGCAGAAGTTCCTCGGCCGTGCCGCTGTCGTCCGGAAACTGGCTGATGCCGATGCTCGCGCCCACCGTCATGCTATGCCCGTCGATCAGCAGCGTTTCGTTCAATGCGTCCATCATGCGCGCGGCGATGCCGGGCGCGGCCTGGGCGACACGCGGCCCTTCGATCAGCACGATGAACTCGTCGCCGCCGAGCCGCGCCACCACGTCCGCGGCACAGAGCACCTGCTTCAGGCGCCGCGCCACTGCAACAAGGACCTTGTCGCCGACCGAGTGACCGAACTGGTCGTTGATCTGCTTGAAACGGTCGAGGTCGACGAATAGCACGGCAAGCCCCGCGTCGTGCAGCTTCGCCTCCTCGATCGCGCTTTCGAGCTTCTGCATGAACAGCATGCGATTCGGCAATCCGGTCAGCACGTCGTGCGTGGCGAGGTGCACAAGCTCGCGCTGCTTCGCGTGCAGCGCGTCCATTTGCGCCTTGATCTCGCGGCGCAGACGATCGAAGCAGCGCGCGAGCACGCCGATCTCGTCGGTGCGTTTGAGCGGCAGCGTGTTCATCGCGTGTTCGGCGAACAGGTGCGTCGCCGCGTGCGCAAGCAGTTGCAGAGGTTTGGTCACGGCGCGCGCGAACAGAATCGCCAGCAGCACCGCGAGGCCGCTGAAGATCAGCACCATGCGGATGATCTGGTTGCCGAGCAGATGCGCGCCCGACAACACGTCGTCGAGCGGCTTGGCAAGGCCCAGCACCATGAAGCGGGTGCCCTCGGAGCCGCCGAACGGCCTGCGCACGAATGCGAGCACCTGGCCGGCTGCCTGTTTCGGCCGCGCAAGGCCGTTCGCCAGCACTTCGTTGTGCGCCTGCTCGAACAGGGGTCTCGTCACCGGGAAGCTGTCCTGCATCAGCACGCGCCGCCCGCGATCGAAGCCGAACGTTTTAGACGCGTCGGGATGAACCAGGAAGTCGCCCCATTCGTTGGCGAGATAGACCTGATAGTCGCTCGGCAAATCGCTCTGCAAGCGCTTGAGCATACCGGCGAGATCGACGTCGATCACGACCACGCCGACCACGTTGCCATTCGCATCCGCGATCGGCGTGCCGAGCCGCAGCGTCGGCTTGCCCTCGGCGCCATGTGTGCCGTACTCGTGATTGACCGAAATCGGCGACGTGTAAATGCGCCCGGGCGCAAACGCCAGCGTCTCGAACACGTACGCGAACTGGCCTTTTTCCTGCAGCTTGCTGCCTTCCACTCGCACGAGGCCGTCCGCGTCGCGATCGAAGCGGATCAGTTCGAGCCCGTAATGCTGCCGCGTGATCAGCCGGATTTGCAGGTACTCGTGGTGATGCACCATGAAGCTCGAATAGACCTGCGCGAGCCGCTCGCGTCCGGCGTTCGCGCCGAAGCCGTCGTCGCTTTGCGCGACGCCCGCCGACGATGGCATGGTCGCGAGCACCAGCGCGTCGGCGCCCACATCGTCGATCGACGCGGCAAAGCGCTGCCCCAGCAGTTCCGTCGACGTCAGCAGGCTGCGCTCGGCTTCGTTGACCAGCATCGTGCGATTGGCGTGATACGCGTAATAGCCGGTCGCGCCGGACGCGAGCACGCCGATGCATGCAAGGAGCACCGATAGCTTGGAGGTCAAGCCGGGCCGTAACATCAGAACCGCTCCGAGCGGTCGCCGGACACGATGCGGGTCCACAGCTCCTCGCGCCGCTGTATATCTTCCACCGGGCCGATCCAGACGATGTGCCCGGTGCCGCTGTTTTCCACCGGCGCCGTCAGCGTGTTGGCGAGTCCCTGGCGTTGCGTGAGCAGCGCGCTCACGTCCGGTTCGAGCATGTAGTTGATCCATGCGAGCGCGAGCGGCCGGTCGCTCGCCGCGCGCGTCATCGACCAGCAATCGAGCCACGCGAGCACGCCCTCGTCGGGAATCACGTAGCCGACGTCCGCGCCCGCACGGCGCAGCAATTCGACCTGCTGTGTGCCGTAATTGCCGAACATCAACGCAACCTTGTGGTGGATGAAGAATGCGGTCGCTTCTTCGGGCAACGTGTAATAGGTCAACAGATTGCGGCGCAGATCGACGAGCTTGTGGGCGATCGTGCGCATTTGCGCGGCGTCGAGCCGAAATGGATGCGGATAGCCGAGCGCCAGTGCCGTGAACGAGAAGTTGTGCTGGGCGCTGTTGAAGTCGAGCACCTTGCCGCGGTACTGCGGATTCCACAACTCGCGCATCGAATGCGGCGCGACCGGAATCTGCCTACGGTCGTAGATGAGCCCCATCGACGAATACGTGAACGGGATCGCGTAGACCTTGCCCGCCGAGGTCAGTCCTTCAATCGAGCCCAGCGCCTGAAAACGTGGCAATTGTTTTTTTGTGTTCGGCAGGCTCGCCAGATCGAGCGGCGCCAGCAGATTTGCCTGCGTATAGCGGCGGATTTCAGCGGTATTGGCGGCGAGCACATCGAAAGGCGGCGCGCCTTTTGCATGCATCTGGGCCCACAGCGCCTCGTCGGAGTCGACCAGTGTCACTTCGACCTTCACCTCGTAGCGCTGCTCGAACGCCTGCACCACGTCGGCGTCGGCGTAACCCGGCCATGCGAGAACGCGCAGGACTTTCTCCGCGGCGTGAACGGGCGCGGGCAGCCAGAAGCCCGCACCGCACGCGACGCCGAGCACAAGCGTCAATGCGGCGCGTAAGACGCCACGGTGCAGTAAATGCGCGCGTGCCAAGGCGGAAGCGACTGCAACTCGCCGTTGAAAGAACTGTTTAAAAC
>NZ_NPIH01000070.1 GCF_012275575.1 Paraburkholderia sp. SG-MS1 | reverse complement strand
GCCGCCGAGGAAGGTGAAGGTCGTGTAGATCTCGCCCGCCATCAGCAGGAACACGAAGGCGGTGCCGAAGCTGCGCCCGCCCACGCTCCACTGTTCGAGGTTCATGTCGTGTCCGCGCCGCGCGCGAACGCCGAGATAGAGGGCGAACAGCGTGACGGCCGCGATGATGACGAGTGCGCTCATGAGCGGACCTCCTCGGCATCTGCCACGAAGTTGCGGTTGGCGGGGTCCAGGCGATAGACGACCGCCATCAGGATCGAACTCAGCACCACCCACATGACGATCCAGGCCAGCACGAACGGCATGCCGAGCACCAGCGGCTCGACGCGATTCACAAACGGGACGCCGAGCAGAATGCCGATGAACGGCAACGCGGCGAGTACACGAAGCAACATGGGGGCAACTCCTCGAACCGGTTGAGTACGTCTCGTTGAAAGTGCGGCTTCGCTGAGGACTGTATGCCGGATACTTTGGTTACGTAAAGGCGGTCAAAAAAGTGTAGGCTTTCTGAAAGTTGCAGATGCATCTTTCGGCCGGCGCTTGTTGCGCTGCAAGGCGCTGCGCAGACGGCGGCACACCACGCGATACCTCGTGTTGTGAGGCATTTGGCGGACTGGGCTGGCGCGCCGCGATATGATTCTCGCCACGCAGGGCGAGCATGGTCCGGGTAGCGCACGGCGCTCCGGCTTCATCAACATGACGCGGCGTTCCGGGTGCGCGGGCAGAACGTCCAGCCACCGGGGCTGCCGCCCGACACGGGTCGCATATGGTCGCCAGTCTGATCTCGGACATTCTGTTTGGCTTTACCGGGCTGATCAGCATCATCAATCCGATCGGCATTGCTTTCGTGTTCCTCGACCGCACCGCGGCACTGACCACCGAAGAGCGCACCGCACTCGCGCGGAAAATCGCCATCAACGTGGTGTGCGTGCTGCTGGTGGCGTTCTTCATCGGCACGCCGATCCTGCATTTCTTCGGCATCTCGATGGAGGCGTTGCGTATCGGCGGCGGACTCGCCGTGGCGGTCGGCGGCTGGCAGATGCTCAACGCACCGGACACGCAACCGGCCGAGCCGCCGGCCGTCAAGCGTGTCGATGCGGACAACGCGATGTCGAAGGCGTTCTTCCCGCTCACCATTCCGCTGACCACCGGGCCGGGCTCGATTGCCACCGCGGTCGCGCTGACCGCGAACCGCACGCACAAGCTGTCTGAGTTCGTGGTGTCCGGCATCGCGTCAGTGGTGATCTCGTTCGCGGTGGCCGCCACGGTCTATCTGATCTACAGCCGTGCGGTGATTTTTGCGAAGTATCTCGGCGTCGAAGGAACCAAGGTCGCGATGCGTGTATCTTCGTTTTTGCTGCTGTGCATCGGCGTGCAGATTATGCTGACTGGCTTTTCCGAATTCCTGATTCCGATTGCGACGATGCAGCCGGTGGGCAAGTAGGGT
>NZ_NPIH01000007.1 GCF_012275575.1 Paraburkholderia sp. SG-MS1 | reverse complement strand
GATCGGGCGCGGCGGGGGCGGCTTGCGCGGGCGTAGAGGCGGCGCCGAACAGCTTTTCGCCGGCTTCCTTGATGAAACTGAGAATACCCATCGATCACTCTCCTGACGTGGTGGCGCAAAAGCAATTTACGCACGGGTTAGGCACTGGTTGAGAAATCAGGCAAACGCTAAGGACAACACGCGCTGTGACAGGCAGGACGCCATGCCCAGGCGCCACCACCAGAAACGACTCAGGGGCGCGTGGTGTCCGTCACGCGTGCAGCCGGACTCAACGAGTGTAGGAGAAAAGCGCGCGACGATGTGTCAAAAAAGGTTCGCTGGAAGGCGGGGAGTTGCAAGCAAATGCAAACGGACGTGCAAGCGGACGCGAGCCGTGATTGCCATTGCCGCGCGTGGTTGCCGCGGCGACTGGCGCGTGGCGGAAAAAGCATGATGATGAATCCGACAGCCGGACACCCGACGACGACGTCTGACCGACCAAGGCTTCCCCGGCATCGCCGGGCGCCGCTGCGGACCCCACTTGCCGCTCTCAGCCCAGAGCGGCACGATTTGCCCGCGACGCCGCGCATGCTGCGCGACGAACGGGCGCCCCACCTGTGATTGCCGTGATGCCGACGATGCGCCGACCACGGCAATCGGTATGACGGTTTGATGTATTTTGTGTACGTATGCGTCACCTGTCTTGCTGACGACGCTTGCGGCATGCCTCCCCGCTTGGCCTGTCGCTTTATTGCATGACGGGTTGCGCTTCGCTGCTGTGCGTGGGTACGGCTCACGCAGCAGCGGGCACATGCGACGCAGCCCCTGCAAAAAGTGCTGTCGCGCGCCTTCCGGCGAACCGCGTCAAGCCGCCTTGGCTTCGCTGCCCGGCGCCTGGGCGACTTCGTAGTTCGCCATGATTTCCAGCGCGCGCACCATCGCCGAGTGATCCCAGGCCTTGCCGCCGTTCGCCGCGCAGACGCTGAACAATTGCTGCGCGCTCGCGGTATGCGGCAGCGCAATGCCGAGCTTGCGTGCGCCGTCGAGTGCGAGGTTCAGATCCTTCTGATGCAGTTCGATACGGAAGCCCGGATCGAACGTGCGTTTGGTCATGCGCTCGCCATGCACTTCCAGAATCCGCGACGACGCGAAGCCGCCCATCAGCGCGCGGCGCACCCGCTCCGGATCGGCGCCAGAACGCGACGCAAACAGGAGCGCTTCGGCCACCGCCTCGATGTTCAGCGCGACGATGATCTGGTTCGCCACCTTGCACGTCTGGCCCGCGCCGTTCTCGCCGATCAGCGAGATGTTCTTGCCCATCAGTTCGAACAGCGGCTTTGCCTGCGCAAAGGCTTTTTCCGGGCCGCCCACCATGATCGTCAGCGACGCTTCGCGCGCGCCGACTTCACCGCCCGACACCGGCGCGTCGAGATAGTCGACGCCCAGCGCGTTGATCTTTTTCGCGAAGGCTTGCGTGTCGAGCGGGGAGATCGAACTCATGTCGATCACGAGCTTGCCCTTCGCGAGACCGGCGGCGACGCCGTCGTCGGCGAACAGCACGTTGGCGACGTCAGGCGTGTCTGGCACCATGATGACGACGATGTCGGCGGCCTGCGCGACGGCGGTTGAACTGGCGACCACGCTGGTCGTCCGGGCGAGGTCTTCCGGTACCGGATAGGCGCCGTTCACGAACAGCGAGTGACCGCCCTTGATGAGGTTGCGCGCCATGTGCGCGCCCATGATGCCGAGCCCGATGAAACCGATCTTTGCCATGTGTCTGAATCTCCAGTGTTGTTTGATGTGCCTGCGGGCACTTCCTGCGGCGCGTGAAACGTGACGCGCCCGACTTGCCGCTCAAGCCGCCACGTGCGCCGCGCCGCGCGTTTGCCCGGCCACGCTCTGCACCCAGCAAAGGCCGGCGGCAGTGGTCGTGCGCGGCTTGTACTCGCAGCCGACATAGCCGTCATAGCCGATCGAATCGAGCAGCGAGAACAGATAGGGGTAGTTGATTTCGCCGGTGCCCGGTTCGTTGCGTCCCGGGTTGTCGGCGAGCTGGATGTGCGCGATCTGCGCCAGGTTCTTCGTGATGGTCGCCGCGAGTTCGCCTTCCATCCGTTGCATGTGATAGATGTCGTATTGCAGGAACAGATTGTCCGAGCCGACCGCGCGAATCACGTCGAGGCCTTCGCTCGAACGGTTCAGCGCGAAGCCGGGAATGTCGTACGCGTTGCAGGGCTCGACCAGCAGTTTGATGCCGGCCTTCTTCAGTTCGCCCGCGGCGAAGCGCAGGTTGTCGACGATCGTCGTGCGCCCCTTGTCCGCATCGACACCTGCCGCCGGAATGCCGACGAGGCAATTCAGCTGCGGCACCTTCAACGCGCTCGCGTATTCGATCGCGCGTCCCACGCCTTCCTGAAATTCGCCCACGCGATCCGGCAGACAGGCGATGCCGCGTTCGCCTGCTTCCCAGTTGCCCGCCGGCAGGTTGTGCAGCACGAGCTTCAGACGGTTCTGCTGCAGGCGTTCGCTCAACTCGGCGATCTGATATGGATACGGAAACAGGAATTCGACGGCGTGAAAACCTGCGTCCGCCGCCGCCGCGAAGCGCTCGAGGAACGGGACTTCGTTGAACAGCATGGTGAGATTCGCTGCGAATTTCGGCATGGTGCGTGTGTCTCTCTGGTCGGTCAGTGAAATAGGTCTTGAGGCTTCCGGCGACAGCGAAGGGCAGGTCGGCATGGCGACGCCGCCCGTCGCATTCATCGTTCAGTGATGCGCAACGGCGGGCGCTCAGTCGAGTATGCTGATCGCGGTCGGCGCATCTTCGCGCGTCGCTGCGAGTTCCTCGAACTCGTTGATCGCGTCGATCTCCGTGCCCATCGAGATGTTGGTCACGCGCTCGAGTATCACTTCGACGATCACCGGCACGTTGAACTCGGCAAGCATCGACTGCGCTCGTTGCAACGCGGGCTTCAGTTCTTCCGGCTTGAACACGCGGATCGCCTTGCAACCCAGACCTTCGGCCACCGCGACGTGATCCACGCCATAACCGTTGGTCTCCGGCGAGTTGATGTTCTCGAAGCCGAGCTGCACGCAGAAATCCATTTCGAACGCGCGCTGCGCCTGGCGGATCAGACCGAGGTACGAGTTATTCACCACCACGTGCACATAGGGCAGCTTGAATTGCGCGCCGGCCGCGAGTTCCTCGATCATGAACTGGAAGTCGTAGTCGCCCGAGAGCGCGACGATAGGCCGTTGCGGATCGGCTGCGCGCACCCCGAGCGCCGCCGGAATCGTCCAGCCGAGCGGGCCCGCCTGACCGCAGTTGATCCAGTTGCGCGCCTTGTACACATGCAGGAATTGCGCACCGGCGATCTGCGACAAGCCGATCGTGCTCACATAGCACGTGTCGCGACCGAACACCTGGTTCATCTCTTCGTAGACGCGCTGCGGCTTCATCGGCACGTTGTCGAAGTGCGTCTTGCGCAGCATGGTGCGCTTGCGCTGCTGGCAATCGGCAACCCAAGCGCTGCGGTCTTTGAGCTTGCCGGCGGCCTTCCATTCCAGAGCCACTTCGACGAACAGTTCGAGCGCGGCTTTCGCGTCCGACACGATGCCGAGATCCGGGCCGAACACACGGCCGATCTGCGTCGGTTCGATGTCCACGTGCACGAATTTGCGGCCCTTCGTGTAGACGTCGATGCTACCCGTGTGACGGTTCGCCCAGCGGTTGCCGATGCCGAGCACGAAGTCGGATGCGAGCATCGTCGCGTTGCCGTAGCGGTGCGACGTTTGCAGGCCCACCATGCCGGCCATCAGCGGATGATCGTCGGGAATCGCGCCCCACGACATCAGCGTCGGGATCACCGGTACGCCGAGGGTTTCGGCGAACGTCACCAGCAGGTCTTCAGCCGCCGCGTTCAGCACGCCGCCACCGGAGACGATCAACGGCTTGTCGGCATCGTTGAGCATGGTCAGCGCGGCTTCGATCTGCTTGCGCGACGCCTTCGGCTTGTAGACCGGCAGCGGTTCATACGTGTCGATGTCGAATTCGATTTCCGCGAGCTGCACGTCGATCGGCAGGTCGACCAGCACCGGACCCGGACGGCCCGAGCGCATCAGATGGAACGCCTGCTGGAACACGCGCGGCACCAGCGCGGGCTCGCGCACCGTCACGGCCCACTTGGTGACGGGCTTGGCGATCGATTCGATGTCCACGGCCTGGAAGTCTTCCTTGTATAGACGCGCGCGCGGCGCCTGACCCGTGATGGCGAGAATAGGGATCGAGTCGGCCTGCGCGGAGTACAAACCGGTGATCATGTCGGTGCCGGCGGGGCCCGAGGTACCGATACACACGCCGATGTTGCCCGGTTGCGCCCGCGTATAGCCCTCGGCCATGTGCGACGCGCCTTCGACGTGGCGCGCCAGCACGTGGCTGATGTTGCCGGCCTTGCGCATCGCCGAGTAGAACGGGTTGATCGCGGCGCCCGGCACGCCGAACGCGGTGTCGATGCCTTCTTTTTCGAGCACCAGCACGGCTGCGTCGACGGCTCTCATCTTGGCCATGAATGTCTCCTGAATGTCTGGGATTGGGGCGAATTCAAGCGTGTTGCGGCCACTGTAGGCCCGACCTGAAGGTTTGATAAGATCAGCGCGGGTCGCTTATTCCGAAACAAAAAGTATTGAATGGGCGCGACAGTCACCGGTTCTGCAGGGGAGGAGACAGCGATGGACCGCTTCAAACAGATCGAAACCTTCGTGCGGGTCGCGGACGCAGGCAGCCTCGCGGCTGCCGCGCTGGAGGAGGGCGTCTCGCCGGTGATTCTCGGCCGCCGCATCGACGCGCTCGAAAAGCGCCTCGGCGTGAAGCTGATGTACCGCTCGACGCGGCGGCTCGTGATCAGCGAAGAGGGCGCCGCGTTTCTGGAACGCTGCCGCGGCCTGCTGGCCGAGTGGGACCAGGCGGAAAACGAACTGAGCGCCGGACGCCGTGCCGTAAACGGCCATCTGATCGTATCGGCGCCGGCCGCGTTCGGGCGCAAGCACGTTGCGCCTCTCGCGCCGGCGTTTCTTGCCGACAAGCCGGAGTTGCAGGTGTCGTTCAATCTGACCGACCGGGTCGTGGACCTGGTGCGCGAGGGCTATGACCTGTCGATCCGCATCGGCGGCGCGGTCGATCCGAACTTCGTCGCGGTGAAGCTGGCGTCGAACCGGCGCGTGGTGTGTGGCACGCCCGACTACTTCCGTCGGCACGGCAAGCCGAAAACGCTAGACGATCTGCCGCACCACAACTGTCTTGCGTTCAATCTGCAAGGCGGGCAGAACCGTGGCTGGTATTTTCGCCGCAACGGCAAGCTGGCGACCGTGCGCGTGGGCGGCACGCTCGACTGCAACGACGGCGAACTGCTGCATCGTTGGGTATCCGAAGGACTTGGGCTCGGCTGGCGCTCCACGTGGGAAATCCAGCAGCAGCTGGCGCGCGGCGAACTCGAAACCGTGCTCGACGAATTCGCGCTGCCCGACTACGACATTCTCGCGGTCTACCCGCAGCAGCGCTATGTGCCGGCCCGGGTGCGCTATTTCATCGATTATCTGAAAGAGGTGTATGCGAGCGAGGATTACTGGAACCGGCCAGCTTATTAAAAAAGGGCGCGGGTGGCGAGGGCAATGAGCGAGGCGCGGAGTGTGCGCACCGATCTTTTGGCGGATTCGCGGCGGTGGCGGGAATAAACTCGGCGTGTGGCCGGTTATGCGACGAAAGGAACGTGACGACGAGCCGCACAGCCTAGCCGCAATGCCCTGGAGGGCCGAGGTGGTCCAGACCGAAACCGATGCCGACGCCCCCGGGCGAGGCGAAACCGATGCAGCAAGGAGCCGCCGTTTCCAGCAGCTCGCGCTGCCGCACCTGGACGCCGCGTACAACCTCGCGCGCTGGCTGTGCGGTAACGCCAGCGACGCGGAGGACGTCGTGCAGGAAGCCTTCATGCGTGCGTTCCGCTTTTTCGATACGTTCCGCGGCGATTCCGCACGGCCGTGGTTGCTGGCGATCGTGCGCCGCACCTGGTACACCGAGTGGCGCCGCCGCGCGTCGCCACACGAAATGCTCGAATTCGACGACACCATGGACGAGGCCACTTTCGACGGCTGGAGCGCGGGCGGCGCCGATCCGCAGACGCTCCTGATCCGCGACGAGGATACGAGGCGGGTGCACGAGGCACTGGCGCTGCTGCCGGTCGAGTACCGGGAAGTGCTGATTCTGCGGGAACTCGAAGAGATGGGTTATCGGGAAATCGCCGCGGTGGCCGATGTGCCGATCGGCACGGTCATGTCGCGGCTCGCGCGCGGGCGTCGCAAGCTGGCCGCGCTGCTGGTGGACACGCAGGGCGTGGCGGGCGGTGGTGGGGCGATGGGTGGCGCGTCGGCGGGGGGCACGGCTGACGCGCGTAACGGCGCGCCGTCTTCCAGGCATTGGCGATCCGCCGCTTCTGCGCCGCCAACGGGAGCGGATTGCGCCGATCCGCGTGAGAGCGGTCGCGCGGCTGGTACGCGCGCTGCCGAGCCGGGCGGCGGCAACGACGCTCGCGCTGCGGTACCCGTCGCCGGCAAGCCGCCTGGCGCGACGGTCACGCCACTCCGGGCGTCTGCGAACGGCCGGCCTCTCAACATCCCCGGCGGCAACGCCGTCGACCCAGCCAGGGAGACGCCGGATGGACTGTAACGAAGCGCGGCCGCTCCTCGATGCGAATGCCGATCACGAATTGCCCGCGCCGGATGCACGGCGCGTCCAGCAGCA
>NZ_NPIH01000069.1 GCF_012275575.1 Paraburkholderia sp. SG-MS1 | reverse complement strand
GGGCAGCGCGTCTTCGTGATAGATGCGCGCCTCGCCGGCTTCGCCGCCCGACGCATCGCCGACGATGCTCGAACCGCTCGTATGCAGGAACGGCTTACCGGAACCGGCCAGCCCTTCGATCAGCGCCCTCACCGCGCTTTCATGGTCGCTGCTCGCGGCGTTGATGACGGCGTCGGCGGCTTGCGCTTCGACGATCAGCAACGCGCGGTCGTCGAGCGTGCCGATGACCGGTTCGATGCCGAGACGTTGCAACGCGGCGCTGTGTTCGGGCTTGCGAATCAGACCGCGTACCTGATGGCCGGCACGTACGAGATGCGCCGCGATCGAACCGCCGATAAACCCGCTTGCGCCCGTGATGAAAATTTTCAAGACGTTCTCCCTGGTGGAAACACGATGACAGGCATGCAGTATCCGCCGTCCTGATTCTCGCAAAAAGCGTGTTGGTCTCAAATCAATCTTGATTTGAAATCAACAATGAAAACGCAGCGGGTGAGTGGCTAGGGTTCGTGGGCCGGCTCTCCTATAACTCTCTTATCGGTCCAGCCGGGCTGCGTGGGGCGGGGCCGCAGCCGATCGCCTTTTTGTCCGGATGGCGCCGCGAATTATGGATGTGTATATACAAGTTCATCACCGGGGAGCGGCCAGCCCGTCGAACAAATCCGCGCTGGAAAACCGCTTCCAACGCAAGCAGCCCCGCGCGATCGGCCCTTAATGGAAATCCCCAGGCCGGATTCACGAAAAATAAGTTGTATATACAAGGCGCCGTCGCTAGACTTCTCTGAAATTGTATAGACAGGACAACGACACCATGATTCTCACACCCGGCCACCTGACCCTCCCGCAATTGCGCCAGATCGCACGTGAGCACGTCGCGCTGCAGCTCGATTCCGCCAGCCACGCCGCCATCGACGCCTGTGCGCAAGCCGTCGCTGACATCGCCGCGAAGGGCGCGCCGGCCTACGGCATCAACACGGGCTTCGGGCGCCTCGCGAGCACCCATATCCCGCACGACCAGCTCGAACTGCTGCAACGCAATCTGGTGCTGTCACACGCGGTCGGCGTCGGTGAGCCGATGTCGCGTCCGGTCGTGCGTCTGCTGATCGCGCTGAAGCTGTCGAGCCTCGGCCGCGGCCACTCGGGCATCCGCCGCGAAGTGATGGAAGCGCTCATCACGCTGTATAACGCCGACGTGCTGCCGGTGATCCCGGTCAAGGGTTCGGTCGGCGCATCGGGCGACCTCGCGCCGCTCGCGCATATGTCGGCGACGCTGCTCGGCGTCGGCGAAGTGTTCGCGAAGGGCGAGCGCATGCCGGCCACCGAAGGCCTCGCGCTCGTCGGGCTGAAGCCGCTCACGCTGCAGGCGAAGGAAGGTCTCGCGCTGCTCAACGGCACGCAGGCATCGACCGCGCTCGCGCTCTACAACATGTTCGCGATCGAAGACCTGTACCGCACCGCGCTGGTGGCGGGGGCGTTGTCGGTGGACGCGGCGATGGGTTCGGTCAAGCCGTTCGACGCCCGCATTCATGAGCTGCGCGGCCATCAAGGCCAGATCGACGCGGCGGCGGCCTACCGCTCGCTGCTGCAAGGCTCGGGCATCAACGTCTCGCACGCCGATTGCGACAAGGTGCAGGACCCGTACAGCCTGCGCTGCCAGCCGCAAGTCATGGGCGCGTGTCTCGACCAGATGCGCCACGCGGCCGATGTGCTGCTGCTGGAAGCCAACGCGGTCTCGGACAATCCGCTGATTTTCCCGGACACCGGCGAAGTGCTGTCGGGCGGCAACTTCCACGCCGAGCCGGTCGCGTTCGCCGCGGACAATCTCGCTTTGGCCGCCGCCGAAATCGGCGCGCTGGCCGAGCGCCGCATCGCGCTGCTGATCGACGCGACGCTCTCGGGCCTGCCGCCGTTCCTCGTGCGCGATGGCGGGGTGAACTCCGGCTTCATGATCGCTCACGTGACGGCCGCCGCGCTCGCCTCGGAAAACAAGACGCTCGCGCATCCGGCCTCGGTCGATTCGCTGCCGACTTCCGCGAATCAGGAAGACCACGTGTCGATGGCGACGTTCGCCGCGCGCAAGCTCGGCGACATCGCGGAGAACACCGCGAACATCCTGTCGATCGAACTGCTCGCCGCCGCGCAAGGCGTCGATCTGCGCGCGCCGCACAAGACCAGCCCGAGCCTGCAGAAGGTGATGGACACGGTGCGCAAGGACGTCGCGCACTACGAGCTCGATCACTACTTCGCGCCGGACATCGCGGCGGTCACGAAGCTCGTGCAGGACGGCACGGTGGCGAAGCTGAGCCCGTTCTCGTTCGCGTCCGAACAGTAAGTTGTGAATACGCGGACGAGGCCAATGAACGCACCGGCTTATCAGGGCATCAAGGACTTCATCCTCGCGCGCATCCATGCGGGCGAGTGGGGTGAAGGCGACCAGGTGCCCTCCGAAAACGAGCTCGCGCGCGAATTCAACGTCGCGCGCATGACGGTCAACCGCGCGTTGCGCGAGCTGACCTCGGAGCAGGTGCTCACCCGCGTGCAGGGCTCGGGCACGTTCGTGGCGCGTCCGAAGTATGAATCGACGCTGGTGGCGATCCGCAGCATTTCCGATGAAATCGTCGCGCGTGGCCATCGCTATCAGGCGAAGGTGCTGCACATCGGCGCGAGCATCGCCGATGCGGCGCTCGCCGGGGAGATGCAGGTAAGCGCGGGCAGCCCGGTGTTTCACTCGCGCGTGCTGCATTTCGAAAACGACGAGCCGGTGCAACTCGAAGAGCGCTGGGTCAACCCGGCCGTCGCGCCCGACTACGCATTGCAGGACTTCACGAACACCACGCCGAACCAGTATCTCGTGCGCGTCGCGCCGCTGCAGCGGGTCGAGTACCGGATCGAGGCGCTGGCGGCGGATGCCGACACGCGCGAACTGTTGACGATGGACGAACTGGAGCCGTGTCTCGTGCTGCATCGGCGCACGTGGTCGCAAAGCCAGGTCGCCTCGATTGCCAATCTGTGGCATCCCGGCAGCCGTTACCGCTTCACCGGGCATTTCTGATTTCGCTTTTTTCGAATCTCTCCCGAACATCTTCAAGTCTTCCGAGGGCCACCATGAACAACCCGAAACACATCGATCCGCGACTCGACCCGACCCGTACGATCCGCGCGCCGCGCGGTGCGGAAAAGACCTGCAAGACGTGGATCGCGGAAGCCGCGTACCGGATGATCCAGAACAATCTCGATCCCGAAGTCGCCGAGCATCCGCACGCGCTCGTCGTGTACGGCGGCATCGGCCGTGCCGCACGCAACTGGGATTGCTTCGATCAGATTCTCGCGTCGCTGAAGGACCTGAACGAAGACGAGACGCTGCTGATTCAATCGGGCAAGCCGGTCGGCGTGTTCCGCACGCATGCGGACGCACCGCGCGTGCTGCTCGCCAATTCGAATCTGGTGCCGCATTGGGCGACGTGGGAACACTTCCACGAACTCGATCGCAAGGGCCTGATGATGTACGGCCAGATGACCGCGGGCAGCTGGATCTACATCGGCAGCCAGGGCATCGTGCAGGGCACCTACGAGACGTTCTTTTCGGTGGCGAACCAGCACTTCAACGGCGATCCGAAGGGGCGCTGGATTCTGACCGGCGGTCTCGGCGGCATGGGTGGCGCGCAGCCGCTCGCGGCGACCATGGCGGGCTTCTCGATGATCGCGGTCGAATGCGACGAGACGCGCATCGACTTCCGTCTGAAAACGCGCTACGTCGACAAGAAAGCGAAGACGCTCGACGAAGCGCTCGCGATGCTGGAAGAAGCCAAGCAGGCCGGCAAGCCGGTGTCGATCGGTCTGCTCGGCAATGCCGCCGACGTGTTCGCGGAGTGCGTGGCGCGCGGCATCACGCCGGACTGCGTGACCGACCAGACCAGCGCGCACGATCCGATTCACGGCTACCTGCCGCAAGGCTGGAGCGTGGAAGACTGGCGCGAGCGCATGAAGACCGCGCCGGACAGCATCGTCACGCCGGCGAAGCAGTCAATGGCCAAGCAGGTGCTGGCGATGCTCACGCTGCAGGAACGCGGCGCGGCCACGCTCGACTATGGCAACAACATCCGTCAGATGGCGCTGGAAATGGGCGTCGAGAACGCCTTCGATTTCCCGGGCTTCGTGCCCGCGTATATCCGTCCGCTGTTCTGCGAAGGCAAGGGCCCGTTCCGCTGGGTCGCGCTGTCGGGCGATCCTGAGGATATCTACAAGACCGATGCGAAGGTCAAGGAACTGATCCCCGACGATCCGCATCTGCACAACTGGCTCGACATGGCGCGCGAACGCATCGCGTTCCAGGGGCTACCGGCGCGGATCTGCTGGGTCGGCGTGAAGGATCGCTATCGTCTCGGCGAGGCATTCAACGAGATGGTGAAGAACGGCGAGTTGAAGGCGCCGATCGTGATTGGCCGCGATCACCTCGACACCGGTTCGGTGGCGAGCCCGAATCGCGAAACCGAATCGATGAAGGACGGCTCGGACGCGGTCAGCGACTGGCCGCTGCTCAACGCGCTGCTGAACACGGCGGGCGGCGCGTCGTGGGTGTCGCTGCATCATGGCGGCGGGGTCGGCATGGGCTTTAGCCAGCACTCTGGCGTCGTGATCGTCGCGGACGGCACGGATGCCGCGCGCGATCGCCTCGGCCGCGTGCTGTTCAACGACCCGGCCACCGGCGTGATGCGTCACGCGGATGCAGGCTACGAACTCGCGCAGGAAACCGCGCGCGAGGCGGGCCTCAATCTGCCGATGCTGGGCCGCTGATCGTGGCGGACGTGGGCAACATGGCGACGCTCACGCTGATTCGCGGCGCCGGGCTCGTGGCGTCGCCGTGGAAAAACGGCGGCGGCATCACGCGCGAAGTGGCGGTGTTTCCCGAGCGCGCCGGCATGAACGACTTCGTGTGGCGCGTGAGCATCGCCGATGTCACGCAGGCCGGGGCGTTCTCATGTTTCGAGGGCATCGACCGTACGCTGGTGTTGCTGTCCGGCGCGGGGATGATGCTCGACGAAACCGGCGCGCGCGCGATGAAGTCGCACGCGCTGACGCGGGCACTCGACATCGCGCGTTTCGATGGTGAAGCGCAGATCGACGCGCGTCTGGTTGACGGCGCGACGCGCGACTTCAACCTGATGGTGCGGCGTGACGCGGCGCGGGGCGAACTCGACGTATGGCGTGGACAATCGCAGCCCCGCACGCAACACAGCGTGTCGGCGGACGTCGTGCTGCTGTACTGCGCAAGCGGCCCGGTTACGCTCGCTGCCGGCGACGCCGAAGCGCTGCCGCTCGACACCGGCGATACGCTGCGCATCGACATGCAGAATCCGTCGAGCGCGCTGTCATGCACACTGGAAGGCGCGGGCGCGGTGCTCGCGATCAGCATTCGCTACACCCAACGATGACCACGCTGCGCGTGTGTGCCTCGACGCAGCAGAAAAGCGCGCGCACGCGAACCGACACCGACACCCAACGAGCTGCAACGGGCACGCGATGAAGCAAACCGTCTGGCATCACCTGAAACTCTGCCCGCAGGGCGACCCCCAGCACACGCTCGCCGATGCCGCGATCGCCGTCGAAGACGGCCGCATCGCATGGCTCGGCGCGGCCTCCGAATTACCCGCTCACTATGCCGCGTGGCCGCGCGAAGATCTGCACGGCGCATGGGTCACGCCGGGCCTCGTCGATTGCCATACGCATCTGGTGTACGGCGGGCAGCGCGCGGACGAGTTTGCGCAGCGCCTCGCTGGCGTCAGCTATGAAGAGATCGCGCGGCAGGGCGGCGGGATCGTCTCGACGGTGCGCGCCACGCGCGCCGCGGACGAAGCCTCGCTGTTCAGGCAAGCGGCCGCGCGGCTCGAGCCGCTGCTGGCCGAAGGCGTGACGGCCATCGAAATCAAATCCGGCTACGGCCTCGATGTCGCCAGCGAGCGCAAGATGCTGCGCGTCGCGCGGCAGTTGGGCGAGCGCTATCCGGTGACGGTCTACACGACGTTTCTCGGCGCGCACGCGTTGCCGCCCGAATTCGCCGGCCGCGCGGACGCGTATATCGACGAAGTCTGCAATACGATGCTGCCCGCGCTCGTCGACGAAGGCCTCGTCGATGCAGTCGATGTGTTCTGCGAGCGCATCGGCTTTTCGCTCGCGCAAAGCGAGCGCGTGTTCAACGCGGCTAAGCGCTACAAACTGCCGGTGAAGATGCACGCCGAGCAGTTGTCGAACGGTGGCGGCACCGCACTTGCCGCACGCCATCGGGCGCTGTCCGCCGACCACCTCGAATTCCTCGACGAAGCCGGCGTCGCCGCGATGAAAGCGGCGGGCACGGTGGCCGTATTGCTGCCGGGCGCGTACTACTTCATCCGCGAGACGCAATTGCCGCCGCTGGAATTGCTGCGGCGCTACGAGGTGCCGATCGCGATTTCGACCGACAGCAACCCGGGCACGTCGCCCGCTACGTCGCTGCTGCTGATGATGAACATGGCGAGCACGCTGTTTCGCATGACCCTACCCGAGGTGCTGCAAGGCGTGAGTACGCATGCGGCGCGCGCGCTCGGCAAAGCGGACACGCATGGCAAGCTCGAGGCCGGACGTGCGGCCGATTTCGCGGTCTGGTCGGTCGATTCGCTCGCGGAGCTGGCGTACTGGATCGGGCGTCCGTTGTGCGCGAAGGTCGTGCGTGCGGGCGAGACCGTTTATACACGACGTGACCTGAGCTAAGACCCCGAGCCAGGACCTGAGAGACGACTTAAGCGATGACACAATCGATTCGAGCGCTGTTCTCCGACTACGCCTATCTGCCCGATGGCTGGCGTCGCAACGTACTGCTGGAGTGGGATGCGCACGGCACGCTGACGGCGGTTACGCCGGATAGCATCGCGCCTGCCGGCGTGGACAGTGCCGCCGGCCCGGTATTGCCTGGCATGCCGAACCTTCATTCGCACGCGTTCCAGCGCGCGATGGCCGGTCTCACCGAATATCGCGCCGCTTCCGGAAGCGGCGCCACCGACAACTTCTGGAGCTGGCGCGACCTGATGTATCGCTTCGCCGCGCGCATCACGCCCGAGGGCCTGGCAAGCGTCGCGCAATGGCTGTACATCGAAATGCTGAAGGCGGGCTATACGTCGGTATGCGAGTTTCACTACGTGCACCACGCCGAGGACGGCAACCGCTACACGCACCAGGCGGAGCTGGCGCAACGCGTGGTGGATGCCGCGTCCGCGAGCGGGATCGGCATGACGATGCTGCCGGTGCTGTATCAGTACAGCGGCTTCGGCGCGCGCGCGCCGCGCGACGATCAGCGGCGCTTCATCAACACGCCTGAGAGCCTGCTCGATCTGCTCGGCGCGCTGCGCGCGGCGCGTCCCGAGAGCGCCGCGTTGCGCTACGGCGTGGCGCCGCACTCGCTGCGTGCGGTGTCGGCGGATTCGTTGCGTGCGCTGCTCGGCGGCATCGGCGGCGATGCGCCGGTGCATATCCATATCGCCGAACAGACCGCCGAAGTCGATGCGTGCGTCGAGACCGAAGGCGCGCGGCCGGTGCAATGGCTGCTGGATCGTTTCGAGGTCGACAGCCGCTGGTGCCTCGTGCATGCGACTCACGTCGACGCAAACGAAACGCTCGCGCTCGCGAAGAGCGGCACGGTGGCCGGCTTGTGCCTGACCACCGAAGCCAATCTCGGCGACGGCATTTTCCCGGCGCAGGAATATCTCGACGCCCAAGGGCGCATCGGGGTGGGCTCGGACAGCCATATCGGCGTCGATTGGCGCGCCGAATTGCGGCTGCTCGAATACGGCCAGCGGCTGACACGGCGGCAGCGCAACGTGCTGGCGTCGGCAGAGGCCCCGCATGTCGCCGACCGCCTGTTCAACGCCGCGCTGGATGGCGGCGCCCAGGCGACCGGCCGCGCGGTCGGCGCGTTGCAGGCGGGCCGACGGGCGGACTGGCTGGTGCTCGACGCCGATCACGCGAGCATCGCCGAGCATGCGCCCGCTGCGTGGCTCTCGGGCGTTGTATTCTGCGAACATGGCGAGACGCCGATTCGCGACGTCTACGCGGGCGGCGACAAGGTCGTCGAGAACCGCAGGCATCGCGACGAAGAGGGCGCTTACGCGCGCTATCGGGCGGCGCTCGCCGGGTTGCTGAAGTGAAGAGCTGAAGTCGATGACTTGCCGAACCGATTCTTCGATCTAACCGATTCTTCCGGACTGACATGACTGCATTGAACACACCGCCGGTTTTCTCGCTGCATCAGGGAAGCCTGCCGCTGCTGATCTCGATCCCGCATGTGGGCACGCAGATTCCCGCCGACATCGCCGCGACGATGACCCCGGCCGCGCAACGCACCGACGATTGCGACTGGCATCTGGACCGCCTCTATGCTTTCGCCAAACGCATGGGCGCCTCGATTCTCGCGCCCACGTACGCGCGCTATGTGATCGATCTGAACCGGCCGCCCGATGGCGCGAACCTCTATCCGGGGCAGGACACGACGGGGCTGTTGCCGGTCGACACGTTCGACAAGGAACCGTTGTATCGCGAGGGGCATCTGCCGGACGACGCCGAAGTCGCGCGCCGTCGCGATGCGTACTGGAAGCCGTATCACGAAGCGTTGAACGGTGAGCTCGCAGCGCTCAAGGCGAAGCATGGCAAGGTGCTGCTGTGGGAAGCGCATTCGATCCGCTCGCGGGTGCCGCGCTTCTTCGCGGGACGTCTGCCGGATTTCAACTTCGGCACGTCGAACGGCGCGAGCGCGGTGGCGGGCATGGGTGAGGCTCTCGCTGCTGTCGTCGAGCGGCATGGCGGCTATACGGCGGTCGCCAACGGCCGCTTCAAAGGTGGCTATATCACGCGGCAATACGGGCAACCGGCGCAAGGCGTGCATGCGGTGCAACTCGAATTGTCGCAGATCACGTATATGGAAGAACGGCTGCCGTACGCGTATGACCAAACCCTGGCGGCGAAGGTCGAGCCCTTGCTCGAAGCGCTGGTGACGACGGCGTTGCAGCGCGTCGCAGCGGCTTGAAAGACGTGCGGGAGTTCACCTGACGGCAGCATCGCCGCTGCCGTCGACTCGACGCCTCACCACACGGCTCACGCCGCCGCGCTCTCAGCGCGAGCTCGGGCCCGTGTCGGCTCACACCGCAAAGGTGTAACAGCATGTGTCCGTGATTGCGCGGCGGCGCTTTCGCGCGGAATGTATAACGCGACGAACAGTCCGTTCGCGCTGTGCCGCATCAAACCCGTTTGCAATAAAAAAAGCCCCGCTTCTGCGGGGCTTTGCGACGCGTGCCGTGCCTGTTTGACACGGCATCGCCACCATTAGTGGCAGCGCTTTTCCCAGTGATGGTGAACACGCACCTTGTGGCATTCGCGATGATGCTCATACGCTTGTGCGGGAGCGATCGCGCTCAGGGTAACGACGGCTGCGGCCATGGCGAGAACGATTTTCTTCATTACAAAACCCTTAAGTCAATGTTGTGGAGCTACCGATGCAGCACCGGACGTGCCGCATCGGCATGCAAGCATGCCACATCGCGGGCGTCGCGCGTAGGAACACCGTGCGAACGCGTGTGTCAATGCAACACGCGGCCCGTCGCGAGGCGCGCGCAGCAAGGCAGGGCGCGCGGCACCGTGTATTTTCGACACAACGGCGCAGGTGTGGGGCAAGGAATACACGGGTGCGCATGCCGGGATTGCGTGTCGCGCAGTGAAGCGGCTACCCTTTCAAAACGATGACGTGTGCGAGCATGTCGTCACTACATCGGGCAACAAGATGGAAGACCCAGCGATGGAAGATTCCGACGAATTGCTGCTCCCGGTCTGGCGAGCGAACCTGGTGCTGCTGACCCGCGAGGTCGGCGCGGCGACCCGGCTCGCGCGCATGATGACCTTTTCCGCGAGCTACCTGAAATTGATGCTGTCCGGGCAGCGCGAATTCAGCGAGGAATTCGTGCGTGGCATCGAAGCGGTCACCGGGTTGCCAGGCGGCTGGATGAACGTGCCGCACACCGAGCACGAGATACCGCCGAATGCGCGCGAGGCGATCGACAACGAACAGCCGCTCGCACGTTTTCGCGGCACGGCGCATCCGGTGCGAAAGAAAACCGTGTTGCGGCCGCCCGAGCCGATCTTCGGCCAGCCGGGGCCCGCGAAGCGTGTCGAGGAAGACACGCTCGACGCAGAGGCGCATCGGCGTCACGCGTATTTTCGCAAGGTCCGTGATCTGGCGATTCAGGACGTGCGGCGTTTCGAGCGGCATCTGAGTCATGCGCCCGTGGAGTTGTCGGTGATGCGGGCGAAGGTGGAGGAGGTGATCGCCGCCGCCGAGCTCGACGACCCGATTCAGGCCGACCTCGCGGGCCGGCTCGAACAGATCGAGAAACATCGCCATTTGCTGCTCAGGCATGTGGAGCGGCTGCAGGCGCTGCTCGCGCATCTGGGCGAAGGGGAGTGAGACGCGCGAGCCGCAGCACTTCGATCACACCGACCCGGTCATCGACCAAGCTTTGCGCCGCGCGTGAAACTCGGCTTCGAGCGTCCACGTCACGCCGTCCGCGGCGAGCGCCATGCCGGTCCAACGGAAGGCATCGGGCGTGATGTCGGTGAAATTCCAGCGAATCGGCGTGCCATTGGCGTGCGTGCCAATCTGCACGAGATCGTCGCCGATGCGCCGGCCGGTCAACTCGTCGCGCTGGCCGGTCCGCGGATTGAAGTAGGTGACGCGCCACGCGCGCAGCGCCGGGTCCCAGATGCGCAGCGTGGTGCCGTACATCGCGTCGGTTGCCGGATGCGTCGCGTCCGTATCGATCCTCGCGGCGGTCGCGAGTTCGCGTGCGCCGCGCGGCCGCATGATCCACACGTCCTGCACGGCGCGGCCTTCGAGCACCCAGCCGAAATGAATCTCGCCGCGCCGCGGCGCGGCGCGCAGGTCGACGCGGTAGTGCACCACGTCCATCTCCCAACTGCCGATCAGCCAGCCGTAGAGGTCGTCGGCGGCATCGACATCGGCGGCGCGCGCCGGTGCGTTCAATGCGGCAAGGAAGCCGCCTTCGGAGGGGCTGTCCAGTCGATTCATGCTGTGTACTCCATGGGCCGGAAGTCGGATGGACATCGGCGGGCGGGCCGAACCGCGGCGCCCGCCGATGTGCTAAAACCACGATACGGACTCAGCCGGGGTGCATCTTGGGGAAAATTGCCGTCACGTTGCAGCAGGCGCTGGCTCAGCGCGAGCGGGACGGCGTGCGCGGCGCCATGGCCGCGCGTGCGCTCGCCCGGGGCGCGGGCTGGGAGGCCGCGGACATGCTGTGCACGTACGGCCCGCACGACAGCCCCTTCGAGGAGCGGCACGCCGGCGTGTGCATCGCGATGGTGGCGGCCGGCTCGTTCGACTACCGCGCGGCGCCCGGCCGCGAATTGCTGACGCCCGGCGCACTGCTGCTCGGCAACACGGGCGAGTGCTTCGAGTGCGGGCATCGGCATGGCGCCGGCGACCGCTGCATCGCGTTCCACTATGCGCCCGCGTACTTCGAGCGGCTCGCCGCGGATGCGGGCGTTGCGAGTGGCCAGCTGAATTTCAGGCGGGCGCGCATTGCGTCGCAGCGAGCGTTCTCGCCGCTGCTCGCGCGCGCCTGCGGCGGCGCTCGCGCCGATCCGGACGACACCAGCGACGGCGTCTGGGATGAGCTGGCCGTCGAACTCGCAGCCGCGACGCTGCAAGCGGCCGGCAGCGTGACGCGCGCGCAAGCGTGCGCGAAGGGCGCGGCCAGCAGCATGGCGAAGTCGCGCGTTGCGCAGATCGTGCGCCTGATCGAGGACACCCCAGGCGCACCGCATACGCTCACGAGCCTCGCCGACGCCGCGGGCTTGAGCGAGTTCCACTTCCTACGCACGTTCAGCCGCGTGAGCGGCGTGACGCCGCATCAATACGTGTTGCGGGCGCGTTTGCGAGCGGCGGCGCTGCGTCTTCAGGACGGCGGCGCGAAGATCGTCGACATCGCGCTCGATTGCGGCTTCAACGGCCTGTCGAATTTCAATCACGCGTTTCGCGCGGAATTCGCCGCGAATCCGAGTGCGTGGCGCGCGCGGGGCAGGGCGCGCCGTTCATGACGGGCCGCGTCACGTTGCCGGGGCAGGCCGCTGCTTCGACGCCGGGTGCGTATGCCGCCTTCACCCTCCTCGTTTGTTTTGCCGCCTTCACGTTCTCTGCGCCCGCTCACGCCGACGACAACCCATCGGCCACCGCCTTCGACGACCGCGCGCCGTCCACGATGGAAAGCGACGTCCACGTGTTCACGATCCAGAAAGACGGTTCGATCGAAGAACAGGATGACACCATCCTGCGCGCCAACACGACAAGCGGTGTCGACGACATCGCGCAACGCTATGTGTGGTTCAACAAGGACATCGAACAGGTGCAACTGCTGGTGGCGCAAACCATCGACCGCAACGGCGTCGCGCATCCGGTCGGCCCCGAGGCGATCCGCGACGTGCAGGAGCCGCGCTCGGCCGGCGCCCCGAGTTTCGAGGACGGCGTGCTGCGCACGGTGATCTTCCCCGGCGTCGAACCCGGCGCGCGCGTGCATCTGGCGTTTCGTAAGACGCGCGCGAAGCCGTTGCAGGCGGGCACCTTCGCGTACCTCGTCGAGCCGACGCGCGAGCCGGTCGAACTGCAACGGCTGATCTTCGATCTGCCGGCCGACGTGCCGCTCCATGCCGACGCGCGCGGCTATACCGCCGTGCCGCCGGTGACGGCCAACGGCCGCACGCGCTATGAGTTCGACTACCGGCACGGCCCGTATGCGCCGCTCGAAACGGGCGCCGCCGGCTACGCGAACTGGGGCGACCGGCTGATGGTGTCGACGGTGCCGGACTTCGCGAGCTTTGCCGCGCGTTATCGCGGACCCGCCACCGATGCGACCATCGACGATCCGGCCATCGTGCGGCTCGCCGGGAGCCTGACCGCGAACGCCGCCGATCCGCGCGCGAAGGCGCAGGCGCTGTACGACTGGATGCGTCTGAACATCCGCTACGTCGCGTTGTTTCTCGGCGAGACGGCGGCAATTCCGCACAAGGCGAGCGACATCCTGCGCAACCGCTATGGCGACTGCAAGGATCACGTCGCGTTGTATGGCGCGCTGCTGGCCTCGGTGGGCATCCGCAGCGAGGCGGTGCTGCTCAATCTCGGGCCGTACTACAGCTTGCCGGACGTGCCCGGCTACGGCGCGAGCGCGATCAATCACGCGATCATCTGGATTCCTGAGCTGTCGCTGTTTGCCGATACGACGGCAGGCGGCACGGCCTTCGGCTATCTGCCGCCAGCTGTGATGGACCGACCCGCGCTGCTGGTCGGTGAAGGCGTGTTGTCACGCACACCGGCCACACAGGTGCGCAAGCGCAGCGCGCGCCTGCAGATCGACGTCGACGAAAGCGGCTCGGCGAATTACGCGTACCGTGTCGAGGACACGGGCTTCGCCGCAGAGGTCGAGCGCAATACGTTCCGGCGCGCGACGCGGCAGCGCACCCAGCAGATCGCGGCGAACCGTCTGTTGCAGACGGGCTTGCATGGCACGGCGCAGTTGCGCACGGACGACGTGGCCGCGACCCATGGGCCGTTCGCCACGGCGATGCAGGGCACTGTCGCGCATTTCGTGTGGCACGACGGCACGACGGCGGTGCCTGCGCTGACGAGTTTGTCCGGCGGGATGGGCTCGCAGGTGCAGAGCTGGCTCGCCGAGCCGGCGCGGACCCAGCCGTGGGCGTGCATCGGTGGAGAGTTCGACGAGACGCTGGAGATGACGCTGCCGCGCTTCGTGCGCGTAACGGATTTACCCGCCGATACGGCTGTGCAGGACCGCTTTCTCACGTTTTCATCCCGCTACGTATTCGATCCCGCGACGCGGATGTTGCAGGTCAGCCGGCATCTGCGCGCCGCGTTCGGCCATCAGCTGTGTTCCGCCGACGAATTCTCGGCGATGAAAGACGACCTCGTGCGGATCGAGCGCGATCTCGATGCCGAACTGGTGGTGAAGGTGACGACTCCGAAGTAGCGGCCTTGGGCATTCGGGGCCCGAGGCCGCGCTTCGCGTGCTGCGCTCCATGTGACGCACTAGCCAGTTCAGGTCCCGCTCTTCGTCACGATCGGCACCCAGCCGCCGTTCTTGACCTGATACAGCGTGGACGCGCCGCTCTTCAGCGCGCCGGTGCTGTCGAACGAAATCTTGCCGGTCACGCCGTCGAAATCGATCGCCTTCAGCACCGGACGATAATCCGCCGGCGAACTCGATTTGGCCTGCTGCATGGCCCTGATCGCGGCCCACGCGCCGTCATAGCCGAACGGTGCATAGGACAGGATGTCTTCGCCGAAGCGCTTCTTGAACTTCGCGGAGAAGTCCTTGCCGCCGGGCAGTTGCGCAAGCGGGCGGCCATATTCCCAGGCCATCACGCCGTCCGCCGAATCGCCCGCGAGCTTGATGAAGTCCGGGTCCATCACGCCGCCGCCGCCCACCAGTTGCGCGTTCAGGCCCAGTTGCTTCATGCGCCGCGCGAAACCAGCCGCCTGGTTGTCCAGTCCGCCGAAGAACACCAGGTCCGCATTGGTCCCCTTGATCTTGGTGATTTGCGTGCTGAAGTCCACCGCGTGATTGTCGGTGTACTCGCGCGCGACGATCGTGCCGCCGTGCGCCTTCACCGCCTTCTCGAACTCGTCAGCTTCGCCCTGGCCGAACGCGGTCCGGTCGTCGATGATGGCGATGCGTTTGGCCTTGGTCACATCGACCGCGTACGCGCCCGCGTTGCCGGCGTTCTGACCGTCGGTGGAAATCACCATGAAGGTGTTCGCAAAGCCGCGGCCGGTGATGATCGGATTGGTGGCGGCGGGGTCGATCACGGGAATGCCCGCCTGTTCGTATACCTGCGAGGCGGGAATCGTCGTGCCGGAATTGAAGTGGCCCACCACCACCGACACGCCCGAATCCACGAGCTTCTGCGCGGCCTGCACGCCGATGCGCGGGTCGGCCTGGTCGTCTTGCGAGATGAGCTGGAATTGCGCCACCTTGTCGCCGATCTTGAGCTTCTGCGCATTGGCTTCCTCGATCGCGAGCCGGACACCGTTTTCCAGATCCTTGCCGTAGCCGGCGTTGGCGCCGGTCAGCGGCGCGGCAAAGCCGATCTTCACCGGCAGGTCGTCGGCAAAGCTGCTCAGCGGCGCCACGGCGAAGAGGGCGCCCGCGAACAGGGCAAGCGGTTTCAGCGTGTTGCGAAGACTCATGGTCTCTCCTTCCGTCGACGGTTCAGGTTATGAAAGCGGCAAGGCAAGTAACGCTGGATCGACACGCGAGGTGAAGCCGGGCTTCGCGCGCATCGACAGACTACGAATGATCGAACGCCATAAACAATGCTGGAATACGCGCAGTGGCGCTTAACCCCGTTTATGCGTACTTAATCTGGCGCGAATATAGAAAGCCAATTTGCCGCCGTCTTGGCAGTTCGAGGCCTTTTGGATGCGCATTTCGGCACAGGCCGCGCGGCGTGTCGCCGGCGAGTCGCGCGCGCCGGCGTGTGAGGTGCCGATTGCGGCACATGCTTAAGAAACCGGCGCGAGCGCGCCGGTCGTGCTGTTCAATGGTTGCTTCGTGGTGAGGGACGGCAATGATGCGTGGCGCTGCTTGATGGGCGATTGGGCGATGGGCCGATGGGCGAACCGCCAGCGTCAGCGCCAGGCCGGATCAACGCTTACCGCTCGCCTTGCTGGCGCAGCAACTCTTCACGCAGACGCAGCAGCGGCGCCCTGGTTTCGTCGTCGGCCCAGGTGTCGAGATCGTCGATCGCGCGCTGGCAGCCGTCGAGCACGAGGTCGAGGTCCACCGGCACGCCGTTGTTCAGCGCGAACTCGATGGTTTGCGCGAACTGCTCGCACTCGTCCTCGCCGTACGAAATGTCGAGGTTGTCGGCGATGATTTCGGCGATGTTGCTGCGCGCCTTGTCGTCGGGCGTGACCATGTCGACGATGCCGCGCGCGACGGCCGGCGAGTAGTAGAGGGCGATGTCGAGCCACTGCGCCGGATCGAAATCGGCCTGATCGAACTGGTTCTCGAAGTACTCGATCGCTTCCTGCTCGTGCGCTTCGTCGGCGTCGACGCTCATGCACAACTGCTCAAAAAATTCTTCCCGCTCGCTGCGGATATAACCGTCCATCGATGCCTCGTCTGCTGAATGCCGGATGCGTGAAATGTCATATGGACGGGGGATGCCTCGCCCACGCGGCACGCATTATAGGACGCCCGGCTGACGGACGCGGTCGGCGGCGTGCCGCGCGCCTCCAGGTGAGGCGGTGAGGACGCCCCATGGTCACACCCCTAAGCCGTCTCCGCCACCCAGGCATCGAACCACTCGCGCGGCTGCGCGATGTCGTTCTGTGCGGCGACCAGTTCCAGCTCGTAACGTCCGGCCTGCCAGGTCGTCTTGACCACCGCGTTCACCGCGGCCAGCGTGTGCTCGAAAGCCGCGCGAATCGAATCGCCGAGCAGCGTGCGCGCGACGAACACCGCGCTCGTCAAATCGCCGACCCCCACTGGCTGGCGCGCGAACGGATAGAGCGGGCGTTGCCCCATCCACGCCTCGCGCTCGGTGACGACCAGCATGTTGAAGCGGTCGGCGGGACTGTTGCGGTCGAGCAGATGCTTGACCAGCACGAGCTTCGGCCCGCGCGCGATGACTTCGCGGCAAGCGGCCACGGCTTCTTCGAGCGTCTCGATCTCGCGGCCCACGAGCCGCTGGAGTTCGGTGTGGTTCGGCGCCATCGCGTCGGCCGCTTCGGGCATGGTGCGCACCAAAAATTCCTGGATGCCCGGCTCGACCTTGCAGCCGCTCGCGGCGCCCATCACGGGGTCACAGAAGAACCAGGCGCGCGGATTGGCGGCCTTCACGGCCTTGACGATCTCCAGCACCGACTGCGCCTGCTCCGGCGTGCCGAGATAGCCGGAAAGCACGGCGTCGCAGCGCGGCAGCATGCCGATTGCACCGATGCCTTCCACCAGATCTTCCATTTGCGGTGCACCGATCGCGCTGCCGGTCCAATGGCCGTACTGCGTGTGGTTCGAGAACTGCACGGTGTTCAGCGGCCAGACGTTGACGCCGAGCCGGCGCATCGGAAACACGGCCGCGCTGTTGCCGGCGTGCCCGAAGACGACATGTGACTGGATGCTCAAAACGTTTTTCGTCATGGTATGGCCGCGCGCAAGCGGTGTTGCGCGTTTCAAGGGTCGCTCGAAGGATGCGCCGCGCCGGTGTGACCGGGATCGGCCGGTCGCCGCGTGCGGCTGGACTGCTTAGATGGTGCAAGAAAAATGCGCAGTGTGCATTGTCAGGAAACAATACATGAGTTTGCCGCGCGCGAGTCGATCCGTCCCCGTGTTGTTGCGTCGAACCATCAGAATGG
>NZ_NPIH01000068.1 GCF_012275575.1 Paraburkholderia sp. SG-MS1 | reverse complement strand
CCCGCCTCCACCACAAGAAACGCTTTCTGAACGACGAGAGACCCGCCTCATGGACTCGATAAAACGCTACTTCGGCTTCGACGCCGCCGGCACCAACCTGCGCACCGAAGTGCTCGCCGGGGTCACCACCTTCCTGACGATGGCTTACATCATCTTCGTCAATCCGGCGATTCTCGGCGACGCCGGCATGCCGAAGGACGCGGTGTTCGTCGCGACCTGCCTCGTGGCCGCGCTGGCCTCGCTGATCATGGGTCTGTATGCGAACTACCCGATCGCGCTCGCGCCCGGCATGGGGCTGAACGCGTACTTCGCGTACACGGTCGTCAAGGGCATGGGCTTTACCTGGCAGGCCGCGCTCGGCGCGGTGTTCATCTCCGGCTGCCTGTTTCTGATCGTCACGCTGTTTCGCGTGCGTGAAGTGATCGTCAAAGGCATCCCGCATTCGATACGCATCGCGATCACCGGCGGTATCGGCCTCTTCCTCGCGATCATTTCGCTGAAGGAAGCCGGCGTGGTGGTCGGCAGCCCGGCCACGCTGGTGACGCTCGGCAATCTGCATGAACCGCACGTGATTCTCGCGATGATCGGCTTCTTTGCGATCGTCACGCTCGACTACCTGCGGGTGCGCGGTGCGATCCTGATCGGCATCGTCGGCGTGACGGTACTGAGCTTTTTCTTCGGCGGCAACCAGTTCCACGGCATCGTCTCCGCGCCGCCGTCGATCACGCCGACGCTGTTTCAGCTCGACATCCGCGGCGCGTTGTCCACCGGCGTGCTGAACGTGGTGCTGGTGTTCTTCCTCGTCGAACTGTTCGATGCGACCGGCACGTTGATGGGGGTGGCCAATCGCGCGGGGCTGCTGGTCGAAGGCAAGATGCACCGCCTGAACCGCGCGCTGCTCGCCGACAGCACCGCGATTCTGGCCGGCTCGATGCTCGGCACCTCGTCGACCACTGCGTACATCGAAAGCGCGTCAGGTGTGCAGGCGGGCGGGCGCACCGGCGTCACCGCGATCACGGTCGCCGTGCTGTTCCTGCTCGCGCTCTTTTTCGCGCCGCTGGCGGGCGTGGTGCCCGCCTACGCGACCGCGCCGGCGCTGCTGTACGTGTCATGCCTGATGCTGCGCGAAATGCTCGACCTG
>NZ_NPIH01000067.1 GCF_012275575.1 Paraburkholderia sp. SG-MS1 | reverse complement strand
GAGGGCCGCTGTTCTTCCGTGCACAGAGACACGACCTGGCCTGTGCCTATGCCAATCGCGGTGCAGGCGAAACGCCCGGCGCTTCGCGCGCAGGCGCACAGGCATACCTCCGCACGCTGGACGCTGGACGCTGGCGGCAGCGGTTTCGGGGCGCGCGGCCGCCGCTCGATTGTTCAGATTGTCAAACAAGTGCCTTCGCGTTCCCGATATTTATCCGCGCGTGCGTACTCTCTAAAATTCTCCCATTGGAACGTAAATCGAGTTCGGCGTCGAAGCGGCGCCGGGCGATGGGAGTCGTCATGCCGGCCTTGATCAGGAATCAGCTTTATCGGCCATCGGTGGTCCTGCCGATGGTTGCGCTCATGCAGGTGATGGTGTCGCAGGACTTCAATCTTGGCCAGGTGGGCTGGGTGGTCGCCGCGCGCGGCGCACAGGCCGCACTGCAACGCTCGCGCGAATTGATCTGCGCGGTGCATTGCCACGTCTGAGCCGCAGCGGGAGAAAGTTTCGGTAATTCACGGCAATCAGGCAGCCACCGCGAGGTAATGCCGCGGCAATCGGCAGCACGGCATCGCGACGCCAGGCACTAAGGGTAAGATGCTACGACCTGCACCCCAGCCTCGGGAGAGTCGCCATGCCACAGCACTTCGACGCAGTCGTCATCGGTACGGGACAGGGCGGCTCGCCGCTCGCGGTACGTCTTGCTCAAAGCGGGCGTCAAACCGCAGTGATCGAACGCGCGGCCTTTGGCGGGACCTGTGTGAACGTCGGCTGCACGCCGACCAAATCTTATGTGGCCAGTGCCCGTGCGGCGCATGTCGCGCGCCATGCGGCTGAACTCGGCGTGCAGGTGAGCGGCTCCGTCAATGTCGATCTCGCCGCGGTCAAGGCACGCAAGGACGGCATCATCGGCCAGTCGCGCGACGGCGTCGAGAAATGGCTGCGCGGCACCGATAACGTCACCGTGTTCAACGGCCACGCGCGCTTCACCGGCGCGCATACGCTCTCGATCAGCGGGCCGGGCGGCCTGGTGCTGAACGAAATCAGCGCCGACGAGATATTCATCAACACCGGCACGCGCGCCGTCGTGCCGCCGCTCGAAGGTCTGGAGCGGATTCGCTATTACACCAACTCCAATCTGCTCGAACTGACCGAGCTGCCGAGCCATCTGGTGATCGTCGGCAGCAGCTATATCGCGCTCGAATTCGCGCAGATCTTTCGGCGCTTCGGCAGCGAGGTGACCGTGCTCGTGCGCGGTGAACGCGTGCTGAGCCGCGAGGATGCCGACTTCGCCGAGTCGGTGCGCAAGGTGCTCGCCCGCGAGGGAGTCGAGTTCCGCTTTGGCGTGCAGCCGTCGCGGGTCGAGCCGCATCCGCATCGCGCGAATGAAGTATGCATCGGCTTCGAGCAGAACATTCCCGCGCTGGAGGCGTCGCACCTGCTGTTCGCCACCGGCCGCGAGCCGAATACCGACGATCTCGGTCTCGCCGACGCAGGCATCGCGGTGGACAAAAACGGCACGATTCCGGTCGACGGCCAGTTGCGCACCAACGTGCCGGGCGTGTGGGCGATCGGCGACGTCAACGGACGCGGCGCGTTCACCCACACGTCCTATGACGATTTCCAGATCGTGGCGGCCAACCTGCTAGACGGCGGCGCGCGCAGCGTCGATACACGGATCATGGCCTATGCGGTGTTCGTCGATCCGCCGCTCGCGCGCGTCGGGCTGTCGGAAGCCGAGGTGCGCAAGAGCGGACGCGACGCGCTGATCGCCACGATGCCGATGTCGCGCGTGGGCCGTGCGCGTGAACGCGGCGAGACCGACGGCTTCATGAAGGTGATGGCCGACGCGCAGAGCAAGCGGATACTCGGCGCGGCGATTCACGGCGTCGAAGGCGACGAGGCGATTCACACGTTCATCGACATCATGACGGCGGGGGCGCCGTATCCGACCTTGCAGTATGCGATGCACATCCATCCGACGATCAGCGAGCTGGTGCCGACCCTGCTCGACGGGCTCAAGCCGATGGCATGACGGGCCGGGCACGAACGATGAAACGCGCGCTGGTCACGGGCAATCTGTTCGATGTCGGGGCGCTGGTCGGCGCCGATGCGAACTCCGAAGAGCAGGTCGACGCGCTCGTCGAGCGGGGGGGCGTGACGATCGAACGGATCGTGTCGACGGGGCAGGCGAGCCCGCCAGGCTTCTGGTACGACAGCCCGCGCGCCGAATGGGTCGTGCTGCTGAGCGGCGCGGCGACGCTGGAATTCGAAGGCAGCGACGAGCCGCATCCGATGAAGCCCGGCGATCACGTGCTGATCGAAGCACATCGCCGGCATCGGGTCGCATGGACGAGCGACACGGAGGCGAGCGTGTGGCTCACCGTGTATTGCCCCGACGGGACGGATGGTGCGTCGAATTAAGCGGGCGCGGGTCGCCCCGGTACGGATTCGCTCTACAGGATCGCGCCGTTTCCCGGCCTGTCGGCACAGGCAGCACACGCGCGCACGCTGCCCTGGCGTTCACACCCATCGGGCACGCGCATCGACAAAGCATTACAGCATCGCGGATAATCGGCAGCGGCGCGGGTCGTCTGCGGGATGCGGGCGAGCGGTGCGTCCAACCACAATCTGAATCAGGGAAACCCACCGATGGGCAAGGGACGAGTCGAGGCCTTCAGCGATGGCGTGATCGCCATCATCATCACGATCATGGTGCTCGAACTGAAGGTGCCGGAGGGTTTCGATCTTGCCTCGCTGCGACCGGTGGTCCCGGTGTTCTGCGCGTACGTGCTGAGCTTCATCTACGTCGGCATCTACTGGAACAATCATCACCACATGTTCCATGCCGTGCAGAAGGTCAACGGCACCGTGTTGTGGGCCAATCTTCATCTGCTGTTCTGGCTGTCCCTGCTGCCGGCCGTCACGCATTGGCTCGGCGAAAATCATCTGGCCGCCTGGCCGACCGCGATGTACGGCGTCGTGCTGTTCATGTCGGCGATCGCGTATTTCATTCTGACGCGCGTGCTGATCCGCGAACACGGCAAGGAGTCGGCCATCTCCAAGGCAGTCGGCAACGACTTCAAGGGCAAGGTGTCGGTCGTGCTTTACCTGCTCGGCATCGGGCTAGCGTTTGTCCTGCCGTGGGGGTCGGCTGCACTCTATACGCTCGTCGCGGCATGGTGGCTGATCCCGGATCAACGCATCGAACATGTGCTGGGCGCGTAATTGTTGCTGACACTCAAACTCCTGCTGGTGCCGGCTTTTCTCGCCGCGCTGACGGTGGCGGGGCGTATTTGGGGGCCGTCGGTGGCGGGGTGGCTCGCTGGGCTGCCGGTCGTCGCCGGGCCGATCGTGCTGCTGCTCGCGTTGGAGCGCGGGCCGTCGTTCGCGGCGCAGGCGTCGGCGGCTTCGATTGCGGCGATTGCCGCATCGGAAGTGTTCAATCTTGCTTATGCGTGGACCTGCCGGCGCTTTGCGTGGCCGCTTGCGCTGGCCGCCGGCATGGCGGGGTGGCTGGGCGCTGCGATGCTGCTGGTGCGGTTGTCCGGCTCGCTCGTGGGCGCGCTCGCGGCGGCCTGCGTCGCAGTGGGGGTGTCGCAAAGCGGCTTGCCGCGCGTGAAGGGCCCGGTGCCGGCGGCGCGCCTCGGGCTCGCCGATCTTGTCGTGCGCATGCTCGCCGGCGCGCTGCTCACGGTCGCGGTGACGACCCTGTCCGCGTCGATGGGTGCGAAGTGGAGCGGCGTGCTGTCGGTGTTTCCGCTGCTCGCCATCGTGCTCGCGGTGTCCGCGCAACGTGCGCACGGCGCGGACTTCGTCGCCTTGCTGACGCGCGGAATGGTGATCGGGCGCGGCTCGTTCGCGGCGTTCTTCGCGGTGACCGCCATCCTGCTGCCGCGATACGGTGTGTGGTCGAGCTTCGCCTGCGCGGCGCTCGTCTCGATCGCCATACAGGGCGCGACGCGGCGCATGCTCGGCGCGCGGCGGCCTGCGCAAGCCGCAGCGGTCTCGCCCGAGCTCGCCGGTCGGCAGACGGAGTCAGGCCGTTTGGCCGATACTTGACGGCATGACTTCGCGCAGCGCACATTCGCCGGCCGCTCGTGTCGGGCTCATCTCCGACACGCATAACCTCATGCGTCCCGAAGCGCTGCACTATCTCGCGGGCTGCGACGCCATCATTCATGCGGGCGATATCTGCAATCAGGCGGTGCTCGATGCGCTGAGGCAGATCGCGCCGGTCACGGCGGTGCGCGGCAACAACGACACCGGCGATTGGGCCGCTTCGCTGCCGACGCATGCGACGCTGACCGTGCAGCAGGTGACGATCCGCGTCGTCCACGATATTGCCGATCTGCGCGCCGATCCGCGCAGCGAAGGCGTCGGCGTGGTGGTGAGCGGCCATTCGCACAAGCCGTCGATCAGCGAGCGCGACGGCGTGCTGTTCGTCAATCCCGGCAGCGCGGGACCGCGGCGTTTCAAGCTGCCGATTTGCGCGGGTATCCTGATTGTTGAAGGCGCGCACGCGAGCGCGTCGTTCGATTCGCTGCTGACATAAGAAAAACGGGCCGGCAAAAATTTGCCGGCCCGTTTCTGAGAGACTCGCACTCAAAGTGGCGCGTTTAAGGCTACGCGCTCAACGCAGTGCCCCCGCGCAAGCGGCACTCACGCACGCGCCGTCGCGGCCGCCGCGTAACGTTCATCCATTTCCTCGGCCTCGCGCTCGCCGCGCAGCACCGCGTGCGCTTCGGCGCGCGTGGCCACGCACGGGCCCGAACCGAGCAGCGGCTTGCGGGCGGTTTCCCGCAGCGCGAGCACCGACACGATGCCGATCAGCGACGCACCCATCAGGTAGTACGCGGGCATCATCAGATTGCCCGTATGGTCGACCAGCCAGGCCGTCACGAGCGGCGTCGTGCCGCCGAACAGCGACACCGAAATATTGAAGCCGATCGCGAGTGCACCGTAGCGGATCTTTGTCGGGAACAGCGCCGGCAGCGCCGACGGCATCACACCGGTAAAGCACGACAGCAGCACGCCGAGAATCATCAGTCCGCCGAACACCGGCAGCACCGTGCCCATGCGGATCAGCAGCAGCGCGGGCACCGACAGCGCGAACAGCCCCACGCAGCCGAACAGCATCACCGGCTTGCGGCCGATCGTGTCCGACAGGCGGCCGGCGGCGAGCGTCATCGGCATCATCAGGATCATCACGAGCAGCACGAGGAACAGGCCGTGCGTTTCGTTGAAGTGCAGCGTGGCCGACAGATAGCTCGGCAGATACGACAGTGCCATGTAGTCGGTGACGTTGAAGATCAGCACGAGGCCGACGCACAGCAGCAGCGGCTGCCATTGCTGTGCAAGCAGTTGCCGCAACGACTGCTTCGGCAGCGCCTTGTCTTCCGCTTCGCGTTCTTCGGCCTGCTTCTTGAACGCGGGCGTTTCTTCGAGCTTCATCCGGATGTACAGACCGACCAGGCCCAGCGGGCCGGCGATCAGGAACGGCACACGCCAGCCCCACGACAGCAGCGCGTCGTTCGACAGCGTCGCGCTCAACACGGCCACCGTGCCCGCGCCGAGCACGTAGCCGATCAGCGTGCCGAACTCGAGGAAGCTGCCCATGAAGCCGCGGCGCTTGTCGGTCGAGAATTCGGCGATGAAGGTTGCGGCGCCGCCGTACTCGCCGCCGGTCGAGAAGCCTTGCACCAGACGCGCGACCAGCAGCAGCACCGGCGCGAAAATGCCGATCGTCGCGTAGCTCGGGATCAGGCCGATCGCGAAGGTGCCGAGCGCCATCATGATCATGGTCATCGCCAGCACCCGCTGACGGCCGATGCGGTCGCCCAACGGGCCGAACACCATGCCGCCGACCGGCCGCACGAGGAACGCCGCGGCGAACGTGCCGAACGTGGCGATCAGCTGCGCAGCCGGACTCGCTGACGGGAAGAACACTTTGCCGAGCGTGACAGCGATGTAGCTGTACACGCCGAAATCGAACCATTCCATCGCGTTGCCGAGCGCCATCGCGCCGACGGCTCGCTTGAGGAGGGATTTGTCGACGACGGTGATGTCGTCGAGAGAGAGGCGTTGTTCTTCTTTGTGATGTCGCCAGAAGCCGTTGCTGGAAGCCGTCAAGGTAAAAACTCCAATGACTGCGACGAAACTCATGACGTGCATGAACGTTCCGCCACGGTTGCTGGGAAGTGTCGTTTCGCGAGCAAGGCGATGACTGCTCCGCCGCCGTGGCGGCAACGCAGTAGAGGGCGCAAAAAGAAAACAGAACACCCGTGCCCCGCGAGACAGGTCGCAAAAAAACACTCGTCTAGATTGTGCTGACTTTTGCGCCTGCGTGGCCGTGCAAGGGGGGCAGGTGCATGAGGACGCCGGGTGGCTGGAAGCTGGCCCGCGCGCCGCTGGAAGGCTTGAAACGAAAAAGGCCGGTTGCTTTATTCGCCGCTCATGGAAAGAGCCGAGACGGAGAAACGACCGACGAGCCTTCTTGTATAAAAACTGTTCGACTCAGCATGGAGCGCGCAGCGCGCCACGGTGAAAACGAAACGTTAATGAAGGTGAATTGCTGTTGGAACGGTGCATATGATAGCACGATGACTGACGATCGCGCAAACCTGCCGAGCGAAGGGTGCCTTGCGAGGGCGCTCGATCCCTTGACGGGCGGGCGATTGCGGCGGATTCGGGTGGTTCGTCAACGCACCCTGAAGACGGCAGGGAAATGAACCGTTTGGGTCATTTTCAGGTTGATGTCTGCGCGAAAAATGGGTGGCCAGCAGCGTCACGGCGGCCGGCGGGCACGGCGCGGATCCGGGCTCCAAGAGGTGGCGGCACGCTGCAATGAAGCCGCGAGGTTCGCGAAGCGTCGCCACCGGCAGCACGTGGAGCGCCGCACGCCCGCAAAGGGCGAAAAAAATCCGCGCTCGCGGCGCGGATTTTTCATCCATGCATGCGGCCGACGCCGCTAACGCAGCGTCTTAAGCCGACGGCGGCACGTAACCCTGCGCGGTATCCGCGCCTTCGCCGAAGAAGAACTTTTCAGTCTGCTTCATCAGATATTGGCGTGCGCGCGGATCGGCCATGTTGAGGCGGTTTTCGTTGATCAGCATGGTCTGCTGCTTCAACCACGCTTGCCAGGCTTCCTTTGAAATGCTTTCGTAGATCCGCTTGCCGAGTTCGCCGGGCAGCGGCGGGAAATCGAGGCCTTCGGCTTCCTTGCCGAGCTTGGCGCATTGAACCATACGAGTCATGCTGTGCTTCTCCTGTAATCGATATATGTGGGGCTGCGGCGACGCTCAGAGCTGCTTCATCAGCACGAGCGACTTGCGCTGCCAGTTATAGAGTCTGCGGCGGTCTTCAGGCAGGTCGTCGACCGTGACCTTGACGAAGCCGCGCTTGAGGAACCAGTGTTCGGTGCGCGTGGTGAGCACGAAAATGCGCGTGAGGCCGCGGGCCCGCGCGCGCTGCTCGATGCGCTTGAGCAGACGCTCGCCGTCGCCGGTGCCTTGCGCTTCGGGCGCGACCGTCAGGCACGCCATTTCGCCGATGCGCTCCTGCGGATACGGATACAGTGCCGCGCAGCCGAACAGCACGCCATCGTGCTCGATCACCGAGAAATGGTCGATGTCGCGCTCGATCTGGTGACGGCCGCGCCGCACCAGCGTGCCGTCCGATTCGAGCGGCTCGATCAGCGAGAGAATGCCGCCGACGTCGTCCGGCGTGGCTTCGCGCAGGCTTTCAAGGTTCTCGTACGAGATCATCGTGCCGACGCCGTCGTGCAGGAACAGTTCAAGCAGCAGGCTGCCGTCGAGCGCGTAGGGGATGATGTGCGCCCGCGCGACGCCGCCGCGGCATGCGCGGATCGAATGCTTGAGGTAGAAGCCCGCGTCGCCGGTGACTTCGCCGCTTTCGTGCAGCTTGTACGCGTCGTCGAGCGACAATTCGCGGACCAGTTCGGGACCGTCTTCACCGGCTTCCATCAGGCCCGGCGTTTCGGTCAGGAATACGATCTTGTCGGCGCGCAGCGCGATGGCCGCGGCCGAGGCCACGTCTTCCATCGACAGATTGAACGCCTCGCCGGTGGGCGAGAAGCCGAGCGGTGACAGCAGCACCAGCTTGCGGCTCGCGAGCGAGTGGCGGATCGAATCCGCGTCGATCTTGCGCACCACGCCGGTGTGCGCGAAGTCGACGCCGTCCAGAATGCCGACCGGGCGCGCCGTCACGAAGTTTCCCGACACCACGCTGATGTGCGCGTGGGCCATCGGCGTGTTCGGCAAGCCCTGGCTAATCGCGGCCTCGATGTCCAGACGCACTTCGCCGGCCGCTTCTTTCGCGGACTCCAAGGCGCGCGCGTCGGTGATGCGCATGCCGTGCGAGAACTCCGACTCCACGCCGTGCAGGCTCATCTGCTCCTCGACCTGCGGCCGCGAGCCATGCACCAGCACGATCTGGATGCCCATGGCTTGCAACAGCGCGATGTCGGACACCAGCGCGTTCAGGAGCCCCTGATGCACCACCTCGCCGCCGAAACCGACGACAAACGTCTTGTTCCGGAACGCATGGATGTAGGGGGCGACTGAACGCATCCAGTCGACGAATTGCGCATGCTGTGCGAGGTTTTCCGTTGCTCCTGCGGGGGCCGGAACGCTCGCGGGCGCGGGGACGAGGTCGGTTTGGGAATTCATGCCGGGGATTATAATGCGCCCCCATGTCGAATGTACCCAAAAGTCCCGCTGCGGCGAACGAGAATCCGGCGCCAGCCGCCGATCCGATGAACTCCGGCGACGCGCAGCGCCGTCCAGCGCAGGACACCCAGCCCAACACGCCGCACGCGGCGCGCGAGTCGCGTCGTGCCGCGCAGGACGCGCAGCCGTCGGCGCAGAAAAAAAATCCGCCGCGCGAGGGTGGCCCGCGTGGTGGCCCGCGTCCGCAGGATGATGGCGGCAGTGGCATGTCGCAAGCCGCGCCGCGGGCTGGCGAAGGCCGGAGTCCGGGCCATGGTCGAGGACACAGGCAGGAACACGCGGACCGCCTCGAGATTGCGCCGCAAGGCGCACGGCACGGGCAGGGTGACGGGGAGCGTGGACAGTCACCGCGCGTTGCGGGAGCAAACGAGGCGCCACGCGGCGGCGAACAGCGCTCGCCATCGGCACATGCGCCGGGTTCGGATCAGGCGCGGCGCCGCGACGCGCAGCGCGCACAGCCCGCTCATGCGGCAGGTCCAGATCAGCAGGCGCACGGCGACAGCCGCGCGAACCAGCAGCGTCGCGGGCCGTCACAAGGCGGTGCGCCGCGTCGCGAATCCGGTGCACTCGCGCAAAAGTCACAGCAAGCGGGGGCGCGCGACCACAACGCTGGCAGCCGTGAGCCACGCGCCGGGAACGAATCACGGGAACCACGCCCGCCGCGCGCGCAGCGCGTCGTCGAACCGAATCCGATTCCGCCGATTACCTTCCCCGAAGCGCTGCCGGTTTCCGGCCGCCGCGACGAGATCGCCAAGGCGATTGCGGAGAACCAGGTGGTGATCGTATCGGGCGAAACCGGCTCCGGCAAAACCACCCAATTGCCGAAAATCTGCCTCGCGCTGGGGCGTGGTCTCGGAGCGGGCGGCCCGGGGCTGATCGGCCACACGCAGCCGCGCCGGATCGCCGCGTCGGCGACCGGGCGGCGCATTGCCGAAGAGCTCGGCACGCCATTCGGGGAAGTGGTCGGCTACAAGGTGCGCTTTACCGACAACCTGTCGCCGGGCGCATCGGTCAAGCTGATGACCGACGGCATCCTGCTCGCCGAAACGCAGACCGATCCGCTGCTCAAGGCGTACGACACCCTCATCATCGACGAAGCGCACGAGCGCAGCCTGAACATCGATTTTCTGCTCGGCTATCTGAAGGAAATTCTTGCCAGACGCCCCGATCTGAAGTTGATCGTGACGTCGGCGACCATCGACGCCGACCGCTTCGCGCGCCACTTCGGCAGCGAAGAGAAGCCCGCGCCGGTGATCGAGGTGAGCGGGCGGCTCTATCCGGTCGAGGTGCGTTACCGGCCGGTCGTCGAGGACAGTCCGGCGGTGAAGGCCGCTCAGGGCACGTCGTCGGGCTCGTCGTCCGCGCGCGGCGACAGGCCGAGGACCCAGCGCGAAACCGACCGCGATCTGATGGACGCGATCGTCGACGCCGTCGACGAACTGTGCCGCGAAGGCCCCGGCGACGTGCTGGTGTTCCTGCCCGGCGAGCGCGAGATCCGCGACGCCGCCGAGGCGCTGCGCAAGCATCACCCGCCGCATACGGAGATTCTGCCGCTGTTTGCACGGCTGTCCGCGGCCGAGCAGGAGCGCGTGTTCCGCACTTCGAACGCGCGCCGCATCGTGCTGGCGACCAACGTCGCCGAAACCTCGCTGACGGTGCCGGGTATCCGCTACGTGGTCGACACGGGGCTCGCCCGCGTGAAACGCTACTCGTATCGCAACAAGGTCGAGCAGTTGCAGGTCGAGCCGATTGCGCAGTCCGCAGCCAACCAGCGGGCGGGACGCTGCGGCCGGGTTGCCGATGGCGTGTGCATTCGTCTCTACGAAGAAAGCGATTTCCAGGGCCGCGTGCGCTTCACCGATCCGGAGATTCTGCGCTCGTCGCTGGCGTCGGTGATTCTGCGCATGAAGTCGCTGCATCTGACGGCAATCGAAACCTTCCCGTTTATCGAGCCGCCGCCGGGCCGCGCGATCGCCGATGGCTATCAGCTACTCAACGAACTCGGCGCCGTCGACGACGACAATCAGCTCACGCCGCTCGGTCGCGAACTCGCGCGACTGCCGCTCGATCCGCGCGTCGGCCGGATGATTCTGGCCGCGCGCGATCAGCAGGCGTTGAAGGAAGTGCTGATCATCGCGAGCGCGTTGTCGGTGCAGGACCCGCGCGACCGGCCGATCGAAGCGCAGGAGCAGGCCGACCAGGCGCATCGCCGTTTCGCCGACGAGCGCTCGGAGTTTTTGCAGTGGCTAAAAATCTGGAACTGGTTCGAAGAAGCAATCGCACACAAGAAGTCGAACAAGCAGTTGCACGAGGAATGCCGCAAGAACTTCCTTTCGCAACTGCGGCTGCGCGAATGGCGGGACGTGCACTCGCAACTGCTGACGGTGGTGCGCGAACACGGCTGGCGCCTGAACGAGGCGCAAGCAACCTTCGAGCAGATCCATCTCGCGCTGCTGACGGGGCTGCTTGGCAATATCGGCCTGAAAGCCGACGACGAGCCGTATTACCTCGGTGCGCGCGCCATCAAGTTTTATTTGTGGCCGGGCTCGGCATTGGTGAAGAAAGCAGGCAAGTGGGTGATGGCCGCCGAACTGGTCGAGACGAGCCGTTTGTACGCACGCTGTATCGCGAAAATCGAGCCGGAGTGGGTCGAGAAGATCGGCGCGCATCTGCTGAAGAAGTCGCTCTCCGAGCCGCATTGGGAGAAGCGCGCGGCGCAGGTGTCGGCGTTCGAGCGCGCGATGCTGTATGGTCTGCCGATCTATCACCGGCGGCGCGTGAGCTTCGGCAAACAGGACCCGGCGCGCGCGCGCGAGTTGTTCATTCGCGGCGCGCTGGTCGGGGGCGAGTTCGATACGAAGCTCGCATTCTTCGCGCACAACCGCAAGCTGCTCGCCGATATCGAACAGCTGGAACACAAGTCGCGGCGCCAGGATGTGCTGGTCGACGATGAACTGATTTTCGCGTTCTACGATCAGGCGTTGCCGGACGGCATTTACACGGGCGCGTCGTTCGAGCGCTGGTATCGCGACGAAATGAAAAAGAGCGGCCAGCCGGAAGACAAACTGCGCCTGCTGTATCTGTCGCGCGACGATCTGATGCGGCACGAGGCCGCCGGCGTGACGACCGATCTGTTCCCGAAGCGGATGACGATGTCGGGCGTCGAGATGACGCTGACCTATCACTTCGAACCGGGTACGCCTCGCGACGGCGTGACGCTCGCCGTGCCGCTGTACGCGCTGAATCAGGTCGACGCGCGGCGCTGCGAGTGGCTCGTGCCCGGCATGCTGAAAGAGAAGACGCAACTGCTGCTGAAATCGTTGCCGCAGAAGTTGCGGCGGCATTGCGTGCCGCTGCCGGAATTCGCGGCGGGTTTCGTCGACCGGCACAGCGGGCAGCGTTTCGGTGCGGGTACGTTGCTGGAGTCGCTGATCGCCGACATTCGCGAGCAGACCCAGGTCGCGATGAAACAGGCGGACTTCAAGCTCGAAACCTTGCCGCCGCATCTGTTCATGAACTTCAAGGTCGTGGATGAGCACGGGCGGCAGCTTGCGATGGGCCGCAATCTGTCGCAACTGCGCGCCGAACTCGGCGGCCAGGCGCAGCAGCATTTCCAGAAGATCGCGTCGAGCGCGGCAGGTGCGGCGTTGGCGGATGCGGGGGGCGGTGGTGTGGCGACGCCTTTACAAGGAGCCGGGGCGGCTCGCGCGGTGCAGCGCGGCAAGAGCGCGGCGGGTCCGCAAACCGCGTCGCAAGAGGGCGCGGCCGGCACAGCGCTGTATGAAAAACTGACCACCTGGAATTTCGGCAAGCTCCCCGAATTGCTCGAGATTCGCCGGGGCGGCCAGACGCTGTTCGGCTACCCGGCGCTGGTGGATCGCGGCACCCATTGCGATGTCGAAGTGTTCGATTCGCCGGATGAAGCCGCGCGGATTCATCGCGCGGGATTGCGCCGGCTTTTCGCGTTGCAGCTGAAGGAGCCGATCAAGTATCTGGAGAAGAATCTGCCGGGCCTGCGTGAAATGGCGATGCAGTTCATGCCGCGCGGCACGCAGGAAGAACTGCGCGATCAACTGATCGACACCGCGCTCGATCGCGCCTGTCTTCAGAACCCGCTGCCGGACGACGAGGTCAGTTTCCACACGCGACGCGACGAGGGTCGTAGCCGCCTGACGCTGCTGGCCCAGGAAATCGCGCGGCTGGTCGGACAGATTCTCGGCGAATACGCGGGCTTGACGAAGAAGCTGGTGCAGGCGAAGTCGTTCGCGGCCGCGCATGCCGACTTGCAGAATCAGCTGGATGGACTGATCGGCAAGCGCTTCGTGGTCGATACGCCGTACACCCAATTGGCGCACTTTCCGCGCTATCTGAAAGGGATGGCGTTGCGCATCGACAAGCTGAAGGCGGACCCACCGCGCGACGCCCGGCAGTTCGCCGAGTTTGCCCCGCTGCTGCAGAACTATCAGCGGGCGGTGGCGCAGCGGGGTGGTGTGCTGGACCCGCGGTTATCCGAATTTCGCTGGTTGTTGGAGGAGTTGCGGATATCGCTTTTCGCTCAGGAGTTGCGTACCCCGATGCCGGTTTCGGTGAAGCGCCTGTATAAGGTTTGGG
>NZ_NPIH01000066.1 GCF_012275575.1 Paraburkholderia sp. SG-MS1 | reverse complement strand
GCGTGAGCAGCGGCCGGTCCGCGCCAAGCTGATGATTGAGCGCGGCGACCGCCTGTGCATCGGCGAGCGGCCCGAGCACCGCGCGGCCGATGTCGCCGGGCAGCAGTTGGCCGCCCGCGAACACGATCACCGACAACAGCCACAGCGTGATCAACGACAAGCCCACGCGCGTGCCGAGAAACCGCGCGACGCGGCCCGCGTTGCCGTTCGATGCGCGGGGCGCGGAGGGGGACGCCGTGGCCGACATCGTAAGCTCCTGCCGAAGGGGGCGCCGGCGCTTACGCGCTCAACACCGCACGGTCGAAATAGAGTTGCGCAAGCGCGGTGAAGCGCACGCCGTTCACGCCTTTGCGCATCGCGATGAGCTGATCGTAGAAGAACGGAATGATGACCGGCGTTTCGTCGAGCAGCAGCGTCTGGATCTGTCCGGAGATTTTCTTCTGCGTGCCGAGATCGATCGCCGCGACGAACTGCGCGACCAGCTGATCGTATTGCGGATTCCTGAAATGCGCGGCGTTCCACGTGCCGGTGCTCGTGAGCGGCGCGTTCAGGAACACGTTCGGCACGCCGCGATGGCCGTAGTCGGTTATGCCGAGCGGCGAGTCGAGCCAGTCGGATTTGCCAGGCGTGCCCGCGCCGTAGTACAGCGACTGGCTCTCGACCTTCAGATTGATCCGCACGCCGATCGCCTTCGCGGCGTTCTGCACGACCACTGCGAGGTCCGGAATCTCCATGTACTTCTCGGTGGTCAGCGTGACGTCGAACCCGTTGGGCATGCCCGCTTGCGCGAGCAGTTGCTTCGCTTTCGCGATATCGACCTTGCGTTGCGGCACACCGGCATCCGATGACGGAAACACCGGCGCGAACGGACTGTCGTTGCCGAGTTGCGCGCGCCCCTTGAAGAGGCCGCGCACCAGCACGTCGCGATCGAGCGACAACGCCAGCGCCTCGCGCACGCGCTTGTCCTTGAATAGCGGATTGTCGTTGCGCATGTGAATCTGCCGATGGGCACTCGACTTCACCCCGACGGCTTTATAGTCCGGATTGTTCAGAATGCCGGCGCCGCCCTGCACGGTGAAGGTGCCCATCACGTCTGCCTGATGGCCTTGCAACGCGAGCAACTGGGCCTGCTGATCGGCATAGAACGAGAACTGTACGCGTTGCGGTAACGCTTTCTCGCCCCAGTAGTCGGAGTTGCGTACGAATGACGCGCCCACCTTCGGCTGATACTTCTCGAATCTGAACGGCCCGGTGCCGATGAAGCTCTTTTCATAACCGCCTGCGTAATTCGCGGGCAGGATCACGGCGTTGTAATTGTCCGAGGAGACGTAGTACGGGAAGTTGCCGTTCGGCGCATCCAGATGAAACGCGACCGTGTGTTCGTCGACCACTTTCGCGCCGCCTTTGGAGAGCACGCCCTTCAGCACGGAGAGTGCTGCCGAACCGCTCGCGGGATCGGCGAGACGGTCGAACGTGGCGGCCACGTCTTTCGCGGTGAACGGCTGGCCGTCATGGAACTTGACGTTTTGGCGCAGCGTGAAGGTCCACACGTCGCCCTTGTCGTTCGGTTTCCACGACAACGCGAGCGCTGGCTTGAGCATCAGCTTTTCGCCGTCGTCGTCGATCAGGAATTCGCCGGTCTGGTTCAGCAGCGCAAGACTGGCGGCATCGGTGACGGTGAGCGGATCGACCGCGCCGGCAGGCGTCAGGTGGGCGACACGGATCGTCTGGCTGCCGGCACCCGGCGCGCCTTGCGCTCGTGCCCGCGGCGCAGTCAGCACGCCGCCGCCCGCTAGCGCCAAACCGATCACGCTCGCATGGCGCAGCAACTCGCGGCGCGTGATGCGGCCGGCGAGGAATTCGTCGATGGCGTGGTTGCCGTAGGCGTCGGCGGTGAGGCGGGCTGCGTCGAGTGCGAGAAATCGGTCCGCGGGAGTTTTCATCGATGGAGAGTCCAGTCCGTTCTGTTGCCGGTTCTGAAGAGCCGCGCAAGCCTGCGCAAAGCCGGTTCAGTGTAAGCGATTGCTCGCGGGTCTGGCGCGCTTGCGACGCTGGGAGGTGGCCGATTGGCCGATAAAAGAGCCGCTCTGTATCGTCATCACAACGTTCGGCCCGTGCCTTGCAGCGCATGCGCAATCCGCACGCGGATGCTTATTCAAGGTAGTGAGCAGATTCATGTGCCATCTCGGGCGATGCGGCGGCGCCGTCGCGGACGAATCGCCAATGCCGCGCCGCCATCCTTACCGGCCGCCTCGCTCGCATCGGGCTGGTTTACCGCGCCACCGCCCCCGGCCTGCGCCAGCGATGGAATAGCACGGAGCCGATCCAGCACGCCATGAAGGCCGCGACGATCACGTAACCGAGCGCGCCGAAGCGCTCGTTGACGCTCGCCACTGCGTCCCACATGCCGCCGCTCAAACCGAGTTTGTCCGACAGCAGCCCGAGCGCTTCGACACCGCCGATCACGATCGCCACCATTGCCGACACGAACGTGATGCTCGCGTTGTAGTAGAGCTTGCGCTTCGGATCGTCCATTGCCCAGCTGTAAGCGTGCACCATCAGCACGTTGTCGGTGGAATCGACGAGCGTCATGCCCGCGGTGAAGAGCGCGGGGAACACGAGGATCGAATACAGCGGCAGACCGGTGCCCGCCTGCGATGCGGCGATCGCGAGCAAGCCGATCTCGGTCGCGGTGTCGAAGCCGAGGCCGAACAGCACGCCGACGGGGTACATGTGCCAGCTTTTCGTGACGAGCCGGAACAGCGGGCGCAGGGCGCGCGACAGCAGGCCCGCCGGCGCGATCGAATCAACCGTTTGCGCAGGCAACTCGCCGTCGCGTTGAACATGACGATAACGGCGCCACACGTCGCGCAGTATCACGAGGTTGACGGCCGCGAGCCCCAGCAGGAAGGTCGCGGACACGAGCGTACCGACCGTGCCGCCCAGTTCCTTGAAGGTCTCGAAACGGCCGTGCAGCGAATGCGTGGTCCACGCAATGCCGATGGTCGCGGCGATCACGATCGTCGAGTGCCCGAGCGAAAACGCGAGACCCACGCCGAGCGGCCGCTTGCCGCTTTGCATCAGCTTGCGCGTGACAGCGTCGATCGCCGCGATGTGATCCGCGTCGACCGCATGACGCAGGCCGAAGCCATACGCGAGCAGCGCGGTCCCGAGCAGCAGCGGGTAGTGGCGAAAGGCGATCAGCGCCCACGCCCAGGCGCCGAGATTGGCGGCAATCAGGATCGCGTACAGCGAGAGCAGGCGAGGGCGCAGCGAAGCGGTCGGCGTCATGAGTCGCAGGGTGAAGAATGGATAGTCGAGTTAGTGATCGTGCGGATGCTTGTGAATCGGATCGACCCAGTAGACCGTTTCGGGCGCTTCCACTGCGTCGATGTTCAGATTGACGACCACCGCTTCGTTGTCGCTGCGCACCAGTACGCACTCGAGCGGCTCGTCCGTGCTCGCGTTGATCTCTTGATGCGGCACGTAGGGCGGCACGAAGATGAAGTCGCCGGGGCCGGCCTCAGCGGTGAACTCCAGATGCTCGCCCCAGCGCATGCGCGCCTGGCCGCGCACCACGTAAATCACGCTTTCGAGCGCGCCGTGATGATGGGCGCCGGTCTTCGCGTTCGGATGGATCGTGACGGTGCCGGCCCATATCTTCTGCGCGCCGACCCGGGCGGCATTGATTGCGGCGGCGCGGTTCATGCCCGGCGTTTGCGCGGTGTTGCCGTCGAGCTGGTCGCCTTTGATGACCTTCACGCCGTGCTCGCGCCAATCGACGGGCGCGGCCGGTTGCTCGGCGCCATGTTCGGCGCGATAGTGCGGGTGTTCGTGATCCTGGCTCATGGTGTCTCCTCCTGGGCATCGCCCCGGTGCCCGGCTCGGCGCCGTCAGGCATTTTTGCACGTTCAAAAACGGCTGTGTGGACAACCGCATCAACGCCGTCCGACCGGGCGATGGACGAAAAAAAGCCCGTTCACGTGGAACGGGCTTCGGGCGCTTTGGTTGGCCGCTGTTAGCGCGGCGGCTTCGTCGCAGCGCTAGCGCTTATTTGTGCTTCGCGTTGATCACGGCTTCGGCGACGTTATTCGGCGTCTCCGCGTAGTGCTTGAACTCCATCGTGTAGGTCGCGCGACCCTGGGTGGCCGAGCGCAGCGACGTCGAGTAGCCGAACATCTCCGCGAGCGGCACTTCGGCGCGCACCAGCTTGCCGCCGCCGCCCGCGATGTCTTCCATGCCCTGCACGAGTCCACGGCGGCTCGACAGGTCGCCCATCACGTTGCCCATGAAGTCTTCCGGCGTTTCCACTTCGACAGCCATCATCGGTTCGAGCAGCACGGGCTTGGCTTTACGCATCGCTTCCTTGAACGCCATCGAGCCGGCCATGCGGAACGCGTTTTCATTCGAGTCGACGTCGTGGTATGAACCGAAGGTCAGCGTCACCTTCACGTCGACCACCGGATAGCCCGCGAGCACGCCGGCCTTCAGCGTTTCCACGATGCCCTTGTCGACGGCCGGGATGTATTCGCGCGGAATCACGCCGCCCTTGATCGCGTCGACGAACTCGTAGCCCTTGCCTTGTGGCGCCGGTTCGAGCGTGATGACCGCGTGGCCGTACTGACCCCGCCCGCCCGACTGCTTGACGAACTTGCCTTCGACATCTTCGACCTTGTTGCGCACCGTTTCGCGATACGCGACCTGCGGCTTGCCGACGGTCGCCTCGACGCCGAACTCGCGCTTCATCCGGTCGACCAGAATTTCCAGGTGCAGCTCGCCCATCCCGGAGATGATCGTCTGACCGGATTCCTCATCGGTTTGCACGCGGAACGACGGGTCTTCCTGGGCGAGACGGTTTAGCGCGATGCCCATCTTTTCCTGGTCGACCTTGGTCTTCGGCTCGACGGCCTGTGAGATCACCGGCTCAGGGAAGATCATCTTTTCGAGAATGATCACGTGGTTCGGATCGCACAGCGTGTCGCCGGTGGTCGCTTCCTTCAGGCCGACGGCCGCGGCGATGTCGCCCGCGTAGACTTCCTTGATTTCCTTGCGCTCGTTCGCGTGCATCTGCAGGATCCGGCCGAGGCGCTCTTTCTTTTCCTTGATCGCGTTGTAGACCGTGTCGCCCGAATTCACCACGCCCGAGTACACGCGGAAGAAAATCAGCTGGCCGACGAACGGGTCGGTCATGATCTTGAAGGCGAGGGCCGAAAACGGATCGGTATCGTTCGGATGACGCTCGATTTCCCTGTCGTGTTCGTCGTGACCGGTAATCGCCGGCACGTCGACCGGCGACGGCAGGTAGTCGATCACCGCGTCGAGCATCGCCTGCACGCCCTTGTTCTTGAACGCGCTGCCGCACAGCATCGGCACGATTTCATTGGCGATGCAGCGCGCGCGGATGCCGTGCTTGATTTCGTCTTCGGTCAGCGTGTCGCCGCCCAGGTATTTTTCGAGCAGCGTCTCGTTTGCCTCGGCGGCGGCCTCGACCATCTTGTCGTGCCACTCCTTCGCCGTAGCCGCGAGTTCCGCCGGAATATCGCGGTACTCGAACTTGATGCCCTGGTTCTCTTCGTCCCAGAAGATCGCCTTCATCTTGACCAGGTCGACCACGCCCTGGAAGTGTTCTTCCGCGCCGATCGGAATCTGGATCGGCACCGCGACGCCCTTCAGGCGATCGCCGATCTGCCGCTGCACGCGAAAGAAATCCGCGCCGACGCGGTCCATCTTGTTGACGAATGCGATGCGCGGCACCTTGTACTTGTTCGCCTGGCGCCACACGGTTTCCGACTGCGGCTGCACGCCGCCGACCGAGTCGTACACCATGCATGCGCCGTCGAGCACTCGCATCGAGCGCTCCACTTCGATCGTGAAGTCGACGTGGCCGGGGGTGTCGATGATGTTGATCCGGTGTTCGGGATAGTTGCCGGCCATGCCTTTCCAGAAGGCGGTGGTAGCCGCCGACGTGATGGTGATGCCGCGCTCCTGCTCCTGTTCCATCCAGTCCATCGTCGCCGCACCGTCGTGAACCTCGCCGATCTTGTGGGTCACGCCGGTGTAGAACAGGATGCGTTCAGTGGTGGTGGTTTTGCCGGCATCGATGTGAGCGCTGATGCCGATATTCCGGTAGCGCTCGATGGGAGTCTTGCGGGGCACGTGAACCTCCTTGGAATGGCGCGCCTGAAACGCTTGCCGGGCGGCGCTATGGCCGCCCGGGGAACCTGGTGCTGTTTTACTGAGACTACAAGGATAGCGCGTCGGCCTGTCTTTTGCAGGAATCTTGCCAGCCGGGCGCGAGCGCCTGCCAGCAGGCGTTCGGCCGCCCCCGCACGGCGCAACCACGCGACGGCGGCGAGGTGGCCCGAACGTAAAAAAGCCGGCACCTCGCGAGAGGCGCCGGCTTTTCCAGGAGCGCTGAAGCGCGGAGGGAACGCGCGTTGCTACCGTCGCCGAGGCGGCTTATTGCTGCACAGCCGGCAAGCCCTGAATTTGCATTCCCGGTTTGATGCCCTTCGACGTGAACCAGCCTTTGGGCATTTCCAGCGCGAACACGCCGTTGTGCGTCGGGCAATGATTGTTGGTGGTCTCGGCCTGCATCTCGTCGATGTCGGTAATCGTGCCGTCGGCGCGCATGAACGCGATCGACAACGGGATCAGTGTGTTCTTCATCCAGAAGCAATGCCCTGCGTTCTCGTTGAAGACGAACAGCATGCCTTCGTTCGGTCCGAGATTCGTGCGGTACATCAAGCCTTGCTCACGGTCCGCGTCGTTGGCGGCGACCGCGGCATCGATCACGAACATGCCGGCGGTCAGCTTCACGCGCGGAAATTCGTTCGGCTGCTTCGCGCCGGCCGGCATCTGCTGAGCATGAGCGGGGGCAGCGGTGGTGGCGGCGAACGACAACGCGGCGAGCGGCAATGCAACGGCAACAGCGAAACGCGCAATCAACGAGCGCATGGGAAATCGCACGGCATGACTCCTTGCTGGAAATTAACTCGCGAATGTTACGCGAGCGCGTCAAAAACAAAAAGGCAGATCGCCTTGCGGTGATCTGCCTTACAACGCCGTAAGAACGGCGATGAAGCTGGTTCTTGACTGCGTCGTTACAACAAACTTACTCCGATGCTGCCGAAGCTGCAGCAGCTGCAGCTGCCTTCTTGTGCGACTTCTTGTGAGCGTGCTTCGTGGTCTTCTTTGCCGACGAAGCTGCTGCTGCCGGAGCTGCCGAAGCTGCTTCCGGTGCCGAAGCTTGTGCGAATGCTGCCGTTGCGAAGAGGCCAGCGACCAGAGCGGCGATCAGTTTGTTCATTGTGTGAATCCTCAGCTTGAGTTAATTAACCAAATGACCCGGCTATATGTAGAGTCATGTCGGTAAACGTGCCATCCACCTTTCGGTTGACAGTCGCATCGAACAATTTTTTTTCGACACGTCTGCGTAGCGCTCAGACTCCCCGCGCGCGCCGCAAAAACGGCTTGCGCAAAGGGCCCTTCAGGCTGAATGCCGGATAGCTTCGGGCGGCATCTGCGTCGAATAACGCGTGAGCTAGCGCACCGGTTGACGAAAATTGTCTGGAAATTTTTATTGTGAAAACGCGATGTCAACGTGCGGCTTCGCTGCTATCGCCAGTGGGTTGGTTTCACGCTTTTTTCCGGGTGTTTCACGCGCGGTTTTGTTTGCCGATACAACGGCTTAGCTTTTTTATTCGGCGTGAAACGCGCACACGTGAGGCGAGTTTTGCAAATCCTTGCGCAGAGAGTCGCGTGTTCGGATCACGTTCAGACGACACCTTCCCAAGGCGCCTTCGAAGGTAATTCGACGCTTTCCCCGGGTTGAAGGTCGAGTGAAAAAATGTCAAGCGCCCCGATGCCGACGCGCACCAGACGCAGCGTCGGGAAACCAACCGCGGCTGTCATGCGGCGCACCTGACGGTTCTTGCCTTCGGTGATCGACAACTCGATCCACGTGGTCGGTATCGCCGCGCGATAACGGATCGGCGGCGTGCGTGTCCAGAGCCTGTCGTTCGGTTCGACATATTCGGCGCGGCAGGGGCGCGTCACGTAGTCGCCGAGATCGACGCCGCGCGCGAGCTTTTTCAACGCGGCTGCGTCGACCGCGCCTTCCACTTGCGCCCAATAACGTTTGACGAGCTTATGACGCGGCTCGGCGATGCGCGCTTGCAGCGCCCCGTCGTCGGTGAGAAGAAGCAGGCCTTCGCTGTCGGAGTCGAGCCGGCCCGCCGGATAGACGCCGGGCACCTTGACCCAGTCGGCCAGCGACGCACGCGTCTCATGCGGCGAGAATTGACAGATGGTGCCGAACGGCTTGTTCAGTGCGAGAAGGCGCATAGGGAAAGGAATGAGAGTCGCGCGGACGCGGCCGCGACGGCCAGCGTCGCGAAGTCCTCGGGGAGCCGCCGGTGCGGTATTGAATGGCGCGATGATAATGCATAAGCGGAGACGGTCTTTTTCCTGTCTTATAAAAGACTCAGGGAGCCGGTGCGAGGGTTCACGGTTTGCGTCCATGTTGGAAAACCCCGAGCCGTTGCCGGATGGCTGCGCGGGGCGCGTGGGCTAGAATAGCGGCCAGGCTTGCTTGCGAGCGTCCTGGCATGCGTGTAGCGAGGAGCGCCCATTTCGCAGTCTCCCTTCAGCTTTCTGCACAGCCTTCACTGGAGTCCGATCATGTCGTATCAGCACATCAAGGTTCCGACCGGTGGTGACAAGATCACTGTCAACGCCGATTTCTCGCTCAATGTTTCCGACCAGCCGATCATTCCGTTCATCGAAGGCGACGGTACGGGTCTCGACATCACGCCGGTCATGCTGAAGGTCGTGGATGCAGCGGTGGAGAAGGCGTACGCAGGCAAGAAGAAAATCCACTGGATGGAAATCTACGCGGGCGAAAAAGCGACCAAGGTGTATGGTCCCGACGTGTGGCTGCCGGAAGAGACGCTGCAGGTGGTCAAGGAATACATCGTGTCGATCAAGGGGCCGCTCACCACGCCGGTCGGCGGCGGCATCCGTTCGCTGAACGTCGCGCTGCGCCAGGAGCTCGACCTGTATGTGTGCCTGCGGCCGGTGCAGTATTTCAAGGGCGTGCCTTCGCCAGTGCGCGAGCCCGAGAAGACCAACATGGTGATCTTCCGCGAGAATTCGGAAGACATCTATGCGGGCATCGAATGGGCGGCTGAATCGGAGCAGGCGAAGAAGGTCATCAAGTTCCTGCAGGACGAGATGGGCGTGAAGAAGATCCGCTTTCCCGAGTCGTCGGGGATCGGCATCAAGCCGGTGTCGCGCGAAGGCACGGAGCGTCTGGTGCGCAAGGCGATCCAGTACGCGATCGACAACGATCGCCGCTCGGTCACCCTGGTGCACAAGGGCAACATCATGAAATTCACCGAAGGCGCGTTCCGCGACTACGGCTATGCGCTCGCGCAAAAGGAATTCAGCGCGGAACTGATCGACGGCGGCCCGTGGATGAAGGTCAAGAATCCGAAGACAGGTGGCGACATCGTGGTGAAGGACGTGATCGCCGATGCATTCCTGCAGCAGATCCTCCTGCGTCCGGCCGAATACGACGTGATCGCCACGCTGAACCTGAATGGCGATTATGTCTCGGATGCGCTGGCCGCGCAGGTCGGCGGCATCGGCATTGCTCCGGGGGCGAATCTGTCGGATTCTGTCGCGATGTTCGAAGCGACCCACGGCACGGCGCCGAAATATGCGGGCAAGGACTACGTGAATCCGGGCTCGGAAATTCTCTCGGCGGAAATGATGCTGCGCCACATCGGCTGGACCGAAGCGGCAGATCTGATCATCCATTCGATGGAGAAATCGATTCTGCAAAAACGCGTCACTTATGACTTCGCACGCCTGATGGAAGGTGCAACTCAGGTGTCGTGCTCGGGCTTCGGCCAGGTGATGATCGAGAATATGTAGAACGAAGCGAACCGAATTATTCAGGCCGCATGAAAAGCCCCTGGCGTCGCAAGATGGCTGGGGGCATTTTTTTGCCCGCTCGTCGAAGCAGCCGCTAGTGATCCGAACAGCGGCAGAGTGAGCGGAATCCGCCGGTAACCCGAAATGTACGGGTGCACCCGATAATTGGGAGCCATGGCTGTCCGATAAAAACTAACGAAACGAAAAAAGCGCCGCACAAAAAAAGAAACCCGGCAAGCCGGGCTTCAAACGACGGGTAACGAACAGTCTCAGGCGGGTGCCTGAATGTTCGATGCCTGTTTGCCTTTCGGGCCTTGCACGACCTCGAAGGTTACCTTTTGGCCTTCCTTGAGGGTCTTGAACCCATTCATCTGGATGGCCGAGAAGTGTGCAAACAGATCCTCGCCACCTTCATCAGGCGTGATGAATCCGAAACCTTTTGCGTCATTGAACCATTTGACCGTACCAGTTGCCATTCCAACATCCCCTGTAACTCATGTCACTACCACGAGCCCTCGAAAAGCTCCGCGACCACGCAAGTAGCCGCTCCCTCCTCACAAGCTCACCATCGGCATTTTTTCGAAATTATGGCGCGGTGAAAAAAGTGCCAGCTTGATTGTTGGGGCTCTTTATTCGAGTGTCAAGAAAATTTTGAGATGTCGTTGTCGCGTTGCAAACAAGCGCTTTCCAAGGGTTTTTCCCGCTTCCGTTATGTGCGGTTGCGCAAGCGGGCCGCCTTGAAAAGTCGCATAATCGACTCACATGCTGTGCTACAGGCCGCCCGCCGCTGCCAAGCTCCGGGGAGCGCCAGCAACCAGCTCCGGCAGGTTGTGCGATACTCGATCCGACTGCGGTGCAACACAGCCGCGCTGCATTGTTGGATAGGGGCCGGCTCCGCAATCGGCTCGTCGAATCGCAACTGCAAGGCGGGTCACTTACCCATCACGCAGAAGCGAACGGGCTCACCGGCGGGTTGACCGGGTTTTGACAGGATTGCGGGCCTGTCCTAGTTGTTTAGAATGGGTGTATGGCGATTATCCCGGACAAGCAGGACGGCACCGTACTGGAGCGGCAGGAGAAGAAGCTCAAGCCGCCGTCCATGTACAAGGTGGTGCTGCTGAATGACGACTTCACGCCAATGGAATTTGTCGTGATGATCGTGCAGGAATATTTCAATAAAGATCGTGAAACCGCAACGCAGGTGATGTTGAAGGTGCATCGCGAGGGCAGGGGAGTTTGTGGGGTCTATACGCGGGACATCGCGTCGACCAAAGTCGAGCAAGTCGTTACCCACGCACGGCAGGCCGGGCATCCGCTGCAGTGTGTGATGGAGGAAGCATGATTGCCCAGGAACTGGAAGTCAGCCTGCACATGGCGTTCATGGAAGCACGCCAGGCGCGGCACGAGTTCATAACGGTCGAACATCTTTTGCTGGCACTGTTGGACAATCCAACAGCGGCGGAGGTGTTGCGTGCATGCGCGGCCAATATCGAGGATCTGCGTCAGAACCTGCGCAACTTCATTCATGACAACACGCCAACCGTGCCTGGCACGGACGACGTCGACACGCAGCCCACGCTGGGTTTCCAGCGTGTGATCCAGCGCGCGATCATGCATGTGCAGTCCACCTCGAACGGCAAGAAGGAAGTGACCGGCGCAAACGTGCTGGTGGCGATCTTCGGCGAGAAGGATTCGCACGCGGTGTACTACCTGCAGCAGCAGGGCGTGACGCGTCTGGACGTCGTCAATTTCATCTCGCATGGCATCGCCAAGACGAGCAGCACCGACGCCGCGAAAGCGAGCGACGCGAATGCCGAGTCCGATGAAGCCGCCGCGCAGAAGGAAACGCCACTCGCCCAGTTCACGCAGAACCTGAACCAGATGGCGAAGGACGGCCGCATCGATCCGCTAATCGGACGCGAGTCGGAAGTCGAGCGTGTGGTCCAGGTGCTGTGCCGTCGGCGCAAGAACAATCCGCTGCTGGTCGGTGAGGCCGGCGTCGGCAAGACGGCGATCGCCGAAGGTCTCGCGTGGCGTATTACGCGCGGCGAAGTGCCGGACATCCTCTCGGACGCGCAGGTGTATTCGCTCGACATGGGCGCGCTGCTCGCCGGCACCAAGTATCGTGGCGACTTCGAGCAACGCCTGAAGACGGTTCTCAAGGAGTTGAAGGAACGTCCGCACGCGATTCTGTTCATCGACGAAATTCATACGCTGATCGGCGCGGGCGCCGCGTCAGGCGGCACGCTGGACGCGTCGAATCTGCTGAAGCCGGCGTTGTCCTCGGGCACGCTCAAGTGCATCGGCGCGACCACGTTCACGGAATACCGCGGCATCTTCGAAAAAGACGCGGCATTGTCGCGCCGTTTCCAGAAGGTCGATGTGACCGAGCCGACCGTCGAACAGACGGTGGCGATCCTGCGTGGCCTCAAATCGCGTTTCGAAGAGCATCACGGCGTGAAGTATTCGTCGGGCGCGCTGTCGGCGGCGGCTGAGTTGTCGGCTCGCTTCATCACGGATCGTCATCTGCCGGACAAGGCGATCGACGTGATCGACGAAGCGGGGGCGGCGCAACGCATCCTGCCGAAGTCGAAGCAGAAGAAGACCATCGGCAAGAACGAGATCGAGGAAATCATCTCGAAGATCGCCCGTGTCCCGCCGCAAAGCGTGTCGCAAGACGATCGCAGCAAGCTGCAAACGCTCGATCGCGATCTGAAGAGCGTGGTGTTCGGGCAAGACCCGGCTATCGATGCGCTGTCGGCGGCGATCAAGATGGCGCGCGCGGGGCTCGGCAAGCTGGACAAGCCGATCGGCGCGTTCCTGTTTTCCGGCCCCACGGGTGTCGGCAAGACGGAAGTGGCGAAGCAGCTGGCTTTCACGCTGGGGATCGAACTGATTCGCTTCGACATGTCGGAATACATGGAGCGTCATGCGGTCAGCCGGTTGATCGGCGCGCCGCCGGGCTATGTCGGTTTCGACCAGGGCGGTCTGCTGACCGAAGCCGTCACGAAGAAGCCGCATTGCGTGCTGCTGCTCGACGAAATCGAGAAGGCGCATCCGGACATCTATAACGTGTTGCTGCAGGTGATGGACCATGGCACGTTGACGGACAACAACGGCCGCAAGGCGGACTTCCGCAACGTCATCATCATCATGACGACGAATGCGGGCGCCGAGGCGATGGGCAAGTCGGTGATCGGCTTCACGAACCGCCGGGAAGCCGGCGACGAGATGGTCGATATCAAGCGCATGTTCACGCCGGAGTTCCGTAACCGTCTGGACGCGACGATCAGCTTCCGTTCGCTCGATGAAGAAATCATCATGCGCGTGGTCGACAAGTTCCTGATGCAGCTGGAAGATCAGTTGCACGAAAAGAAGGTCGATGCGCTCTTCACCGACGCGTTGCGCAAGCATCTCGCCAAACACGGTTTCGATCCGTTGATGGGCGCGCGGCCGATGCAGCGTCTGATTCAGGACACGATCCGTCGTGCGCTGGCCGACGAACTGCTGTTCGGCAAGCTCATGAACGGCGGCCGGGTCTCGGTCGACGTGGATGCGGAAGACAAGGTGCAATTGACCTTCGACGAGCATCCGGCGCCGCGCAACCCGAATCCGGAAGCGGTCGAAGTCGAGTAAGGCGTCGAATAAAGTCTCTGGCAGTAATGAGGAAAGCAGAACGGCGCGGGTTCAACCCCGCGCCGTTCTGCTTTTTGCGTCCTGATTTGCGTCGTTCAGGGTTAATGTTTGCCGGTACTGCCGAACCCGCCGGCGCCACGCTCGCTTTGTTCGAAATCATCGACGACGTTGAACTTGGCCTGCACGACCGGCACGATCACGAGTTGCGCGAGGCGCTCCATCGGATTCAGCACGAATGTCGTTTCGCCACGATTCCAGGTGGAGATCATCAGTTGACCCTGGTAATCGGAGTCGATCAGGCCGACCAGATTGCCGAGCACGATCCCATGCTTATGTCCCAGTCCCGAACGCGGCAGAATCAGCGCCGCATAGCCCGGGTCACCGACGTGAATCGCGAGGCCTGTCGGGACCAGCGCGGTTTCGCCGGGTTTCAGCGTCAACGGCTCGTCGAGGCAGGCGCGCAGATCGAGGCCGGCACTGCCGGTGGTCGCGTAAGCGGGGAGTTGCTCGCGCATGCGCGCGTCGAGAATCTTCAGGTCGAGTTTCATGCAGGTTGGAGTGAGGTTAGGGCGTGGTGTTTGAGCCGAGCTGGAATGCGTCGGCGAGAAGTTCATAGGAGCGCAGCCGGGCGCGATAGCTGCCTGCGACGGTCAGCACCATCAGTTCGTCTGCCTGGAATTGCTCTTGCAATGCATGTAGCCGTTCGGTGACCGTCTCAGGCGTACCGATGATGCTGCGTGGCTTTTCCCGTGCAATCACAAGTTGCTCGCGCTCACCATACTCCTGCGCGATTCCCTGTTCGATGTTTGGAATGGGTTCGTTCAGGCCGTACGCCATTTGAACGCGACGCAGATCGACGGCCTTTTCCAGATCGGCGGCTTCCTGTGCCGTATCCGCGCAAATCACGAAGACGGCAACGGCCAGATACGCCTGCTGTGTTTCCTGACTCGCCTTGAAGCGCTCGCGATAGGCCTGTGCCACCTGATGTCCGAAATGCGCATTGATGAAATGCGCGAACGCGAAGCGAATGCCGAGTTGTGCGGCGAGCAGTCCGCCGAATTCACTCGAACCGAGCATCCACAGTTGCGGGCGGGTGTCGATCTGCGGCTGCAGCAGCACGCCACGCGCCATGTGATCCTCGGGCAGCGCCCCGTGCATCAGGCCGAGCAGGTCGGTGACCTGCTGCGGGAAAATATCGCCGCGGTTGTAGTCGCCGCCGGCAACCGCCTGCGCTGTATGCATGTCGCCGCCCGGTGCACGTCCCACACCGAGATCGATGCGATTCGGAAAGAGCGCCTCGAGCATCATGAATTGCTCGGCGACCTTGAACGGGCTGTAGTACGGCAGCATCACGCCGCCGGAACCGAGGCGGATGCGTTGAGTCACGCTCCCGAGGCGCGCCAGCATCACCTCGGGACACGGATTCGATACGCCGCGCAGGCCATGATGCTCGGCACACCAGTAGCGGGTGTAGCCGAGGTCGTCGGCGAGCTGCGCGAGTTCGACGGTGGCGGCGATGGCGTCAGACACCGAGTGTCCGGCGATCACGGGCGTCTGATCGAGCACGGAAAGTAGCGTCATGTCAGTGGCTCCAGATGATCCGATTCGTCAGCGCGCCTTGCCGTGGTGGCGAAAAATACGCCGTGACGGACTCAACGGATCAGACTCGTGTCGGGCAGACGCTTCGCAATCTCCGCGATCAGTGCACGCGCGAGCGTCTGCTTGTCCGCGCGCGTGAGCTTCGTGGCGCTGCCGGCTTCGAACAGGATCACTTCATTGTCGTCGAGACCAAAGGTGAGGGGGCCGAGATTGCCGATCAGCAGCGGCACGTTTTTGCGCATGCGCTTTTCTTCACCATGCACCTCGAGGTCGCCGCTTTCCGCCGCGAAGCCGACCGCGAACGGCGGATGCGGCAGCTTCGCCACCGAGGCCAGAATGTCCGGATTCTCGACGAACGTGAAGCTTGGCAGCGCGCGTTCGGCGGTCTTCTTGATCTTATGCTCGCTCGCGTGAGCGACACGCCAGTCGGCCACGGCAGCGACGCCGATGAAGATATCGGCGTCGGCGACCGAGCGCATCACCGCATCGTGCATCTGCTGTGCGGTTTGCACGTCCTGGCGGAACACGCCCCACGGCGTTTCCAGCGAGACCGGACCGGCGACCAGGTGCACCTCGGCGCCGGCCTGTTGCGCGGCGCGCGCGAGTGCGAAACCCATTTTGCCGCTGGAGCGGTTGGTGATGCCGCGCACCGGATCGAGCGGCTCGAAGGTCGGCCCGGCGGTCAGCAATACGCGACGGCCGGAGAGGATCTTCGGCGAAAAGAACGACGAGATTGCTTCGTAGGTCGCCTTGGCTTCGAGCATGCGTCCGTCGCCGATTTCGCCGCACGCCTGCGGGCCGGAGTCCGGACCCAGCAACGTGACACCGTCCGCGCGCAGTTGCGCGACGTTGCGTTGCGTCGCCGGGTTTTGCCACATCTGCCGGTTCATGGCCGGGACGACGAGCAGTGGACAATCGCGGGCGACGCACAGCGTCGACAGCAAATCGTCGGCCATGCCGTGCGCGAGTTTGGCGAGGAAGTCGGTGGAGGCGGGCGCGATCACGATCGCATCCGCTTCACGCGACAGATCGATGTGCGCCATGTTGTTCGGCACACGACCGTCCCACTGGCTCGTATAGACCGGACGGCCCGAGAGCGCCTGCATCGTGACGGGGGTGATGAACTGGGTGGCCGCTTCGGTCATGACGACCTGCACGGTTGCGCCTGCCTTGGTCAGCAGACGCGTGAGTTCGGCGATCTTGTAGCAGGCAATCCCGCCCGTCATGCCGAGGACGAGGTGTTTTCCTGCGAGTTCTGCGGTTGCCAACGAGAGCCTCCGGCAAAGCGTGGTGGCGGGCAGCAGGGCGGGGCGTTATCCGCGCCGCCGGGCCTTTGAATCCTGACACAAAGCGCGGATGCCGGCGCCTCGTGTGGGTGACGTTAGCGGGTGCTGCGCACGCGCCGCAATTCGTCGAGCACGAGCAGGATCGCGCCGATCGTGATCGCGCTGTCGGCGAGATTGAACGCCGGCCAGTGCCAGCCGCGCACGTGGAAATCGAGGAAGTCGATCACGTGCCCATACGCGAGCCGGTCGATCACATTGCCGAGTGCGCCGCCCAGAATCAGCGCGAGCGCCGTGCAGAACATCTTCTGCCCGCCGTGACGCTTGAGCAGGTAGCAGATCACCAGCGCGGCGACCACGCCGAGCGCGGTGAATGCCCAGCGTTGCCAGCCGCCCGCCATCGCGAGGAAGCTGAACGCCGCGCCACGGTTGTACACGAGCACCAGGTTGAAAAACGGCGTGACCTCATGCGCGACACCGTAGGCGAACACCTTCTGGACCGCGATCTTCGTCAACTGGTCGAACAGGATGACGATCAGCGCGATGCCCAGCCAGGGGACCAGAGAACTGCTTCCGACGGACGTTTTCGACGAGGTTTTCGACATGGTTCTCGCCATTATGCCGCGCTCCTCGTTTCACCGTTGCCGAACAGGTTGCTGAAACAGCGGCCGCACAGCGTGGGGTGTTCGGCGTTCGCGCCGACGTCCGCGCGATAGTGCCAGCAGCGCTCGCACTTCAGGTACTTCGAGGCGATCACTTCGACGCCTTCGTCCGCTTCGCTCGCGACCTTCACGACGTTCGCGCTCGAGGTGATCAGCACGAACTTGAGGTCGTCGGCGAGGCTCGCGAGCGCGTCGTAACGCGCGCCGCTCGCGCGGATTTCCACTTCCGCCTGCAGCGACGAGCCGATCAGATTCGCGACGCGCGCTTCTTCCAGCGCCTTCGTCACGTCGCTGCGGGCGGCGCGCAACAGCGTCCATTTGTCGAGCAGCGCGCCGGCGTTCGGCACCGCCGGGAACGCGTGATACGTCTCGGTAAAGATGGTTTCGCTGTTCGGCTGGAACACCTTCCATGCTTCTTCCGCGGTGAACGACAGGAACGGCGCCATCTGACGCAGCAGGCCGTGCGCGATGTGATAAAGCGCGGTCTGCGCCGAGCGACGTGCGACGGAATCCGCCGCCGTGATGTACAGGCGGTCCTTCAGCACGTCTAGGTAGAAGCCGCCGAGGTCTTCCGAGCAGAACGTCTGCAGCTTGGCGACCACCGGGTGGAACTCGTACTTCTCGTAGTGCGAGAGGATGTCGTCCTGCAGATTCGCCGACAGCGCCACCGCATAGCGGTCGATTTCAAGCCAGTCTTCGGCCGGACGCGCGTGTTGGGCGAAGTCGAAGTCCGACAGGTTCGCGAGCAGGAAGCGCAGCGTGTTGCGGATGCGGCGATAGCCTTCGGTGACGCGCTTGAGAATTTCTTCGGAGATCGCCAGTTCGCCCGAGTAATCGGTAGACGCAATCCACAGGCGGATGATTTCCGCGCCGAGGCGGTTCGCCACTTCATGCGGATCGATGCCGTTGCCGAGCGACTTGCTCATCTTGCGGCCTTCGCCGTCGACGGTGAAGCCGTGGGTGAGCAGCGCGTTGTACGGCGGGCGGCCGTCGAGCATCGACGCGGTCAGCAGCGACGAGTGGAACCAGCCGCGATGCTGGTCCGAGCCTTCCAGATACAGGTCGGCCGGGAATTGCAGTTCGTCTTTATGCGATCCGCGCAGCACGTGCCAGTGCGTGGTGCCCGAGTCGAACCACACGTCGAGCGTGTCGCGGTTCTTTTCGTACATGTTCGCGTCGTCGCCGAGCAGTTCGCGCGGGTCGAGCGATTGCCACGCTTCGATACCGGCCTTCTCGACACGTTGCGCGACTTCTTCGAGCAATTCCAGCGTACGCGGATGCAATTCGCCCGTTTCCTTGTGCACGAAGAACGCCATCGGCACGCCCCATTGGCGCTGGCGCGACAGCGTCCAGTCCGGGCGGTTGGCGATCATGCTGAACAGACGCTGCTTGCCCCACGCCGGATAGAACGCGGTGTTCTCGATGCCTTCGAGCGCGGTCTCGCGCAGGGTCCTGTCGGTGTCGTTCGGCTTCACGTCCATGCCGGCAAACCACTGCGACGTCGCACGATAGATGATCGGCGTCTTGTGGCGCCAGCAGTGCATGTAGCTGTGCGTGTACTTCTCGGTGCGCATCAGCGAGCCCGCGCCTTGCAGCGCTTCGACGATCTGCGGATTCGCGGCCCAGATCGACAGGCCGCCGAACAGCGCGAGCGATTCGATGTAACGGCCGTCGCCCATCACCGGATTGATGATGTCGGAGTCGGCCATGCCGTGCGCCTTGCACGACACGAAGTCTTCCACGCCGTAGGCCGGCGAGGAGTGCACGACGCCCGTGCCGGTTTCGGTCGTCACGTACTCGCCGAGATAGACCGGCGCGGTGCGCTTGTAGGCCGGATGCGCGGACGCGAGCGGATGATTGAAGCGCAGGTTGACGAGCTTTTCGCCGGGCGTGGTGGCGACGATCGTGCCTTCCAGCCCGTATTGTTTCAGGCAGGCTTCGACGCGTTCTTCAGCCAGGATCAGCAGGCCGCGCGGCGTGTCGACCAGCGCGTAGACGATTTCCGGATGCAGGTTCAGCGCCTGGTTGGCGGGGATGGTCCACGGCGTAGTGGTCCAGATCACGATGCCGCCTTCGTTGCGCGGCAGCGCATTCAGACCGAACGCCTGCGCGGTCTTTTCCGGCTCGGCGAAGCTGAACAGCACGTCGATGGTCGGATCGGTCTTGTCCTTGTACTCGACCTCCGCCTCGGCCAACGCCGAGCCGCAGTCGAAACACCAGTTCACCGGCTTCAGGCCGCGAAACACGTAGCCCTTTTCCATGATCTTCGCGAGCGCGCGGATTTCGCCGGCTTCGTTCGTGAAGTTCATCGTCTTGTATGGGTTGTCCCAGTCGCCGAGCACACCCAGGCGGCGGAAGCCGACCTTCTGCTTCTCGATCTGCTCGGTCGCATAGGCGCGCGCCTTCTGCATCACTTCGGCCGCCGGCAGCGATTTGCCGAACTGCTTTTCGATCTGGATTTCGATCGGCATGCCGTGGCAGTCCCAGCCCGGCACGTAGACCGCGTCGAAGCCCGCCAGATTGCGCGCCTTGACGATCATGTCCTTGAGAATCTTGTTGACCGCGTGGCCGAGGTGGATGTCGCCGTTCGCATACGGGGGGCCGTCGTGCAGGATGAACTTCTTGCGGCCCCTGGAAGCGGCGCGGATCTTTTCATAGATCTTGCGTTCCTGCCATTCCTTGACCCACTGCGGCTCGCGCTTGGGCAAGTCGCCGCGCATCGGGAACGGCGTGTCGAGCAGGTTCACCGGGTAGCGTGACTGCGGTTTCGAATCGGCTTTCTTGTTGCTCATGATGTGGTCGCGGTGAATTCGTTCTATGCGCAGCGAAGGCGCGGGGTTGCGCACGATGCGCGAGGACGTGAGACGCGCCCGGCAGGTCTGTCGCGTGATCCACGGACGCCTTTCGATGCGCGCGGCGACGGTACGCGCGGCGCTCAAGCGCTCGCCCGTACCGCGGGCGGTTACCTAATTCGGTCGGTGGCCGAGGTGGCGAAACCGGTGGAGCGGCTGCCCGGCGTGCCGGCGCCGACCGCCGCGAACCACGCGCGCGCATTGGCGACGTCGCGCGCGATGGCGGCGCTCAGCGTTTCGAGGTCGATGTACTTTTCCTCGTCGCGCAGCTTCTTCAGAAATTCGACGCGCACGAGTTTGCCATACGCGTCGCCATGCCAATCGAGCAGGTGTACTTCGAGCAGCACGCGGCCGGAGTCGTCGACTGTGGGGCGCAGGCCGAGGCTCGCAACGCCCGGCAGCGGTTCGTCCGCCACGCCGTGCACGCGCACGACGAAGATGCCGGCAAGCGCCGGGCGCTTGTGAGCGATCGGCAGATTGAGCGTGGGGAAACCGAGATCGCGGCCGAGCTTCATGCCGTGCGCAACGTGGCCGCTGATCAGGTAATCGCGGCCGAGCGCGGCGCGCGCCGCGTCGAGGTCGCCCGCCACCAGCGCCGAGCGCACGCCCGAGCTGGAAATGCGCGCGCCCGACGGATCGGCGACCGTGGCCATCTGTTCGACTTCGAAGCCGTACTGCTGGCCCGCCGCCTTCAGCGACGCGAAGTCGCCAGCGCGCTTCGCCCCGTAGCGGAAGTCGTCGCCGATCATGACCCAGCGCGCGTGCAGCCCGTTGACGATGATCCGCTCGACGAACGCATCCGGCGACTGGCTCGCGAACGTGTGATTGAAGTGCTCGACCACCACCCGGTCGACGCCGTTGGTGCGCAGCGCCTCCAGCTTGTCGCGCAGCATCGCGATGCGCGGCGGCGCGCCGGCCGGATTGAAGAATTCGCGCGGGTGCGGCTCGAAGGTCATCACGCAGACGGGCAGGCCGCGCGCATCCGCTGCTGCGCGCACATGGGCGAGCAGAGCCTGATGGCCGCGGTGGACACCGTCGAAGTTGCCGATGGTCAGTGCGCAGGGCGCACGGCTTTCAGCATTGGGAAGACCGCGGAAGACTTTCACGATAGCGGGTGGCAGTAGGGCGGCCGGGATGCCGCAAAACAAACGATTATAAACGCTCGGCGCAGCAGCCGCCTCTCGCGTCGCGGTTTGGGTGTTGCCGAATGATAAAATCCGCGGATGAAAAAACTCGTCATCCTGATTTCGGGGCGGGGAAGCAACATGGAAGCCATCGTCCGGGCCTGTCTGGACGATGGCTGGCCGGCGCAAATCGCCGCCGTGATTGCCAACCGTCCTGACGCCGCGGGGCTTGCGTTCGCGGCGTCGCACGGTATTGCGACGGCGGTGGTCGACCACCGCCAGTTTCCCGAGCGCGTTAGCTTCGACGCCGCGCTGGCGCGCGAAATCGACGGTTTCGCGCCGGACCTCGTGGTGCTCGCGGGCTTCATGCGGGTGCTCACCGCCGGTTTCGTCGACCGGTACGCCGGGCGCATGCTCAACGTGCATCCGTCGCTGCTGCCGAGCTTTCCGGGCTTGAAAACCCATCAGCAGGCACTCGACGCCGGCGTGCGGCTGCATGGCGCGTCGGTGCATTTCGTCACGTCGCAACTGGACCACGGGCCGATCGTCGCGCAGGCGGCGGTTCCCGTGGAGGCCGGCGACACCCCCGCCACGCTGGCCGAACGCGTGCTGGCAACCGAACATATTATTTATCCACGCGCGGTGCGCTGGTTCGTCGAAGGGCGTCTTGCGCTCGACGGTCTGCGTGTCACGCTTACGCCGCCAGAGCCGCAATGGCTCTTTGCCGGTCACACCGCCGGAGAGGGCGCATGAGATTACATGGTTTCCTGATTGGACAAACCGAGACTTTGCTGGCTGAAGTCCTCAAACTGACCGGCCCCGCCGACGCCACCACCAGCCGCTTTTTCCGCGCCCATCCGAAGCTCGGACACGGTGAGCGCGGCGTGATCGCCGAGGCCGTCTTCGCGGTGCTGCGTCGCCGGATGGAATTCGCCCACCTTGCTGAAAGCGGCGCGGGCAACCCGGCGCGCCGCATGGCCTTGCTGGGCCTTATGCAGACGGCAGGGCGCTCGGCGCTCAAGCCGTTCGTGTCGGAGTCGGAATCGAAGTGGCTCGATCACGTCGCGATGATCGATCCGGAAAGCTTGCCGCTGCGCATTCGCCTGAATCTGCCGGGCTGGATCAGCGAAGCGCTGAGCCAGCGTTTCGAAGCCGCGGAGCTCGCGCAACTGGCCGCCGCGCTGAACTACCCCGCGCCGCTCGATCTGCGCGCGAACCCGATCAAGGCGAGCCGCGACGATGTGCTGAACGCGCTGTCGAAGGCCGGCATCGAAGCCGGCGCGACGCCGTTCGCGCCGTTCGGCGTGCGCGTGGTCGGCAAGCCGCCGCTCACCAAACTCGACGCGTTCCAGCATGGCTGGCTCGAAGTGCAGGACGAAGGCAGCCAGTTGCTGTGCTCGCTAGTCGCGCCCAAGCGCGGCGAGATGATCGTCGACTTTTGTGCGGGCGCGGGCGGCAAAACGCTGGCGCTCGGCGCGGCGATGCGTTCCACCGGGCGTCTCTACGCATTCGACATTTCCGAGCGGCGTCTGGCCAAGCTCAAGCCGCGCCTTGCGCGCAGCGGGCTGTCGAACGTGAATCCGGTGCTGATCGACAGCGAGCACGACGCGAAGATCAAGCGCCTCGCCGGCAAGATCGACCGCGTGCTGGTTGACGCGCCGTGCAGCGGCTTGGGCACGCTGCGCCGCAATCCCGACCTGAAGTGGCGCCAGTCGCCAGAATCGGTTGCCGAGCTGGCGCCGAAACAATTGTCGATTCTGGCGAGCGCGGCGCGTCTGGTGAAGAAGGGCGGCCGTCTCGTCTACGCGACCTGCTCCATTCTGGAAGCCGAGAATGAGGTCGTGGTGCAGCAGTTCCTCGCCAATCATCCGGACTTCGCGCTGGTGCCCGTGCGTGACGTGCTGGCCGAACAGCGAATCGACCTCGAAATGGGCGACTACCTGTCGATGTGGCCGCATCGACACGCCACCGACGGCTTCTTCGCCGCCGTGCTGGAACGCCAGAGCTAACGCAACAGTGGCGTCTTGTCGGCGCTAGCGGGCTCGTTGCCGAACCCGCTAGCGCCGGCGATTCGGCAACATCATGGAAAACCGCATTTTTTCCCACATGTTCGGCGATCTTGCGCGCGACTTCGGTCAGCCCGTGATGATATGGCAAGCCGGCATCCTGATCGCGGCGCTGGTGCTCGCGTGGCTGCTCGCGCGCCTGCTGCGCCGCTCACTGGATCAGCGCCAGGAGTCGCGTTACCACACGGTGCGCTTCGGCGCGGAAAGCCTGAACCGAGCGGCCTTTCCGCTGATCGGCGCGGTGCTGGTATGGCTCGCCCGGGCGATCGCCGGCCGCTTCATGCACACGGCGCTGCTCGATCTGGCGCTCGTGCCGCTGTTCGGCATCAGCCTGATCTACATCGCGTTCTTCTTCGCGCGACGGGTTTTCAGCCGGGACGGGAAGATCCATCCGTGGCTGTTCCTCGTCGAGAAACTCGTTTCCATCGTCGTCTGGCTGGGCATGCTGCTTACCGTGATGGGCATTCAGGACGATGTGATCGCGTGGATGGCCAGCGTCCAGTTCCGCGTCGCCAACGCGCACCTGACGCTGCTCTCGCTCGTCACGGGCCTGCTGTGGGTGGGCGTCACGATGATCGTCGCGATGTGGCTCGGCTCCGCGTTCGAAGACCGGCTGATGCGCTCGACCACGCTCGACGCCAACCTCAAGGTGGTGGTGGCGCGGGTCGGCCGGGCGGGTTTCGTGCTGGCGGCGGTGCTGGTCAGCCTGTCGGTGGTCGGCATCGACATTACGGTGTTGGGCGTATTCGGCGGCGCGCTCGGCGTCGGACTGGGCTTCGGCATGCAGAAGATCACCAGCAACTACGTGTCGGGCTTCATCATCCTGCTCGACCGGTCGCTGCGCATCGGCGACACGATCAACGTGAGCGGCCTGCAGGGCATGGTCACGCAGATCCGCACGCGTTACACCGTGGTGCGCGGGCTGGACGGCATCGAGACGCTGATTCCGAACGAAAAGCTGATCACGGACGTCGTGCAGAACCAGTCGTCGTATCTGACGCGCGGTTATGCGAAAGTGGCCGTGCAGGTCGCCTACACGTCCGATGTCGAGCAGGCGATGAGTCTGCTCGCCCGCGCCGCCGAGGACGTTCCGCGGGTGCTTCGCGAACCGGCGCCCACGCCTTATCTGGGGAGCTTCGGGCCAGACGGGCTCAATCTCGAGCTTGGTTTCTGGATCGAGGATGCGGCAACCGGTACCTCCGGGGTGCGCTCCACGGTCAATCGCAATATCTGGCGTTTATTCTCCGAGCACGGCATTGCGATTCCGCTCGCGCAGCGCGAAGTGCGGCTCGTCGGCCATGCGGCCGAAGCGATGTTGAATCCGGTAACAATGACCGCGCCGGCGGCCGGTGAGACGGACGGCGCCCGCTGACGGGTAGGCGCAGCCTTACGTCGACGTCAAATTTGGCGCCTGCGGGCTTCACTCGCTTGATACCGCACAAAAAATCCCTATTTGTTACAAACACTTGGAACGCTTCAAGTAGAATGTCGTCCAATCCCGCTGTATGCTTTCACTTTCTTGACACGCGCACCTCGCGGGTGTCTCGTGTCTCTCGTGTCTCTCGTTCCACAGGTAAATTGCCTTGTTGAATTCATTGCTCGCTTTCCTTGCCCACGGCCTGTTGCACTTCTCGTGGTGGCAACTCGTCGTGTACACGCTGGTCGTGACGCACATCACCATTATTGGGGTGACGGTCTATCTGCACCGCTGCCAGGCGCACCGCGCGCTGGAGCTGCATCCGATCGCCAGTCATTTTTTCCGCTTCTGGTTGTGGATGACCACGGGCATGCTGACCGGCCAGTGGGCCGCGATTCACCGTAAGCACCACGCCAAGTGCGAGACCGAAGAAGATCCGCACAGCCCGCAAACGCGCGGCATCTGGAAGGTGCTGCTCGAAGGCGCGGAACTGTATCGCACCGAAGCGAAGAACGAAGAAACGATGCGCAAGTTCAGTCACGGCACGCCGAACGACTGGATGGAACGCAACGTGTATACCAAGTACCCGATCCTCGGCGTGAGCCTGATGATGGTGCTGAACGTCGCGCTGTTCGGCGTCGTCGGTCTGACAATCTGGGCCGTGCAGATGGTGTGGATTCCATTCTGGGCCGCCGGTGTGGTCAACGGTCTCGCGCACTTCTGGGGGTATCGCAATTTCAACTCGTCGGATGCGAGCACCAACATCTTCCCGTGGGGCATCATCATCGGCGGCGAAGAGCTGCATAACAATCACCACACGTATGCGACGTCGGCCAAGCTGTCGAACAAGTGGTACGAGTTTGATATCGGCTGGATGTACATCCGCATCATGTCGGCGTTCCGTCTGGCCAAGGTGAAGAAGGTTGCGCCTACGCCGCGTCTGACCACCGGCAAGCTGGTGCTCGATCAGGACACACTGCAAGCCGTTCTGGCCAACCGCTACGAGGTGATGGCCCGTTACGGCAAGGCGCTCAAGCGTGCTTACCGCCAGGAACTCGCGCATCTGAAGGAAGTCGGCGCGCGCGAAAAGTATCAGGTCATGCGTGGTGCCCGCAGCTGGTTCCATAAGGAAGAGGCTGGACTCAACGAGCCGCAGAAGCGCCTGCTGCCGCAGATCTTCGCGAACAGCCAGAAGCTCAAGACCTACATCGACATGCGCAATGAACTCGCGGCCATGTGGGAGCGGTCCAATGCGTCGCGCGATCAACTGCTGATCCAGTTGCAGGACTGGTGTCATCGCGCCGAGCAGAGTGGGATCAAGGCGCTGCAGGATTTCGCCACGCGACTGCGCCGTTATGCTTGATCGCGAAATCTATTAAAATTTCGTTACGTCACAAAACCCCGCGTTGGCGGGGTTTTGCTTTTTGGGCCGCGGAAATTGCAACGACATGAGATTGGCAGTCGGCGGCGGCAGAGCGAAGGCAGAGGAGATCATGGATCAGCAGACGATCAGGGCGGTCGAGTACGACCGGCCGCAAGCACAGGGCACGACCTGTGGGATCGGGCAGGCGTGGGCGAAAGTGCCCGACATGCCGTCGGCGGAAGATAAGGTTGCGCTCAAAGCCCGCATCCGCGCCTTGCTCGAGCGCGAGAAAGCCGTGCTTGTCGCGCACTATTATGTCGATGCGGAATTGCAGGAGCTTGCGGACGAAACCGGGGGTTGCGTGGCGGACTCGCTGGAAATGGCGCGTTTCGGGCGCGATCACGAAGCGCAAACGCTGGTGGTCGCCGGCGTGCGTTTCATGGGCGAGACGGCGAAAATCCTTAGCCCGGACAAGCGCATTCTGATGCCGGCTCTCGATGCGACCTGTTCGCTCGATCTGGGCTGCCCAGTGGGCGAATTCTCAGCTTTCTGCGATGCGCACCCGGATCGCACGGTGGTCGTGTACGCGAACACTAGCGCCGCGGTCAAGGCGCGCGCAGACTGGATGGTGACCTCGTCGATAGGGCTGGAGATAGTCGCCGACCTCCACGCGCGCGGCGAAAAGATTATCTGGGCCCCGGACCGGCATCTCGGCAGCTATATCCAGACCAAGACCGGCGCGGACATGCTGCTGTGGCAGGGCTCGTGCCTCGTGCACGACGAATTCAAAGGCATCGAGCTCGATCTGTTGCGCGCCGAGTATCCGGGCGCGAAGGTCCTCGTGCATCCGGAGTCGCCGGCCAACGTGGTCGCGCAAGCGGACGTGGTCGGCTCGACCACGCAATTGATCGACGCCGCGCAAAAGCTCGACGCGACGCACTTCATCGTGGCGACCGATCTCGGCATTCTGCACAAGATGCAACTCGCCGCACCCGGCAAGACGCTGATCGCCGCGCCGACGGCTGGCAATAGCGCGACCTGCAAGAGTTGCGCGCACTGCCCGTGGATGGCCATGAACGGCCTCGCGAATCTGGCCGACGTGCTGGAGCGCGGTCACAACGAAGTCTTCGTCGATCGCGCGATTGGCGAGCGGGCGCGTCTGCCGATCGACCGGATGCTGGATTTCGCCGCGCGTCAAAAAAAGCGCGTTCAAGCAAGCGGCGATCTCGCGCGCGACGCGCAACTGTATTCGAACGTGGGGGCAGCG
>NZ_NPIH01000065.1 GCF_012275575.1 Paraburkholderia sp. SG-MS1 | reverse complement strand
CGAGAAGCTGAAGACTGAAGCCAAGGTGCTGTGAGGGAGACGGACGAAATGACGAATCTGGTAATTGCAGAACACGACAACGCGTCGATCAAGGCCGCGACGCTAAACACGATCGCCGCGGCGCAGAAGATTGGCGGCGACGTTCACGTGCTGGTCGCAGGTCACAACGCGCAGGCGGCGGCAGATGCAGCTGCGAAGATCGCGGGTGTGTCGAAGGTATTGCTGGCCGACGCGCCGCAACTCGAAGCGGGCCTCGCGGAAAACGTCGAAGCGAC
>NZ_NPIH01000064.1 GCF_012275575.1 Paraburkholderia sp. SG-MS1 | reverse complement strand
TCCGCCCGTGTGTCCGCCCGTGTGTCCGCCCGTGTGTCCGCCCGTGTGTCCGCCCGTGTGTCTTTACGCTCGTTCGCACGGCCTCTTACAATGCTAACTGAACTAGCCGCCCGGACTCCAGCTTGAATCGCTACGCCCTTCTTCTCATCACCTCGATGCTGCTGGTCGGCAGCAATGTCGGAATCGGTAAATCGATTGTCGAGTTCGTCCCCGTCCCTCTGTTCGCGCTGCTGCGCTTCGTGATCGCGATGGCGGTGCTCTGGCCGCTCCTGCGTGTGGCGAAGCTGCGCCGCGTCAAACGCGACGAATGGGTCAACCTGTTTCTGCAGGCGCTGTTCGGCACCTTCGGGTTTACGTTGCTGATGCTCAACGGTGTGCAGCGCACCAGCGCGGTGGCGGCCGGCGTCATCACCAGCACGATCCCCGCGGTCGTCGCGTTGCTGTCCTGGCTGATCCTCAAGGAGCGGCCCAACGGCCGGGCGCTCGCGTCGATCGCGCTGGCGATCGTCGGCGTCGTCGTGATCAATCTCGCGCATGTCGGCCAGAACGCGGCCGGCGAGACCTCGTTCGCCGGCAATCTGATGGTGCTCGGCGCGGTGTGCTGCGAATCGCTCTACATCATCCTGTCGCGCCGCCTCACGCAAACGCTCGCGCCGATCGACATCTGCGCTTACACGCACCTGTTCGGCCTGCTGCTGATGCTGCCGCTCGGCGCCGGCGCGCTCGTGCACTTCAACTATCAGGCGGTGCCGGTCAGCATCTGGACATTGGTGCTGTGGTACGGGCTATCGGCCAGCATCTTCTCGTTCTGGCTGTGGATGAAGGGCATCCGCCATGTCCCGGGCAGTCTCGCGGGCGTGTTCAGCGCGGTGTTGCCGGTGGCCGCCGCGATCTATGGCATCACGTTTCTCGGCGAACGGCCCACGCTCGCGCACGGTTTCGCCCTCGCTTGCGTGGTCGCGGGCATCGGGCTCGCCAGCCTGAAAACGAGGCGGGTGCCGCCGGTGGCGTCCTGAGCATGCCGCCCGGGCAAGACGTGGCTCACGTGGCTCACGTGGCTCATGTGGCTCATGTGGCTCATGTGGCCCATGTGGCCCATGTGGCTCTTGCGGTTCCCCAAGCCCACCCTGCCCGCCGCGCCGCAGCAAATTCACCCGACGCTGTACAATAGCGCGCCTGATGCAAGCTTGCCCGGCGCTCTCACGCCGTGCACCGCGCCGTCTGCGCATGGTTGCGTGTCCGATCCTCGTGCGTCATCGCACGCCGGGTCCGCGCATTGGTCCGTGTTCCGTCACCCGCGTTTCATCTGACTCTTGCCTATGTCCGCTCCGCGACCCGACTCCGCCCGTCAGCGCCGCCCGATGCGTCCGCTGCCCGTCATCATCTTCATGAGCCGCTGGCTGCAGGTGCCGCTCTACCTGGGCCTGATCATCGCGCAGGCTGTGTACGTGGTGCTGTTCCTCAAGGAAGTCTGGCATCTGGTCACGGCATCGATGACGCTCGACGAAACCAACATCATGCTGGTCGTGCTCGGCCTGATCGATGTGGTGATGATCTCGAACCTGCTGATCATGGTGATCATCGGCGGGTATGAAACCTTCGTCTCCCGCCTGGGCGTCGAAGGTCATCCGGACGAACCGGAATGGCTCGACCACGTGAACGCCGGCGTGCTCAAAGTCAAATTGTCGATGGCGCTGATCAGCATCTCGTCGATCCATCTGCTGAAGACTTTCATCAGCCCGGACCAGAACACGACGCACACGATCATGTGGCAGGTCATCATCCACGTGGCGTTCCTCGTGTCCGCGCTGGTGATGGCGCTGGTCGACCGCCTCACCACGCATACACATCCCAAGCATTTCGAAGAGCCCGCGGCGCTGCATGCCGTGGGTTCCGCAAAAGGTTCCACTCCCCTGAAGGCGCACGACTGACCGCACCACCGCGCTGCGGTCGGAGAACAAGCGCCGTTGTCCCCACTGAGCCAAGCCATGACCGTCATCAAACAGGAAGATCTGATTCAGAGCATTGCTGATTCGCTTCAGTACATCAGCTATTACCACCCGCTCGACTACATCCAGGCCTTGGGCCGCGCCTATGAGCTCGAACAGAGCCCGGCGGCGAAAGACGCCATCGCGCAGATTCTCACCAATAGCCGTATGTGCGCGGAAGGCAAGCGCCCGATCTGTCAGGACACCGGCATCGTCACGGTGTTCGTGAAAGTCGGCATGGACGTGCGTTGGGACGGCGCGACGATGGGCGTCACCGACATGATCAACGAAGGCGTGCGCCGTGGTTATCTGAACCCGGACAACGTGCTGCGCGCGTCGATCGTAAGTCCGCCCGAAGGCGCACGCAAGAACACGAAGGACAACACGCCGGCCGTGATCCACTACGAGATCGTGCCGGGCAACACCGTCGACGTGCAGGTAGCGGCCAAGGGGGGCGGCTCGGAAAACAAGTCGAAGTTCGCGATGCTCAATCCGTCGGATTCGATCGTCGACTGGATTCTCAAGACCGTGCCGACCATGGGCGCGGGCTGGTGCCCGCCGGGCATGCTCGGCATCGGCATCGGCGGCACCGCTGAAAAAGCGATGGTGATGGCCAAGGAATCGCTGATGGACCCGATCGACATTCAGGACGTGATCGCACGCGGCCCGAAAGACTGGATCGAAGAGCTGCGAGTGGAACTGCATGAGAAGGTCAACGCGCTCGGTATCGGTGCACAGGGACTCGGAGGCCTCGCCACCGTGCTCGATGTGAAGATCATGGCCGCGCCGACGCACGCCGCGTCCAAGCCGATCGCGATCATCCCGAACTGCGCCGCCACGCGTCACGCACACTTCACGCTCGACGGCTCCGGCGTAGCGAAGCTCGAAGCGCCGTCGCTCGATGCATGGCCGAAAGTGCAGTGGGAACCGAACACGGAAACCAGTCAGCGTGTCGACCTGAATACGCTGACGCCGGAAGAAGTTGCCGGTTGGAAGCCGGGCCAGACACTGCTGCTGTCGGGCAAGATGTTGACGGGGCGCGACGCCGCGCACAAGCGCATCGCCGACATGCTGGCGAAGGGCGAAAAGCTGCCGGTCGATTTCACGAACCGCGTGATCTACTACGTCGGCCCGGTCGATCCGGTGCGCGACGAAGCAGTCGGCCCGGCGGGCCCTACCACGGCCACGCGCATGGACAAGTTCACCGAAACGATGCTCTCGCAAACGGGCCTCATTTCGATGATCGGCAAGGCCGAGCGCGGACCGGTTGCGATCGAGGCCATCAAGAAGCACAAGGCCGCGTATCTGATGGCGGTGGGCGGCGCCGCGTATCTCGTGTCGAAAGCGATTCGCAGCGCGAAGGTGCTTGCGTTCGAAGACCTCGGCATGGAAGCGATCTATGAGTTCGACGTGCAGGACATGCCGGTGACGGTCGCGGTCGATTCGAACGGCACGTCGGTACATCAGACCGGCCCGAAGGAATGGCAGGCAAAGATCGGCAAGATTCCGGTTGCGACGGTTTGATCGGGACCAGGATCAACTGAAAAAAAAACCAGAAACCGGGGCCTTGTGCCCCGGTTTTTTTACAACCAGATGCGAACAATAAGCAACACGCGAAAAACCCTCAAAATCAGGCAAGAAACTGCATTTTGGCCTTGGCTTTTCGGACGTCGGCGTTTATCGTTCTGGGAAATTGAACCCCATTAAGGACACATCATGCAAGGCGATAAGAAGGTCATCGAATATCTCAACGCTCAATTGAAAAACGAGCTGACCGCCATTAACCAGTACTTCCTGCATGCACGCATGTATCGCCACTGGGGCCTGGAAAAACTCGGCAAACACGAATACGACGAATCGATCGGTGAGATGAAGCACGCCGACTGGCTCATCGAACGCATTTTCATGCTCGACGGTCTGCCGAATCTGCAGGATCTGCACAAGCTGCTGATCGGTGAGGAAACCAAAGAGATCCTCGAATGCGATCTGAAGCTCGAACAGATTTCGCAGAGCACGTGCAAGGAAGCAATCGTGTACTGCGAATCGGTCCGCGATTTCATCTCGCGCGAAATCTTCACGAAGATTCTCGACGACACGGAAGAACACATCGATTGGCTCGAAACCCAACTCGATCTGATCGACAAGGTCGGCATCCAGAACTACCAGCAAAGCGCAATGGGCACGGTCGAGTCCTGACCGACCCGCGCTGAAATACCCGCGCGACTCATGGCCCAGCTCGCAAGCCACCAGGCCACTCATCCCGGCATTCGCCATGACCGGGTCCGCGCGGGCGATATACTTGCACACTTTCCCGTTTTCCCGAGCATCCCTTGACCGGCGCGCCATGCGCGCGCTCTTCGCCTATGTCTGCACAATCGCCGTCCCCGACCGTCCGGACATTCACTTCGGGGGCCGCTTCGAGCGCGCCGGTCGGCATTTTCGATTCGGGCCTGGGCGGTTTGTCGGTGTTGAGGGCGGTCCGGGCGCAACTGCCTGACGAAACCATCCTGTATGTCGCCGATTCGCTCCACGCGCCGTATGGCGAGCGCGACGGCGACTTCATCGCCGACCGCACGCTGGCGATCGGCGAATGGCTGGTCAAGCAAGGTGCGAAAGCGCTGGTGGTCGCCTGCAACACGGCGACCGCGCAATCAATCGCCCAGGTTCGCGAAAAGCTGCCCATTCCGCTGGTGGGCGTCGAACCCGGCATCAAGCCGGCTGCGCTGCAGTCCAAAACCCGCGTCGCAGGTGTGCTCGCCACCCAGGTCACCTTGCGCAGCGTCCGCTTTCAGGCGCTGCTCGAGCGCTATGGCGCCGACTGCCGTTTTCTGTGCCAACCGGGCCATGGGCTCGTGCAGGCGGTCGAGCGCTGCGACGTCGGCTCGGCCGAATTGCGCACGCTGCTGCGCGGCTATCTCCAGCCGATGCTCGATGCCGGCGCCGACACGCTGGTGCTCGGCTGCACTCACTACCCCTTTCTGGATGCGGCGATTCGTGACATCGTCGGCGATCGGCTCACGCTGATCGACACGAGCGTCGCCATTGCGCGTCAGCTGCAACGCGTACTGGAGCAGCACGGTCTGCTCGCCGCCCCGGCGCACGCGAGCGCCGCTCTGCCCCGTTTTTATTCGACCGGCGACGGCACGCACCAGCAGCAGCTTGCGGCGACTCTCCTGCATATCGACGCAGCGGTGAACCAGGTCCAGATCCCTTCGCGCCGCACCGCAGCCCCGGACTCCCAAGCCGCATAAAGCCCTAGGGGCAGTGCGTTAAGACGTGCGCCACGTTGATTTTGCACACGTTTCGGGCATTTATTGGCCTATCCGAGCACAGTCGCCCGCCGTCGCTCCTCAAATGAAGCCCTTCTAAGAGTCTGGTTTTGTTACAAAAAATCAGGCAGGCCTCTTGCCAAACGGCCCAAACAAAATGATAATAATTCGCATTAACGTTAGCTATGACGTCCTGCCATGATTGTTTGTGTCTGCAAGTCCGTTTCTGACCGCACGATCCGTTCCTCTATTGCGGATGGCGTCGACTCGTTCGACGAGCTTCAGTTCGAGTTGGGCGTCGCGTCCTGCTGCGGCAAGTGCGAAGAGTCCGTGCGCGACGTCATGTTGCAAAGCGGCGTATGCGCCAGCCGCTGCGGCGTCGGCATCGAGCATCATCCGCAGGCTGTCCCGCTGACATTTTACGAACGCAAGGCCGCCTGAATGCTGGGCGCGGCGCGAACCGTGCCCAGAGGCGCCCGGCATCCTGCTGTTTCAAGCGCTGCATCACGCGTTATCCCACTGCCGTCAGCAAGCCAGTATCCGTATTCGTGCCAGCCAGCTACCCGCTCACCCATCAAAAGGAGCTCGAGGTGGAATTGCTGATTGGTTTCGTGACTACTCTATTTATTTCGCTGCTGATCTTCCGAACATGACGATGTCTTGTCTGACGTGTTGCTCCCACAGCGCGCTGCCACGCTAACATGCAGGTCTCGCCTACTGTCCCAGCCGGCGCGAAGCCGGCTTCGCCCGCTCGCATGAACTCCCGTGTGTTGACTGCGACCGCCGTCGTGGCGGTGATTCACGTTAGTTTGCTTGCGGTGATCATGACGCTGCGTCACGAGCCCGTGC
>NZ_NPIH01000063.1 GCF_012275575.1 Paraburkholderia sp. SG-MS1 | reverse complement strand
CACGAGCGGCGCATCGCCGAGCCCGCCGACATCGACCGCACCCGCGTTCAACGCTTCGCCGAGCGGTTGCGCAGCCGGGAAATTGAACCATTCGATCCTGTACGGCAGGTCTTTCAACTGGCCCGACGCTTCGAGAATGCCGCGCGTTTGCAAGGACTGATCGCCAACCTTCAACACCGGCAGATCGGCCGCCTGAGCGGGCGCGGCGCACAGCAGCATGGCCATCGTCAGCGTGACGGCGCGAAGCGATGCGGACCACGCACGCTTCGAAACAGAGAGGATATCGAACGAAAAACGCAGAGTCGTCATGGCGATGCTTGCCCGATGGCACGAAGTGATTTGCCATCGACGATAAGGGACGCCTCTGTATAAGACAAACGCATTATTCTTCTAAGCAAATATGCGAATTTTATTCGGCACCGATGCGTGCGTGCGCAGCGCGGCGGGTATCATCGAGCGCATTCTTTTGCGCTCTCGCCCCCGGCACCGCTCATCATGAAGATCGACGAAATCGACGCCTACGTCACCGTCATTCGCTGCCAGTCGCTGCAACAGGCGGCACTCGCGCTCGGCCTCACTCAACCGGCGATCACGCGACGTCTGCAGAATTTCGAAGAGGCGCTTGGCGTCGAACTGCTCGATCGCAATACGCGGCCGCTCAAGGCGACGACCACTGGCCGCGTCGTGTATGAGCAGTGCCGCGTGATCCAGCGCGAACTCGACGTACTGCGCGGCATCGTCGCCACCGACACGCCGCCCGCCGGCACCTTGCGCGTGGGCGTCGCGCAAACCATCGCCGACGTCGCGCTGAGCGACGCGATCGGCGCGCTGAAAGCCGCCTACCCCGATCTGCGGGCGCGCGCGTCGACCGGCTGGGGCAGCCAGTTGCTGCAACGGCTCGAACAGGGCGAACTCGACACCGCCGCGATCCTGCTGCCCGCCAACAAGACCTTCGACGACGCGCTATCCGCGCGCTCGCTCGGTCGCATCAAACTTGCCGTGGTCGCGCAGAAAGGCATGCTGAAAAAGCGCGTGCATACACTCGCAGAATGCCAGTCGATCGGCTGGGTGTTGAACCCCGATGGTTGCGGCTTTCGCGACGGACTGCAACGCGCGCTGACAGGCCTCGGCCTCACGCTCAAGCTCAATCTGGAAACGCCCGGCACCGAATTGCAACTGCAACTGGTGGCGGGCGGCAACGGGCTCGGCCTCGTGCCGCTACCGCTGCTGCACGCGAGCGCGCACACCGGCGCGCTCGACATCGTCCCGCTCGGCGACTTCAAGCCGCTGATCGACATCTGGCTCGTGCAGCCGCGCGTGCTCGGCAAGCTGCAACAGCCGGTCGAGCAATTCGGCGCGGTCATCGAGCGGGCGTTCAAGGAAACGCGCAAGCAGCGCGCGGCGTGAACCGCACGCTGCCCGCGCCGCCTCGGCCGGACTCGACTCAAATCAAAGTCAAAGCACGCGAAACCCATGCGTGCCGTCGCGCCCCAACTGCGCGACGAGCCCATATTCCCACTCCAGATAGGCGTTCATCGCTTCGTGGGCGTTATCGGTGCCTTCATACGGACGCCGGTAACGATCGATGCGCGGCGACGCCATGCGGGTCTCGCCGCTTTCGACTGGAAAGCCCGCTTCGATCCACGCCGCCGTGCCGCCGCTGAGCACCTGCACCGGGCGGCCCGTCAGCGCCGCGAGTTCGGGCGCGGCAAAGCGTGCAAGCTGGCTGGTGCCGCAGGTCACGACATAGCGTTGCGCATCCGGTAATTTGCGCACCGCCGTATCGAGCAGGCCGCGAATCGCGAAGCACGCGCCCGGAATGTGGCGCTTCACATAGTTGGCGCTCGTCGTGAAATCGAGTACGACCGTGCCCGGCGACTGCAGCAGCGCGCGCAACTCGGCTGGCGTGATCTCATCGGCATCGGGCGGCGTGGGCGCGAGACGCGCGGGCGGCGCCGCGCCCTTCTCGGCGAAGTCGGCAGCGCTCAGACCGTCGACCACGTACACCTCGACATTCATCTGCGCGAGCCATGACGCACTCATATTCGCACGCACGCCGTCGTTGTCCGCGAGAATCACGCGCGCGCCGCGCACCGGCGTGAACATGTCGGTTTCCTGCACCAGCTGGCCGCCCGGCGCGCTGCGAAAACCGGGCACGTGGCCCGCTTCGTATTCCTCCGGCGTGCGCACGTCGAAGCGATACACGCTGCGCACCGCTTCGTCGGCCCAGCGGCGCGCTTCGTCGCGCGATGTGCGGCCCACCTTTGCGCGGTCGGCGACCACGCGCGCGGCATCCGCGGCGGCCAAACGCAGCGCGTCGTCGACGACCGGCTCGAAGCGGCGTGAACTGCCGTGCGCGAGCGCCTGCCCCGCCAACGTCCAGCCGATCGTGCCATTGCGCAGCGCCACGACCGGATTCGGCACGCCCGCATTGATTAGCGATTGCGCACCGATGATGCTGCGCGTGCGCCCCGCGCAATTGACGATGATCCGCGTGGCCGGGTTCGGTGCGAGTTGCCGCGCGCGCAGCACCAGTTCGGCGCCCGGCACGCTGATGCTGCCGGGGATGTTCATGGTCTGGTATTCGTCGAAGCGGCGCGCGTCGAGCACCACCACGTCGGCTTCATGATCGAGCAGCGCCTGCACCTGCGGCGCCGATAGCGATGGCGTGTGGCGCACACTTTCCACCAGTTCGCCGAACGCCTTGCTCGGCACGTTGACGTCCTGAAACAGTTCGCCGCCGGCTTCGCGCCAGCCTTGCAGGCCGCCGTCGAGCAAGGCGACGTCGGTGTAGCCGACTTCGGTCAGGCGCCGCGCGGCGCGCTCGGCGAGGCCTTCGCCGGCGTCGAATACGACAATCGGCACCGCCACGCGTGGCAGGCGCACTGGCGCGTCCAGTTCGAGCCGCGACAGCGGCAGGTTGGCGGCAAACAACGGATGACTGCGCGCGTGCGGGTCTTCCTCGCGCACGTCGACAAGTGCAATTTCTTCACGGGCGATAAGCGCGCCGCGCACGTCTTCAAATGATCGGGTACGGAATTCGTTGATGACACTCATGGGGTAAGAGACTCCTTCGAGACATTCCAGATAGTCGGCAACACGTCGTTCGAGTAACCTGAGATGAAAGTCTTACGGCCCGCGTCGCCGGTATAGACCGAGCGCGTCACCGCGCCGATGTTTCCACCGTACACGTGAATGCTGATCGACGCACGGTCGTCAAAAGCATTGCACACGCGATGGATGTCGCCGATACGCGGCGACACCGCGTCCACGGCCCCCTGTTCGAGGCGCAGCGGCGCACCCTGTTCGGTGAGCGCGCCGTCCTCGCGGATACGATACGCCTGAGCAATTTCCGCGCCCCGCAGCACGCCGATCAAACCCCAGACGGTGTGATCGTGCACGGGCGTCGTCTGGCCGGGTCCCCACACAAAACTGACGATTGAGAAACGCTGCCGCGCGTCCGCGTGCAACAGGAATTGCTGGTACTGCTCGGGATGGGGCCGCGCGAATGCATCGGGCAGCCAGTCGTCGTGGGCGATCAGTTCGCGCAATGCGGCGGCGCCCGCTTCGAGCAGACGCGCTTCCCTGCGGGCTGCGCTCTGCAACGCGTCGTGAGATTCATGGTTCGCGTCGTCATGCGCGGCTTCGCCGACAAGCGACGCGATCTGGCCGACGAATGCGCGCAGCCGGTCCGGCCTCAATCTCTGGGTCATGGATGGGTTTCGAAAAGGGATAGACTCGCGTCGCGCGCTCATGCCATCCGCGCGAGCGCTGGGACGCAACGCAACGCAACGCAACGCAGACGCCAGTTCATCGCGGCAGGCCGTTCGCGCAGCGCAGCGCCGGCGTGCGCGAAACGGGCGTCGCCCGCCGATCCGCGTGCGATCCGCGTGCGATCCACCTGCCATCCGCGTGCGATGCGCGCCGCGAACCGCAAGCGTGCGGCGTCGTCGAGACGCGCTCAAGTGAGCACGTCGGGCTCCGCTTCCACGAGCCCTTCCAGCAGGCTCTGGAATGCAAACAGCGCACCGCCCGGGCGGCCCACCTGCTCGTGCGTGAGCGCGGCGACGTCGTGCGCAATCGCTTGCGGGGTGCCCGCGGCTTGCGCGAGCAATTGCGTATGGCACGCGTTGTCGAGCGCGATATACCACCAGGCCGCCGCTTCGACGCTTGGGCCCGCCGTGAGGATGCCGTGATTCTTCAGGATCACCGCCTTGCGCTCGCCGAGCGCCGCCGCGATTCGCGCGCCCTCCTCCGTGTCGAGCACGACGCCGCGAAAATCGTCGAACAGTGCATGGTCCTGATAGAACGCGCACGCATCCTGAGTCAGCGGATCGAGCGTGCGGCCGAGCGTCGACCACGCCTTGCCGTACAGCGAATGCGTGTGAGCCGCCGCAATTACGTCGGGGCGCGCTTCATGGATAGCCGCGTGGATCGCGAAGGCCGCCTGATTCAACGGCCCTTCGCCGACCACGATCTCGCCTTCGGCATTCACCAGCAGCAGGTCGGACACGCGGATACGGCTGAAGTGCCTGCCGAACGGATTGACCCAGAAGTGATCGGGCCACTCGGGGTCGCGCGCGGTGATATGGCCGGCGAGCCCCTGATCGAAGCCATAACGCGCAAACAGACGAAACGCGACGGCCAGCCGTTCCTGCCGATGACGGCGTTCGGCCGCGATGCTCTCGCGCGGCGGCACATCGTCGAACCAGAACTTGCGCAGCGGCGCGTGACGCGCGAGCGTCGGCGGCTCGGCTGGGCGCGGGGAGCCGACTGCGGCGAGAGAGAGATCGGACATGCGCGCCTCCGTTCAGGCCGCCGCGCGCTCGACGCGCGCGATGCGTTCACGGGTCGCGGGAATCAGTTCACGGCCGTATTCGATCGCGTCTTCCAACGGATCGAAGCCGCGCACGAGGAACGTCGACACCCCGAGCGCGTGATATTCAACGAGCGTATCGGCGACCTGTTCCGCCGTGCCGACCAGCGCGGTCGAATTCGAGCGTCCGCCGATTTCGCGCGCGATGCCGGTCCACAAGCGCTCGTCGGCGCGATCCGACTCGCCCGATGCCGCGAGCAGACGCCGCGCGCCTTCGCTTTGCGCCGGACCACCGACGCCGAGCCCCTGTGCCGCGCGCAGCCGCCGCGTTTCGGCGAGGATGTGCTCCGCGCGCTCCCACGCGGCGGCTTCGGTGGCCGCGAGAATCGGCCGGAACGACACCGAGAAGCGCACGCTGCGGCCGTGCTTCGCGGCCTGCTCGCGCACGCGGGCCACCTGCTGGCGCACCTGGGCTTTCGACTCGCCCCACAGCGCGTAGACGTCCGCGTGACGGCCGGCGATGTCGCGCGCGGGCGCCGACGCGCCGCCAAAGTACACCGGAATATGCGGCTGCTGCACGGGCTTGACTTCGGAGAAGCCCTGCTCGAAGCGATAGTACTTGCCCGCATGATCGAAAGGTTTCGTCTCGGTCCAGATGCGGCGCAGGATATGCAGGTATTCGTCGGTACGTGCGTAGCGTTCGTCGTGCGACAGGTAGTCGCCATCGCGGCGTTGTTCGGCATCGTCGCCGCCGGAGATGATGTGCACCGCGAGGCGTCCGCCCGAGTAGTGATCAAGCGTCGCCAGCTGGCGCGCGGCGAGCGTCGGCGCGACGAAACCCGGCCGGTGCGCGAGCATGAAGTGCACACGGCTCGTCACGTTCGCTGCGTGAGCCACCGTGAGCAGCGCGTCGGGGCTGGTCGAATGATGCGGCACGAGAATGCGGTCGAAGCCCGCGGCTTCATGTGCGCGGGCGAATTGCCCAACGTAGCCGATGTCGACGGCGGGACCTTGCGGCGCGTGAGTTTCAGACACCTTGCGGGTCTGGATCATACCGATGAATTCGATGGACACGTCGGCGTCTCCCTGAATGGTTGCCCGGCGGTGCGGCGGCGTGTTGCGCCGGCTGCGTGACGCCGTTCGAGGGGCTTACGGTAGCAGCGCGACATGCGCTTGTTAAATATTGATCGGCCATATGTATATCGGCTTTGCATGTAACGTTTGAGCGAGCCGGCGGCGGCCCAAACCCCCTTCGACGAACGTGGACATCCGCGCACCGTCAGCAGAAAAACGCAACCTTTGCCACAATGCCCCCATCGCGCGAGAGCGCCGGAAACAGCAAACGAACAGACAATGATCCCCTTCTCGGTCCTCGACCTTTCGCCAGTCACCGCGGGCGCCACGCCGGCGGACGCGTTCAGAAATACGCTCGATCTCGCGCAGCATGCGGAAAAGTGGAACTACCGCCGCTTCTGGCTCGCGGAACATCACAACATGACAGGCATTGCCAGCGCGGCGACGTCGGTGGTGATCGGTTATGTGGCGGGCGGCACGAAGACGATCCGCGTCGGCTCGGGCGGCGTCATGTTGCCGAACCACGCGCCGCTCGTCATCGCAGAGCAGTTCGGCACGCTCGCGTCGCTCTACCCCGATCGGATCGACCTCGGTCTCGGCCGCGCGCCGGGCACCGATCAGAGCACCGCTCGCGCGCTGCGCCGCGATCTGCAGAACAGCGCCGATTCTTTCCCCGACGACGTCGTCGAGTTGCAACGCTATTTCGCCGATCCCGTGCCGGGCCAGCGCATTCGCGCGGTGCCGGGCGCGGGGCTGCACGTGCCGCTGTGGCTGCTCGGCTCGTCGCTGTTCAGCGCGCAACTCGCCGCGGCGCTCGGCCTGCCGTTCGCGTTCGCGTCGCACTTCGCGCCCGATTACATGCTCACCGCGCTGGAGGTCTATCGCTCGCAGTTCCGGCCGTCGGCGACGCTCGACAAACCGCATGCGATGGTCGGCGTCAACCTGTTCGCTGCCGATACCAACGAGGAAGCGCAGCGTCTGTTCACCTCGCTGCAGCAGCAGTTCATCAACCTGCGGCGCGGCACGCCCGGCCAGTTGCAGCCGCCGGTCGAGCGGATCGATGCGTCGGAGATGGAATTGAACGGCGTCGCGCATTCGCTCGCGTGCACCGTGCTCGGCGATCGCGAGGCGGTGCGCGCAGGCCTGTTGTCGATCATCGATCAGACAGGTGCCGACGAATTGATGCTCACCGCGCAGATCTACGATCACGCAGCGCGGCTGCGATCGTTCGAGATCGGCGCACAAGTGCGTGACGAGTTGAGTGCCGGGAAGTAGTCGCGCCCCCGTGCATGAAAAAGGGCGGCCACATTGGCCGCCCTTGTTTTTTGCTCAGACAGCCGGCCAGTCAGGCGCCGACCGGCTTGCCCACAAAAGTTCGCATTCAGCGATTCGCCGGCACCGCCGCCATTCCGTCCAGCAGCGCCTTATGAAACGCCTGCGGGTCCTGCATCTGCGGCGCGTGCCCCAGTTCCGCGAACTCGATGAGCGTCGCATGCGGGATCGCCTTCGCGGCCGCCTTGCCCAGTTCCGGATAATGGCCAATCTGCGCACGCACCGCAGGCGGCGCCGCGTCCTTGCCAATCGCGGTGGTGTCCTTCTGCCCGATCAGCAATAGCGTCGGCATGCTCAACTGCCCCAGTTCATACACGACCGGCTGCGTATAGATCATGTCGTACAGCAGCGCGGAATTCCACGCGACGATCTGCTTGCCCGGGCCGCGGTACATTCCCGCCAGCATCTGCACCCAGGGTTCATAGTCCGCGCGCCACTGGCCCGCGTAATAGGTGGCCTGCTCGTAGCGGCGGATGCCGTCGGCGCTCGTCTTCAGTTCGCGCTCATACCACTGGTCCACCGACAGCGACGGCACGCCCTTCGCCTTCCAGTCTTCGAGACCGATCGGATTCACCAGCACGAGTTGCTGCGTTTCGCGGGGATACATCAGCGCATAGCGAATCGCCAGCATGCCGCCGGTCGAATGACCGATCATCGTCACGTCGCTCACGCCGAGCGATTCCAGCAGCGCATGCGTGTTGCGCGCGAGCTGCTGAAAGCTGTACTGATAGTGCTCGGGCTTGCTCGATTTGCAGAAGCCGATCTGGTCCGGCGCGATCACGCGATAGCCGGCATCGCTCAGCCGATGAATGGTCGCGTCCCACGTCGCTGCGCAGAAGTTCTTGCCATGCAGCAACACCGCCGTGCGGCCGTTAGGCGTGGCGGGTTTGACGTCCATGTAGGCCATCTGCAGCGGCACACCTTGCGACGTGAACTCGAAGCGCCCGAGCGGCGCGGGATAGGTAAAGCCCTGCAACTCGGGCCCGTAAGCCGGACCGCTGTTATCGGCAACAGGCGCGGCGGCGCTCGCGGAGACCGGGCTGGCCCCGCTCATCCCCGCAGCGGCGGCGTTCTGCGGCGTGGCGGCCGAAGCAGAGCAAACGGCGGATGCAGCAGCCCATGCGCAGAAGCTCAACAGGGCAAGCAGTGAATGGCGGCGATAACTCATCGGATTTTTTTGCAAAAAAAGACGCGGCAGGGGCACCTGCAAGACCGAGCGGCGGGTCGCCGCCCTTCGGCCTGCGGCGCGAGAGCGCACGATTCTACGACGCGCCGCTGGACTGTGCCGCCAGTCGCGCAGGCCGCCGCCGTGTCGGCCGGTTTGGCATGCATATTGCGCTCGCTGACCTCACGCTCTATGTGCAGTGCCGCACGGATGAGCGCCGTGCAAGAGTCGATCGTGCGCAAGATGGACGCGCGCGCGGCCCGAGGGCAATTCGCACTCTCGCTCGGGACCAATCGGTGCTAGAACTAGCTGACAGGCCCCGCGTCGATGGAGCACCTGGCAGCCCGAATCATCAGCGCGAAGCAAGTGGCTTACACCATCCGGGCCTATAACTCAGCAACTATCTTGCAGGCGACCGGCGTCAGTGCTGTGCACTCGCCGCGGTCGGCAAAGGAGACAGACATGGACACTCCAGCGCGGCACACCGATATTCAGCGCACCACCCTCGCCATCGTGCTCGCGGGCGGACGGGGCACGCGGCTCGGGCCGCTCACCAACAAGCGCGTCAAGCCGGCGGTGCACTTCGGCGGCAAATACCGGATCATCGACTTCGCGCTGTCCAACTGTCTGAACTCCGGCATCCGCCGCATCGCCGTGGTCACGCAGTACAAGGCGCATTCGCTCTTGCGGCACATGCAGCGCGGCTGGAGTTTCCTGCGCGGCGAATTCGGCGAGTTCATCGACCTGTGGCCCGCGCAGCAGCGCGTGGAAGGGGCGCACTGGTATCGCGGCACCGCCGACGCGGTGTTCCAGAACCTCGACATCATCCGTTCGATCCGGCCGAAATACGTGGTGGTGCTCGCGGGCGACCACATCTACAAGATGGACTACACGCGCATGATCGCCGACCATGCGGAAAGCGGCGCGGACTGCACGGTCGGCTGCATCGAGGTGCCGCGCATGGACGCGGTCGCGTTCGGCGTGATGGCGGTGGATGAGAATCGCCGCGTGACCGGCTTCGTCGAAAAGCCCGCCGACCCGCCCGCGATCCCCGGCCGTCCCGATACGGCGCTCGCCAGCATGGGCATCTACGTGTTCAGCGTCGACTACCTGTACACGCTGCTCGAAGAGAACATCTCCAGCATCGATACCGATCACGACTTCGGCAAGGACATCCTGCCGCGCGTCGTCACGCAAGGCACAGCGATCGCGCATCCGTTCAGCATGTCGTGCGTGTCCTCGGACCCGAACGTGGAGCCGTACTGGCGCGACGTCGGCACGATCGACGCGTACTGGGCCGCCAATCTCGACCTCGCCTCGACGATCCCGACGCTCGACCTGTACGACCGCAACTGGCCGATCTGGACGTATCAGGAGCAGTTGCCGCCCGCGAAGTTCGTACGCGACATGAAGGGGCTGCAAGGCTCGGGCAACAATCTGATCGTGTGCGGCGGCTGCGTGATCTCGGGCTCGCAGATTTCGCGCTCGGTGTTGTCGTCGAACGTGAAGGTGAGTTCGTTCTGTAATATCAATGAGGCAGTCTTGTTGCCACAGGTCACAGTCGGCGCGAGCTGCCGGCTGCAGAAGGTGGTGATAGACCGCGGCTGCGCGATACCGGATGGCACGGTGATCGGCGAAGATCCGGTGGCCGACGCCGAGCGCTTCTATCGCACCGACGATGGCGTCGTGCTGGTCACGCCCGAAGCGCTGCGCCAGAAGCAGGCGGTGAAGTGACGCGCACGGCGGTCGTCCGCCGAACATCCCCAGCCCGGTCTTGCTTCTCGCGGCATGAGCTGGCGCACAACCCTCACTCAGGAACGAGACCCGGCCTATGACGATTCGCGCCCTGCACGTCGCAAGCGAGCTGTATCCCCTCCTCAAAACGGGCGGTCTCGCCGACGTCGCGGGCGCGCTGCCGCCCGCGCTGATCGAGCGCGGCGCCGACGTGCGGGTGCTGCTGCCCGGCTTTCCCGCGGTGCTCGCGGGTCTCGCCGACCTGCATCCGGTCGCGCAGCTGGGGCGCCGCTTCGACACGCCGGGCGTGACGCTAGAGCGGGGTACGCTGCCGTCGAACGGTCTGGTCGTCTACGTGATTCGCGCCGATACGCTGTACGACCGGCCCGGCAACCCCTACCTGAACGACGAACACGTGCCCTACGGCGACAACGCGCAGCGTTTCGCGCTGCTCGGCTGGGTAGCCGCGCAACTGGCGCAGCAGCTGGACCCGGCGTGGTCGCCGCAGATCGTCCACGCGCACGACTGGCATGCGGGGCTCGCGCCGGCCTATCTGAAAGCGGCCGAGCGCCAGCATGGCCGCGCGCTCGCGCGCAGCGTCTTCACGGTGCACAACCTCGCGTATCAGGGCGTTTTCCCCGCGCATCAGTTCGGCCAGCTCGCGCTGCCGGACGATTTTTTCAGCATGTACGGCATCGAGTTCTACGGGCAGTTGTCGTTTCTGAAGGCGGGGCTGTTCTACAGTGACCGCATCACGACCGTCAGCCCGACCTATGCGCGCGAAATCCAGACGCTCGCCCAGGGCGGCGGGCTCGACGCACTGCTGCGCCATCGCTCGCACGATCTGAGCGGCATTCTCAACGGGGTGGACTACGCAGTCTGGAACCCCGCCGACGATGCGTTGCTCGACAACCACTACAGCGCCACGCGCCTCGCCGGTAAGCTCGCCTGCAAGGAGGCATTGCAAAAACGCTTCGGCCTCGCGCAGAAAAGCGATGCGCTGCTGTTCGGCGTGGTGAGCCGTCTGACCGAACAGAAGGGCCTCGATCTGCTGCTTGGCGCGGTGCCCGAGATCGTCAAGCGTGGGGGGCAACTGGTCGTGTTCGGCACCGGCGACCCGGCGCTGGAGAATGGCCTGAAGCGGGTCGCGCAGGCGCATCCAGAGTCAGTCGCCGTGGAACTCGGTTTCGACGAGACGCTCGCGCATACGATTGTCGCGGGCAGCGACGTGATCGCGGTGCCGTCGCGTTTCGAGCCGTGCGGGCTCACGCAGCTCTATGCGCTCGCGTATGGCTCGCTGCCGCTCGTGCATTGCGTCGGCGGCCTCGCGGATACAGTGGCGGACGCGTCGCTCGAAAATCTCGCCGACGATCTCGCCACCGGCTTCGTGTTCGAATGCTTCGACCCGAAGGGGCTCTCCGCCGCGATTCGCCGTGCGTTCGCGCTGTATGGGCGACGCACCGAATGGAAGGCCGCGCAGCGCCGCGCGATGCGGCAGGACTTCGGCTGGGGGGCGTCGGCGGAGCGGTACCTGGCGTTGTATCGCGAACTGGTTTGATCTGGAGAGCGGG
>NZ_NPIH01000062.1 GCF_012275575.1 Paraburkholderia sp. SG-MS1 | reverse complement strand
TCCGGCGGCTTGCATAACGATATGGGCAGAGCGTCCGCTCATGCCGGGCCGCGCGGATCACTTGTCAAGGAGGCGCTGCGCACGTGGCACGTCAATCGCTTTCGCTGCGCCGTCGGCTGCGCAAGAGACTGCGCGCGGCCGGAGCCGGCGTGACGCGGTATGTGGGCAACCATCCGCTGGTCGCCGGGATGGCCGGGACGCTGGTCGCGGTGGCCATGGCGGGCTTGACCCTGCTCACGCTCGGCATGGGCCGCGCCGACGCGCTCGATCATGCGCGCCAAACGTCGCAGAACCTCGTTTCGATCATTTCCAGCGACCTCGAACGCAATGTCGAAATCTACGATTTGTCGCTGCAGTCGATAGTGGACGGCGCCCGCGACGAGGCCGCGCTAGCGCTTCCCCCCGAGGTGCGCCGCGAGGTGCTGTTCGACCGCGCGACCACCGCGGCCTATCTCGGCGGCGCCTATCTGATCGGCCCGAACGGCGAGGTGCTTGCGTCGCAGAACGACGAGGTCAATGCCACCGTTCGCCTCGCCGATCGTGATTATTTCCTCGCACATCAGCGCAGCCCGAGCGTCGGCCTGTATTTCTCGCACCCGTTCCATTCGCGTCTGCGTGACGGGAAACTGTCGATCGGTCTCACGCGGCGCATCGACGGCGCCGACGGCGCATTTGCCGGTGTCGCGCTGCTGGCTATTCGTATCGAGTATTTCCAGCATCTGCTGGACCGCATCGACACGGGCAAACTGGGCTCGGTGTTCGTCGTGATGGACGACGGCACTTTGCTCGCGCGCAAGCCGTTTTCCGCGCGTGATATCGGCTCGAGCATAGCGAAGTCACCGACGTTCGAAATGATGTCCGCGCGCGATGCCGGTACGTACGAGGCGGTGTCGGCGATGGACGGCGTGCGGCGCATGTACACCTACGCTCGCGTGCCGGGCACGCCGCTGATCGCGGCGGTGGCGCCCGCCGTCGATGAAGTGCTCGAACGGTGGTGGCGTCGCAGCCGCATCGCCGGCGTGCTCACGCTGACATTCGGCGCGGTGTTCGTGATGATTTCGTGGCTGCTGGCGTTCGCGTTGCGCGACAAGCTGCGCGCGCAAGCCGCGCTGATGCGCCTCGCCGCGACCGATCCATTGACCGGGCTCGGCAATCGCCGCGTGCTCGATAACCGGCTCGATGAAGAATGGCGGCGTGCGCGGCGCAGCGGGCAGCCGTTGTCGGTGCTGTTTATCGACATCGATCACTTCAAGCACTTCAACGACGCGTACGGTCACGCAAGTGGCGACGAAGCATTGACCACGGTGGCTGAATGCATCTCGGCGGCGGTGCGGCGCTCGGTCGACGTGGTGGCACGCTACGGCGGCGAGGAGTTCGCGGTGGTGTTGCCGGACACGTCGGCCGAGGGCGCGCTGAGCGTCGCCGAGAAAATCCGCCGCAAGGTGCAGGGCCGGCATGTCGTGCAAAGCCATGGCGAAGGGGTCACGGTGACCGTGAGCGTCGGCTGCGCGACCGGCCTGCCGGCGGCGGGCGAGCGCGCGCTCGATCTGCTGGCTGCCGCCGACCGGCAGCTTTACGCGGCCAAAGCGGGCGGCCGCAACCGGGTCAGTTCGGCGCAGGGGATGGCGCCCTCGATGGCGCCGGATCCGTCGGCGTGAAAGGGCTTGGCCAGGGGCTGTGGCTGGAGGCGCGGCTTACATGACCTTCACGTCCCCGTACTACTGCGCGGCGCAAACCCGCGCAGCGTGATCGCACCGCGCGTGTTGCCACGCGGCGCCGCGCGTTGGCCGATACCGGGTTCATCGGCTCGCGTAAGCGGTTCGACGGGGAAGCCGCGCCGCTGCCACGCATCGAGTCCGCCACGCAGCGCGCGAATCCGCGTGTAGCCGTTGCTGCGCATGCGCTGCGTGACCTCGACGGCGGTCGCGCTATCCGGGCAGATGCAGTAAATCACCATGTCATGCGCGCGCAGCGCGCCGTCGATCTGCTCGGGCGAGTGAGGGTAGAGCGCGAGCGCGCCGGGAATGCGGCTCGGCGCGAACGCGGGCGTGTCCGGGCGTGCATCGAGCACCAGCGACGGCGCGATGCGGCGCCATCCTCCGGCGGCGCGTTGTGCCGATGTGGCGTCCGCGAGCCGGCGCCGTTCGCGGCGTCGCTGGTACAGACGGTAGAGCAGAAAAATCAGCGCCGCGCCCGCGAGAATATCGACGATCGTCCCGCCGCGCGACTCGACGAAGTCGTGCAGCATGTGCAGCTCCCGTTGCGCGGCGGCGCCGCCGAGCAGCCAGAACGTCGCCCAGGCGAGCGCGCTGGCCAGATCCCAGACCGCGTAAATGCGGATGTCGACGGCGGTCGTGCCCATCAGCGGCGGCGTGATGAAGCCGAGCCCAGGGACGAACTTCGAGATCGACACGAGCGGGACGCCGAAGCGCTCGAACAGAGAGCGTGCGGTCTCGACTCTGAAATCGACCGCGGGAGACAGGCGGCTGAGCATCGCGAGTAGCTTGCGGCCATAAAGGCGGCCGGCAGTGAACCAGGCGCCGTCGCCCAGTACCGCGCCGACCACCGCCGCGCCGAGGATCGGCCAGAAGGACAGGGTGCCGGCAGCGATTGCCGACCCCGCGAAGAGCAGCACGGGAACCGCCGGGATCGGCACGCCGAGGCGTGTCAGCAGGACGTTGAGGAATACGACCGCGCCGCCCCAGGTTGACACCGCCGAAGACGGAAAGGCTACCAATTGAGGCGCTCCTGTGAGTGCGGTTGGCCGGCGTGCTGCGCGGACTGCGAAGCGTCGATGCAAAGTACGTTCCCGATGCGTCCTCCGCTCAGGATACCCGATGGGTTGCGTGGCGGAAGGCCGTTGGCGGCGGCCTCCCGATTCCGCCCCGGCACGCCCGGGGTGGGCCGGCAAGCGGGGAGGGCGAGCTTGCCGCCATCGTGCGAACGCGATGCGCGACGGGCGCATGCCCGGCCCGTTAGCCTGGAGTGGCGCTGCAATTTCGTTCAAGACCGTGGGCGCCAGTCCACCTACTCTGGGCTCATCTCTACTTTCCGAACCAACAGGACGACACCATGAACTCGCGCTACGCGGGATACCTGTTTTGCGCGTTGGCGATGCTCGGCGTCGGCAGCACGGTGGTGGTCAGCAAGACGATCGCGGCCGGATTGCCGCCGTTCAGCGCGACCGCGCTGCGCTTCGCGATTGCGTTTGCGCTGTTCGTGCTGATCATGCGCTGGCGCGGCGTGCGCTGGCCGCGCCTCGACCGGCGCGATACCTTGCTCGTGATCGCGCAGGCCGGCGCGGGCAGCGTCGGTTATACGGTGTTGCTCATTAGCGGGATGAGGCTCGCGTCGGCCGTCGATGCCGGTGTGATCGCCGGCACCTTGCCCGCTGTCTCGGCGGGCGTCGCGATGTTTGCACTCGGCGAGCGTCCCGCGCCTGCGCTGCTCGGTGCAATCGTGCTCGCGACCGCGGGTGTGCTCGTGTGTACCGTGCCCGGAGGCGAGCTCGCCGCGCCGCACGCGGGCGGCTCGCTCACGGGCAACGCGCTGGTGTTCGCGGCGGTGGTCTGCGAGGCGCTGTTTATCCTGCTCAACCGCAAGCTGCGCACGCCGGTCGCGCCGCTGCCACTGTCGGCGCTGATGTGCGGGATCGGGCTCGCGGTGGCGCTGGTGCCGGCCTGCTTCGAAACGCCGTGGCGTACGCCCGTCGATGCGCCTGCGCTGCGCGGCGTGCTGTATTACGCGCTCGTGCCGACCGTGCTGGGCTTCTTGCTTTGGTATGCGGGCGCCGCGCGCATCAGCGGCGCGGAAGCCGGACTGACGACCGCGCTCGTGCCGGTAAGCGCGGTGGCGTTCGCCGCGCTCGTGCTGCGCGAGCCCGTGGGTGTGGCGCAACTGGCGGGCGTCGCGTGAGTGCTGGGTGCGGTGCTGCTTGCCACGTTCGGCCGCAAGCGCCTGCCGCGCGGCACGACGTGAGCGGCTGCGCGTTCGGCCGTTGCGGCTACGCCGCCGCGCTCAGGTATTGGCGATCGCCACCGCGCCCGGATTGCCGACGATCGACAGAAATTCGCGCCGCGTCGACGGGTCCGTGCGAAACGTGCCGAGCATGCGCGACGTGACCATCGTGACGCCGGCCTTGTGCACACCGCGCGTCGACATGCACTGATGCGCGGCTTCGAGGATCACACCGACGCCCGCGGGCTGAAGTACTTCGTTCAACGTATCGGCAATCTGCACGGTCATCTTTTCCTGGATCTGCAGCCGCTTGGCGAACGCATCGACGAGGCGCGCCAGCTTCGAGATGCCCACCACCCGATGCTGCGGCAGATACGCGACGTGTGCTCGCCCGATGATCGGCACCATGTGGTGTTCGCAATAGCTTTCGAAGCGGATGTCTTTCAGCACGATCATTTCATCGTAGCCGTCCACTTCGGAAAAAGTGCGGGCAAGGATCTCGCGCGGGTCGACCTGGTAGCCCGCGTAGAACTCCTCATAGGAGCGCACCACGCGCGCCGGGGTGTCGAGCAGGCCTTCGCGTTGCGGATCGTCGCCGGCCCAGCGCAACAGCACGCGCACGGCGGCTTCTGCTTCCTCGCGGCTCGGGCGTTCCACTGCGGATTGGGTCTTGTTTGCGTTGCTGCTGGTCATGCGTTGCTCCTCCGGGATCGCGCGTCGACGCTCACGGGCGCGCGGGGTCAATGAGTGCGGCCATTGTTCCATGTTTTGCGTTCAGTCGTGCCGATGTCCCCTTTCGCTGTCGGGGCGCGCCGGCGGCGACCGCCGTTGCCGCGAAGCAGGCCCCAAGCAGGGCTGCTGCGGGAGCGTTCACTTCGGCCACTCGTCCATCGCGTCGTTGAAGAGTTCGGCGACCACGCCGCGCAGCCAGCTCAAGCGCGGATCGTTATGAAACTTGCGATGCCAGTGCTGGCGCAGATCGAAGCGCGGCAACGGCAGCGGCGGCTCGACCAGCGTGATCGACGCATGCTCGGACACATACGCGAAGCCGATCGCGTGCGGCACCGTCGCGAGCAGATCGCTGCGCGCGAGGATGAACGGCAGGCTCATGAAGTGCGGCGTTTCGAGCACCGCACGGCGCTTGATGCGCTTCTTCTCCAGGTACTGTTCGAGGACTTCCTGGCTGCGTCCCTCGGCGCGTACGACCGCATGGCCCGACGCCACGTATTGGGCGAGCGTGAGCGGCGCTTTCGAAAGCGGATGGCCTGAGCGCATCAGGCAGATGAAGCGGTGGGTGAAGAGCCGCTGCTGAAAGAAGTTATTGCCGGCCAGATCAGGGAAATAGCCGACCGCGAGATCGACGTCGCCCGATTCGAGCCCGCGTTCCACCTGCGAGGGCGACAGCGTCACCGAGCGCAGATTCGCGGACGGCGCGCGTTCGGCGAACAGTTGCAGAAGCCGCGGCAGAAAGACGATTTCGCCGACGTCGGACAGTGCGATCGAAAAGGTGTGGGTGCTAGTGGCGGGATCGAACTCCTGCACGTCGAGCATGCCTTTCTCGATGCGCAGCAGCGCGTCGCGCGCTGCGGGCAGGATCGCGAGCGCGCGCGGCGTGGGCTCCATGCCTTTGGACGTGCGCACGAACAGCGGGTCGTCGAAGTATTCGCGCAGGCGGCCCAGTGCGGTGCTCACGCGCGGCTGGCTGACGCCGAGCTGCTCGGCGGCGCGGCTCACGTTGCGGGCGTCTTCCATCGCGACCAGATAGGGGATCAGGTTCAGATCCAGATGTGTCTCGGACATGCTTTTATGGACTTGGGGTGCTGGGCGTGGCGCTGGCGGGTAGTTATCTGCCTTCAGCATAAAGGGTAGTGGAAAAATCCTCTTTTAGGATAGTGCGATTTTGCTTTTGCCTCTGCGCCCGCAGACCCAACGAGGGCGACCCGAGCTTGTGTCTCGCCGTGCGATACCGTCGCCGAGCGCAACGAACCCGCCCATATCGCGGACAAGAACCTATGATTAAGGGGGATTTCCCTGCCTTGACAAGCCGCCCGGAGGACAACCATAATCGCCTGAGCGTTCGCTAAACGAATCGATGTTCACGTAACGAACAAACTCGGCAGTGAACCAAGCGAAGGCGCCAGCCCGCATCCCTATCGGCGAGCCGCCGCCAGCATGGGCCCGCAGACCGTCCCGCAAGCCCTGCCATTCCCGGGCGGCCAGCCCGGCGGCACGCAGCGCCCCACAAGGAAATTCGACATGATCAACAAGATTTTCGAGTCACTTCAATCGGCCGTCGCCGACGTCCACGACGGCGCGACCGTCATGATCGGCGGCTTCGGCACGGCCGGCATGCCGTCGGAGCTGATCGATGCGCTCATCGAGCAGGGCGCGCGCGACCTCACCATCGTCAACAACAATGCGGGCAACGGCGACATCGGCCTCGCGGCGCTGCTCAAGGCGAAGCGCGTGCGCAAGATCATCTGCTCGTTCCCGCGCCAGACCGACTCGTACGTGTTCGACGCGCTGTATCGCGCGGGAGAGATCGAACTCGAACTGGTGCCGCAAGGCAACCTCGCGGAACGCATCCGTGCGGCGGGCGCGGGCATCGGCGGTTTCTTCACGCCTACCGCTTACGGCACCAAGCTCGCCGAAGGCAAGGAAACCCGTCTGATCGACGGCAAGCATTACGTGCTGGAGTCGCCGCTGCATGCGGACTTCGCGCTGATCAAGGCATATAAGGGCGACCGCTGGGGCAACCTGGTCTATCGCAAGACCGCGCGCAACTTCGGCCCGATCATGGCGAGCGCGGCCAAAACCGCGATCGTGCAGGTGTCGCAAGTGGTGCCGCTCGGCGCGCTCGACCCGGAAAACATCGTGACACCGGGCATTTTCGTGCAACGCGTGATTGAAGTGCCGCAAGCCGCACACGCGCCGATGCCCAATCCTCACGACGCTGCCGCCTAACCGGAGACCCGACATGAAAAAACTGACCCGCGATGAAATGGCCAAGCGCGTTGCGCTGGACATCCCCGAAGGCGCTTACGTCAACCTCGGCATCGGCGTGCCGACGCTGGTGGCCAACCACCTCGGCGCCGACAAGGAAATCTTCCTGCACAGCGAAAACGGCCTGCTCGGCATGGGCCCCGCGCCCGCCAAGGGCGAGGAAGACGACGAACTGATCAACGCCGGCAAGCAGCACGTCACGCTGCTCACCGGCGGCGCTTACTTCCATCACTCGGATTCGTTCGCGATGATGCGCGGCGGCCATCTGGACTTCTGCGTGCTCGGCGCGTTCCAGGTGTCGGCCAAGGGCGACCTGGCGAACTGGCACACCGGCGCGCCCGACGCGATTCCCGCGGTCGGCGGCGCGATGGATCTGGCGATCGGCGCGAAACAGGTCTACGTGATGATGGAGCACCTGACCAAGCAGGGCGAAAGCAAGATCGCCGCCGAGTGCACGTATCCGGTGACGGGTGTGGCTTGCGTCGACCGCATCTACACGGACCTCGCGATGATCGACGTCACCGGGCAGGGGCTCGTGGTGCGCGAGATCTTCTCGGACATCGATTTCGATGCGCTGCACAAGCTGACCGGTGTGCCGCTGATCGACGGCACGCAAGCGGCCCGCGCGGCCTGACGAAACGCGTGGGCGTGGTGCGCCTCGAGTTGTCTGCGCGCCATGACGGTGAGTGAGTGGCAGCGCGCAGGCTCCCTGCCGCGCTTGGCGTCTCGGAGTGACGTGAGGCGGGAATGAGTCATGAGCCTCATCCCGGCCGGCATGCCAACCTGAACGACATGTCGGCCGCGTTTGGCGCACAATACGCCGCAACGTTGTGTGCGCCAGGTTGTCTACAGTGCATGCGACGCTAAGCGGTATGCGTCGCGTTGAGCCTCAACACTACGCTTGCGTCCAACGCAGCGTGTCGGCGCGCTCGGCAAGCCGCGCCAAATCTTCATCCCGATTCCCTCGACTCTCGACGTCATCATGCTCGACTCCAGTGCCCGTCTAACCGGCCTTCTTTGCGGCACACCGCCGATGAACGACATCTGGGCGCCGCGCGCGACGCTGCAACGGATGCTCGACGTGGAAGCGGCGCTCGCGCGCGCCTCGGCCGCGCATCGGGTGATTCCCTCATCCGCCGTGGCCGCGATCGAAGCGGCCTGCCAGGCCGACCAGCTCGACGCAGACGCGCTTGCGCGCGACGCCGCGCTCGGCGGCAATCTCGCGATTCCGCTCGTCAAACAACTCACCGCGCGCGTCAAGGCGGCCGACGCCGAAGCATCGAAATACGTGCACTGGGGCGCGACGAGCCAGGACATCATCGACACGGCGACGGTGCTGCAACTGCGCGACACCTTCGATCTGCTCGACAATGGCCTGCAAGCCACCTGCGACGCGGTGGCGACACTCGCGGCGGCGCATCGCGCGACGCCGATGATCGGCCGCACCTGGTTGCAGCAGGCGCTGCCCATCACGCTCGGCCTGAAATTCGCGCAATGGCTCGACGCGCTGCTGCGTCATCGCGAGCGGCTCGACGCGTTGCGCGCTCGCGTGCTGGTGCTGCAATTCGGCGGCGCGGCGGGCACGCTCGCGAGTCTGCGCGATGCCGCGCCGCAAGTCACGCAGTCGCTCGCGAAAGAACTCGGCCTGGCCGCCCCCACTTTGCCGTGGCACACGCAGCGCGACCGCATTGCCGACACCGCGTCGCTGTTCGGCATGCTGATCGGCACGCTCGGCAAGATCGCGCGTGACATCTCGCTGCAGATGCAAACCGAAATCGACGAACTCGCCGAGCCCGCCGCGGCCGGCAAAGGCGGTTCGTCGACGATGCCGCACAAACGCAACCCGGTCGGCTGCGCGGCCGTGCTGACCGCCGCCACGCGCGCGCCGGGGCTGGTCGCCACGGTGTTCGCCGGCATGGTTCAGGAACACGAGCGCGCGCTCGGCGGCTGGCAAGCCGAGTGGGACGCGCTTCCGGACCTCGCGCGCCTCGCGGGCGGGGCGCTCGCCAATATCCAACAGATCGCGGCCGGGTTGAGCGTGAACGTGCCGCGCCTCGCCGCGAATCTCGACGTCACGCACGGCCTGATTCTCGGCGAGGCCGTGATGCTCGCGCTCGGAGACAGCATCGGGCGGCTCGACGCGCATCATCTGGTCGAACGCGCATCGAAGGCCGCGATCCGCGACGGGCAGACGCTCTTCGAGGTGCTCGCCGCCGACGCGGCCGTCACCGCCCATCTTCCGCTCGAGCGCCTGAAGCAGCTGCTCGACCCCGCTCAATACGTCGGCCAGGCGCACGCTTATGTGGACGCCGCGCTGGCACTTCATACCTCGCGCGCTGAGCGCGCCCATTCCAAGGAGTAACCGGCATGCCCTACGCCGCAGTCAACGGCACCGAGCTTCACTATCGAATCGACGGCGACCGTCACGGCAACGCACCGTGGATCGTGTTGTCGAATTCGCTCGGCAGCGATTTGTCAATGTGGACGCCGCAAGTCGCGGCGCTGTCCAAACATTTCCGCGTGCTGCGCTACGACACGCGCGGTCACGGCCATTCGGAAGCGCCAAAGGGTCCGTACACGATCGACCAGTTGACTGGCGACGTGCTCGGCCTGATGGATACGCTGAAGATCGCCCGCGCGAATTTCTGCGGACTGTCGATGGGCGGCCTGACAGGCGTCGCATTGGCCGCGCGTCATGGCGAGCGCTTCGAACGTGTCGTGCTCTGCAACACGGCCGCGCGCATCGGCTCGCCGGAAGTCTGGGTGCCGCGCGCCGCGAAGGCTCGCGGCGAAGGCATGCTCGCGCTGGCCGACGCGGTGCTGCCGCGCTGGTTCACGGCCGACTACTTCGACCGCGAACCGGTGGTGCTGGCGATGATCCGCGACGTGTTCGTGCATACGGACAAAGAGGGCTACGCATCGAATTGCGATGCGATCGACGCGACCGATCTGCGCCCTGAAACGGCCGGCATCAAGGTGCCGACGCTGGTGATCAGCGGCACGCACGATCTGGCCGCGACCCCCGCGCAAGGGCGCGAACTCGCGCAGTCGATCCCCGGCGCCCGTTATGTCGAACTGGACGCCTCGCATATTTCAAACATCGAGAAGGCCGACGCTTTCACGAAGACCGTGCTCGACTTCCTGACGGAGACGAAATGAACGACGAAGACCGCTACGAAGCCGGACTGGGTGCGCGCCGCGCGGTGTTGGGCAGCGCGCACGTGGATCGCTCGCTTGCGAACCGCACCGAGCTGACCGGGGAGTTTCAGAATTTCATCACCCGCTATGCGTGGGGCGAAATCTGGACGCGTGACGGCTTGCCGCGTCATACGCGCAGCCTGCTGACCATCGCAATGATGGTCGCGCTCAATCGCAGCGAAGAACTCGCGCTGCACCTGCGCGCCGCGAAGAACAACGGCGTGACGCGCGAGCAGATCAAGGAAGTGCTGCTGCAAACCGCGATTTATTGCGGTGTGCCGGCGGCTAATTCCGCGTTTCACCTCGCGGATAAGCTGTTTCGTGAGGATGATGCGGCGGCTGAGGTGAAGTCGTAAGACTGCTCTCGTGTATGTTGCGATGAAAAAACGCGCGCCAGTGATCGGCGCGTTTGATGATTGACACTTCCCACCACCCTACATGCGGGTATCGCAGTAGGGTGTTTTATTTGGGGCGTCCCTCACGCAAAACACGTTGCAGGTCGGAATTGCTCCGCCAACCATTCGCTTGGCCCTCACAGCGAGGATGGACAAAGCAAACTGTCGTTCCATGAAAACGTGAGTCATAGAGACAGCAACGATTTGTGACGTTAGGCCACGCCCGCCGATACGCTTCTGTACCTGGAAGGCCGAATAGCAGACAGTGCTGCCAATCCCCGTATCGTATGTACGAACGCTTGAATCATAAGCGTGCGAAGGTTTTTCTATTGGCGGAAATTTCCACGTTTTGAAGGGATATTTCTGAGCAATAAAAGACGCACCTTGGTTCAGACTATTACAAAAATTAATAAGTCTGCCGAAGGAAAGTATGAAGAACTTCGTACCAAAAAAGTGGCGATTCGGAAGACTGGATCGATTCCTGGTGTTATCGGCATTGCTTTTCTTTGCTAATGCAGCCCACGCGGATGGTGGCGACTCGACATGTCTATCGCTCTATCCGAAATCCGGAGCAGTACAGGGTACTTCGTCATGCAGGCTTACGGCTGCGTCCAACACCCCGGTCGGCCTCGGAAGTTATTCATGCACCGCAAACCTTGACCTGATTACTCAGTGGTGCAATTCGCCGCCTGATGGAACGCCTGAAGATACTTGTCCGGTAGCCGATCCCGTATATCCGGCTACTGGCGCGATGACGCTCACCGAAACCGATTTTGTGAGCGGTGACGACGTACCTTTGATGTTCCGGCGCACCTACCGCGCACAGCCAATGACCCGCAACGACGCCGGCATCGGTTCGCTTTGGCTTCATAATTGGCAGTTGAAGCTCGGAGTGGCGAGTGCGGGCAGCAGCATGCCGCTGGTCTTTGCCTACCGTGCGGACGGCAGCCGCATCACGTTCAATAAAACATCGGGCACGTGGCGCACGGCCGGCTTTAGCGGTCTAGCGCTTACGCAGGATGGATCGGGTTGGACGCTCGTTGACCTCTCTACCCAAACTACGGAGTCGTACTCTCCGCAGGGTGTATTGCTTTCGGTCAATACACATAACGGACGCACGTTCACCCTGATCTATAGCGATGCAACAACGCCATCGACAGTTTCCCCAGCCGCCGGTTTGCTGGTTGCGATTTCAGAGCATGCGGTCGATTACAACCCGGCAGGCGATATAGCCATTCAATTGGTCTATGACCAGAAGCGACGCCTTACGCAGATGACTGACCCGACCGGAAGAGTCACAAAATATGCGTACGATGCGCTGAATAATCTCGTGTCGGTGACATGGCCCGACGGCAATGTGCGCCGCTATGTCTACGAGGACACTCGTTTCGGCGGAGCACTCACTGGTGTAATTGACGAGACGGGGAAGAGAATTGCGACATGGACGTATGACGCGATCGGCCGTGCGACTGCAGTTACCCATCCCGACACAACGCGTAACGTGCAGTTGTCCTATAGCAGTGGAATGACAACCGTGACTGACGGCACGGGCTCGAACACGTTGAACTATTCATGGCTTGGCGACATGCTGCGTCCGTTGAACGGGAACTCGCCCAACGGAGCAAACAGTTTGACCTGGGATGCGTCAGGCAATTTGTTGACGCGGACAAATCCCGTTGGTGAATTCAAATACACCTACGACGATGTGGGTCGCCCCGTGCGTCTGATCGTAAGCGGTGCTAACGGAACGACTGTCACGTCTGTGCGCTACGCTGATACAACTACCTTGCGTCCGTACATGATTGCTTCCCCAGGAAAAATGCGTGCGTTCGCATATGACGCGCAAGGCAATGTCACCGGTATCAGCGACCTGACAACGGACGATCAGACCGGCGAGAACGGGTTCAACGCGCACACGGCTGAAGGCCAGCAGACCACATACGGCGCGTACTACGTCGGCAACAACCTCTCCTATCTTGAGATGTATCAGAACGGCGTAATGACGGGAGCGTGGGGAACGATCTTCGACAACAGTGGCAATCTTCGATCGGTATCCAGTCGTTTCCCAGGCTGGGTGCAGCCAGTGATCATCGCGCGCGACGCTGCGCACCGGATTGCGGGCGTAACACTGAATGAGTTCAGCGCGGACGCTGCTTATGACGCTCGAGGACGCGTTACCACTTTCAGGATTTTCGCCAACGCAGTACCTGAAAGCGGTAACGTCAAACGTAAGCTCCAGGTCGAATACGGCTACTCGCCGGATGGGAAAGTGATTTCGCGTACTGGTACTTTGGAGACGGACAACGGCACGGCCACCGCGATAAGTAGCGACGCCGTCGACCTATGGTTGAATAATTACGAAAACGGTGTGACACCTATCGTCCCAGCCGCTGGCGTGGCGGGATCGCAAACGACCGGCTCCCAGACGGACGTTGAACCGGTGTGCATGGACTGTTACGTGTTCGCCAAGGCGTGGCCTGTACTTGGCCCGGACCCTCGCGCACTCTACAATCCGCAAACCGGCGTCTTGACGGCCGGCGGACCGATGGATATTTCCGTTCAATCGCTGCTCAGCCTGCCCGTGGTCTATTCGTCCTCGCTATTGAATTCGCCTTTGGGTTCGAATTCGTCAACAGATGGCGGAATCGTCAAATGCCATGACGACGGATGTGCCGCGGAGAGCGCAGCCTGTAAGGTCACGTGCTCCGACGCCGCCGGAGATTTCAGAAAACCAAACATATGGTATCGAAATTTTAACAAGTGTTTTGCTGGCTGTTTGCCTGCCCGATGTGGAGGCAATCCGTATCAAGGTTTCGCAGGATCCTAGAGCATGGCGCTATTTCGATGCATCAGAAGTCTGTTAGCGTGAAACTGAGCGAAGGCCATCCGATGTCTAACGGTTATATTGAAAAAACTGCAAGAGGTAATTAAGTGAACGAATCGACCGACGAATACGACGACAATTTCGATGATGACGATGCAGACGACCCGCCTCTGACCGCCGCACAACAGGCGGCAGCAGATCGTCTAAGCGAGGCCGATCTGCGAACGATCGATGCCGCACTTTTTCGGAATTTGACCGGCAATTACCGGAAGGTTGCGCTGATCGTTTCCCTCGGTATGGGTTCCGATACAAGTTTTTATCCGGACATTATCGATGTCTTTTACGCGCAGCGTATCAAGTTGATGGTCGCGAGAGGATTGATCGAGTCGGTTGGGAACTTGAACCGGATGCGTTATAGCGAAGTCCGTTTGCCCCAAGCCGCCAGCGGAGAGTGTATTCCCACTTCGAGCGAGGGGCTGCAACGGGGTCCAATAAAGGACGAGTAAGATATCGATACCGTTTCGCGTTGTCCCGACTATGCCTGCCCACGCCCGCCGCCCCGCGGGCGTTTTCACACGGGGCTGCGTCCGAGTTCGCGGCTATCCACCGCATTCACCGTCAACTCCACCCGCACCGCCCGCAACACCGTATCCTTGATAACTTCGCGCCAATGTTCGAGCGCCGCCTTCTCCATCAACGGCTCGCCGAGAAACGCCCCTAGGGTGTACTGATTGGCGTTATAAAAATAGCCGAGCGACGCGATCATCAGGTACACGTCGCGCGCTTTGATATCCGCGCGAAAAACGTTTTGCGCATGGCCCGCGTCCAATAACTTCTGCACGACGGAAATCGCGTAGCCCGAAATTTCCTTGAGCTTCAGCGATTTTTTCGCATGCTTGCCCTGATGCAGGTTTTCGCTCGACAGCAGCGTGACGAACTCGGGATGATCGAGGTAGTACTGCCAGACGAACTCGACCATCTGTTCGAGGCCGTGTACCGGATCGTCCAGATCGAGATCGAGTTTGCTTTCCGCTTCGTTGAATTGTGTGTAGATCGTTTCCAGGACTTCGACGAACAGTTGCTCCTTGCTGCCGAAGTAGTAATAGATCATGCGGTCGTGCGAGCGTGCAGCCTTTGAAATGCTTTCGACGCGGCCGCTTGCATAACCCTGTTTTGCGAACACCTTGATGGCCGCCTTCAGAATCTTGGCGCGCGTGTCTTGCGCCTGTTTCGCACGGATGCCGGTGGCGCCCGGCTTGCGGGCGGCGGTGGGACTCATGGTGGTCTCGAATCTCGTTGTTGGCGTCAGTCGAACTGCATGCGCGCGAGCCGTTCGGACCAGCTGCCCGGACACGGCGCATCTCCATCATAAGCCCGCTTTGACCGCCGAAGCACGTGCTGCGCGTTCTCATGCATCGGCGTAGATTGAAGCGTGTTTCGCGTGACGATGCCGCGTCGCAGCATTCGCCAACCCCACCCGAAACTCGTTGCACACTCAATTTTGATCGAGTAGATTTCAATTAAGTTTGGTGTAGAAGATACTACATGAACGGTGAGTGACCGCAACATGAAAATAGGCGAGTCACACGAAAGTGCCCTGAAACAAGGGTGATTCGTCGGCCGGGCAGGACCGCTTGTAATGTCGTCGTATGGGAACCCCACCATGACAGAACATACGAAGGTCGATTTCGGTGCAGACGGTGTCGAGGGCGAAACCGCGTCGACGCCCGGTCCAACCGTGCTGGAGAAGGCGGCGCCGCGCAGCGAGCGCATGGCGTCGAACAAGATCGAATGCAATGCGTGTCCGGTGCTGTGCCAGATCTCCGAGGGGCGCACGGGCGCGTGCGATCGTTATGCGAATGCGGACGGGCGGCTGATTCGCGTCGATCCCGTCGTCTTTCTCGCTCGCTCGCCATCCACTGACGAAGCGGGTCAAAAGCAGGAAGCTGCGGTCGAGTTTGGCGGATTGTCGGCCGCGCATGATGCCGCTGCCGAACAGGCGCTGTTCGTGACGGGCGTCGGCGCTTCGTCCACCTATCCCGACTACAAGCCCGCGCCTTTCATCGTCGCCTCGAAACTCGACGACGTCGATATGATCACCGTCGTCACAGAAGGCATTTTCAGCTACTGCAGCTTCAAGGTGAAGATCGACACGGACCGCTTTCTCGGACTGGAGCAATCGAACGTGCGTTGCCACGGCGAGATAGTCGGCCACGTGAGCACGGCGGAGTACGGCTCGCAGATGCTGAGCCTCGGCGGCGTGCACCATCTGACCGGCGGCAGCAGGAAGGAAGGCCGCGTGACCTGCGACATGATGCTCGCGCTGGGCAACAAGGACGCGGTGGAACTGAGCATCGACGGCGGCGCGAGTCTCGTGATTCGCGCGGGCGCGGCGCCGGTGGTCGACGGCGTGGAGGAGCAGCGCATGCGCGTGGGTTGCGGCTCCGCGACCATCGGCATCTTCGCGAAGCAATGGTTCGGCCATGCCGATGAAGTGGTGGTCGTCGACGATCACATTACGGGCGTGCTCACCGAACACCAGGCGGGCCGATGTCTCGGCATGACACGTTCGGGTCTGAAGATTCGCGGACGCAAATCGACGCCCGGCCGCTATTTTCAGGTGGCGAATCCCGGCACGGGCTGGGGCGGCACCGACATTCAGGATCCGCTGGCGATCGTCGAAGGCTTCGACCCTGCCGTTGCGAAACCGGGTCTGCGTTTGCTGATGGTGTCGACCACCGGCGAACACGCACAATGGTACGAACTCGACCAGGACCTCGTGCCGCGCATCGCACCGATGCCGGACGCGGTGCGCCGCACGGTCGAGCGCATTGGTGAGAACTGCGAGCCATCGCTCGCCACGGTGCTGTTTCTCGGCGGCGCGGGCGGCAGTTTGCGCGCGGGTGCGACTGAGAACCCGGTGCTGCTTACGCGCGCGATCAAACAGAAGCAGGTGAACGTGACGTGTGGGGGCGCGCCGGCCTATGTATGGCCTGGCGGCGGCATCACCGTGATGGTGGATGTCTCGCGCATGCCCGACCATTCGTTCGGCACGGTGCCGACGCCTGCGATCGTCGCGCCAATCGAATTCACAATGACGTATGACGCGTATCGCGACCTGGGCGGCCATCTCGACGCGGTGCGCTCATTGGAGAGTGTGCTCGCGAACGGGCCGCAGCATACCGACGGAGCGCCGCTCTCGCGCCGAACACTGGCGCGTAACCCCGACAATCCGTGGCCGCCCGCGATGCCGCCAATGCTCGGCTAACGGCGCGAATCATACGAACTCCGCTCACACGAGAACGCGATCCATCCGATGACCCCCACCCGCACCCGGCTCGATGCAAGCCGCTGGCATTGGCAGCATGGGCCGATCGATCTGATCCTCAGCGCGGACGGCGAGCCCGCGGCGGTGCAGGCCGCGTATCAGGCGTGCTGGGCGCGTTTCGCCGACGTATTATCCGAGCTGGTCGGCGAATTGAAGCTGCTTCGGCAGCCCATACACATCGATGACGCACTGAACGGCACCGTGTTGCATGGCCCGGTGGCGCGCCGCATGTGGTCCGCGTGCCACCCTCATCGCGCGCGCTACATCACGCCGATGGCGGCCGTGGCGGGCAGTGTGGCCGATGAACTGATCACGGCGTTTGCCCGCGAAGGCATCGCGCGCGCGTTCATCAACAACGGCGGGGACATCGCGCTTTATCTGGCCCAGGGCCAGCAGTACCGCGTCGGCGTATTCGCCGATCTCGCGAACTGCTCGGGCGCACATCTCTCGCGCGATCACGCGCTCGACGCGGAACTGACGCTCGACGCCGGCCTGCCGGTGCGTGGCATCGCGACCAGTGGCTGGCGCGGGCGCAGCTTCAGTCTCGGCATCGCCGACAGCGTGACGGTGCTCGCTCGCAACGCCGCCACCGCCGACGCCGCCGCGACGATGATCGCCAATGCCGTGAATCTGGACGACGAACTGGCGCACGGCCTGGCACACGTGGGAATCGTGCGTCGTCCAGCTTCGTCGCTGAAAGACGATAGCGACCTCGGTGACCAGCTCGTCACCGTCGACGTCCCTGCATTGCCGTCGGCGCTGATCGACCTCGCGCTCGCGCGCGGCGTGGAGGCCGCGCAGCGTCTGCGCGTGCGAGGCCTGATCGAAGGTGCCGCGCTGTTCATGCAAGGGCGGGCGCGCGTCGCCGGGATTCACGAGACCGGCGCGTGGCTCACGTCGCGCGCGCCTACAACAACGGAGGCTCCGTGTTCGAAATACGCCGCGTGCTGACGCACGTCGAAGACATCTTTCACGAGTTCGGCCCCGCGCCCGCGCAGCCGCTCAGACGCGGCGCGATTGCCGCGGTGATCACGAACCCGTTCGCGGGCCGTTACGAAGCGAACATCCAGCACGCGATGGAAGCGCTCAAGCCGATCGGCTTCGATATGGCGCAGCGACTGCTGGCGGCGATGGATGTGCCGCATGCGTCGATCGAAAGTTACGGCAAAGGCGCGATTGTCGGCTCGCGGGGCGAACTCGAGCATGGCGCGCTGTGGCATGTGCCCGGCGGCTATGCGATGCGCGAGTTGCTGGAGAAGAACGGCGTGCCGACCAACGCCATCGTGCCGTCGACGAAAAAAGTCGGCGCGCCGTCCACCGCGCTCGACGTGCCGCTCACGCACGTCAACGCGAGCTACGTGCGCAGTCATTTCGATGCGATCGAGGTGCGCGTGCCCGGCGCGCCCGCCGCGGACGAACTGGTCTACATCCTCGTGATGAGCACCGGGCAGCGCGTGCATGCGCGCGTCGGCGGTCTCGCGAAAGAGGCGATCGTGGGTCAGGACGGTTTGCGCTGAAGCATTGCGTCCTCACAGCAAAACGCCGCAATATCGACACTCGGAGAGCGAAATGGCAATCAAGCTTCGCAAGCTGGTCGTGCAGGTGGACGAAACACGCATTGAAATGGGGCAGACCATCGATCCGCCCGCGCGCCGCGCGGTCGCGATCGCGGTGATCGACAATCCGTATGCTGGCCGCTACGAGGCCAAACTCGACGCGCTGATCGAAGCCGGTGAAGAGTTGGGCGCACTGCTCGGCAAGCGCTGCGTCGAAGCGCTCGGTATCGCGCCCGGCGAGGCGCAGAGTTACGGCAAGGCCGCGATCGTCGGCGAAGCGGGGGAGCTGGAGCACGCCGCCGCGATTCTGCATCCCAAGCTCGGCGCACCGCTGCGGGTGGCGGTGGAGAAGGGCGCGGCGCTGGTCCCGTCGGCGAAAAAGATGGGCACGCTCGGCACCGCGATCGACGTGCCGCTCGGCCACAAGGACGCCGCCTTCGTGCGCAGTCATTTCGACGCGATCGAAGCGCGCGTTCCGGACGCGCCGCGCGCCAACGAAATCGTCGTGGCGGTCGCGGTGACGGCGTCGGGCCGGCCGCTGCCGCGTATCGGCGGACTGCAGGTGAGTGAGATCAAAGGCGAGGACGGTTTGCGCTGAACGGTTTGCGCTGAGTTTTGCTTTCGGTTATTTTCGCAGGCCCCGAAGGGGACTTTCTACGGGTGTGATGCCGTTGACGTGTGCGCGCATGGGGCCGCATGCGCTGCAACGTCTGCCGGGCGGCACGTGTGCGATTACCGCATACGTGCCGCCCGGCGAGCTGCCGAGGGTCGCGATGTTTTCGAATTTGCTGGTACAGCTGGTCAACGGACTCGCCGATGCGTCGACGCTGTTTCTCGTCGCCGCCGGTTTGTCGCTGATCTTCGGCGTGACGCGCATCGTCAATTTTGCGCATGGCTCGTTCTATATGTTCGGTATCTATGTCGCGTATAGCATCGCGAGCCGCTTCGGACAGTCGGCGGCCGGCTTCTGGCTGTCGGTGCTGGCCGCCGCGCTCGTGGTTGCGGTGCTCGGCGCGCTCGTCGAGATGATCGTCTTGCGGCGCATCTACCAGGCGCCCGAGTTGTTTCACCTGCTCGCCACCTTCGCGCTGGTGCTGATTTTCCGCGACGCCGCGCTATGGCTGTGGGGTCCGGAAGACCTGTTCGGGCCACGCGCGCCGCATCTGGCCGGCGCGGTCGACTTCCTCGGCCATCCGCTGCCGACTTACGACATCGCCTTGATCGTGATCGGGCCCGTGGTGTTGCTGCTGCTCTGGTATGCGTTGACGCGCACGCGCTGGGGCACGCTGGTGCGTGCCGCGACTCAGGATCGCGAGATGCTCGGCGCGCTCGGCATCAATCAGGCGTGGTTGTTTACCGGCGTGTTTTTCGTCGGCGCGTTTCTCGCCGGTCTCGGCGGCGCGCTGCAAGGGCCGCGCATGTCGGCGAATCTGTCGCTGGACCTGGAGACGATCGGCAATGCGTTCGTCGTGGTCGTGGTCGGCGGCATGGGATCGATTCCGGGCGCGTTCGTCGCCGCGTTGATCATCGCGGAGATCAAGGCGCTGTGCATCGGCATCGGTCACGTGACGATCTTCGGCGTCGGCTTGTCGTTGAGCCGCTTCACGCTAGTGGCCGAATTTGTCGTGATGGCGCTCGTGCTGGTGGTGCGGCCCTGGGGTCTGCTGGGCCGTGCGAGCGCCGCGGTGCGCGGCATGGCAGCGCCGGACACGCCGTTGCGTCCGGCGGGCAAGCGGCTCAAATGGCTGGCCGCGCTCGTGTTGCTGATTCTCGTGCTCGCGCCGCTCGCGGCTAACGCATTTCCCTACATGCCCGTGCTGCTGGTCGAGATACTCATTGCCGTGCTGTTCGCGACGAGCCTGCATTTCATCATGGGACCGGGTGGCATGCATTCGTTCGGCCACGCCGCTTACTTCGGTCTCGGCGCATACGGCGCCGCGTTGTTCCTCAAAGTGCTGAATCTGCCGATGGAAGCCGCCTTGCTGCTCGGCCCGTCATTGGCGGTCGGCGGCGCGCTAATGTTCGGCTGGTTCTGCGTGCGTCTGTCCGGCGTCTACCTCGCGATGCTGACGCTCGCGTTCGCGCAGATCGTCTGGTCGGTGGTGTTCCAGTGGGACGATGTGACTGGCGGCAGCAATGGTGTGCTGGGCTTGTGGCCGGCGAACTGGTTGTCGTCTCCGGTAGCGTTTTACTATCTGACGCTCGTCTGCGCGGTGATCGGCGTGTGGCTGCTGCGCAAGATGCTGTTCTCGCCACTGGGATACGCGATGCGCGCGTCGCGCGATTCCGTGTTGCGCGCCGAGGCGATCGGCATCGACGTGAAGCGGGTGCAGTGGGCGGCGTTCGTGATCGCGTCGCTGTTCTGCGGGCTCGCCGGCTCGCTGTACGCGTTTTCCAAGGGGACGATCTCGCCGGAAGTGATCAGCGTGAGCCGTTCGGTGGACGGGCTCGTGATGGTGCTGCTCGGCGGCTTGCAGACCCTGAGCGGACCGATCGTCGGCGCGGCCGTGTTCACCTGGCTGCAGGACACGGTCGCGCGGCAAACCGACTACTGGCAGGCGCTGCTCGGCATCGCGATCCTGCTGCTGGTGATCGCGTTTCCGCAGGGAATCGTCGGATTCGTCCGCGAGCGTTTCGGCGACGACAGCGCCGACGCCGCGGACACGAGCACCGCGCAGCCGTCGCAACGCGCAACTGCGGTCAAGGAGGGACTATGACCCTGCTGCGCGTCTGCGGTCTCTCGCGATCGTTCGGCGGCCTGAAGGCGGTCGATAACGTCTCGTTCGATCTAGAAGCCGGTCAGCTCCTCGCGCTGCTCGGGCCGAACGGCGCGGGCAAGTCGACCTGTTTCAACATGGTCAACGGGCAGTTGCCGCCGTCGGCGGGATCGATCCGCCTCGACGGTCAGGAACTGGTCGGCATGCGTCCGCGCGACATCTGGCGGCTCGGTGTCGGCCGCACGTTCCAGATTGCCGCCACCTTCAATTCGATGACCGTGCTGGAAAACGTGCAGACGGCGCTGGTCTCGCGCGAACGCAACACCTTCGGTCTATGGAAGTCCGCGGGCTCGCGTTACACCGACGAAGCGTTCGCGCTGCTCGAACAGGTCGGCATGGGCGCGGACGCGCATCGCGCGTGCGGCGTGCTCGCGTATGGCGACGTGAAGCGTGTCGAACTGGCCATTGCATTGGCCAACCGTCCGAAGCTGCTGCTGATGGACGAACCGACCGCCGGCATGGCGCCGAAGGAGCGTAACGAGTTGATGGCGCTCACCAAACGGCTCGTCATCGAACACAGGATCGGCGTGCTGTTTACGGAGCACAGCATGGACGTCGTATTCGCGTACGCCGATCGCATGATCGTGCTGGCGCGCGGCAAGCTGATCGCCGAGGGCGATGCCGACACGATCCGCAACGACCCGCGCGTGCAGGAAGTCTATTTCGGCACGGGCAAGACTTTCCGTCCACACGCGCCGTTGCATGACACGGCGAACGGCCAGGCAAGACCAGCAGAACAGGCAGGACGAGGAGCGCAGCAATGAGCGGGCCGATGCTGAAAGTCTCTGGTCTCAATGCGTTTTATGGCCGCGCACACATCCTGTTCGACGTCGGTCTCGAAGTCGGCCGTGGTGAAGTCGTTGCGCTCATGGGCCGCAACGGCGCTGGCAAATCGACGACGATGAAAGCGGTGATGGGCCTGCTGCCGCGCCGTCACGGCGAGGTGACGTTTCGCGGGCAGAACATCGCCGCGTTGCCGCCGTACAAGATCGCGCGAATGGGTATGGGCTTCGTGCCCGAAGACCGCCGCGTATTTGCCGATCTCACCGTGATGGAGAACCTCGACGCTGGCCGTCAGCCGCCGCGCGAAGGCGCGCCGCAATGGACGCCGGACAAGCTGTTTCGCCTCTTTCCCAATCTCGGCGAAATGCCGCGGCGCCCAGGCGGGCAGATGAGCGGCGGCGAACAGCAGATGCTGACCGTGTCGCGCACCTTGATGGGCAATCCGTATCTGGTGCTGCTCGACGAACCGTCGGAGGGCGTGGCGCCCGTGATCGTCGAGCAGATGGCGAACATGATTCTCGAACTCAAGCGCGAAGGGCTGGCGATTCTGTTGTCTGAACAGAACCTGCACTTCGCCGAGCTGGTCAGCGACCGCGCGTACGTGCTCGAAAAAGGGCAGATCCGTTTCAGCGGCACGATCGGCGAACTCGCCCAGAACGAAACAGTCAGGCGCGCTTATCTGAGCGTGTGATTCCAGCGGCGCGCGGCGCGTGCGCGAGGCACGTCCGCGTGGCCGGGCAATCGTTGCGAAAGGAGAGGCAGATGGCAGCAGAGACGTTGACAGGCTTGTCGGGCAAGGTCGCGATAACGAACATCGGGCTGCTGTTGTCCGGCGATATCGACCAGCCGATTCTCGACGCGACCACACTGGTGATCGACGATGGCGTGATCGTCGCGCTCGGCAGGGAGAAGGACTGCGACCTCGAAGGCGCGCGCACCACGGTCGATTGCAAAGGCACGACCGTCGCGCCCGGCCTGATCGACTCGCATGTGCATCCGGTATTCGGCGACTGGACGCCGCGCCAGAACCAGATGGGCTGGATCGAATCGAATCTGAACGGCGGCGTGACGACGATGATCTCCGCCGGCGAAGTGCATTTGCCTGGCCGTCCGAAAGATGTGCTCGGCGTGAAGGCGCTGGCGATCACCGCGCAACGGTCGTTCGAAGGGATGCGCGGCGCGGGTGTCGGCGGCGGCGTGAAGGTGATGGCGGGCGCGCCCGTGATCGAGAAGGGCATGGTCGAAGAGGACTTCAAGGAGCTGTCGGAAGCGGGCGTGAAGCTGCTCGGCGAAGTCGGACTCGGCAGCGTGAAGGGCGGCGAGGAAGCCGCGCAAATGGTGGCGTGGGCGCGCAAGTACGGCATTCAAAGCACGATTCACACGGGCGGGCCGTCGATTCCCGGCTCGGGGTTGATCGATCGCGATGTGGTGCTCGCCGCCGACGCCGACGTGATCGGCCACATCAACGGCGGGCATACGTCGCTGTCGTACCGGCATGTGTGCGATCTGTGCGAGCAGTCGAGCCGCGCGCTGGAGATCGTCCACAACGGCAACGAACGGATCGCCTTGCTG
>NZ_NPIH01000061.1 GCF_012275575.1 Paraburkholderia sp. SG-MS1 | reverse complement strand
GGTGGCCATGGTGATGGCGGTCATGGCGGCACGGGTCATGGTGACGGCGGCCACGGCGATGGAGGCCACGGCGACGGTGGTCATGGAGACGGCGGCCACGGTGACGGCGGTCAAGGCGACGGCGGCCATGGCGGCACGGGTCATGGTGACGGTGGCCATGGTGATGGCGGTCATGGCGGCACGGGTCATGGTGACGGCGGCCA
>NZ_NPIH01000060.1 GCF_012275575.1 Paraburkholderia sp. SG-MS1 | reverse complement strand
CCACGACCAGGCGGATTCAGGACCAGCCCTTCGCTTTCGAGAACGTTCAGCGCGTCGCGTACAGGAATGAAACTGACGTTCAGTGCGTCAGCGAGCTTGCGCAGCGACAGGCTCTGGCTGGGCGCGAGTTCACCCGACAGGATCAAACGGCGAAGTTCAGCAGTCACCTGCTCCGAGACCGAGCGGGATGTAATCGGTCGGACCGAATTCGAATTTACTATTGCCATGTCCCGTGCGACCCACTTTGTGTCACTCACTTCGTACGTGATAATCAATTATAGCAACGAGCACCGCCAAGCCGCGGGACCCTTTGCGCCCTGTCGCCGCGTGAATCCTCGCCCACCATGAGCGTCGCGAGCATTAGGACAAACCCCCGGAGCCTCATCCAGATCCCGCTGCTATTATTTATAACACCGGTTCAGCGTTGTCTTCGCTTCAGTTTTCCCGCCTTCGCCCAAGCACCAAGCGCGTCCGGCCTTCTTTTCCATTAACCGTTAGAGGACAAGATGCCCAAAGTAGT
>NZ_NPIH01000006.1 GCF_012275575.1 Paraburkholderia sp. SG-MS1 | reverse complement strand
AGTCGTGGAGGACAGACTTGGCTCCGTACGTGATGCGCGCCTATCGGGAAAGATGCTAGGCGCGCAGTGAGTACGTTTCCAGGAGCTCGAACTTTCATGTACTCAAAAACATACTCACTCGACGTCGGCTTACCGTGGGACGCGAGCATCTTTTAGGCGCCCCAAAAACAAAAAGCCCGCAAAAGCGGGCTTTTCATTAACATCAGATCTAGCAATTGATCTGGACCTATTTTTCTGGTGCCCAGGAGAGGACTCGAACCTCCACGGTGTTGCCACCGCTAGGACCTGAACCTAGTGCGTCTACCAATTCCGCCACCTGGGCACGTCTTCAAGCTAGACCGCTATTTTAGCAAGCCGATTCAGCGTGTCAATCCCTACTTCAAACAAACATCGCTTTATCAACCGCCCGGCCAAGTCGTGCAACGAAGCGATGCTTCACTACCCAACTTGCCGTCCTGCCAACCTCGCAAACTGATCGCTCAAACGAGTTGAATCGGTCACGAAGCTTCCTACAAAAATTAGAGCCGCCCGCAGGCGGCTCTAATTTCGAATCTGGTGCCCAAGAGAGGACTCGAACCTCCACAGTGTTGCCACCGCTAGGACCTGAACCTAGTGCGTCTACCAATTTCGCCACCTGGGCAGGTGATGAACAGCAAAGACCGCCATTATAGCGACAGATTAGGGCCTGTCAAGCGTTTCTCAAAACTTGCTTAAACATCTCGCCGACCAGCCCGCACGCGCCTCCCGGCGACCATTGACAGGCCGCGTGGCGCGCAAGACGGGTGTTAGAATGCCTCGCAGTAGTTCGTTGGTACGGTGCACACACGCCCGTCGACTCAGCCTTGAACGAGCCGGACCCGAGCAGTCTTTTCTGTGCATTTGCAGGTGCAACCAAGCGCAACGCAAACGCTTCTTCAGCCGAGCTACATCGCCGACCGACGTCCATGCAACGAGAAAAAATCATCGACAAGCCCTTGAGCAAATTTCCGTATCCGATTCCAAGCCGCGAAGAAATTCTGGGCGTCCTGCGCACGAGTGAAACGCCGCTTGCCGCGAACGACATCGCCGAAGCCCTGTCGATCAAGCGCCAGGAGCGCGAAGGATTTTTCAAGCGCTTAGGCGCGATGGAGCGCGACGGCCAGATCCGGCTCGACCAGCGCAATCTCTATCAGTTGACGCATCCCTCGAACTTCGTCGCGGGCCGTGTGCAAGGTCATCGCGACGGCTACGGCTTCCTGATTCGCGACGACGGTCAGGACGATCTGTTCCTGCCCACCGGCGAAATGCAGAAGGTCATGCACAACGACCGGGTGCTCGCGCGCATCGTCGGTTATGACCGGCGCGGCCGTCCGGAAGGGCATATCGTCGAAGTGACGGATCGCGCCAACAAGCGCGTGATTGGCCGCCTGCTCAACGAGAACGGCGCGCTGATCGTCGCGCCCGAAGACAAGCGCATCGGCCACGACATCCTGATCACGCAGAACACCAAAAAGGCCAAGGTGGGCCAGGTGGTGGTGGTCGAGCTGACCGATTTCCCGAGCCGTCATTCGCAGCCGCTCGGCCGCGTGGTGGAAGTGCTCGGCGATATCGACGACCCCGGCATGGAAATCGAAATCGCGGTGCGCAAGTACGGCGTGCCGCACGAGTTCAGCCCGGACGCGCTCGACGAAGCCTCGAAGCTGCCCGACGAAGTCCGTCCGGTCGACGCGCGTCACCGCATCGATCTGCGCGACGTGCCGCTCGTCACGATCGACGGCGAAGACGCCCGCGACTTCGACGACGCGGTGTATTGCGAACCGGTGCAGGTCGGCCGTGGCGAGGGCTTCCGTCTGATCGTCGCGATCGCGGACGTGTCACACTACGTGCTGCCGAAGAGCGGGCTCGACGCCGATGCGATCGAACGCAGCACGTCGGTGTATTTCCCGCGCCGCGTGATTCCGATGCTGCCGGAGAAACTGTCGAACGGCTTGTGCTCGCTGAACCCGCACGTCGATCGTTGCGTGCTCGTGTGCGACATGATCGTCACCGCGCGCGGCGAAGTGAAGGCGTATCAGTTCTATCCCGGCGTGATGCATTCGGCCGCGCGTCTGACCTATACGGAAGTCGCCGCGGTGCTGAAAAACACCAAGGGTCCGGAGGCCGCGCGCCGCGCCGCATTGCTGCCGCAATTGCAGAATCTGTATGGCGTCTACAAGTCGCTGTTCGCGGCGCGCCAGAAACGCGGCGCGATCGACTTCGATACGACCGAGACGTACATCGTCTGCAACGCGCAGGGCAAGATCGAGCAGATCGTGCCGCGCACCCGCAACGACGCACACAAGCTGATCGAAGAATGCATGCTGGCCGCGAACGTCTGCGCGGCCGACTTCCTCAAGCGCAACAAGCATCCGGGTCTGTTCCGCGTGCACGCCGGGCCGACCGCGGAAAAGCTCGAGAATCTGCGCACCTTCCTGCGCGGCATGGGCTTGACGCTCGCCGGCGGCGACACGCCGCACGCGAGCGACTACGCCGCGCTGATGGCCCAGATCCGCGAGCGGCCCGATGCGCAGATGCTGCAAACCATGCTGCTGCGTTCGATGCAGCAGGCGGTCTACAGCCCGGAGAACATCGGCCACTTCGGCCTCGCATATGAAGCGTATGCGCACTTCACGAGCCCGATTCGCCGTTATCCCGATCTGCTCACGCACCGCGCGATCTACGCGATCCTCCAGGGCCGCAAGTATCAGCCGGAGCCGCCGCAAGGCGTCGAGCTGAATACCGCGCTGTCGCCGCGCGCCCGCGCGATGCAACAGGCCGACGACGAAAAGCGCGGTCGCCAGCGCGGCAACAACGTCGCGATCTGGGAAGAGCTCGGACTGCATTGCTCTGCTAACGAACGCCGCGCCGACGAAGCCTCGCGTGACGTCGAAGCATGGCTGAAGTGCTATTTCATGCGCGACAAGCTCGGCGAAGAGTATGGCGGCATGGTGAACGGCGTGACGTCGTTCGGCATCTTCGTGCAGCTCGATTCGCTCTTTATCGAAGGCCTCGTGCACGTGACCGAACTCGGCTCCGACTACTTCCAGTACGACGAGATCAAGAACGAGCTGCGCGGCGAGCGCACCGGTATTCGTTATCGTCTGTCGGACCGGGTGCGGGTGCAGGTGAGTCGCGTCGATCTCGACGCGCGCAAGATCGATTTCCGGCTCGTGCGCGACACCCCGATCAAGCCGCCTGCGGCGCGTGCGGCGCTGGCCGACAAGGGCGCGGGTGAAAGCGGCGGCGCGCGGGTGCGTTCGCTGCCGCCGGCCGAAGCCGCCGCGACGGCGCCAAGCGGCGCACGGCGCAAGAAGGCCGCGCCCGCGCAAACCGTGGCGGTCAAAGAAGCGCGCGCGGCGCGTGGTGCGGCGAAGAAGTATGGCGCCGCGGCCAAAGCAGCGTCGAAACCGCAGGCACGCAAGAAACGCTGAAGCGGTCGCACCGCCTGAACCGCGCGCATCGGGTACGTTCATACGTGCCGGTTGCGCGCGGTCTGCGTTTTATCGCGGCGCGCAGACAAGCCACGAGCGCGGCAGGCAGGCAAAAGTATTCACGCGAAGTACTCAAACTCGTATTCATCACAGCAGCGCGTGTCGCAATCGCGCTCAATCAAAGGTTGTTCAGTCATGGCACGTCTCAAGGTTTTATACGGTTTCCACGCAGTGACCGCGCGTATCCGGCACGATGCGTCGACGGTCGAGGATGTTTATTACGACGCGACGCGCAAAGACCGTCGCATGACCGAATTCCTGCACTCGGCGAAGGAAGCCGGCGTGCGTCTGATCGCCGCCGACGAAACGCGTCTGTGGGGCCTCGCGCACACCGAGCGTCACCAGGGCGTGGTGGCCCGCGCGGGCGACATGCCGCTCGCGCAGAATCTGGCCGAACTGCTCGACGGCATCAACGGTTCGCCGCTGATTCTGGTGCTCGACGGCGTGACCGATCCGCACAATCTCGGCGCCTGCCTGCGCGTGGCCGATGCCGCCGGCGCACATGCGGTGATCGCGCCGCGTGATCGCGCGGTCGGTTTGAACGCGACCGCCGCGAAGGTCGCGAGCGGCGCGGCCGACACCGTGCCTTACATCACGGTGACGAATCTGGCGCGTGCACTGCGCGAATTGAAGGACGCGGGCGTGTGGGTCGTCGGCACGGCCGGCGAGGCCACCAAGAGCCTCTACGACACCGAGCTCGACGGTCCGGTGGCGCTCGTGATGGGGGCCGAAGGCGAGGGCATGCGCCGTCTCACGCGCGACACCTGCGACGTGGTCATGCAGATTCCGATGGCGGGCACGGTCGAAAGCCTGAACGTTTCCGTGGCGTCGGGCGTCTGTCTGTTCGAAGCGGTGCGGCAACGGGCGGTGAAGAAGTAATCGCCCGGCACTCGTGCATCACTCCGGTAAACTAGCGGTTCTATCGCTTTAACTGCTCGCCAGCCACTTCCATGACTCAAGACGAACTCAAACAACTGGTCGGCCAGGCCGCCGCCGACTATGTGAACGCCAATGTGCCCGAAGGCGCGGTGATCGGCGTCGGCACGGGCTCGACCGCGAACTGTTTCATCGACGCGCTGGCCGCCAGCAAGGCGCGCTATCGCGGCGCTGTGTCGAGTTCGCTCGCCACCACCGCGCGTCTGCAATCGCACGGCTTCAAGGTGCTCGACCTGAACGAAATCGATTCGCTGCCGGTGTACGTGGACGGCGCCGACGAGATCGACCGCAGCGGCGCCATGATCAAGGGCGGCGGCGGCGCGCTGACGCGCGAAAAGATCGTGGCGTCGGTGTCGGACGTATTCGTGTGCATCGCGGACGCCAGCAAGCTGGTCGACACGCTCGGCAACTTCCCGCTGCCGATCGAAGTGGTGCCGATGGCGCGCACCGCGATCGGCCGCCGCGTCACCGCGCTCGGCGGTGTGCCGGTGGTGCGTGTGACCAAAGAGGGCGTGCCGTTCATCACCGACAACGGCAACGAGATCATCGACGTCAAGGGTCTGCGCATCAGCGACCCGCGCACGCTGGAAACGCACATCAATGCCTGGCCGGGTGTGGTGACCGTGGGCCTGTTCGCGGGGCGTGGCGCGAACCTGTGCCTGCTCGGCACGGACACCGGCGTCGAGACGATCGAGTACAGCAAGGGCTGATCGACGGTGGTTCTGAAATCGCGCGTCACTCTGCAATGTGCAGGGTTGCGCGCGATCTGCTTTTGTATGAATCGTCTGAACCGACGCGCGGCTTGCCTGATTGCCGGGCCAAGCCCTGCCAACATCGAGTCGCCGCAGACGTAAGCCGCGCATCGTTTCGCGCGTCGCTCCGTGAGACGCTATGTGAGTGTCCCACCGGTGCGCAATGTCCTGATCATTGCGGCGAGCACAGCGCTTCTGTCACACCTCATCTCTTCGCCGATCACTACCCCGAACCGGCTCTGCCCAGTCGGCGTACGCCGGCGCGTCGCCTCATTCTTCCGGTCCGCGCGAACCCATGGCCCGAAGGCGAGCAGAGCCTTTCGCCGCCACATGCGCAAGCCACCGTTTCGCTCACGCATACGAACATCCAGCCGATTATTCGCGCACTGTCGCGCGTCGAATGTGGGCACCCGCACGCACAGCAATCAATGCGGCACATACACTCGTTGCTAGGCCCAAGAGGTGCGTTTTTCCCGACAGCTAGGAGAGGTCATGAAAGTGGCGATCGTGCACGACTGGCTCGTCGCATCCGGCAGCGCGGAGAAAGTGCTCGAGCAGATCATCGAGTGCTTTCCCGACGCCGACCTTTTCAGCCTGGTGGATTTTCTCGATGATCGCCGGCTGCTGCGCGGCAAGTCCGTCACGACGTCGTTCATTCAGCACCTGCCGTTCGCGCGGCGCCGCTATCGCGCGTATTTGCCGTTGATGCTGCGTGCCATCGGGCAGTTCGATCTCGCGGATTACGACCTGATTATCACGAGTTCGCGCGTGCTCGCCAAGGGTGTGCCGGTGGGCCCGGAGCAGACCCATGTGAGCTACGTGCATTCACCGATGAGCGAGGCGTGGGATTTGCAACATCAATATCTGCGTGAAGCGAGGCTGACGCACGGGCCGAAGTCGTGGGCAGCCCGCGCGTGGCTGCATTATCTGCGCAGTTGGGACACCCGTTCGACGAGCGGTGTCGACAGCCTGATTGCGAACTCGCAGTGCGCGGCGCGTCGCATGATGAAGACTTACCGGCGCGAGGCCGCCGTGATTCCGCCGCCCGTCGACGTGCATGAATTCGAAATGCGCGCGCAAAAGGACGACTTCTATCTGAGCGTGTCGCGCAGGGCGTCGGACAAGCGCCTCGATCTGATCGTCGACACCTTCAACGCAACGCCGCAGCGCAAGCTGGTCGTCATCGGCGACGGGCCGCAGATGGCGGCGCTGCGCGCGAGAGCCGGACCGAACGTGACGATCCTCGGCCCGCAGCCGCTCGAGGTTCTGAAGGATTATCTGCAACGCGCGCGGGCCTTCGTGTTCGCAGCAGAGGAAGATTTCGGCATCGCTCCGCTCGAAGCGCAGGCGTGTGGCACGCCGGTGATTGCCTTCGGCAAGGGCGACGCGCTGGACATGCTGACGCCGCTTGGCGACGCGCGTCCCACGGGCATATATTTCGCATCCCAAACGGTCGTGTCGATGCGCGAGGCGATCGAGCGCTTCGAACGGCTGCGTGAACGCATCACGCCAGCGGCTTGTCGCGCGAATGCCGAACGGTTTTCGGCAGCGATGTTCCGGCGCGCATTCATGGCCGAGGTCACCCGGACGATCGCTGCCGCCGGCATGCGTCAGCGCGTTGGAACGGCGCAGGTGGGTGAGCACGATCTGGAGACCGAGGACCTTGCATGGTCGGACAAGCCCGCCTCCAGGAGCAATTTGGGGCCGTGATGTGCTTGCGCCGGATTGTGGCGGGTGACTCGGCGTGATCCATAGTTGGCTCGGGGTATCTATTTATTCGCATCTTGAGAATGAACAACATGCGAATAAATAGATTTTCGTCGCACCGTAGTAGGCCGCACATGGCCGTCCGGGCTATACCAGTCCGACCGGCTATCGCTGTCGATCGGCTCCGTCTGGCCCTGCACGTATCCGCGCATCTTCGCTGCGCGCATACGTGCGGAGGAAGACGATGCGGGTCATTTCAAAGAAGGCGTTGCAGGACTTTATAAAGAGACATCCGGGGTGCGCGCAGTGCGCTATTGACGTGGCAGTAGCGCAGGCTTGCCTCGCGTATGGCTATAACGACCTGAAGCAGACGTTCGCCAGTGTGGACCAGGTGCCGCCGCAATACACCGTTTTCGGTGCAGGCGGCAACCGGTTCAGGATCGTCGCGGCGATTCACTACAACAGGCTGTCGTCATTCGTTCGTCATGTATGACGCATGCGGAGTACGACCTTTGGACGAGGAAGAACTTAATCTCATGAACGCCGATCGCCTTCCGGGACCTTTTCCCGACGTTGCCCAAACCTGGGTCGCGCTGCAAAACCAGTTGCCGATCACGCCTATTCGTACCGAAGAGGACTACCAGCAGATGGTGCGGGTCGCCAACTCGCTCGCCGATCAGCTGAACGGCAACAAGGAAGATCCTCTGGCCGACCTGTTCGCGATCGTCACGGAACTGGTCGCAAACTGGGAAGCGCACAACGTGACGATTCCCAAAGCGGAGCCACGCGAAGTACTGCGGCATCTGCTGGAAACCCACGGACTCAAGCAGAAAGACTTGATAGGTATCGCTTCGCCCACCGTGGTGAGCGATATTCTCGCGGGGCGGCGCGCCATCAGCAAGAAAGTGGCGAAGGCGCTTGCCTTGCGTTTTCATATCGACGTCAGCGCGTTTCTGTGAAGATCGCGCAACGCGGGCTTCGTGCCGGGCGCGGGGTGGAGCGTTAGCAGGCCGGCTCGCACTTGACCGTTCCATCCGCACGGGCGCTGACGGCTTGCCATCCTACCTTTGGTGTCGGGGCAACTGCATCGACGCGGCGACCGTTTGAGAGAGCGCAGGAGTGCGCCGTGGCCCGCGCCGGCACGGCCGCTTGTGCTGCATATGCCGGCTCACGTGACGGAACGGGCGCGTGGCGGCGCGAGGGCCTTGCCGCCGCAACCGGCCCGGATTGAAAGCGAAGGGTGGCTGCCTCGTGCGAAGCGGCTGCTTGGCCCAGTCAGCGTATCGCTTCCTGCCACGCGCCGCGCATTGCCCGCAGACCCACTCGCCATTTACGCAGCGCGAGCGCCACGCCGCCGCGTTCGAATGCGAGCGACAATGCGCGCAGAAAGCCCGGGTCGGCGCGCTCGCCGATCAGCGTCGAGTAAGCGACGAACGCCCATCGGCCATGCGGGCTCAGGTATTCGCACATGATGAGGCGGAGATTGAATGACGCGTTGTAGAAGGCTGCGTCGTTGAAAGCGAAGCGCGGATCTTCATCGCTGCGCGGCACGGGAAAGTGCTCGACCAGCAGCGAAGGGTCATAGATCAGAACCCAGCCGCGCCGTTGCACGTCAAGACTGAACGCCATCTCGCAGTGAGCTTGTGCGCTGTGGCCGCGCAAGCGCGAGTCGAACCTCAGCGCGCCGATCGCCTCGCGGCGAAACGCCATGTTGACGCCTTTGAGTACGTGCACCCGGCGTGCTTCGCCATGGCCGATATGGTGGTTACCGATGATCCGTCCATACCAGCGCACGAGGCCCACCCGCGGCGTGTGGCCCTGCAGGATGCCGTGGCGTTCATGCACGATGTCGCGGCCGCCCAGACCGCCGAGCGTGGGATCGTCGTTGAACGCGCGAGCGATTCGCGCGATCCAGTCGCTATGCGGCGCGGCGTCGTCTTCCGTGAAGCAGAGCACATCGCCGCTTGCGCTTTCGATGCCGAGGTTGTACGCGGCAACCATACCCGGCTTGCGCATCAGCACGACGAAGCGGCGCGGATCGGGCCGGTTGGCTTCGCGTGTGCGCAGCCAGTCGAGTGTGGCGTAGTCGTCGTGGCGCGCAACCACGATTACTTCGTCGGCGCGACGCTCCTGCGCGTCGAGTGCCGCAAGACAGCGGGCCAGGTCGGCCGTGCGCCGGTGCGTCGGCACGATCACCGACACTTTCACGAACGTTTGCCGCACTGGCATGGTCAGAACGCGTTGCGGCCGACGAAGCCCTTGAAGATGGTGATGAACACGATCTTCATGTCGAACCAGAACGACCAGTTCTGAATGTAGAAGAGGTCGAACTTGACGCGCGCTTCCATCTTTTCCACTTTGGTGGTGGCGCCGCGATAGCCGTTCACCTGAGCCCAGCCGGTGATGCCCGGCTTGATCCGGTAGCGGTGCATGTAGCCGTACACCTGATCCTTGTAGAGATCGTCGTGTTCGACCGCGTGCGGGCGCGGGCCGACCACCGACATCTGACCGAGCAGTACGTTCAGGAACTGCGGCAGCTCGTCGAGACTGGTGCGGCGCATGAAGCCGCCGAGTTTCGTCACGCGCGTATCGTTTCGCGAAGCCTGGGTGACCTGGCCGTGCGTTTCGTGATGAACGGTCATCGAGCGGAACTTGTAGATCGCGAACGGCTCGCCGTCGACGCCCTTGCGCGTCTGCCGAAAGAACACGGGTCCGGGCGAGCTGAGCTTGATGCCGATCGCGAGCACGAGGAACACCGGCGCGAGCACGAGCAGCGCGAGCGCAGCGAACAGCCGGTCGAACATTAGCTTGGGCCACATCTGCGGCGGCGAGAAGGGCGTCGCGCTCAGATTGAGCGTGGGTAACCCGACGACGTCGACCAGCGCGTGGTTGAACAGCGAGAGGCTGCGTACATCGGGAACGAAGCGCAGATTCACGAAGTCGTGTCTGAAGATATGCGTGAAGCGATAGATCGTATGTTCTTCGGAAAGCGGCAGCGCGAGCCACACTTCGCTTACACGCTCGTTGCGCACCTTGTTGACGAACGCATCGAGATCGGTCAGCACCGGCAGGCGCTTCAGGCGCGTGCCATAGTTGGCGGCGCCTTCGATGCTGGTGTCGAACACGCACACCGGTTTGAAGCCGGCTTGCGGCGCATGTTCGAGATGCGCGAGCAGCGTACGCGAGAAGCCGGGCGCGCCGACGATCGCGACGGTGCGAAAATTCATCCCGCGTCGCCGTACGCTGCGCAACACCAGGTGCGTGATGCAGCGGGTGGCGATGATCATCGCGCCGGAGATCAGCGTCGAATAACCGAACCACAGCCGCGACACCGCGTCCATACGATGCAGCGTGAACACCAGCACGAGGCCGGTAACGGACACCACCAGCCACGCCGCTGTGATTCTCGCCAGCACAGGCGCCAACGCCTTGCCGCGCCACGTTTCATACACGCCGAAGCCCGGAAACAACAGCAACACGAGCAGACAGTTGAACGCGATCAGAAGACGCTCGGTGTCCGACAACTCGATCGGCGTCGAGAAGCGCAGCCAATGTCCGAGCAGGCTTCCGGCAATCACGAAAAGCGCATCGAGAACCCGCGTAGTATTCCTGAACATATTTTTCTTTATTCTGTTGGTCGGTCGGCACCTGGCTTATTCGACGGTTTCGGCCTGGCGCAGGCGCGGCAGCAGACGGTCGAATTCGCGCTTGACGAGTCCGTAGCATTCGCATGCACGCGCTTCGAGGCCCTTGCGATCGAGCACCTTGATGTGGCCGCGGCTGTGATGAATCAGGCCTTCGTCGTGCAGCTTGCCGGCGGCTTCAGTGATGCCTTCGCGGCGCACGCCGAGCATGTCGGCGATCAGTTGCTGGGTTACCGTCAGATCATTCGACGCGACGCGGTCCACTTCGATCAGCAGCCAGCGGCACAGCTGCTTGTTCAGCGCGTGGTGACGATTGCAGGCAGCGGTTTGCGCGACTTGCGTGAGCAGGGCGTGCATATACAGCAGCATCAGGCGGCGCAGGAAGTCGGAGCGGGCGAATTGCTGTTTGAGCGCCTGTGCGCTCATCCGGTAGGCGAAGCCGGCGCATTGCACCTGCACGCGGTTCGGCATGGTTTCGCCGCCGGTGAGCACCGGCACGCCGGTCATGCCTTCGCGGCCGACCGCGGCGATTTCGACCGAGCTGCCGTCTTCCATCGTCGAGAGCATCGAGATGATCGCGGTCGTCGGGAAGTAGACGTGATGAATGCGTTGACCCGAGTCGCACAGCAACTGCTCAGTGCGCAGATGAACCAGTTCAAGATGGGGAGCTAGCGCTTGCCATTCGTGCGACGGCAATGCTCCGAGCAAGTGGTTACCGTGCAGATCGGATTGAAGTGTCAACATGATCGGTCCTCGCGTGAAAGTCGCGTTGAGGGCGGCTTTCTGTTTTTGATCCGATGTCTGCATCCGTGAAGGATCACAACTGCCTGGCGGCAGTGAAAGGATGGACAGACTCGGCCCCGTATTGGCTTGGTGCGCCGCCGCCGTTTTTGTGGACCCTGCTGCGGTGACGCTGCGTTGCGCTTAGCTATTAGCGAGGAGTGTGCCAACGCTACCTGAAGCGAGCGCTGGTGCGGCGCAGCGAACGAAACCTTAGCGACGCGCGAAGCGAAATGTGACTTTTTGTTTCAAATCTGTACAACGGGCCGTTTGGAGCTCCGCGTTTCGCGGGCTTGTTCCAAACGACCGAAGTCATTGGTGGTATTGGCCTGGAGCGTGTCGGCGGGGTTCACGCAGCAGGGGTCCCAGCGGCGAAATAGCCCCACCATGGGCGTTGTGGTGCGATGTCCGCGATGTGCCGGAATTGATTCAGATGTGTTCAATGCGCTGCGTACGCTGCCGCACGGAGTGACTATCCGACGGTCCCGAAGTCGCAAAAAAACCAACAGTGATCCGCTCCAGCAGACACATGGGCTCGCCAGGTGTGAGGTTTTATGCGGCTCGCGCGCGATACCTAGATCAGCGCGACATCTAGCGGTAGAAGGTGGCGGATATTGCATTGATCGCGCGCACTTCGCCGGCGGGTGTCGCGCATGTTGCATCAGCGTTAACCGTGGAGCTGGATGCGTGCGCAACGATTCGTTCTTGCGACGCGGTTGACGTCAGAGGAATCAATGGCACGGTAACGGGGCGATGCGCAGCGAGGTGAAACCAGTCGCGTGCAGCACGATAGTGTGGGTCGATGATATGAACAAAGCGTGCGAAGCGTTTCGTTTCGATGACGAGCTGCCAGCCGTCGCCGCTGCGCTCGACGAGAGCAGTCAGACCGAGGTCGTGACGCTCGCTCACGCGGCGATCGGGCAGATGAAACGCCTCGCAAACGATTTCTTCGCTTGCCACGTCGCGCAGTGTCGCCAGCGTGACATCATGCGCGCGCGGGCCGAATCGGTAGGCGTGCGTAAAGTCGAAGAACTGGCCGAGGCATGCGGCCGCGCTGAGACGTTGCGCGCTGCGCGGCGGCAACTCCACGGGGCAACTCGCGGACACGACCTTCACGCTGCCATCGCGCAGGCAGACCAGATCGAGTCGTCCGCTAAACGTTTGCGCGCGCTCGTTGATCAGGTGAATATCGAGGCCGTTGAGACCTTCGTCGGTCAGCGTGATCTGGATGGGTTGCAATGTGTGCGCGAGCCCGTGCAGCGCGCTTTTGGGCCGTCCTGTGGCGTCGATCACACCCCAGCCTGCGCCCGCGCGCAGATCCTGCAATTGCCAGACCAATCCGCCGGCACAGGTGGAGTCCGCGCGTCGCCATTCGGCGAACACGTCGCTCATCACCTCCGCCACCACCGCGCGCGACAGATCCAGATAACGCTCGGGGTCTTCATAGCGCAACTGCACCGGCTCGACGCCGTACAGCGTGCGCAGGTAGTGGTCGCGCACGTCGTCGAAATCCCAACCCGCGCCCGGGTCGCGCGGCACGGCAGCCTTCCAGCGCGGATCGTGCGAATGGACCGTGCCCAGCGCGCCGTGCAAGGTCGCGTCGTCGGGGACGTTGGCGAAGGCGAGGCATTCGGCGGCAAAGCGCACCCGCGCGCGGCGCGCGTCGTCGAGCGGACGCTGATACGCGCCGACCCCGTAGTAGTGCGTCACGCCTTCGTCGGTCGCAAACGGCCACGTTCCACCCGCAGGCGAGTTGGCGACATACGGCACGTCCGGCCGTTCGCGCGCGACGATCGCAGGTAACAGTTCGGTGAACACGGCTTGCGCGCGCAGCGAAGGCGGCAGGCCGAACATGGCCGCCTGCTGGTCGGCTTCGCTGCCACCGCACAGTACGGTGAGCGCCGTGAAGCGTCGTGTGCGGGCCAGAAACTGCGTGGCTTCCAGTTCGATCGACGCACGGAAGGCCGCATCGTTCGGGTAGTCGAAATTGGCCAGCGCGAAGTCTTGCCAGACGAGCAGGCCGTATTCGTCGGCAAGCGCATAGAACGCGTCGGACTCGTACACCATCGTGCCACCCACGCGCAGCATGTTCATGCCGGCGGCGCGCGCCAGCTCGAACGTGTGACGCAGTTGCGCTTCGGTGCCGGCGAGCGTCACGAGGTCCGCGCTGGTCCAGCACGCGCCGCGGCAGAACACGGGCACGCCGTTCACGTGGATTGCGAAGCCCATGCCGTCGGCGCCGCATTGCACGTCGAGGCTGCGAAAGCCGATCGAGCCCAGAGAGTAAGAATTCAGACGACCGTCATCGAGTTGCAACGTCAGAGGATATAAAGTCGGCTCGCCGTGCGTGTGCGGCCACCAGCGCTCGGCGTGCGGCACGCGCACGGCGCCGGTCAAGGTATAGGCGTCACGCCATTGCAAAGACGCAATGGCCGCGCCGCATTCGAGCGTCGCGCCGCAAATCGCGGCATCGTGCGGGTACGCGAAACGTAGCGTGAGCGAAACAAGGCCGTCATCGCCATCGACGCGGCTCGCCAGGTCGACCGTGTCGAATGCATGCGGCGCGTCGCCCAGCAGTTCGACTGGACGCCATGGACCGACCGCCTGAATCGACGGGCACCAGCCGGGCATATGGCCGAGCAGTGTAGTGCGCACGTTGCGCAGCGTCGGCGGCGAGACGAGCCGCGGCCGCCAGCGCGCGCGCGGGCGTTTTGCCGTCAACGCGGGTGTCAGCGCGCGAAAGCACAGCGCCAGTGTCGCGCTGCCATTCAGTTCGATGTCCAGATCATGGGCGATGAACATGGAATCGGAGTCGAGGCGCCGTACCTCGTCGAGCCAGACTTCGGCGAGCGTGGCGAGCCCGTGCAGCCGCAAGCGGCGTTTGCCTTTGCCGGTGAGCGTGACGCGATACCAGTGGTCGTCGAACGCGAGGGGCGGCGGGTGAGCGGCGTCGAGCAGACCCGCGGCCCGCCGTGCGCTTGCGACGGTGCCAGGCACCGGCGCAGCGAGCCAGCCATGCGCGGGCAGCGCCGCAGGCGACCCGCATGCGCCCGCCGGCGTGCTGACACACTGCCAGCCGGTGTCGAGCCGCTGCGGCCAGGGTGATGGCGTCGCCGCCTCGTGCGGTGCGGCCACGCATGTGCCCACTTCCTCGCTGGTGGCGATCTGCGCGGCTTCAGCGGGTGAGGCGGCGATGGTGGTGGTTGCGACAGCATGCGCAAACGAACCATCGCCGCGAGCGTCATCGGCCGCCGGCGCGTGCGTCAGTACATCCACAGAACCCCCAAAAAACGCTATATGGTGCGAGAAGCGCGCGTCATCGCACGAGCGCGGCGAGCGGTGGCAAGGTCGCTTCATAGGCGCTTTCGAGCACGTCGAAGCAGTCTTCGCACGCATCGCGCCGTCTGCGGGCAATGGCTCGCACGAGCCGGAACTGCATCACCATCGACTCCGACGCGATGCGTTGTGCCGCGGCCGGGATCGCCGCGGGCATCTCGAAGCCTTGCGTGCTCAGCCACAGCAGATACTTCGACAAAAACTCGAAGTTCGCGCCGAGTTGCCGCATCAGGTTGAACGAGTACGGATGGAAGAACGCCTCGCCGCGTTCGAGCAGCATGTCGAGATGCGCGGGAAATGCGGCACGCCATGACGAAACTGGATTGACGAGCGGCCTTCGCTGCAGATGCGCGCACAGCAATTCCGCCGACGTTTCCGCGAGCGCGGCGCCTTCGAGCGCGGGCCGCGCCTGTTTGGCGAATTCCACATATGGAAACAGCAGGTCGGGTTGCTGTGCGAATTGCGGAAGCTTGCGGAACACGCCGTCGTAGTCCTCGCCGTCGAGCAGGTGATAGCCGGTGTTGTGGAAATAGCCGAGGCGGCGCGCGGCGGGATCGATGAAGTCGATGCCCACCGTGGTCTTAGGATGCTCGCGACGATACGACGTGGCGCGCGTGTTCGGCAGGTAATAGCCGTCCACTTCCACCAGCACCGTATGGCCGCGCGTGGTCTGCGCGAACACGCGGGCTTCGAGCGAATCGTAGATGGCCAGTTCCTGCACCTGTGTGCCGTACAGCCGTTCGATGTCGTCGAGTGGGAATTTGAAGAACGTGAACTGGTCGCCCTCGAAGTCCTGGGTGACGGTAAAGGCGAATGCCGCGCGCGGATCGAGCCCGAAGCCATGCAACAGTTCGATCCACAGATCGACGTAGCAGTTGGTCTCCTGCCACACGCGCTCGCCTTGATGCAGCGCGTGCGGCACGTGCTCGCGCGGGCGCATGCCGGATCCCGGCGCGGCGGCGCTGTCACGCGCAGACAGGTCGACGCGCCGGGGCATCGGCAAAGCACTGGACGTGCTCATTGGCGTGGAGGTGAGAGACGGGCTCATGCGCTGCCTCCAGTGTGGATCGCGCTCGCCTGCAAGGTCCGCATGCCTTGCGCGACGCGCGCTTCGGTGTCGCCCCACAGCAGCGCGCGCACCTCGTCGGGCCAGCCGTTCACGTCGAGGCCATGATGACGGAACAGCGCGAGCGTGATGCGTTCCATGCCGAAGCCGACGCAGCCCGTATGCGCCACCGCGCCGTCTGCGCAGGCAATCTTCCAGATCGCGCCAAAGTGCTCCATGTGGTAGTTGAACGACAGGCAGGCAGTCTTGCCGCGCGGATCGGCGATGGGTATCAGCAGTTCGAACTTCAGCGCCTGGGCGCGCTGACTGTCGGCGACGATCTTGCCGCCGCGGCCGAAGAAAGGATCGTTGGCGAGATCCACTTCGACCGGCAATTGCAGCAACGTCACCAGCAGCGAGCCGCGATCGATCCACATCTGCCGGAACGCCATCACCTGTTCGGCGCTGCCGAGGCGCACGTATTCGCGCTGGCGGAACATCTGCATGCGGCCTGGATCGAGCGACGGCTCGTGGCGGAAGCAGTACGACAGCACGTCCACGGTGCGGCCTTCAGCGGGCAGTGCGCCGCGCCGCGCCAGCACCGGATAGATCGGATAGCAGGCGGCGGGCGTCAGCACCACACGCGTGGGCTTTTGCTGCGCCATCCATGCGTCGCTGCGCCCGTCGTCGCTGTTGCTGTCGGTCAGCGCGTCGTCGAGCGCGCGCAGCAGGCGGCGGTGACCGAGGTCGTCGCCGCAGAACGAATGGATCGTGCCCGCGAGATTCGGGAAGCTCTTCAGGTATTCGCTGTCTTCGAAGTCGGTGCGGCGCATCGCCGGTGGAAAGCGCAGCACTTCCGGTTGCTGGTCCGCGCCCAGATGCGTGATCGCCACGTTCAGGCGGTCGAGCACATCCTCGAAAATCTGGCTGCGGCCGTACAGGCCGTTTTCACCGGTATCGATCAGCAGGCCCGCGGCCAGCAGTTCGTCGCGAAAGTCCGGTGTGGTGCTCGCGTCGGTAATGGTGGCGGCAGCAGCAGCGGCCGCGGCGGTATCGGTCATCGTGTTCATTCAGGCTTTCCCCGGTGCGGCAGGACGCTGCGCGAGCAATAGACTCGCGGTGTTTTGCGCAATGCGGTCGTTGTTGATCATGAGCGGCGCGGAGTGCAGGTCGCGCAAATGGCGTCCTACGCTGTACGGCGTGCCGTTCTTGTAGCCCGCCATGCCGCAGATCATCAGCACTTGCTGGACGACTTGCAGCGCGGTGGTCGAGATGCTGGTCTTCAGCGTGTTCATGTCGGATGCGAAGCCGAGCAGCGCCGCGAGCGGCGCATCGGCCTGCGGACCGTCGTGGCGTGCCTGATGCGCGGCGCGTGCCGCTTCCAGCGCGACCGACAGGCGCGCCTGCATCATCTGCAGCAGGCCGACCGCTTCAGCAAGGCGCACGCCGGCCGGCGGAATTGAGCCGGGCGTCGCGCGTGCCTGAGCGCGGAAGAACGCCTTCGCGCGATTCACCGCGTCGATCGCGATGCCGGTCCAGACGGAGGCCCACAGCGTGTGCGAAACGGGCAGCATGGTCTGGTCGGCGATCTCGGCGAACGGCGTGGCGAGGATCTGCTCGGCAAGTCCGGTGGCGACCAGCCGGAAGCCCTCGCTGCAGGTGCCGCGCATGCCCAGCGCGTCCCAGCCGCCGCGCTTCTCGAGTTGCGTGTCATCGCGCAACGCGACGATCAGCACCTGGTCGGCGGCCGCCGACTCCGCGGTGCGGCGCGCGGTGACGAGAATGCCGTCGGCGTGCGCGCCGTAGGAGATCGTCGGCGCGAGCTTTTCGATCCGGAAACGCGGACCGTCGAGTTCGACCGAGCAGGCGCTCGTGCGCATGTTGCCGCCGATGGTTTCCTCGGAAGTCGCCGACGCCAGCAGCCATTGATGCTCGACCAGTTGCGCGAGCAGGCGCCGATGCCACGCCGACTCGCCACCATGCGCCTCGACACACGCGACCTGGATCTGATGCATCGCATAGACCATGGCGGTCGACGCGCAGCCTTGCGCGAGCGTCTCGCAGATGGCGCCGATGTCCGCGAGCGACAATCCCGCGCCGCCGCACGCGGTCGGTACCATCGCCGACAGCAAATGTTCGCGTTTGAGCGCGTCGAATGCTTCGCGGGGAAAGCGGGCCTCGCGGTCGACGGCATCGGCGAACTGCGCGGCCACTGCGGCGCAGCGGTGCGCGGCCGCGCGCCAGCCGGGCTCGGCTTCGACCGTCGTCAACGTGACGGCCGCTTCAGCGCTGTCGTGCGCTGGGGTCGCGGCGCTGGCCGCATCCGGCTGCGGGGCGCTCATGCTGCGGCCTTGCCCTGCTGCAATTCGGTGATCGCAGCGGCCATCGAATCGATGCTGGAGAAGAGCCGGCGTGTCAGCAGGCGATCGGGGATCTCGACGTCGAATTCATCTTCGATGGCCAGCATGAGATGCACGGTCGCTAGCGACGACAAGCCCGCGGCGTAGAGATCGGCGTCATCGGCGAGGCTGTCGACGGGCACGTCGAGACGGGCGGATTCGGAAATGATGCGTCGCAATGCAGTCTTCATGGTGCGGTGCCCCCTTGATGGTCCAACGGTCCTGAAACGGTGTAGACGGAAAACGCGTGAGACGTGTGCGCTTTCCGCGCTTATCTGCCTGGCGAGATCGTCGCCAGGCTTCGGAACGTATTTAAGGATTGAGAACGCGGAGCGTCAGTGCGATGGCGCACGGAAACGCGAGTTTCGCGGACGTACCGTGTGGACATGACAACGAGCCGGCATGTCGAGCCAGGCCGTCGAGGGTGGTGGGCACCGTTACCCTCGTTGAACTTTCTGACCGGTGGGGAACGTGATGAATTGGAAGACGCTGGAGTTCGATCAGCTTTCGGCCCGCGAGTTATATCTGATCCTGCGGGCGCGCAGCGCGGTGTTCGTCGTCGAGCAATCGCATGTCTGCCTCGATGCGGACGGTCGGGATGAAAATGCGCTGCACGTGTTCGCAGTGGAGGATATGGGAAGGCCGATGCCGATCCTCGCTTACGCACGTGTGCAACCCGGCGACGCGGAGGATCCGGAAATCACCATTGACAAGGTGCTGACGAGTCCGCTGCGGCGCGGCGACGGCACCGCGGAGCTGCTGCTCGACCGCGTGCTGGATGCGATCGCAGAGCGTTGGCCAGGACACGCCGCGCGCGTGAGTGCGCCGCTCAATCTACGCGGCTTCTATGAGCAGTTCGGTTTTCGCAAGACGGAAGGGCCGTTTCTCGAACATGGCGTGCCGTTCATCGGCCTCACGCGCCAGGTTCGCAGCAGTCAGCCGCGCTTTGGCGCGCGGCGCCGTGCGCGTGATGGTGAATCGCTTGTCGATACATTCGAGCTACTGTAGCGGGGGCATTGCTGGATCACGAATCGGACCTGACCTGACATCGACGGGAATCGTTCATGAATCGTATCGTAGAACCAGGCAATTCATTCGCTTCGCGCGCGGGCGTCTGCGACACAACGACGCGCGTTTCCGTGCAGCCGGCGATTTTCGCAGGCGGCCCCGGCACGCGGCTTTGGCCGTTCTCGCGCGAGCGCAATCCGAAGCAGCTGATCGATCTGATCGGCGACGAATCGCTGCTTGAAGCTACGCTGCGCTGCCTCGACGAGGCGTTCGTGGTAGCCGCACACGACATATCGTCCGTCGCCGCGCTCGCGATGGCCACGCCGCTGGTGGTCTGCTGCGAGGCGCTGCACCAGCAGACGCGCGAGCGCCTCGAACACTGCGGCCGCCCGGTGCGCATGGTGCTCGAGCCGGTGCCGCGCGATACCGCGCCCGCGCTGACCGTCGCCGCGCGCGCGGCGGCAGCGGCTAGCGATGATCCGTTCATCGTTGCGCTGCCCGCGGACCATCTGATCGCCGACCACGCCGCGTTCGGCGTGGCGCTGGCCGAAGCGCTCCGGCACGCGGCGCGCGGTGCGATCGTCACGCTCGGCGTGCCGCCGCGGCACGCGGCAACCGGGTACGGTTATATCCGCACGGGTATGGCGCTCGGCACGCAGGGCGCGCGTGCGATCGAACGCTTCGTCGAGAAGCCCGATACCGAAGAACTCGCCGAACGTTATGTCGCCTCCAGCGAGTACTGGTGGAACAGCGGCATGTTCGTGGTGCGCGCGTCGGTGTGGCTGGCGGCGATCGGGCAGTGTGCTCCGGTGATCGCGGCAGCGTGCGCGGACGCTTTACAGCAGGCCAGCGTCGACGACGACGGTGCCCTGCATCTCGGGCCCGACGCGTTCGCCGCGTGTCCGTGCGATTCGATCGACTACGCGGTGATGGAGTGCGTCGCCACCGATGAGCGGTTCGTCGGCGTCACGGTGCCGCTGGTGGCGGAATGTTCGGAGGTGGGGGCGTGGGACCCGGTGTGGACGCGTCGGCCTGGAATGGCGCGGGTAACATCGCACGCGACCGCGTGATGTTCGACGGCTCGAGCGACAGCTTCGCGGATTCGGAAGGGCGCCTCGTCGCGTGTGTCGGCGTGAGCGGCGTGGTCGTCAAAACCGCCGATGCGGTGCTGGTCGCCGCGAAGGCCCGCGTGCAGGACTCAAGGCGACCATCGGCCCGCTTGCAGGCGGAGCGCAGCGCCGAAGCGCAGAAGCATCGCAAGGTCGGGCGGCCGTGGGGCTTTTCTGATTCGCTCGACCACGGCGAACGCTTTCAGGTCAAGCGCGTCTTCGTCAAACCAGGTGGGCGCCTATCCTTGCAGATGCGTCATCATCGCGCCGAACACTGGATCGCCGTGCGTGGCACGGCATTTGTCACGCGCGGCGAGGAACGCTTCCTGCTCGCGGAGAATCAGTCGACGCATATCTCGCCCGGCGTCGCGCACCAGCTCGAAATCCGGACAAGCCATCGCTTGAAATGATCGAGGTGCAATCGGGCGGCTATCACGACGAGGACGACATTGTGCGCTTCGACGATCAATACGGCCGCGATCAGGCCGGCATTGAGGTGGGCAGGCGCGCGTCGCTTTACGTGCCTGTGCTCACGCAAGCCGACGTCCGAAACCCGCGCGCTTTGTTTCACCGCCATCGGTGCACGAACCGTCAGTTCTCCCAAATCAGACAATTCGTGCCGCTACGTGCGTATTCGCACGATGAACATTTTGCAACGCAGGCACGCTTGAGGCGCAAGCTTATGGCCCATCGAAACGTTTTGCGTTACACGAACGAAACAATTCTTCAGAGGGATAACCCTGTCGGGAAGTGTCCCAACTGGCGCAGAAGTTTTGAAGCTAGCAACGTATCGTCAAGAACTGCTGCACCTATAAGAAACGATACGCCAGGGCCGCTCAATTCAACAGGCTACGCGGGGAGAACACCGCTTCGGGGAGAGTGCCATGGAACAGGCAAACAAAGATCGATCGCTGGTCAGCAAGGTGATGGACGGACTCGTCACCGGCATCGTCGAAGAGAAGTACGGCGCGATCCTGCCACCGCAGGATGTGCTGTCGAAAGAGTTCGACGTCAGCCGCACCGTCATGCGCGAGGCGCTGTCGATGCTGCTCGCGCGCGACATGCTGGACGTGCGGCCGAAAATCGGCACGCGTATCCGGCCGATGAGCGACTGGCGCATGATCGACGAGGACGTCGTGAACTGGCGGTTTCGCGCGAAGCCCGATCCGCTGTTCCTGCGTGACGTGATCGAGTTTCGCATCCTGATGGAACCGCGGGCGTCGGCGCAGGCGGCCGCGCGGGGCAGCGCCGCGGACATCGCGGGGATTCGTGAGGCGTTCGAGGTGTTTCGCGTGATCCGCCCGGGCGAGGCCGGCTATCAGGAAGCCGACGAACTGTTCCATACCCGCATCGTGGTGGCGAGCGGTAATCAGTTCTTCAAGCAGATGGCAGCGATCGTGCGCGGCGCGCTCTCGACGGTGAATCCGATCGTCACCGACAAAGACGGCCTGTGGGAAGGCGCCGTGAGTTCGCATCAGCGCGTGCTCGAAGCGATCGAGCGGCGCGATCCGAACGAAGCCGAAATTGCGTCGCGGGCCTTGATCGACTTTACGGCCGGCGAAGTCGGAGGCAAATTTTCAGCGGAGCCACCCACGCGCGTCTAAGCGCGGATACGGTGGCCTCGTTTTACTGCGAGCTCTCCTACGGGATACAGCGGATCACGGCAGACGCCATCGGATCTCCACGCGTGCACGTTCGGCATGCGCGACAATAGCGCCTGTTCTGAACCGCATGGACCCGAAGAAACGATGACGATTGCAACGCAGGAAACGCCCTCGAACCGCGTGATTCGCTGGGGGATTGTCGGCACGGGCCGGATTGCCCGGCGCTTTGCGCAGAGTCTTGCGCATGTGCCGCATGCGCGGATCGGCGCGCTGTGGTCGCGTCGCGCGGAACCGGCGCAGGCCTTTGCCGAGGAATTCGGCGGCGAGGCATGCGCGAGTTTCGGCGCGCTGCTCGCAAGTGGTATCGACGCGCTCTATATCGCTACCGTCCAGGACAGTCACGCCGACTATGCGATCGCCGCGCTGCAAGCCGGCCTGCACGTGTTGTGCGAAAAACCCGCCGCCATCAACGGGCCGCAACTCGAGCGCGTGCTCGATGCCGCGCGCGCCGCGCAGCGGCTCTTCATGGAAGCGATGAAGCCGCCGTTCTACCCGCTCTACAGACAATTGCGCGAGCATCTCGCGGCCGAACCGATCGGTGACGTCGGGCTCGTGCGTGCGGGCTGTTCGGTGCCGGGCGTGCCGCACGATCATCCGTCACTGTCGTTCGAGCATGCGGGCGGGGCGCTGCTCGATATCGGCATCTACGAAATGTTTCTCGCGGTGGACTGGCTCGGCGCGCCGTACGAAGTGCAGACGCTCGGGCGACTCGGCGCGACGGGCGTCGATACGTTCGCGAGTCTGAATAGCCGGCACGAGCGCGGCATCGCGCAGCTTTTCTGCGGGCTCGATCTCCATGGCAAGGGCGATGCGCTGCTGATGGCCCCAGGCGGCCACGTGACGATTCACGAGCCGTGGTGGAATCCGTCGCGCGCGACGATCCGCTACGCCGACGGCCGCGTGATCGAACTGGACGCGCCGTTCGAAGGCGGCGGTCTGAACTACGAGACCGCGCACTTCTGCGATTTGATCCGCGCAGGGCTGCTCGAGAGTCCGGTGATGCCGCACGCCAGATCGTTGCAGATGATCGCGATGGCCGATGCGGCGCGTGCGACGCTCGGGCTGAAGTTCGCCGGGGAGTGAGCGCCGCGGGGCCGCGCCGAAGACGCGCCGCCCCGCGCTCCGGTGGTACGATGCCCGCGGGCCCGCCGCTGCGCCATGCTGCGCGCGTGCACGCCGCATTCGAATTCTTTCCACTGGAGCCTCGCCATGCGCATGCTCGGCAAACTGTGGCGCGACAGCCGAAGCCTCGTCGCGTTTCTCTTCCTGATGGTGCTGTTTCGCAGCGCCGTGGCCGACTGGAACGTCGTGCCGAGCGGCTCGATGCTGCCGACGATTCGCGTCGGCGACCGGATCTTCGTCGACAAGATGGCCTACGATCTGCGCGTGCCGCTCACGCATATCGCGCTCTTGCATTTGCATGATCCGCGGCGCGGCGACATCGTCACGATCGATTCGTCGGCCGCGCACGAGCTAATGGTCAAACGCTTGATCGGCTTGCCCGGCGACAGCGTCGCGATGCGTGAGAACGTGCTGTATGTGAATGGCGTTCGCGCCGATTACCAGCCGCTGAAACTCGCGCCGCTGTCGGGCGATGCCGTGTCTCACGGCGATTATCTGACCGAGCGTTTCGACGGCGTTGCACATACGGTGCGGCTCGCGCCCGACGCGCCGAGCCCGCGCGATTCGTTCGGTCCGGTCATCGTGCCCCCGGGCAAGTATCTGATGCTCGGCGACAATCGCGACGACAGCGCCGACTCGCGTTACTTCGGCTTTTTCCCGCGTACGGAATTGATGGGCCGCACGCGGCGCGTCGCGTTCTCGCTCGATCCGGAGCACTACTACGCGCCGCGCTTGGAGCGCTTCGGCGCGCCGCTGGACGCGGCCTCACCGCTCGCCGGCCGCTAGAGTCGGCGAGCAGGAGCCGGGCGCTCAGTGGCGCGACGGCAGCGCAAGGCGCCGTTCGTACCAGCGCTGCGCCCATTCGAGCACCTGGCATAGCACCCAGTACACCGCGGCGGCGGCGAGATAGAGCGGCAGCGGTTGATAGGTCGACGCGATCATTTCCTGCGCGCTGCGCAGCAGCTCGGTCACGGTGATCACCGACACCAGTGAGGTGTCCTTGATCAGGCTGATCAGACTGTTGGACAGGCTCGGCACCGCAATGCGCAACGCTTGCGGCGCGATCACGTAGCGCAGCGTCTGGCGGCGCGAGAGTCCGAGGCTATAGGACGCGAGCCATTGGCCGCTGGGAATCCCGAGAATCGCGCCGCGCATGCTCTCCGACAGATACGCCGCCACGTTCGCCGACAGTGCGATGACGCCGGCCGGCGTCGGATCGAGCGAAATGCCGAAGCTCGGCAGGCCGTAGTAGATCACGAAGATCTGCACCAGCAGCGGCGTGCCGCGCATCACGCTCACGTAGATGCGCGCGATCCAGTTCAGCAGCCGGTTGTGGCTGATGCCCATCAACGCGAGCATGGCGCCGGCAATCAGGCCGAAGATCATCGACAGAACCGCGAACTTGACCGTCAGGACGGCGCCCTGTGCGAGCACAGGAAGCGATTGGACGAGCAGGGAGGTGGTGGACATGAGCGGTGGTCTGGTTGGCGCACAAAGCGCACATCATAAACTTTGGCGGGCGTTAAAGGCGCGGATGCCGTGGGGAATTGCATGCGCAGGGGGCGCGCGTATCGATAGAGACGGGGCGGCGCGACGGGGGACGCGGTTTTTCATACGCGGTCGGTGTGGCGCTGCGTCGCTTGCGTCATGCGCTGCGAGCTGTCGCGTCACACAGCAGTGTGCGGGCAACGCGCCGTCCGGCGGCGGGAAGGCCCGGGCAATGCGGGCTCACGCCGCACGCACGGGCCCCGTGCCGCAGAAACGCGAAGGGCGGCATCGCCGAGGATGCCGCCCTTCGTTTTATACCGCGTGTCTTACTTGATCGGCTTGCTGACGTCGATACCGAACCACTTGTCCGAGATCTTCGCGAACGTGCCGTCCGCTTCGAGCTGGGTCATCGCATCGGCGATCGCCTTGGCGAACTTTGGGTTGCCCTTCCTGAACGGAATGCCCGACGGGTTGCCCGCGCCGACGTTCGCGCCAGTGCGCAGGGGCAGCTGCGAGTTCTTCAGCAGGTACGCAAGCATCAGACGGTCGTTGAGCGCCGCATCCAGCCGCCCGGCGGCCAGATCGCGCAGATACTCGGGCGCGCCCGGATACGTCTTCACGTCGATGCCCGGAACCGACTTCGCCATGTCCATGTAATTCGTGCCCAGACCGACGCCGAGCTTCTTGCCCTTCAGGTCTTCGAGCGTTTTGAACTCGCGCGTGTCGCCTTTACGCTGGATCAGCTGCGCAGCCGAGTACGTGTAGGCCGGCGAGAAGTCGAGGGCCTGCTTGCGCGCGTCCGTGATGCCGACCTGGTTGACGATCACGTCGAACTTGCCCGCCTGCAGACCGGCGATGATGCCGCTCCATTCGGTCGTGACGAATTCCGGCTTTACCCCGAGCTTCGCGGCGACAGCCTTGGCGATGTCGACGTCGTAGCCGACCAGCTCACCCGACGGCGCCTTCGAGTTGAACGGGGGAAAGGTGCCTTCCAGACCGACGCGCAGCGTGCCGCGCTGCTTGACCTGATCGAGCAGGTCTTCCGCGTGCGCGGCGACGGCGGTGAACGACGCGCCGATCAGACCGGCGACCAGAAGCTTTTTCAGCAGGCCAAATTTCATCGTGTTCCTTTTTATACGTCTGGCGTTTTAACGGACGAGAGCTTAACTAAGTGGCTATCGAAACCAAAATATCGTTTGTGTATGTCTATATTACCGGGTCGCCCGAAGTCTCAGGCCGACCCGGGCTGTGATCGATCGCAACTCAGCGCAGCGCCTGCGCGCATTCTGCCACCAGCGCGGGACCGCGATAAATGAAGCCCGTATAGAGCTGCACCAGCGACGCGCCGGCCGCCAGCTTCGCGCGTGCATCGTCGCCCGAGAAAATTCCGCCGACGCCAATGATCGGCACCGTCTCGCCCACCTCGGCGCGCAGCTTGCGGATCACTTCGTTCGAAGCGTCGAACACTGGCTTGCCCGACAGGCCGCCGGCTTCGTCGCCGTGCTGCATACCGGCGACGGCGGTGCGCGACAGCGTCGTATTGGTCGCGATCACGCCTTCGAAGCGGTGGCGCAAGAGCGTGTCGGCGATCGACTTGACCTGTTCGTCGTCGAGGTCCGGCGCGATTTTCAGCGCGAGTGGCACCAGCTTGCCGTGCAGGTCGGCGAGGCGCTGCTGCTTATCCTTGAGCGCGGCGAGCAGCGCGTCGAGTTCGCCCGCGCCTTGCAACTGGCGCAGGTTCTTCGTATTCGGCGACGAGATGTTGACCGTCACGTAGCTCGCGAACGGGTACACGCGCTCGAGGCAGTACAGGTAGTCTTCGGCGGCGCGCTCGATCGGCGTATCGGCGTTCTTGCCGATGTTCAGCCCGAGAATGCCGCGGTAGCGCGCCGCTTGCACGTTCTTCACGAACTGGTCGACGCCCGCGTTGTTAAAGCCCATCCGGTTGATGACCGCGTTCGCCTGCGGCAGGCGGAACATGCGCGGGCGCGGGTTGCCAGGCTGCGCGCGCGGCGTCACGGTGCCGACTTCGATGAAGCCGAAGCCGAGCGCGGCCAGTCCGTCGATGCAGGCGCCGTCCTTGTCGAGACCCGCCGCCAGCCCGACCGGATTGCGGAACGTAAGCCCCATCACGGTACGCGGCGCGTCCGGCACATGCGGCGCGAGCGCGCCCGCAAGGCCGGTGCGGCCGGCGGCGCCGAGCATGCGCAAAGTCAGGTGGTGAGCGTCTTCCGCGTCCATGCGAAAGAGTTGAGCGCGAACAAGCGGGTAGAGGGAACTGAACACAGGACGAAGCCGGGCGGCCGGAAAATGAGAACCCGTCATTTTACCGGTTTTGCGTTTTAATGAGATCGGTCGACGGAATCCGCGCCGTTGGCGCCGACGCCAGCGTTGAATCAGCGGCGCGGTGAATGGCGCGCCGCGTTATGGCCTGAGCGGTCCGCGCTTGCCGTGAAGCGCCAGATCGACCGGCGGCAGATCGATGCTTGCGGGATCGAGTACGCGCCACGCGCCGTCGATCAACCCTTCGAGCGGGCGGAAATTCGCCTTGTACGCCATCTTCGGGCTCTCGCGGATCCAGTAGCCGAGATACACGTACGGCAGCTTCAGGCTACGCGCCTGTTCGATCTGCCAGTAGATGTTGTAGGTGCCGAAGCTGGTTTGGGTGAGCCCCGGCTCGAAGAACGTGTACACCGACGAGAGCCCGTCGCCAAGAATGTCGATCATGCTGATCATGCGCAGGATGCCGGGCGCGTCCGGCCGGTCCGGCAGCGGCTCGCGGAATTCGACGAGGCGCGAATTGATCCGGCTCTGCAACAGGAACTGCTCGTACTGGTCGCGGCTGTCGCGGTCCATGCCGCCGCCCGCATGCCTGGCCGACTGGTAGCGCATGTACAGCGCGTAGTGTTCTTCGTCGTAATGGAGCGGCGCGACGCTGGCGACCATTTGGCCGTGCTTCTTCCACACCCGCCGCTGCGTGCGGTTCGGCTCGAACTGCTCGACCGGCACGCGCACCGGCACGCAAGCGCGGCAGCCGTCGCAATACGGCCGGTACGTGAAGACGCCGGAGCGCCGGAAGCCCGCCTTGACGAGATCGGTATAGACGTCGGAGTTGATCAGGTGACTGGGTGTGGCAACTTGCGAGCGCGCGATGCGGCCATCCAGGTAACTGCAGGGATAGGGCGCCGTTGCATAAAACTGCAACGCTGAAAGCGGAGAAAGAGGCAGCTCGTTGGGATGAGTCACGTTGGCAGCTCGCGAAGCGTCTCTGGTAATGCGAACCCGGCGCCCTGCAGTTTTGTCACCCGCGGCTCGGTGGACGGCGGGTCCGGATTCGGCCTGATTCTTCCTTCCTACGCCGCCCGCGTGACGATTTCGAGCAACGCGGTCTTGTCGAAGCGCCAGGGAATGGGCGCTGCGTCGACAGACGCGCGAACATGCGCGATGAACGCCTTGCGCGCTATCTCGCGACCGCCCAGCGATGCCAGATGCGACGTGTTCTGCTGGCAGTCTATCATTTCTATTTCGTGACGGCGCAAGTGGCCGACCAGCGCGGCCAGCGCGATTTTCGACGCGTCGGTGGCCTGCGCGAACATCGATTCGCCGAAGAACATCTTGCCGAACGACACGCCATAGAGGCCGCCCACCCGCTTGCCTTCGAACCAGCTTTCGATGCTATGCGCATCGCCCACCCGGTGCAGCGACGAATAGGCTTCGACCACGTCGGCGGTGATCCACGTGCCGCGCTGTCCGCGTCGCGGCGCTTGCGCGCAGGCGCGCATCACGGCGGCGAAATCAACGTCGACGCGGATTTCCCACGCGTCGTCGCGCAGCACGCGCCTGAGCGTCTTGCGTAGCGACGGCGACAGTTTGAATTCGGCGGGACGCAGGATCATGCGCGGGTCGGGGCTCCACCACAACACCGGCTGGCCGTCCGAATACCACGGGAAGATGCCGCGCCGATAGGCGTCGATCAGCCGTGAGGGCAACAGATCGCCGCTCGCCGCGAGCAGGCCGGGCGCGCCGCTCGTCGGGCCCAGTGCGCGCTCGACGGACGGGAACGGATCGTCAGCTCCGAGCCAGGGAACCATGCGCGCCGCTCAACCTTCGCGCAGCGAGCGGAAGATATCGCCCGTGTGCAGGCCGAAGCTGCCGGTGGCGCGGTCGGCGAAAAAGAACCGTAGCGTCTGGCCAACGGTGGGGAAGGCGATCTCGTCCCACGGAATTTCGTGTTCCTCGAAGAGTTTGACTTCGAGACTTTCCTCACCCGCGGCGATGTCGAGATCGAGCAGGCGCGCCATGTAGAACAGATGCACCTGATGCACGTGCGGCACGTTCAGCAGGGAGAACAGGCTTTGCACTTCGACGCGCGCGCCGGCTTCTTCCAGCGTTTCGCGCGACGCCGCCTCGGCGGTTGTTTCACCCATCTCCATGAAGCCCGCGGGCAGCGTCCAGTAGCCGTAGCGCGGTTCGATCGCGCGGCGGCACAGCAGCACCTTGTCGTCCCAGACCGGGACGGTGCCGACCACGTTGCGCGGATTCTGGTAATGCACCGTGCCGCAACTGCCACAGACGAAGCGCTCGCGGTTATCGCCCGGCGGGATGCTCAGACTGACGCCGTGGCCGCAGACAGAACAGAATTTCATAGGAAGGGGACGAGAAGGAGTGATGGGAGTTTATCACTGGGGCGGGGGTTTAATTGGGACGAAGGCCTGTGGCGGAGCGAGCGTCGGAATCGCCCCATGAGGCGCGGACCTGATCGCTTCGGAGTCCGATGGACGGCCGGCGTGACGCGCGTCGTGTGGAAATCCGATGCGTAGTAGCGCGTGGAAGATCTGGAGCAGATCGCGCAAAGACAAAAGAGCCGGGCGAGGGGAATGTGCGGGAGGCACAGCGCAAGAACCCGGTGACAGCGCAAAACAAAAAAGGCTTGCCGGTTTGGCAAGCCTTCAATGTTTTTCGACGATTCCAACCGATTGATGCTCGTGGTTGCGGGGGTAGGATTTGAACCTACGACCTTCGGGTTATGAGCCCGACGAGCTGCCAGACTGCTCCACCCCGCGTCCGTCGAAGAAAAGATTATAGGACAAAGCTTACGCTAGTGCAACAGCTATTTAAGAATCGCCTTCACTTCGCGCGTCGTGCCGGGCACCGCACGATACGACGCTTACGCCGCTTACGCGGCTCCGAAGTCGCCGCACGCATTGACCGCGTCGCATGCGGCAAAGCTCGCCATGAACGCTGCGCTAGAATCAGATTCTCTTTGCGCGGCTCGCCAGCCGTTCACGCCGGACCACGAACCATGGCGAGCGCCTCAACTCCTCCCTTGCTCTGAAATCCATGGATATCGCTCACGATCTGCAGGTGATTGCCGCTCAGGAACACGCCCTGGTGTTCCCTCAATTCGATGCCGACCGCGCATGGCAAATCGGCGCCTATCTGCACGAGGTTGCGAAGGCGCGCGGCATCGCCGCTGCGATCGACGTGCGCACCTTCGGTCAGCCGTTGTTCTTCAGCCTGCTGGGCGGCGCGACGCCGGACAACGTAGATTGGGCACGCCGCAAGGGCAACACGGTCGCGCATTTTCGCCGCAGCTCGTATGCGATTGGCCTGAAGATGCAACTGGCGGGCAGCACGCTCGCCGACAAGCACGGCTTGCCGAACACGGAATACGCCTCGCACGGGGGTGCGTTTCCGTTGACGGTGGCGGGCGCGGGCGTGATCGGTTCGATCACCGTGTCCGGCTTGCCGCAGCGTGCCGATCACGAGCTGGTGGTGGAGGCGCTGTGCGCGCATCTCGGCCACGACTACAGCAAGCTCGCGCTTGCCAAGGGCTGATGCAATGCGGGTGCCGCCGTACGCATTGCTGGGCATCGCGATCGTCGCCGAAGTGGTTGCGACGTCCGCGATGCGAGCTTCGGAAGGCTTTTCGCGGCTCCTGCCGTCGGCGATCGTGGTGCTCGGCTATGGCGTGGCGTTCTATTGCCTGTCGCTGACGCTGCGCAGCATTCCCGTCGGCATCGTCTACGCGGTGTGGTCGGGCGCGGGCATCGTGCTGATCACGCTGGTCGCGCTGCTGCTGTACCGCCAGGTGCCCGACGTGCCGGCGATCATCGGGCTCGGACTGATCGTTGCCGGCGTCGCCGTGTTGAACATCTTCTCGAAGATGCAGGCGCATTGATCCAGCGAAGCCACGCCGCGTCCGCCGGTGATCAGGATCTCGTCCGCCGCAGGGCCATGGTCGACGTTGAGCGTGACGTCGGCGCCGGCGTGCAGTGGCGCCCAACGTTGCGGATGGCGCTTACTTGCAGCGTACGATCATCGAGCGGTTTTTCACGTTGGCCGATACGACGTTGGTGACGCTGCCGCCCGCGGTGCCGCCTTCGTCGTTATCTTTCGACACGATCTCGTAACCGGTCGCGCCACATGCATTGCCAGCCTGCACGTAGCAGGAGGCCCAGCTGGAAGCGGCGTCGGCGCCGCTGCAATTCACGGCGAAACCGGTCTGGCCGTTCGGCAGGTTGATCAACGAGGTGGTGTTCGACGATGCGCAACCGGCGAGGCCCGCGCCCAGCAGCACCGCGGCGGGCAGGGCGGCCGACAGCGCAGCCCGGCGGACCAGCGCGAGCGCGGTAGTGGATCGGAAGCGGCCGGCGCGGCGCGGTTGAGTCCGCAGTTGCGTCATAAAATGCATCGTGATGATTTCCTTTCTGGTGTTCAAGTGGTTCGTGGTCTCGACGCCGCCACGCGACGCGCGCGCCGACAGCTAGGGTGTCTCGATCGTGATGCCCGCTGCGCTGACCAGGCGGCGGCTTTCCGCGCCGCTTTCAGTGGCCGCGTCTTCCCAGATGCTGATGGCTTTCGGAATGTCGATGCCATGGCTTTCGGCATACGCAAACCACTTGTTCGCCGCATCCGGCTCGGGCAGTTCCTGGTTCTGTAGAAAATATTTTCCCATATTGCGCTGGTCGCCCTCGAAATCGCGTCTTGCGGCAGCACGGATCGTGCCGACGTCGAAGTTCGACCCGCACGGCTCGAACAAGTGCAATGCGCAGCTACGCCGATACGCATCCGGTAGAACTTATCGGTGCGCGAGGCGCCTTACTTACTGGCTGTTTGCCAGAAGCGCATGCGTGCGACGGCATCTGCGGACCTGCGGCGAAGCGCAGGCCGACGCGCCGCGCGCGGCGCTCTCCATCAATCGCAACGAGGAGGAAAAACTATGGCTGAACGGGTCAGCGGACCTTATCGCGGCTATTACATCAGCGCCGCCGCGCGCTTCGTGCCGGCCACCGATACGCCGGAGGCGGGCGGCACCTACGTCGGTTCGGTGAGTCTCGCTGAACACGGTCCGGACGATCCGCGCCGGATGGAAACGCTGCTGGATCTCGGCGGCGAGCAACGCTTCGGCAGCGAGGCGGACGCGCTGGTTTTCGTGGAACAGGCGGCGCGCGACTATGTCGACCGTCTATTGGGTGGACACTGATGGCAGCACGGAATACGGGCAAACTCGCCGCCGCAGGCGCACAAAAGAGCGCATCTGGAAACGCGCCCGAAAACTCGGAAGAGCGCCCCGCGGCCCGCTGGACCGCGCGCCGGCCGCGCGAGTACCATAGCGGGGTTGGCGGCGCGCGGCCAGTTCTGGCCGGCGCCGCCTTCCTGCCGGAACCTTCTGATGAGGCGACCATGGAAATTCGGTTTCCCGCGGACGCGCCTGCCTACCGCGGCTCCAATCTGACCGTAGTCTTTCCCGCGCTGGTGGACGGCGAGCCGGTACCGTGCGCGATTTCGGTCGAAGCGCTCGAAGACCACTTCGGCGCCTACACCGAGGACCGCGAAGGCTGGCTGCGCGCGTTCGATGCCGGCCGTCCGCGCATCGAGGCCGTGGCGCGCGAGCACTTGCAGATCAGCAACGGCACACCTGTGCTGCTCAAGAGCGGCCATTTCCCACCCGGTAAGATGGCGGACTAGTCCGGCTCTCGCGCGCCTCATACGTGCCGCACATTCGTGCGACGCGCGGCAACGATACAGTCCGATCGACCTGCACCGGTTTCGCTGGCATGTGCCGCCCCGGCGCGGGCTGCGTCATTCAAACCGTTTTCGCGGCGCTTCGCTGCGTCGCGCCGTGAGTCGAAGCCGCGTCGCGCGCGGCTTCGACGCAGCGCCGGATCCCTTCCTCGTACGGCGTTTTGACGATCGGGCCGATCAGGCTCGTCAGCGCAGAGTCGTCGAGCACGACCGGCTCGGTCATCAGGTAGTTCATCTCCACCAACTCGCGCATCAGCGGATTGACGAGGCCGAGCACGCGCAGCAGGGTCTTGCCGGCCACCATCAGCTTCGGTGCGCGGCCCGCCAGCGCGTAAGCCTGCTGCGCCACTTCGCGCTGCGTGAGCGTGCCTGCGCCGGCGAGGTGCCACCAGCGTCCATAGGCTGCGAGCGTGCGGGTGAGCGTCTCGACCACCGGCCCGATGTCCGGCAGGTAAATGAATTCGTGCGGCACGTCCACCGGGCCGATCATCTGCGCACGCTTTCCGGCGACGGCGCCCTCGAATACGCCGTTCAGCAGGCTGCGCTCGATGCAGGGACCGTAGAAGTCGGGCAGACGCAGCACCAGCGTCGAAAGGCCCTGCTGGCCGTGCGCTGCCAGCACGAGATTTTCCTGCGCGAGCCGCATCCGGCCTTTGAATGTGTGCGGCGCGCGCGGATGATCCTCGCGGATCGGATTGCCGCGCGCGCGACCGTATGGATACACCGTGCCGATCAGAATGAAGCGCTCCACGCCCGCCGCCACGACGCCGGCGAGCGTTTTTTCCATCAACGGCGGATGGGCGGCGAACTGGTCGTACGGCACGCCGACCAGGTAGATCACGGTCTGCAAGCCGGCGGCCGCCGCGCGAATCGACGCGGCGTCGTCGGGATTCCACGTGACGATTCCGGCGCGCGGGTCGTGGCCGAACGCCGCTTCGAGCGGCTCGCGCGAGCGGCCGACCACGCGGTAGTCACGACCCGCCGCGCTCAGCGCCGCCGCGATGATCCGGCCGGCCGCACCCGCGGCGCCGAACAAACCCACTTTCCCTGGCTCTTCCATGACGACCCCTCGCAGGCTGCGCCGAAGCGCACTCGCACATTCAGACAACGATTGAAATTTACTGAACACCGTTCAGTAAACAGTGTTCAGTTTAAATTGACTTTTCAGTTTGTCAATCTGAAAATGTCCGACATGGGAATCGCCGAACGAAAAAGCCGCCAGAAACAGGCGCTGCGCGAACGCATCCTCGATGCCGCGCGGCGCATCGTCATGGGTGAAGGTTTCGCCGCGCTCTCGATGCGCAAGATCGCCGACGCCATCGAATATTCACCCGCCACGCTGTATCTGCATTTCGCGAGCCGCGACGAGATCGCGCATGCGTTGTGCGCAGAGGGTTATGCGCAATTGCTGCAGACCTTCGTGCCGCTCGCGGGGATCGTCGATCCGGCTGAGCGGTTGAAGGCGCTCGGGCGCGCTTATGTTGCGTTCGGCGTCACACATCGGGAGACGTATCGGCTGATCTTCATGGAGGATCAGAGTTATATGGGGGCGGCGCTGGCCGGCGCGGGGGCTTCGGTTGCGGGTAAGGCCAACGCGCTCGCCGACGACAAGTTGGCGCTCAGCGCGACGGACCCAATGACATCGGCGACCCCACCAGCTATCGAGGTGAACGACGACGCGGCCACCACCGCCGCCGCCGACGACCCCGGCGCGGCTGCATTGCACTTGATGATTGCGGCGCTCGATGCACTCAAAGCGGCGGGGCGCCTGCCGGCTTCGACGGATACCGCTGTGTGGGCCGAGGCATTTTGGGCGACCCTGCACGGCATCGTCGCGCTGAACCTCACGTGTCCGGTGTTTCCAACCGCATCGCTCGATACGGTGGTGGATGTTGCACTCGACGCCTGGCTCGGTGCATCACAAGCGGTGCCGCACACCGCGCCACCCGCCGCACGACGCGCCTCGCCATCGCGCCGCGTCGCGAGTACGGCCGGTGCGGAGAAGAAACAATCCGCACACAGGCAGACCACATCTCCCGGCGATCGCGGCAGTGCCCCGTCGTCGCCGGGCGCCGGTGGCAAGCCGGGCAAAGCGCCACGAGGCAAGACCCAGCGTCCGGCCACGAAGCGCAAAACCCCAGGCACGTGATAACGTTCAATTCCATTTCACTCAACGCCGCTGGGCCTCGTACGCCATGTCCATTTCCGCCTCGCCCGCCGTCAGCGACGAAGTCGCGACTTACGTAGCCAACCGCATCGGCTTCATCGAACTGGAAAGGCCGAAGGCGCTCAACGCACTGTCGACCGGCATGATTCGCGCGATCCACGCGGCGCTCGATCAGTGGCGCGACAATCCAGACGTGCTCGCCGTCGTGGCGCGCAGCCAGCACGCCCGTGCGTTCTGCGCGGGCGGCGATATCCGGTTTCTGTACGAGTCGGCGCAGCGCGGCGAGCATGACGCGCGCGACGTGTTCTTCATCGAGGAATACCGTCTCAATCACGCGATCTTCACTTATCCGAAGCCGTACATCGCGTTGATGAATGGCGTCGTGATGGGCGGCGGTATGGGCATCTCGCAAGGCGCGCATCGCACCGGTGGCCTGCGCGTGGTCACCGGCTCGACGAAGATGGCGATGCCCGAAACGCGCATCGGGCTCTTTCCCGATGTCGGCGCGAGCTGGTTTCTGGCACGCACGCCAGGCGCGATCGGCCGCTATCTGGCGGTGACCGGCGAGACGATCGGCGCGGCCGATGCGCTCTACGCGGGCCTTGCCGATGTGTATGTCGACGATGCGGCCTTGCCCGCGCTGCTCGACACGTTGCGCAGCGAACTGTTCGAACGCGGCGCGGATGTGGTTGCCTGCCTCGAGCGGGCGGCGCTCGCCCAGCATGTCGTGCCGGCGCCGGAGGCTTCCTCGCTGGCGGGCGCGCGTGCGTTGATCGACCGGCATTTCGCGTTGCCCGATGTCGCGCGGATTCTTGCGTCGCTCGAACAGGAGCGCGCCCAGCAGGGCGATGCAGCGGAGTGGGCCGAACAGATGATCGGTGTGCTGCGTGAGCGCTCACCGCTGTCGATGGCGGTGTCGCTGGAAGTGGTGACGCGTGGGGAAGGGTCGATGGCCGACGTGCTGCGCCGCGATCTCGATCTGACGCGCTCGAGCTTTCTTGCGGGCGACACGCTCGAAGGCATTCGGGCGCGCATCATCGATAAGGACAACGCGCCGCGCTGGCGCTTTGCGCGCATTGAAGACGTCAGCGCCGCCGACGTGGAGAAAATGTTCGAGAGCCCGTGGCCGGCGGACGAACATCCATTGCGTGATTTGCGCGGTTAAAGAGGGCGAGTGAAGTGAACGGGTTGAGGTGGGCAAGGTTGCGGGCATCAATCTGCAAGTGCGCTGGCGTAAAGCCCTGAAGCCCGCAAAGCTACGAGGCGAGCCTTCGGCGTGCCAGCCGCGTATCGCCGCAGTCGACTCACCCTCAGTCTTCTCACTCTTCGTCTTCGCTCGCCATAAAGGCGCGCATGAACACCAGCGCGCCCCAGCCCCACATTGCGTTCGCCGCGAACCCCACCGCAAGGCGCGGCAGCATGTTGCCGCTCGGCCAGATGCCGCGCAGCGGGTCGATCACGAACACGCTCGCCGCAGTCAACACGACACCGCCGAACACGAAAGCCGGCACCCACGGCGCACGCCGGTGCGGCGCGACGCGCAGCAGCCACGCCATCAGCACGGCCCAGAACGCGCTCCAGATTGCATTCGCGATGAACTCAGGCAGCCCGAGCGGTAAGAACGGCGCTGTCGAAAAACCGGTCGGATCGATCATGCCCGCTGCGTGCATCAGCGCCAGCGTGGATTCGTGAAAGAACAGGGATGCCAGAAAACCAGCGACGAACGGCAGGATGAGTTTTTGCATGCATTGCACCGCCAGGGTACAGGCGGCGTCATTCGCGTGGCCTGCACCGGATTATTGGAAACGTGCGCCATTATATATAGGGGTACCCCGGTTTCCGCGTGCATAAAGCGCAACACCCGTATGCTTTAACGTCGGGCTAATCACGAAAGTGGAAAACCTAAGCTAAAAAAAATCGTTCAAAAGGCGCCCCCCGATCCATAGACTGCTTCTTCATGCAGACGGCGTTCGGCGCCGTCGTCCGTTAATCGAGCGCGTCATGCGCACGTCTGGTCGAGGGAAGCCGTCGCGATGTCCTGCCTGATGCCGATCTTCACCCGCCGCATGGCGCAAGCGCGCCGGCGCTCTCGCCCGTAGCGCGCGCCACCACGCCCATTTCTCACTCGTTTTCGTTGCACCGCCCGGCCGTGTGCCGGCCGGATGCGCGCGGCCGGCGCGTGCGCGGACGCGTCCGCACCGTCCCCGTTCAACCCAGTTTCGAACAAGCAGGAGCAGCAAAATGAATGTGTTCTGGTTCATTCCGACGCACGGCGACAGCCGCTATCTCGGTACGTCCCAAGGCGCACGCGCAGCGGACTACGACTACTTCCAGCAGATCGCCGTCGCCGCCGATACGCTCGGCTACGAAGGCGTGCTGCTGCCCACGGGCCGTTCGTGCGAAGACGCCTGGGTCGTCGCTTCGAGCCTGATTGCCGCGACCAAACGGTTGAAGTTCCTGGTGGCGATCCGTCCGGGTCTTTCGTCGCCCGGGCTGGCCGCGCGCATGGCGGCGACCTTCGACCGTCTGTCGAACGGGCGTCTGCTGATCAACGTCGTGACCGGTGGCGACGCGGCCGAACTGGAAGGCGACGGCGTGTTCGTGGATCACGACACGCGCTATGAAATCACCGATGAGTTCCTGCACATCTGGCGCAAACTGCTCAGCGCGTCGCACACCAACGACGCGATCGACTTCGAAGGAAAGCATCTCAGTTCGAAAGGGGGCAAGGCGTTGTATCCGCCGGTGCAGAACCCGCATCCGCCGCTGTGGTTCGGCGGTTCGTCGCCGGCCGCGCACGACATGGCGGGCGAGCATATCGACACCTATCTGACGTGGGGCGAGCCGCCGGAGGCGGTGGCGAGGAAGATCGCCGACATTCGCGCGCGCGCCGCGGTGCACGGCCGCGAAATCAAGTTCGGCATTCGCCTGCACGTGATCGTGCGCGAGACCGAAGAAGAAGCCTGGGCCGCCGCCGACAAGCTGATCAGCAAGCTCGACGACGACACCATCGCCCGCGCGCAGGCCTCGTTCTCGAAGATGGACTCCGAAGGCCAGCGCCGCATGGCCGCGCTGCACGGCGGCAAGCGCGGCGGGCGCGCCGAACTCGAGGTCTATCCGAATCTGTGGGCGGGCGTGGGCCTCGTGCGGGGCGGCGCCGGGACCGCGCTGGTCGGCAATCCGGGGCAGATCGCCGCGCGCATGAAGGAGTACGCCGAGCTCGGCATCGACACTTTCATCCTGTCGGGCTATCCGCATCTGGAAGAGTCGTATCGCTTCGCCGAACTGGTGTTCCCGCTGTTGCCGAACCGCCGCAACAAGGTTTCGAATGGTCCGCTGTCGGGGCCGTTCGGCGAGATCGTCGGCAACAACTATCTGCCGAAGGCGGCGAGCGCGAGCTGAGCGCACGGGTGCCTCCGGCACGGACGAGCTTCGACAAGCAATGAGGAAAGCAACCATGACTCAAGCCACTCTGGGCGCGTCTCGCGGCGATGCGAACGCAAACGCGGGGGCGCACGCGAACGCAAGCCCCGACGCGGGCACGCTGCGCCGCATCGGCGCGCATCTGGCGCCATGGATCGCGCCGCTCGTGATTCTGCTCGCGTGGGAATTCGCCGCGCGCAGCGGCGTACTGTCCACGCGCGTGCTGCCCGAACCGCTCGCGGTCGTGAAGGCGGCGTGGTCGCTGATCCAGTCCGGTGAAATGTGGGCGGACGTGAAGGTCAGCACGTGGCGCGCGGTGTCGGGATTCGCGATCGGCGGCGGCATCGGTCTCGTGCTCGGACTCGCGACAGGCCTGTTCAAGCCCGCCGAAGTCGCGCTCGATTCGACCGTGCAGATGATCCGCAACATCCCCTCGCTCGCGATGATCCCGCTCGTGATCCTGTGGTTCGGCATCGAGGAGCAGGCGAAGGTGTTTCTCGTCGCGCTCGGCGTGTTTTTCCCGGTCTATGTGAACACGTTTCATGGCATCCGATCGGTCGACGCCAACCTGATCGAAATGGCGCGCAGTTATGGCGTGAAGGGTTTCGCGCTATACCGCCATGTGATTTTGCCGGGTGCGTTGCCGTCGATTCTCGTCGGCGTGCGGTTCGCGTTGGGGCTGATGTGGGTCACGCTGATCGTCGCCGAGACCATTTCAGCGCAATCGGGCATCGGCTACATGACGATGAATGCGCGCGAATTCCTGCAAACGGACGTGGTCGTGGTCGGCATTCTGCTGTACGCGGCGCTCGGCAAACTCGCCGACGTGCTCGCGAAGAGCCTGGAGCGCGTGTCGCTGCGCTGGCATCCGGCCTACCAACGAGGAGCGAAAGCATGAACGCAACGACATTGTCGGCTTCGTTCGGTGCGATTGCGGGCAGCGATCTCGAAGCCGAACTCGCGCAGCCGCGGATCGCCGATCACGACGCGGACCAGGCCGCTGGCTTTGAGCAGGCCGCTTCGACGCACGGCAAGCCGCGAGTGACGACGCGGAGCGACGCGCTCAGAACCGACGGCACGCTCGCGCGCAACGGCACGCCCGACGCGTCCCGTTCGTCGTCCGATTACTCGGTGCAGTTGCATGGCGTCGGCAAGCAGTACGGCGGACGCAAGGTGTTGTCCGACTTCGATCTGTCGATCGAGCGCGGCAGTTTCGTCGCGATCGTCGGCCGCAGCGGTTGCGGTAAGTCGACTTTGCTGCGGCTCGTCGCGGGCCTCGAAAAGACCAGCGCGGGCGTGCTCGACAAGCGCGCCGAAGACGGCGGCCCGCTCGACACCCGCATCATGTTCCAGGACGCGCGCCTGCTGCCGTGGAAGAGCGTGTTGCAGAACGTGATGCTCGGTCTTGGCCGCAGCGCGCGTGAGGATGCGCGCGCCGTGCTCGCCGAAGTCGGCCTGCTCGAACGCGCCGCCGATTGGCCGGCGCAGCTCTCCGGCGGCCAGCGGCAGCGCGTGGCGCTGGCGCGGGCACTCGTGCATCGTCCGCAATTGCTGTTGCTCGATGAGCCGCTCGGCGCGCTCGACGCGCTGACGCGGATCGAAATGCACGCGTTGATCGAACGCCTGTGGCGCGAGCATCGGTTCACCGCGCTGCTCGTCACGCACGACGTGCATGAAGCCGTGGCGCTCGGCGACCGGATTCTGCTGATCGAAGAAGGGCGCATCGCCCTCGATCAGCCGGTCGCGCTCGATCGTCCGCGGGCGCGCGCATCGGCGGGCTTCGCCGCGCTCGAAGACCACGTGTTGCAACGCGTGCTGAAGAACGCGCCGAACGACGACGCGCTCTCCGATCGCCCGTACGACGCGCGTGACGCTGGCCGTCTCACGCGGCCGACAGACGTCCGCTGGGCCATCTGAGTTTGCTGGCCTGACCTGCTTTTAACCGCATCTCTGGAGTCACTCGATATGAGCATTTCCGCAATCAACGTACGCAATCAGTTCAAAGGCAAGATCAAGGAAATCATCCGCGGCTCGGTGGTGTCCGAGGTGGATGTGGAGACGCCGTTCGGCATCGTCACATCGGTGATCACCACGCGCTCGGTCGACGAACTCGAACTGAAGGTCGGTTCGGAAGTGGTCGCGCTGGTGAAGTCGACGGAGGTGTCGATCGCGCGCCTGTAGCGTGTAAAGCCGCCGCTATTTCGCGTTCGCGCCGCTGGCGGGCGGCTCGTGCATCATCCGGTCGTTGGTCGGCTGGCGCGGACGTTTGATCGGCATGTTGTCCGGATTGCTTGAACCACCGGAGCTGGAAGCGGCTTCGGGCGGTTTTGCCATCGACGCGCTACTGTCCGCTGGCGCTGTTTTCGCAGTTTGTGCGAATGCCACGGGGGTGATGCTGATTGCGGTGGCCGCTGCAAGCGCGATGCCGGCGCTCGGCGTTGTCCATCTGCTTCGCTTCATTGGATCCTCCGCTGCGATGAGGTGGGATGCTGGCTGTCCCCTGGCGCCGAATATGGCGATGGACCTGGTGGGGACGCTGGTGCCGGGTACCGACTTCCCATCCGCTCTTCGGCGCCCATCACTCTGATACGCCGACATTCGCTCCCGCGCGGCCGGCAATGCTTGCGGGGGAAGCGTTTCATGATGACTTCCCCGGGTATCGGCGGCTCGCGCGAGGCGAGCTTGACGAGACCGTATGGCGGAGGCTGCCTGCGGACAGCGGTCATGAAAGGGAGTAGGCAAGCTGCAGACGAGCAAGCTCCATACCTCGGTCCAACGCCCCCGCGCCATGTCTATGCGTTGAGCGCACCTGCATACGTCCCCGAAAGTTGCTAGGATGAATTGAACATCCCGACGGAGACGGCCATGTCGAAGTCATTGAGTCCCGAAGCGGTTGAAGCGTTGCGGCGTCTGAACGACGTCGGCGTCGGTCAACCGGCGCCGCAGCTGGCGCAGTCAGTCACCGCGGAATTGCTGGCGGGGGGCCTGGTTGCCAGAACGGGCGGGGAAGTCCAGATCACCTGTAGCGGACGGCAGTATCTTTCCGGCGATTGCGATTGATCGCCTGACAGGAAGGGCAGTCCGCAAAGGCGCCGCAGCGTGCCGCGGAGCGGTGCGGTGCGTGCGCTCGCCGGAGCCGCTGGCCGCCTATTTCACCCCGGCACACAGCACTCATACAACACACTCACGGAGGCGGACATGGAGCCGAAGGGCCTCGACATGGGGGACTACGAGGAGCGTTATCAGGACTACGACATCGAGGTGGCAGTCGAGCAGGTGCTGACGGGCGTCAAGGCGCATTTTCGGGTGCTGCGGGAGGGCACCGTGGTAGTCGATTGGCGGCTCGTGCATATCGACAGTTTGTGGTCGACCGAGCGTGCCGCCGCCGAGGCCGGCTTTCAAGCGGCGCGGGAATTGATCGATGCGGGCCTGGCGACATCGTGGAGGGGATAACGCAAGCCCGGATGTCCAGCTTTGCCGCCGAGCCATGCTTCCTGAAGCGAACCGGAGCGCAGTGGACCGGGCGGGCGCGTTGTTCATCGCAATTCGAGAGCACGATCGATTCGATCAACCATCGGCTCGGGGTTTTGCGAGCGGGTACTCGAGGCAGACGTGTTGCACCTCGCACGCTGCGCTGTAAACGCCACTGGGCGCCGGCATCAGTCCTGCATGCGCGGCGCCCAGTCAGGCCGCTGCCCTTGCAGGCAGCGGATTCGACGGCGAGTGCTTAGTGGCCGAAGAAAACCGATTGCGGACCCGAAACCGGCTCACGCGTACCCGATTGCGACGACACATTCTTCACGCCGCCGTATGCATTCGCTTCGGTTTTGGCGCGTTCAGCCGCAACGGTTTGCGCGTTCTGACCTTGCTGCGAAGCCGGTGCGCCGACCGACGGACGATAGAACGGTGCCGGGCCGTAGCCGCTAGCAAAAGCGGGGGCGGCGATCGAGGCAGAAGCGGCAACCAGCAGGGCGGCGATGAGCTTGGTCTTCATGGTGTAACTCCGATAACGTTTCGACTTCATTTCAGGAAGGCGTCGCAGGGCGGTGGGGTGCCGCTGCAACGTCGATGTGAGGCAGTGTATACCCCTACTATCGAAAATTTGTGTCGATAAGCTGAAATTACTATTCCTGATTTCGGAATAATTCATCTCAGGCATGCGGCGTAAGCCTCGGCGGCGATCGGGCCCTGATGACCAAGCGGTTTTGTAGTTCAAAGGCCTGTTGGCAGGCGGGTTATTGGGAATGGCGGGCGCCGCCTTGGCGAGCGAGGCGAAGCTGGGGTGAATCCGGCCATTGCGACGGCCGGACATCCACCCCGACCAGGCGGTTTCCCGCGTTGCGGTAAAATTAGGGTTTTGATTCACGCCGTCCGACTGCCCATGTCTTCACCTCGAACTCCCAGCCCGCGCCGCGTCTCAGTGGCGCCGATGATGGACTGGACTGATCGCCACTGTCGCTCGCTGCATCGCGTCATCTCGCGCCATACCTGGCTTTACACGGAGATGGTGACGACCGGCGCGCTGCTCCATGGCGATGTCCCGCGCCATCTCGCGTTCACTCCCGACGAAGCGCCCGTCGCGCTGCAACTGGGCGGCAGCGAACCCGCCGACCTCGCCCGTTCGGCGAAACTCGGCGAGCAATGGGGTTATGACGAAATCAATCTGAACTGCGGGTGCCCGTCGGAGCGTGTGCAGCGCGGTGCGTTCGGCGCGTGCCTGATGAACGAGCCGCAACTCGTGGCCGACTGCGTGAAGGCGATGCGCGACGCGGTCTCGGTGCCGGTTACGGTCAAGCATCGTATCGGCGTCGACGCGGTCGAGGAATACGGCTTCGTGCGCGATTTCGTCGGCACGATTGCGGATGCCGGCTGCAACGTGTTCGTCGTGCACGCGCGCAATGCGATCCTGAAGGGCTTGAGTCCGAAGGAAAATCGCGAAATTCCGCCACTCAAGTACGACTACGCGTACCAGTTGAAGCGCGACTTCCCGGAGTTGGAGATCATCATCAACGGCGGCATCAAGACGCTTGATGAAGTCGAGCTGCATCTTCAACACGTCGATGGTGTAATGCTCGGGCGCGAGGCTTATCACAACCCGTATCTGCTCGCCGAGGTCGACGCGCGCTTCTATGGTTCGACGCAAACGCCGCTGACGCGCGAGCAGGTCGAAGCGAAGCTGATCGACTATTGCGCGGCTGAAATGACGCGCGGTACGTATCTTGGCGCGATCACGCGCCATGCGCTGGGTCTATATCGCGGCGAGGCAGGAGCGCGCGGCTGGCGTCGCGTCCTGTCCGATAGCAAACGCCTGGCCGCGCGCGATCTGAGCATCTTCGACGAGGCAAGACAGCATCTGCGTGAGCCGATCGAAATTTTTGAATAAAGGACTAGGCAAAGGGAAATCTTGTTCGTATAATCTCGTTTCTTCATCGACGAGCCAGTTTTTTCCGGCAAGTCAAGCAGATGTCAGTGGTGGCTGTAGCTCAGTTGGTAGAGTCCAGGATTGTGATTCCTGTTGTCGTGGGTTCGAGCCCCATCAGCCACCCCAAAGAATTCAGGCGGTAATGTTTTGCAAACGGCGTTGTGAGAAATCACAACGCCGTTTTTGTTTTGGTGCTCGTTCGGTGACTGGCTCGAGCCG
>NZ_NPIH01000059.1 GCF_012275575.1 Paraburkholderia sp. SG-MS1 | reverse complement strand
GGTGGCCATGGTGATGGCGGTCATGGCGGCACGGGTCATGGTGACGGCGGCCACGGCGATGGTGGCCATGGAGACGGCGGCCACGGCGATGGCGGTCATGGAGACGGCGGCCACGGCGATGGAGGCCACGGCGATGGTGGCCACGGTGATGGCGGTCATGGTGACGGTGGCCACGGCGATGGCGGTCATGGTGATGGTGGCCACGGCGATGGCGGTCATGGTGATGGTGGCCATGGAGACGGCGGCCACGGTGACGGCGGTCAAGGCGACGGTGGCCATGGCGGCACGGGTCATGGAGACGGCGGCCACGGCGATGGCGGTCATGGAGACGGAGGCCATGGCGACGGTGGCCACGGCGGCACCGGTCACGGTGACGGCGGTCAAGGCGATGGCGGCCATGGCGGCACGGGTCATGGAGATGGTGGCCATGGCGACGGTGGCCACCGCGGCACGGGTCACGGCGACGGCGGCGAAGGCAACGGCGGCCATGGTGATGGAGGTCATAGCGGCACGGGTCATGGCGACGGTGGTCACGGTGATGGCAACGGTCCGGGCAATGGCGGTCCCGGCAATGGCGGTC
>NZ_NPIH01000058.1 GCF_012275575.1 Paraburkholderia sp. SG-MS1 | reverse complement strand
CCGTTGTGGCACAAGCTGGCGACGCGTCTGCGCGGCAATCCCGCCGCGCTCGAGGCGATCAAGAAGATGCGGCCGTGGCTCGCGTCGCTGGTGGTCGAGACCTACGATTCGCTGAGTGCCGGCTTGCAGACCGAGTACGGCACGGAAGCGCAACTGCAGAACGTGTATCTGAAGACGCGCGGCAAGATCGTCGGACTCGAAACGCTGCCGCAGCAGATGCGCGCGTTCACGGGTCTCTCGCTTGCGCAGCAGCGCGAAATGCTCGCGCAGGACCTGGTG
>NZ_NPIH01000057.1 GCF_012275575.1 Paraburkholderia sp. SG-MS1 | reverse complement strand
GATCATTCACTCAGAAGCTCTGCTTTCTTCGCGTCCGTCATCTAACGGGAGGCGAATTATGCAGACCGAAAACCTATCGGTCAACCCACTTTCTGAAATATTTTTGAGGCTCTCAACGGTGCGCTAAAAAACGTGCAATGCCGTGTCTGTCGATTGCTCTCGTCGCGAAGACATCGTCGTCTTATGGCTGTGACGCGCACACGTTCCATCCTCATCGTCGGCGCGGAGTTCAACGCGCCACATTCGCCTCAATCGCTACGACCCATGTGAACGTAATCCGTACAGCTGTCACAATTCAGGTGATCCGTGAGGGCTCCAGGCCCGGCAACACTGCGTCACAGCGGACGAAAAAGCCGCGCTCATCGGCGGGGTCAGCCGGTTGCTGCTCGACGTACTGAACAAGCCGCTCGAGTCGACCTTCGTCGTCATTCAGGAGATGGAGACCGAGAACTAGGGTTGGGGCGGTTTGCCGGTCGAGACTTATCGCAAGCAGCGTGGTTCGAAGCCGGATTGAAGCTTAGCGCGCGTCATTTGCTTCGGGCGACAGCAGTCCGCATTGAAGCCACGGAATACCTCAAGGACGACTGATTATCCTGGCGGCGTGCCCTCTTCCCGGCCGCAATGTACGTGCACAAATCGATCATTCTCACTTGAGCTGCTAGACCGCGAACCGCTGCAGCTGTCCGATGCTTTCCTTCAATTCATGGTCCAACTGCGCGACCAGCTCACCGGCAGGCAACGATCTGGCCAGCGCGGCTGCCTGCCCGGCCCACTGCGCCCCGTAACCGTACTCGCCCGTTGCTTTTGCCGCAGCATGCAGCGCTTTGCCTACATCGTAGGCGATCGGATACGCGGGCGGCTTAGGAGCGCGCGCCTCGCTGCCGAGTGTCGTGAACCGGTTCACCATGCTTCTCGCCACGCGACCGGAGATCGCCGTGGTAAAGGTCGTGCGGCGTGCCGCGTCCGTGAGAATCGCGCGTCGATAACCCTCGTCAATCGACGTCTCCGGGCAAGCAACAAACGCCGTGCCTAACTGCGCGGCTTGCGCGCCGAGCGCAAGCGCCGCTGCGATTCCGGCACCGTCCATGATGCCGCCGGCAGCGATCACCGGCAGCTGGCATTGGCTGACCAGCAGACGCGTCAACGCAAACACGCCCAACCCCTCATCGGTTGCGTCCGGTTCGAAGATGCCGCGATGACCGCCCGCCTCTATACCTTGTGCAACGATCGCATCGACTCCCGCTTCGGCAACCTGCGCCGCCTCATCCAGGTTCGTTGCACTCGCGAGTAGTTTGATGCCGGCCTTTCTCAGTTCGGCGATCACATCAGCAGAAGGCAAACCGAAGTGGAAACTGACGATGGCCGGCTTCTCTTCGAGAAAAACATCCAGCATCGCCGGGTCGGCCGCGAAACTCGTATAGATCTCCGACAACGACGTAGGCGGCGCTGCGCCGTATTTTTCAAAATATGGCGTGAGCCACTTCAACCATTGCCGATCGAGCGCCTCGTCCGCTTGCGCCGGTCGATGACAGAAGACGTTGATATTGAACGGCTTGTCCGTTAGCGCGCGAGTCTCCTCGATGACCTTGCGGGCTGCTGCGGCGTTCATCGCCCCAACGCCCAGCGAGCCGAGACCACCTGCATTGGAAACGGCTGCGGCCAGCGCGGGTGTGCTGACACCGGCCATGGGCGCCTGAATGATCGGCTTTTCGATGCCCAGTAATGGCAGCAACATCCGCTTGTTAGTTCGCTCGTTCATGTCTATCCCCTGTCGAGGCTTTCTAGAATAGCGTCCTGATACCGTATAGCACGCGCATCGCACCACAGGCGAGCGCCCCGTCCGTTGTGTTCACTCGTCGCGCTCACAGTACCCTTTCCTGGCGTGCCCTTCCGCACGACCGGAAAAACGCGAAAGAAGCAGGTCACCTAAACCATGCGGCCGCAATTCGAAAATGTTCTTCTGGCAGTAGCGAGCTGTTCTGTCTCGCCGCCGAACTCGAGAGTTCACGCCTGCCGCAACAGATCAAAATCCCAATATTTGCACTTATTGCACTAGCCAGCGTTTCTATGGGCCGTTCTGCGCGAAATTGTTTTGATTTGTGAAACAGTGATTTCGCAAATTAGGTATTTACCCTGACACACCCCAAGCCGTAGACTGTCTTTCATCGCTGCAGACAAACGCGTTTGCAGTCCAAACAAGACAAATCTCTGGAGGTCGTTACCATGAAGTCGCTCGTTCAAGCCGTCGTTATCGCCGCTACCCTTGCTGCTCCGGTTGCCGTTTTCGCCCAATCGAACCAGCCGCTGACCCGTGCGCAAGTTCGCGCGGAACTGGTTCAGATCGAAAAGGCTGGCTACAACCCCGCTCGCTCGAACCCGAACGAATATCCGGCCAACATTCAGGCTGCTGAAGCACGCGTTGCCGCTCAGAACAGCGCAGTTGGCGGCGTCGCCAGCGGTTCGTCGGAACAAGGCCAGGCAGTCGCCAAGTAAGTTTCCGGCTGAACGCCAAGCTGCTGTCGCTTTGCCGTAGCGTGTACTCACGCTACGGCTCGCGCGATTAACGAAACTGGCTCGCTTGTGTGGGCCAGTGCCGTTTCAGAATCTCCGCCTCCGGATTGCCGGCTGCATATCCTCGCCTTCGGCGGCCATGCACATCGCCTGTGCGTTCCCGTTCTCAACGACGGCAAGTCGCGCCACCGCTCGCTTTCATCCGCAAACGGCGTGGCGGATGAACGTCACACGGCACCCGGACTCACATACGCGGTCTTGACCGTCGTATAGAACTCGCGGGCGTAACTGCCCTGCTCGCGCGGACCGTAGCTCGAACCCTTGCGGCCGCCGAACGGCACGTGATAATCCACACCTGCAGTCGCCGTGTTCACCATCACCATGCCCGCCTGCACATGACGACGGAAGTGGCTCGCGTACTTCAGCGAGGTCGTGCAAATGCCCGCGGAAAGGCCAAATTCCGTATCGTTGGCGACCTTCAGTGCCTCGTCGTAGTCCTTGACCTTGATGACCGAGGCCACCGGGCCAAACACTTCTTCCCGGTTGATACGCATGGCCGGCGTCGTATCGGTAACGAGCGCTGGTGCGAGGAAGTAACCGCGCGTGTCGCGCTCGACCCGCTCACCGCCGAAGACGGTGCCGCCTTCTTCGCGTGCGACGGCAATATAGCGCTCGTCCTGCTGCAACTGCTTGTCGTCGACGACGGGACCGATGTGCGTGCCGTCGGCCAACGCGTCGCCCACCTTCAGGGCCTGCATGCGCGCCTTCATGCCGTCGATGAACCGGTCGTAAATACCTTCGGTCACGATGAAGCGGCTCGACGCAGTGCAGCGTTGGCCCGTCGAGTAAAACGCACCGTTGATGCACGCTTCGATCGCAACGTTGAGGTCTGCATCATCGAGCACCACCATCGGGTTCTTGCCACCCATTTCAAGCTGGAATTTCTTGCCCGACGCAAAGCATTTCGCGCCGATCGCACGGCCCGTCGCGACAGAACCGGTGAAACTCAAGGCATCGACATCGGGTGAAGAAACCAGCGCTTCGCCCACCACCGAGCCCCGTCCCATGACGAGGTTGATGACGCCCGCCGGCGCGCCTGCCTCGGCGATGATCTTCACGAGCTCCCACGTGCTGCCCGGAACGAGATCCGCCGGCTTGACGACGACGGTGTTGCCATATGCCAGCGCCGGCGCGATCTTCCAGGCCGGAATCGCAATGGGGAAATTCCACGGCGTAATGAGGCCGATCACGCCGAGCGGCTCGCGGGTCACTTCCACCGTCATACCGGGGCGCACCGACGGCACGATTTCGCCGCCAATGCGCAGCGCCTCGCCCGCGAAGAACTTGAAGATCTGCCCCGCGCGGCCCACTTCGCCGATCGCCTCGGGCAGCGTCTTGCCCTCTTCGCGCGCGAGCAACCGGCCCAGCTCGGCCTTGCGCGCGAGGATCGTGCTGCCCACCTGATCGAGCAGATCGAAACGCTGCTGCGGTGTGGACAGCGACCATTGCGCGAACGCCTTGCGCGCGGCGCTGATCGCGTGTTGCGTCTGCCCGGCGTCGGCCTGCGCGAACTCGCCGATCACGTCGTCGAGATTGGACGGGTTGACGTTGCGCGACACGCTTGCGCCGTCCACCCACTGTCCGTCGATGTAGTTTGCAAACTGGCTCATGATCTCTTTCTCCCGTTGATACGGAATAAAGCCCCCGCACGAAAGACCTGATCGTCAGGTCCAGGCGGAGGCGACTGGAAATGCACCTGGGCCGCGCGTGACGCGCCAGCCCGTCATATGTTCTTCGTTACGGCTCAGGCGGCTCCGAGCAGCCCGCGCGCCGCCAGACTCTGATAAAGCGCTCGCACGCCGAACGTCCACGGTTCGATGTCGGTGCTCAGGCGGACCGTGTTGGTCAGCGCGCCCAATTGCGGCGTCGAAATCGTTACGAGGTCGCCCAGGTGATGCGTGAATCCGCCGCCGGCCGCGTCGCGGTCCTTGATCGGCGAGAACATGGTGCCGAGGAACAGCATGAAGCCGTCCGGGTATTGATGATGCCGGCCCCACGTTTGCGTGACGAGGTCCGCCGGATCGCGGCTGATCTCGCTCATGTGGCTCACGCCTTCGAGCACGAAGTCGTCATCGGCGCCTTCCACGCGCAGCGCGACACTGGCCGCGCGCACCGAGTCGAGCGAGAAGCTTTCGTCGAAGAGGCGCACGAACGGGCCGATCGCGCAGGAAGCGTTGTTGTCCTTGCACTTGCCGAGCAGCAGTGCCGAGCGGCCTTCGATATCGCGCAGGTTGACGTCATTGCCGAGCGTTGCACCGACGATCTCGCCACGGCTATTCACCGCCAGCACGATCTCCGGCTCCGGGTTGTTCCAGGTCGAAGCCGCGAGCAGCCCCACGTCCGCGCCGAAGCCGACCGACGACATCGGTTGCGACTTCGAGAATACTTCGGCATCC
>NZ_NPIH01000056.1 GCF_012275575.1 Paraburkholderia sp. SG-MS1 | reverse complement strand
GCTCAATCATCAGCTTGGCGCGGACCGGCCGCTGCTCACGCAATACATCGACTGGATCACGCATTTCGTGCGCGGCGACATGGGACTCTCGTATGCGTATCGCGAGCCGGTCGGGCCGTTCATCGCCGACGCGCTCGCGCATTCGGCCAGGCTAGGGCTGCTCGCGTTCATCGTCGTCGTGCCGCTCGGCATCGCGGGCGGCGTGTGGTCGGCCATGCACGCGGGCCGCTGGCTCGACCGCACGATCAGCATCGCCGGTTTGTCGGCGACCGTGGTGCCGGAGTTCGTTTCGTCCATCGTGCTGATCCTCGTGTTCGGCGTGTGGCTGCGCTGGCTGCCGATCGAAGCGTCGTATCCGCCGCAAGCGAGCGGGCTCGAACAGCTACGGCATCTGGTGCTGCCGGTGCTGCCTCTGGTGCTGGTGTTCTTCGGCTACATCGCGAGAATGGCGCGCGCGGGCACCGTCGAAGCGCTCGACGCGGACTACACGCGCACCGCGATCCTCAAAGGCTTGCCGCGTCATGTCGTGATCTGGCGGCACGTGTTGCGCAATGCGCTGCTGCCGACCATCACCGTGGCCGCGACACAGCTCGGTTATATGATCGGCGGGCTCGTGGTGGTCGAGACGCTGTTCCACTATCAGGGCATCGGCTCGCTGATCTACAACGCCGCCAAGGCCAAGGACTTTCCGATGCTGGAAGCGGGCGTGCTGACGATCGGCGTGGTCTATACGCTCGCCAATCTCGTCGCCGACGCGCTGCATGTACTGCTCAATCCGCGGCTGCGCGTGAGGAGTGCGCAATGAGCACGGTCGCATCTCCCACTCAACAAGCCGCGGCCACCGAACCGCGCTTCGGTCAGCTGCGCCTCCTGCTGCGTTCCCCCACCTTCGTGGTCGGTGTGGTGATCGTCGCATGGTGGATCGTCTGCGCGCTCGCCGGGCAGTGGATCGTACGCCTAGATCCGTATGCGTCCGATCCGCTCAATTCGCTGCTGCCGCCCGACCCTACGCACTGGTTCGGCACCGACCAGCTCGGCCGCGACGTATTTTCGCGCGTGATCGTCGGCGCGCGCGACATCCTCACCATCGCGCCGCTCGCGACGCTGCTCGGCACGGCGGCGGGCACGGCGCTGGGTCTCCTCGTCGGCTATTTCGAGGGCTGGGTGGACAACGTGGTCGGCCGCGCGATCGACGCGGTGCTTGCGCTACCGCTCGTGATCGTCGCACTGCTCGCACTGGCGGCAGTCGGTGCGAGCAACGTCACGGTGGTCCTCGTGATCGGCATCACCTTCACGCCAATCACCGCGCGCACGGTGCGCGCCGCCGTGTTCGCCGAACGGCATCTTGACTACGTGGCCGCCGCGCAACTGCGCGGTGAGCGCGCGCCGTACATCATGTTCGTCGAAATTCTGCCGAACGTGCTGCCGCCCATCATCGTCGAGGCGACCGTGCGCCTCGGCTATGCGATCTTCGCGGTCGCCACGCTGTCGTTTCTCGGCTTCGGCATTCAACCGCCGTCAGCGGACTGGGGTCTCGCCCTGTCCGAGTCGTACACGTTGATGGCGGGCGGCGCATGGTGGACCGTGGTGTTCTCGGCCGGCGCGATCGCGACGCTGGTGGTTGGCGTGAATCTGATCGCCGACAGCGTGCAAGGCGTGCTCGACCGATGAACGCCGCGCCGCCCTCCCCGTTCGCCGCCTTCGACGTGTCGAAAAGCGATCGCACCGATGCGCTCACGGTGGTCGGCCTGACCGTCACCTACCGGATCCGCGGGCGCGATCGCGAAGTGCTTCAGGATGTCTCGTTTCGCGTGCGGCACGGCGAAGCGTATGGGCTCGTCGGCGAATCGGGCTGCGGTAAATCGACCGTCGCGATGGCGACGGTGCGCTATCTGCCGCGTAACGGCACAGTGAAAGCGGGC
>NZ_NPIH01000055.1 GCF_012275575.1 Paraburkholderia sp. SG-MS1 | reverse complement strand
CGAGCGCGCGGTGAATCCGTTCCTGCGCGCGGACCAGCCGGCGGTGCAGGCGAGCCTTCAGGAGCAGCTGCATGCAAAGGTGCCCGACCGGCTGACGGCCTTCACGTTGATGCGCGAATGGAAGAACCGCTTCCGCTGATCCGCACCGCATTAGCCGCTCTTCACGCTAAAAATCGGAAAAATTCGCCAAGCCCAAGATTTCCTTGATTTTTTTACTAAGTTTCCGATTGACGTAAACGTTGCCGTTTCGTACTATCGGCTGCAAATTCCAGCCCTTGTGGAAGCCGAGACGTTCATGCGATTTATCTTCAGTGCGTTATTGGTCCTGACACTCGCCGCTTGCGCGAGTCAAGGACCGGCAACGAGCAGTTCCACCGCAACCCATCCCGCCAGCCAGCAAGCCGTAGCCGACGCACTTCGCAAGACAGCCACCGCTAAAGAAACGATCAACGTCGATCAGGGTTCGGTCAGCCAGTTGACCAGCCCGGACGCCGATCTGTGGGGCCGTATTCGCCGTGGTTTCCAGATGCCGGACTTGCAGACCGACCTCGTCGACATGCAGGCCAACTGGTATGCGCAGCGTCCCGATTACGTGCAGCGCATGACCGAGCGCTCGCAGAAATACCTCTATCACATCGTCGAAGAGCTCGAAGCGCGGCATATGCCGACCGAGCTCGCACTGCTGCCGTTCATCGAATCGGCGTATAGCCCGCAGGCGTTGTCGGTCGCGAAAGCCGCCGGCATGTGGCAGTTCATGCCGGGCACCGGGCGCACCTACAACCTCAAGCAGAACATGTGGCAGGACGAGCGCCGCGACGTGCTGGCGTCGACGAGCGCCGCGCTCGACTATCTGTCGCGGCTGCATGACATGTTCGGCGACTGGCAGCTGGCGCTCGCCGCCTACAACTGGGGCGAGGGCAACGTGCAGCGCGCGATCGCGCGCAACGAGGCGGCGGGTCTGCCCACCGACTACCTCAGCCTGCGCATGCCGAACGAGACGCGCAACTACGTGCCGAAGCTGCAGGCGGTGAAGAACATCGTGATGAACCCGCAGGTGTACGGACTCACGCTGCCGTCGATTCCGAATCACCCGTATTTCGTCACGGTGACCACGTCGCACGATATCGACGTGGAAATGGCCGCGAAGCTCGCGAATCTGTCGACGGATGAATTTCGCTCGCTGAATCCGTCGTTCAGAAAGCCGGTGATTCTCGGCGCAACGCAGCCACAGATTCTGCTGCCGTTCGACAACGCCAGCGCGTTCGAGCGCAATCTGAAGGCGTATTCCGGCTCGCTGTCGTCGTGGACCACGTACACGGTAGACCAGCGCGCGACGCCCGCGGCGATCGCGCAGAAGATCGGCGTCGACGCCGACACGCTGATGGAAGTGAACAAGATTCCTGCCGGCATGCGCCTGAAGCCGGGCTCCACGATCGTCGTGCCACGCGGTTCGGACGACGACGAAGACATCAGCGCCGACGTCGCCGAAAGCGCGGTGCTGGCGATGGAGCCCGATGTTCCCGATACTCGCAAGATGCTGATCCGCGTGCGCCGCAGTCAGTCGATGGCGGCGATCGCGGTGCGTTACGGTGTGTCGGTCGGTCAGTTGAAGGCGTGGAACCGTACGCGTCGCGAGCAGGTGTCGCGTGGTCAGGTGATCGTGCTGCACGTGCCGGTAGGCAAGGCCATGCCGAGCGAGCCAGGTCCGGAGCGTATCGCAACCGACGTTCAGGGCGGCGGCGTCGAAAAGATCGGCACCCGCGTCTCAGACACCCGTGGCGAATCGCGCTACGATAAAAAGAAGGGTCGTGGCCGGTACGTCGTGAAAGTCTCCGAGCCGGTAGGGAAGGTCAGCAAGCCGACGGCATCCAGTGCCAGCAAGGTCAAGGTAACCAAGGTGTCGGCTTCCACGTCCACCAAGGCGAAGGCCGCGGCAGAGAGCCGCCCGAAGACCGTGGCCAACGCGAAGAAGGGTAAGTAGACCAATAGCGGTCCCGACGGTAGTGACCCCATGCGCTGCGGGCAGCGCATGAATGCCGCGCCGATCATGTACCGTATTTATGCCAACGCCGTCACCCGTGGTGACGGCGTTTTTCATTCTGCCGAGCATTTCAAGGCGAATCTCGCGTATTTCCTTTATCTTTCGTGCTTTGGCCACGTCGGTCGTTCCTAGCGAAGCTTATGTCGTCGACTCAACTGCGCGTCTTTTTTCTGTTTTCCGCGGGCTACTTCGTCTCCTATGTGTTTCGTGGCGTCAACCTCGGCTTCGCGCCATTCATCACGCACGACCTCGGCTTGTCGGCGACCGATCTGGGCTTGCTGACGAGCCTCTATTTCCTCGGCTTCGCGGGCGCGCAAATTCCGGCGGGCGTGCTGCTCGATCACTTCGGCGCGCGCCGGGTGACGGCTGCCACGTTGCTGTTCGCCGCATTGGGCATCTGGGTGTTCGGCGCCGCGCAGAGCGTCGGCATGATGATGGTAGGGCGGCTGCTGATCGGAGTCGGCGTGTCCGTGTGTCTTGGCGCGGCCTTCAAGGCCTTGGCGCAGCATTTCGCGACGGCGCGCCTGCCGCTGATGAACGGGCTGGTGATGGCGATCGGCGGTTTCGGCGGCGTGATGGTGGGTTCGCCGCTGACGTGGGTGCTGGGTTTCGCGAGCTGGCGTTCGGTCTGTATCGGACTGGGGCTGCTGACCGTGATGGTCGCTCTCGCACAATGGACGCTCGCGCCGGACACGAAGGAAACCCACCACCAGGCGAGCCTCGGCGCGCAGTTCAAGGGCACCTTGCATATTCTGCGCAGCGCGGCGTTCTGGAAAATCGCGTCGTTCCCGGTCGTCACGCAAGGCGTCTTCTATGCGATGCAGTCGCTGTGGGTCGGCGCGTGGCTGCGCGACGTGCAGGGTTTCGAGCCGCAACAAGCCGCGGCGCTGGTGTCGGTTCTGGGCTTCGCGATGATGGCAGGCTGCGTCGGTTTCGGCGCGGCGGCGCGCGGTCTCGAACGGCGCGGCGTCTCGCTGCAGGCGTTTTGCGGCATCGGCATGGCGCTGTATGTGCTCACGCAGCTGCTGATCATGTTCAAGGCGCCGCTGCCGGCGGGTCTATTGTGGGCAGCATATGGGATTTTCGGCGGCACCGGCATTCTCAGCTACGCGGTGATGGCCCGGCATTTTCCGGCGCAGATGATAGGCCGGGTGAATACCACCCTGACGCTGATTATTTTCCTGCTGATTTTCGGCTTTCAGATTGGCGTCGGCGCGGTCCTGTCGCACTGGCCGGCGAGCAGCGGGCACTATCCGCAGGCCGCGCATATGACCGCGTGGGGACTTCTGATGGCGTTGCAGGTGCTGAGCGCGATCTGGTACGCGCTACCGAGCCGGAAGACAGTTCGGCCGTCAGAAGTGAGCGCCGAACGGCAGGCCTGAGCCGCGAGGCGCAACAGTGCGCGTGGCGGGCGTAAATTTCACCGCTATGCCAATTCGCATCGCGCAAATCTGTTCGACGGCGCGCGGGCTTGTCCCGCAAGGCTTTGGGCGCGTTGCCGCAGCCTTTCCCCGTGCTGGCCTGCCATCTCGGATTTGGAGGGAAAGGCGTTTTCAGGCTATAATTTCAAGGTTTGAGCTTATCAACCCGCACCCTAGCGCCTACCTCTCCCATACCGTTCATCCGCCGCGCGCCATTGGCGTAGCAAGAAGGGCCCCCGCGTCTGGCCGATCCGTCCACTCAATGGATGCATTGGGACCATCGCACACCCCTTGCAACGTTCAACAGCAGGTCGCGAGCGAGTCTGCGCGCGCATCCCGTGGATGTGTTTCGCTGCGGCTCGCAGTCGGATAGGCAGGTCGGCAACAGGGTGTTCCCCCAAGGAGTCTCCCGTGTTGCCGTCATTTTCTCCCGCTCTGCTCGCGCTCGCCGACGGCACGGTCTTTCGTGGTTACTCGATCGGCGCCCCCGGGCATACCATCGGCGAAGTCGTGTTCAACACCGCTATCACCGGCTATCAGGAAATCCTGACTGACCCGAGCTACGCGCGCCAGATCGTGACCCTCACGTATCCGCATATCGGCAACGTCGGTGTGAACGCCGAAGATGTCGAAGCTACGAAAGTCCATGCCGCCGGCCTGATCATTCGCGATCTGCCGGTCCTCGCGTCGAACTTCCGCATGGAGCGCACGCTCCCGCAATACCTGCAGGACGAAGGCGTGGTCGCCATCGCCGGCCTCGACACCCGCATGCTGACCCGCGTTCTGCGTGACAAGGGCGCGCAGAATGGCGCAATCCTGGCCGGCTCGGACGACGAGGCCAAGGCCATCGAACTCGCCCGCTCGTTCCCCGGGCTTTCGGGCATGGACCTCGCGAAGGTCGTGTCGACGAAGGAAACCTACGACTGGACCGAGACTGAATGGCGTCTGGGCACCGGCTACGGCAAGCAGAATGCGCCGAAGTACCGCGTGGTGGCATTCGACTACGGCGTCAAGTTCAACATCCTGCGCATGCTGGCCGAACGCGGCTGCCACGTCACCGTGCTGCCGGCGCAGGCAAGCGCGGCCGACGCGCTGGCGCTCAACCCGGACGGCGTGTTCCTGTCGAACGGTCCCGGCGATCCGGAGCCGTGCGACTACGCGATCGCGGCCACGAAAGAACTGATCGAGCGCGGCATCCCGACTTTCGGCATCTGCCTCGGTCACCAGATCATGGGCCTCGCGGTCGGCGCAAAGACCATGAAGATGAAGACCGGCCACCACGGCGCGAACCATCCGGTAAAGGATCTGGACGACGGCCGCGTGGTCATCACGTCGCAGAACCATGGTTTCGCGGTCGACGCCGACACGCTGCCCGGCAACGCGCGCGCCACGCACGTGTCGCTGTTCGACGGCACGCTGCAAGGTTTCGCGCTGACCGACAAGCCGGCGTTCTGCTTCCAGGGGCACCCGGAAGCATCGCCCGGCCCGCACGACATCGCTTATCTGTTTGACCGCTTCACCGCGCTGATGGACGCACAGAAGGGCGGCAAGAGCGCAGCGGCTTAAGGCAGCGCAGCAGCCTCGCGCCGCGGGCCCGTTTCAGCGATAGCGTGGTTCGCGAGGCGACTCGCGCGCACAGACGGCGAGCCGCACAGAACAGAGCAAAGCAGAGCGCGCGCAACGTAACACCGCCGCGCGCCGACGGAAAGAATTCAGGAATACATTAGCGAGAGCGTTATGCCCAAGCGGACAGACATCAAGAGCATCCTCATCATCGGCGCGGGTCCGATCATCATCGGCCAGGCGTGCGAGTTCGATTACTCGGGCGCGCAGGCATGCAAGGCGCTGCGTGAGGAAGGCTACAAGGTCATTCTCGTCAACAGCAATCCGGCGACGATCATGACCGACCCGAACACGGCCGACGTCACTTACATCGAGCCGATCACGTGGGAAGTGGTCGAGCGCATCATCGCGAAGGAGCGTCCGGACGCGATCCTGCCGACGATGGGCGGCCAGACGGCGCTGAACTGCGCGCTCGATCTGCACGCGCACGGCGTGCTGGAGAAGTACGAGGTCGAGCTGATCGGCGCATCGCCGGAAGCGATCGACAAGGCGGAAGACCGCCAGAAGTTCAAGGACGCGATGACGAAGATCGGTCTCGGCTCGGCCAAATCGGGCACCGCGCATTCGATGGAAGAAGCGTTGCAGGTGCAGGCGGAGATCGCTGCGCAAACCGGCAGCGGCGGCTATCCGGTCGTGATCCGTCCGTCGTTCACGCTGGGCGGCTCGGGCGGCGGCATCGCGTACAACCGCGACGAATTCGAAGAGATCTGCAAGCGTGGTCTCGACCTGTCGCCCACGCGCGAGCTGCTGATCGAAGAATCGCTGCTCGGCTGGAAAGAGTATGAGATGGAAGTGGTCCGCGATACCAAGGACAACTGCATCATTGTCTGCTCGATCGAAAATCTGGATCCAATGGGCATCCACACCGGCGACTCGATTACCGTCGCGCCGGCGCAAACGCTGACCGACAAGGAATATCAGATCCTGCGTAACGCCTCGCTGGCCGTGCTGCGTGAAATCGGCGTCGATACGGGCGGCTCGAACGTGCAGTTCTCGATCAATCCGAAAGACGGCCGGATGATCGTGATCGAAATGAACCCGCGCGTGTCGCGCTCGTCGGCGCTGGCGTCGAAGGCGACCGGCTTCCCGATCGCCAAGGTCGCGGCCAAGCTGGCAGTGGGCTACACGCTCGACGAACTGAAGAACGAAATCACGGGCGGCCAGACGCCGGCGTCGTTCGAACCGACGATCGACTACGTCGTCACCAAGATTCCGCGTTTCGCATTCGAGAAATTCCGCGAAGCCGATTCGCGCCTGACCACGCAGATGAAGTCGGTCGGTGAAGTGATGGCGATCGGACGCACCTTCCAGGAGTCGTTCCAGAAGGCGCTGCGCGGTCTTGAAGTCGGCGTCGACGGTCTGGACGAAAAGACCGATAACCGCGACGAGATCATCCGCGAGATCGGCGAAGCCGGTCCGGACCGCATCTGGTACGTGGGCGACGCGTTCCGCGTCGGCATGACGGCCGCGGAGATTTTCGAGGAGACCGCGATCGACCCGTGGTTCCTCGCGCAGATCGAACAGATCATCCTGAAGGAAAAGGCGCTGGCCGGTCGCACGCTCGCGAGCCTCTCGAAGGAAGAACTGAAGTATCTGAAGCAGAGCGGCTTCTCGGATCGCCGTCTGGCCAAACTGCTCGGCGCGAAGCCGGCGGACGTGCGTCAGCGCCGTATCGAGCTGAACGTGCGCCCGGTGTACAAGCGCGTCGACACGTGCGCGGCCGAGTTCGCCACGAAAACCGCGTACATGTACTCGACGTACGAGGAAGAGTGCGAGGCGAATCCGACCAGCAACAAGAAGATCATGGTGCTGGGCGGCGGCCCGAACCGGATCGGCCAGGGCATCGAGTTCGATTACTGCTGCGTGCACGCTGCGCTCGCGATGCGCGAAGACGGCTACGAAACGATCATGGTCAACTGCAACCCTGAAACCGTTTCGACCGATTACGACACGTCGGATCGTCTGTACTTCGAATCGCTGACGCTCGAAGACGTGCTCGAGATCGTCGACAAGGAAAAGCCGGTCGGCGTGATCGTGCAATACGGCGGGCAGACGCCGCTGAAGCTCGCGCTCGATCTGGAAGCGAACGGTGTGCCGATCGTCGGTACGTCGCCTGACATGATCGACGCGGCCGAAGACCGCGAGCGTTTCCAGAAGCTGCTGCAGGACCTCGGCCTGCGTCAGCCGCCGAACCGCACCGCGCGCGCGGAAGACGAAGCGCTCAAGCTCGCCGACGAAATCGGCTATCCGCTGGTGGTGCGTCCGTCGTATGTGCTGGGTGGCCGCGCGATGGAAATCGTCCACGAGCCGCGCGACCTCGAGCGCTATATGCGCGAGGCCGTGAAGGTGTCGAACGATTCGCCGGTGCTGCTCGATCGCTTCCTCAACGACGCGATCGAATGTGACGTCGATTGCATCTCGGATGGCGAAGCCGTGTTTATCGGCGGCGTGATGGAGCACATCGAACAGGCGGGCGTCCACTCGGGCGACTCGGCTTGCTCGCTGCCGCCGTACTCGCTGTCGCAGGAAACCGTCGCTGAACTGAAGCGCCAGACCGGGGCGATGGCGAAGGCGTTGAACGTGGTTGGGCTGATGAACGTGCAGTTCGCGATTCAGCAAGTCCCGCAGGCGGATGGCTCGAAGGAAGACGTCATCTACGTGCTCGAAGTGAACCCGCGTGCGTCGCGTACGGTGCCGTACGTGTCGAAGGCGACCAGCCTGCCGCTCGCGAAGATCGCGGCGCGTGCGATGGTCGGCCAGAAGCTTGCCGATCAAGGTGTGACCAAGGAAATCGACCCGCCGTACTTCAGCGTGAAGGAAGCGGTGTTTCCCTTCGTCAAGTTCCCGGCCGTCGACCCGGTGCTCGGACCGGAAATGCGTTCGACCGGTGAAGTGATGGGCGTGGGCCAGACATTCGGCGAGGCGCTCTTCAAGTCGCAGCTCGCGGCGGGTTCGCGTTTGCCGGAGTCGGGCACGGTGCTGTTGACCGTGATGGACGCCGACAAGCCGAAGGCCGTCGAAGTCGCGCGCATGCTGCACGAACTCGGTTATCCGATCGTCGCGACCAAGGGCACGGCTGCTGCGATCGAAGCGGCCGGCGTGCCGGTGAAGGTCGTCAACAAGGTGAAGGACGGCCGTCCGCACATCGTCGACATGATCAAGAACGGCGAAATCGCTCTGGTCTTCACGACCGTCGACGAAACGCGCGCCGCGATCGCCGATTCACGTTCGATTCGCATGAGCGCGCAGGCGAACAAGGTCACGTACTACACGACGATGTCCGGCGCACGGGCTGCGGTGGAAGGTTTGCGCTATCTGAAGAACCTGGAAGTCTATGATTTACAAGGACTCCACGCTCGCCTAAACTAAGGCTTCGAGTTTCTGTCTCAGGATGTACGTGCCGCGGTTAAGCGGCGTTCCGCAGGTGCTGGGGCCGGAGTTATGCTCCATGGCACAAGTCCCTGCGGAATGCACTTAACCGCGGTGATTTTTTTTACGGCTGTTTTTTGCCTCTAGAGTTGTTTATGAGCACTATTCCATTGACTAAGCGCGGCGCGGACATGTTGCGCGACGAATTGCAGCGGCTGAAATCGGTTGAACGTCCGGCAGTGATCAACTCGATCGCGGAAGCGCGTGCCCAGGGCGACCTGTCGGAAAACGCGGAATACGACGCTGCGAAGGAAAAGCAGGGCTTTATCGAAGGCCGGATTGCCGAGATTGAATCGAAGCTAGCCGGCGCGCAGGTGATCGATCCGTCGAAGGTGGACGCGGACGGCCGTGTGGTGTTCGGTGCGACGCTGGAACTGGAAGACCTGGAGTCGGGTGCGTCGGTCAAATATCAGATCGTCGGCGACGACGAAGCGGACATCGACCATGGCCTGATTTCGATCAGCTCGCCGATCGCGCGCGCCTTGATCGGCAAATCGGAAGGCGACGTTGCGTCGGTGCAGGCGCCGGGCGGCGTCCGCGAATACGAAATCATCGCGGTCAGCTACGTTTGAGGGTGGCCCGGGAGTTCCAGATGCCACATCGGTTTTTCCGTCTTCTGACGGTGGTGTGGGTCGGTAGTTTGCTGACTATCGGCTATGCCGTCGCGCCAGTGCTTTTCACGTCGCTCGACCGGATTTCGGCAGGCGCGGTGGCGGCGCAACTGTTCCGCATTCAGGGCGTCGTGGGTGTGGTGTGCGGCATCTTGCTGCTGGGTCTCGCGAATGTGCTGGTTCGCCGCGGCAGTGAGGCGTATCGGCGGTTGCGCTGGTTGATCGCGGGCATGCTGGTGTGCGTGCTGGTGGGTTACTTCGCGCTGCAGCCGTTCATGAATGCGATGCGTGAGGCCGCGCTCGAAGCGGGCACCGACGTAGGGCATTCGGTTTATGCGGCACGCTTCGGCATTCTGCACGGCGTGTCGAGCGTGTTCTATCTGATCGAAAGCCTGCTTGGCGTGGCGCTCGTGTGGAAGCTGCCAGCGAGCACCGGTGCGGCGACGGCGGCGCAGGGCGCTCGCGATGCTGCGGGGAAAGTGGCGGGCTGAAGCAGCTTGGGCGGCTACTGCTTACCCTTGCTAGTCGCTCTTTCCGAGCGATGACTTTGCCGAAGCCTCTTGGGCGGACATTCCGCCGCATTCCAGACCAGTGTTGCTCAAGGTGCGGACCTTCCCGCACCTCGTGCCACCTGCTTACTTCGACGACTGATGCGAGCGCTTCGCGCTGGTTTGACGCTTCTTGGCGCGCTTGATGTTGCCGCCTTGCGTGACGCGTTCATTGCCGCGCACCACGACTGCTTTTGCCTTCGGCTTGCGCATCGGAATTTCACTGGGTTTGACGACTGTGACAACGCGTGGCGCGCGACCCTTGCCAGGCTTGGCCTCGACGGCCGCTTCGCGGGCGCTCGGCAGGGCACCGCGCTTCGACTTCGCCGCCGGTTGAGCCGATTCCGGCTTCCAGATCACCAGCAGTTTGCCGATGTGCTGGATCGGCGCGGCGTTCAGCTTGTCGCAAATCTCTTCATAGATCGCGATGCGTTCCTCGCGTTCGTCGCCGAACACGCGAATTTTGATGAGCTGATGAGCGCCAAGGTGGACCTTGATCTCGGAGAGCACAGCGTCGGTCAAGCCTTCGGCGCCGACGAGCACGACCGGTTTGAGCGCATGTGCCTGGGAGCGCAACTCGGCGCGTTGGTCGGAAGAGACTTTGAGGGCGGGCATGGAAAGTGGGAGACTCGACTAAAATGGCGGCACCTGCGTTCCCGATCGATTTGCTCGATCGGTCGATTCAACAGGGCGGCGCGTCAGAACAACAGAATCGCGGATGACCGTCAGTTTGGCGGTGGCCGCGCGAATTAACCGCGTATTATCCCCTAAAGCGCGTCACCACGCAGCAAGAGTTCAATCTTTAATGGCAAAAAACAAGTTCAATACCGCGTGGCTGCATGACCACATCAACGATCCGTACGTGAAAATGGCGCAGCGGGAGGGCTATCGCGCCCGCGCAGCCTACAAGCTCAAGGAAATCGACGAGCAGGACAAGCTGATCCGTCCGGGGCAGGTGATCGTCGACCTCGGTTCCACGCCCGGCAGTTGGAGCCAGTACGCGCGCAACAAGCTCGCCAAAGGCTCGCAGCGCGATGCGGAGCGCGAAGGCGGTATCGACGGCACGATCATCGCGCTCGATCTGCTGCCGATGGAGCCTGTGGCCGACGTTCACTTCATCCAGGGCGACTTCCGCGAAGACTCGGTACTGGGCCAACTGGAAGAATTGGTCGGCGAACGCCAGGTTGACCTTGTAATTTCGGATATGGCGCCCAACCTGTCGGGAGTCGCGGTGGCGGATGCTGCGCGAATCGAGCATTTATGCGATCTCGCGCTGGAATTCTCACAAAATCACCTGAAACCGGATGGCGCCCTTTTAGTCAAATGCTTCCACGGCAGCGGTTATAGTCAGATTGTCGAAAAGTTCAAGCGTCAGTTCAAGGTGGTGGCGGCCCGCAAGCCGAAAGCGTCGCGGGATAAATCGTCAGAAACGTTTATTTTGGGTAAGCATCTCAAGCGGCCCGCATAGGGCGCTGCAGGACGGTTCCGCATCTGCCGATAAAATGCCTCCGGCGCTCTAGTTGGCGCTTGATTGGCACGCTGCGCTATTTTTGTGGTAGCGAAACCTTATGGCAGGGGTTTGCGGACTGGATTAGAATGCTTTCGTGGTGCCGCAAGGCAAATGTAGGCGCCCGTCTAAGTGAAGGAGTGGTGCTTTGAACAACAATATGTTTTCGAAGGCAGCAGTGTGGCTGGTTATCGCACTGGTGCTGTTTACGGTGTTCAAGCAGTTCGACAAGCCCCGTGTCCAGGAAGGCGTTTCCTATTCGCAGTTCATGGACGACGCGAAGGCCGGCAAAGTCAAGAACGTCATTGTCCAGGGGCGGAACCTCACGGTCACTCCAGCAGACGGCCAGAAGTACCAGATCGTGTCGCCCGGCGACATCTGGATGGTCGGCGATCTGATGAAGTATGGCGTTCAGGTGAGCGGCAAGGCTGACGACGAACCCAATGCGCTGGTGTCCGCGCTGTACTACCTTGGGCCGACGATCCTGATCATCGGTTTCTGGTTCTATATGATGCGACAGATGCAAGGGGGCGGGAAAGGCGGAGCGTTCTCGTTCGGCAAATCCCGTGCGCGCCTGATCGACGAGAACAACAACGCGATCAATTTCACCGACGTCGCCGGTTGCGACGAAGCCAAGGAAGAAGTCTCAGAACTGGTCGACTTCCTGCGCGACCCGCAGAAATTCCAGAAGCTGGGCGGGCGCATCCCACGTGGTGTGCTGCTGGTGGGCCCTCCCGGAACGGGTAAGACGCTGTTGGCACGCGCGATCGCTGGCGAAGCGAAGGTACCGTTCTTCAGCATTTCGGGTTCGGACTTCGTGGAAATGTTCGTCGGTGTCGGCGCGGCTCGTGTGCGCGACATGTTCGAGCAGGCCAAGAAGCACGCACCGTGTATCGTGTTCATCGACGAAATCGACGCGGTCGGTCGTCATCGTGGCGCCGGCATGGGCGGCGGCAACGACGAACGCGAGCAGACGTTGAATCAGATGCTCGTCGAGATGGACGGCTTCGAAGCGAACTCGGGCGTGATCGTGATCGCTGCAACGAACCGCTCGGACGTGCTCGACAAGGCGTTGCTGCGTCCGGGCCGTTTCGACCGTCAGGTGTATGTCGGTCTGCCGGATATCCGCGGCCGCGAACACATTATGAAGGTGCATCTGCGCAAGGTGCCGATTTCGAACGACGTCGACGCGGCAGTGATTGCGCGCGGCACGCCGGGCTTCTCGGGCGCCGATCTGGCGAACCTCGTGAACGAAGCGGCACTGTTCGCGGCTCGTCGCGGCAAGCGCATCGTCGAAATGACGGACTTCGAAGATGCGAAGGACAAGATCTTCATGGGTCCGGAGCGCAAGTCTGCCGTGATCCGCGAAGAATCGAAGCGCGCGACGGCTTACCACGAGTCGGGCCATGCGGTGATCGCCAAGCTGTTGCCGAAGGCCGATCCGGTGCACAAGGTCACGATCATTCCGCGTGGCCGTGCGCTGGGTGTGACGTGGCAACTGCCGGAGCATGACAACGAAACGTACTCGAAGGACTATCTGCTCGATCGCCTTGCGATCCTGTTCGGCGGTCGGGTGGCGGAAGAGTTGTTCCTGAACCTGATCAGCACCGGCGCTTCGGACGACTTTAACAAGGCGACGCAGACGGCTCGCGCCATGGTGGCTCGCTTCGGCATGACGGATGCGCTCGGACCGATGGTCTACGTCGACGACGAAAACGATGCAACGCCGTTTGGCCGTGGTTTCACGCGGACCATTTCGGAAGCGACGCAGCAGAAGGTCGATGCGGAAATCCGCCGTGTGCTGGACGAGCAGTACAACCTCGCGAAGCGCCTGCTGGATGAAAACCGCGACAAGGTAGAAGCGATGACCGCGGCACTGATGGAGTGGGAAACGATCGACGCCGATCAGATCAACGACATCATGGCCGGCCGTCCGCCGCGTTCGCCGAAGAGCTCGCCGCCGTCGGCAAGCGACGCCTCGTCGGGCGGCAGCCCGGGCACCGAGGTCAAGCCGGGTAGCGCAACCGCGCCGGCCTGATAGGCGATCAGTAGAAAGTGCGGGCCGGTGTGTTTCACACCGGCCCGTTTTGCATTTATCCGTTTTACGTGAAGTGTTGCTACGTGTCGAACGCCGATCTATCTTCCCCTCCCATTCCCGAGCCGCTGCAATGCGGCCGCTTCAAGCTGACCTTTGAACGCCCGTTGATCATGGGTATTCTGAACGTCACGCCCGATTCCTTCTCCGACGGTGGCCAATATGCGATGCGCGGCGACGCGCTGCGTCAGGCCGAGCGCATGATGATCGAGGGCGCGGACATCATCGACATCGGTGGCGAATCGACCCGCCCCGGTGCGCCGCCAGTGCCGCTCGACGAAGAGCTGGAGCGCGTGATTCCGCTCATCGAGCAATTGCGCGGGGCCAACGTGCCGTTGTCGATCGATACGTACAAACCGCCAGTGATGCGTGAGGCATTGAGCGCGGGCGCCGATCTGATCAACGACATCTGGGGTTTCCGGATGGCCGGTGCGATCGACGCGGTTCGCGATAGTGCATGTGGGTTATGTGTGATGCACATGCTCGGTGAGCCGCAGACCATGCAGCTCGGCGAGCCCGCCTATGAGGATGTCGTGAGCGAGGTGCGGCGTTTCCTCGAGGAGCGGGTGGCGACGTTGCAGCAAGCGGGCGTCGCGCGTGCGCGCATTAGCGTCGATCCGGGTTTCGGCTTCGGCAAGGCGGTGATCGAACATAACTACCAGTTGCTCGCGCATCTGCCGGACACAGCGCCGCAAGCCGTGCCGCCTTATCCGATTCTCGCGGGCACGTCGCGCAAGTCGATGATCGGCGCAGTGGTTGGGCGTCCGGCCGCCGAGCGCATCGCAGGTAGTGTTGCCGCCGCCGTGTGCGCGGCCGAACGGGGTGCTGCGATTCTGCGCGTGCATGATGTTGCGCAAACAGCAGACGCATTGAAAGTATGGGCAGCCATGCGCGACGCGGCGAGTCACGGCCGCGCACGTGGTTGAACCCACAGCAAAACGAGGGAGAAAAAATATGGCGCGTCGTTACTTCGGAACGGACGGGATTCGAGGCAAGGTCGGCGAAGGGCCCATCACGCCGGAATTTGTGCTGCGGCTGGGCTATGCAGCCGGCAAGGTGCTGGCGGGAGCGGATCGCCGGGCCAGATCGACCACTCGGCCAACGGTGCTGATCGGCAAAGACACGCGCGTATCGGGCTACATGCTCGAAGCCGCGCTCGAGTCGGGCTTTTCGGCGGCCGGCGTCGACGTGATGCTGGCGGGCCCGATGCCGACACCCGGCATCGCCTATCTGACGCGCGCGCTGCGGCTTGCCGCCGGCGTGGTCATCAGCGCTTCGCACAATCCGTATTATGACAACGGCATCAAATTCTTTTCCGCCGACGGCAACAAGCTGCCGGACGAGGTCGAGGCGCAGATCGAAGAGCAGCTCAATCTGCCGCTCGCCTGTGCGGCCTCCGAGCAACTGGGCAAGGCGCGGCGCCTCGATGACGCCGCCGGCCGCTATATCGAGTTCTGCAAGAGTACGTTCCCGGCCGCATTCGACCTGCGCGGCATGAAGCTGGTCGTCGATTGCGCGCATGGCGCCGCGTATGACGTCGCGCCGCACGTCTTCCATGAACTCGGTGCCGAGGTGATCCCGATCGGTGTTTCGCCCAACGGTTTCAACATCAACGACGGCGTCGGCGCGACTGCGCCGGATGCGCTGGTGCGCGCGGTGCGCGCGAATCACGCGGACCTCGGCATTGCACTCGACGGCGATGCCGACCGTCTGCAGGTAGTGGACGCCGCTGGCCGCCTGTATAACGGCGACGAACTGCTGTATGTCCTGGTCAAGGACCGCATCGCGACCGACGGCAACGTGGACGGCGCAGTGGGCACCTTGATGACCAATATGGCCGTCGAGGTGGCGCTGCAGGAAGCGGGCGTGAAGTTCGTCCGCGCGGCGGTGGGCGATCGCTACGTGCTCGAGCAACTGCGCGAGCACGGCTGGCAACTCGGCGCGGAAGGCTCCGGCCATATCCTCTCCCTCGACCGCCATTCGACCGGCGACGGCATCGTCTCCGCCTTGCTGGTGCTCGCGGCGATGCAGCGTAGCGGGAAATCGCTCGCTGATCTGCTCGATGGCGTCACGCTGTTCCCGCAGCAGCTGATCAATGTGCGCATGAAGCCGGACGCGGACTGGAAGGGCAGCGACGCGATCCGTCGCGCGATTGGCCACGCCGAGAGCGCGCTGAATGGCCGCGGCCGCGTGCTGATCCGCGCGTCTGGTACCGAGCCGGTGTTGCGCGTGATGGTCGAGGCCGAGAATGTCGACGACGCGGTGCTTCATTCGGAAGCGATCGCCGAAGCGGTCAAGCAGGCCACCGCGTAAGCGACGCTTTGGGCGAGCAAGCGGCGAGGCGACAGGATATCGCCCCGCCGCTTGCCGAGCCGCTAATCGCGGTCACTCGCGGTCAGCCGCCGCGAGTCGAGCATCCGACCGAAAAAACCCTCAGCTGTTTTCCCGCCAAGCGTTCACCTCCTTTACCGCCTCATCCCGCGCAAACGTTCGTACCCCATCTTTTTCACCTAATCTTCCTAAAAGCGCGACAACGCCGCCAAGCCGTCGCTTTAACCGTCCAAACCCTTTCATTTCAGTAACCCCACTGTCACGCGCGCTTCACGATTAGTCACGTTTTTGTCATAAAGAGACTCTAAGCTTCGCGGTGTTCGTGTTACTCGCTCACACCGCTCACACCTTGGAGGTCTCATGAAATTGATGCAAACCGTGTTCGCTGGCGTCGCTGGCGCGCTTTTCGCGATCGCAGCGCAAGCCGCAGACATCACCGGCGCGGGCAGCACCTTCGCAGCACCGATCTACACGAAGTGGGCCGACGCCTATCAGAAGTCCGGCGGCGGCAAAGTGAACTACCAGGGTATCGGTTCGTCGGGCGGTGTGAAGCAGATCGTCGCAAAGACGGTCGACTTCGCCGGTTCGGACGCTCCGCTGAAGGACGACGAACTCGCCAAGGAAGGCCTGTTCCAGTTCCCGACGGTGGTCGGCGGCGTGGTGCCGGTCGTCAATGTGCCGGGCGTGAAGCCGTCGGAACTGGTGCTGTCGGGTGAAGTGCTCGGCGACATCTACCTGGGCAAGATCAAGAAGTGGAACGATCCGGCGATCGTTGCGCTGAACCCGAAGCTCAAGCTGCCGGATACCGACATCGCCGTGGTTCGCCGCGCCGATGGTTCGGGCACCAGCTTCATCTGGACGAACTATCTGTCGAAGGTCAACGCGGACTGGAAGTCGAAGGTCGGTGAAGGTTCGACGGTCAACTGGCCGACCGGCACGGGCGGCAAGGGCAATGACGGCGTCGCAGCCTTCGTGCAGCGTCTGCCGGGCGCAATCGGCTACGTGGAATGGGCGTACGCGAAGCAGAACCACATGACCTACGTCGCGTTGAAGAACTCGTCGGGCACGGTGGTCGAGCCGAAGACGGATACTTTCAAGGCAGCGGCTGCGGGCGCGGACTGGTCGAAGTCGTTCTACCAGATCCTGACGAACGAGCCGGGCAAGAACGCATGGCCGATCGTCGGTGCGACGTTCGTGCTGCTGCACACGGCGCAGGACAAGCCGGCACAAGGCGCTGAAACGCTGAAATTCTTCGACTGGGCGTTCAAGAACGGCACGCAAGCCGCGAACGATCTGGACTACATCTCGCTGCCGGATTCGGTCGTGTCGGAAATCCGCACGCAGTGGAAGTCGAAGGTGAAGGATTCGGCAGGCAAGGCGATCGCCGACTAAGCTTTGCGGTAGGCAACAGCATCACGTAACACGTTGGCCGTCCTCAGGTGGGGACGGCCAATGGCATTACCCTGGGCCTCGTCCCGGTATTCACCCGAGCATTACTGGCCGCACGACACGTGTCATACGGCAACTGGAAACAGGTCCATCAGGCTCTCATGTCCGATATCCATTTAGCGTCTGGCGCAAGCAGGGCCACCCCGCCCGGCAGCACGTCGCAGCAGAAGGCGCCCAGCCGCGCCGGCGACGTGATCTTCGGCGGCCTGGCGCGCTTCGCCGCCATCATCACACTGCTGCTGCTCGGCGGCATCATCGTTTCACTGATCATCGCTTCCATGCCGTCGATCAGGGAGTTCGGCCTGAGCTTCCTGTGGACCGCCGAATGGGACCCACCCAGCAAGCAGTTCGGCGCGTTGGTGCCGATCTATGGCACGATCGCCACGTCGATCATTGCTCTCATCATCGCGGTGCCGGTCAGCTTCGGCATCGCGCTTTTCCTGACCGAACTCGCGCCCGCGTGGCTGCGCCGCCCGCTCGGCATCGCCATCGAACTGCTCGCCGCCATCCCGTCGATCGTGTACGGCATGTGGGGTCTGCTGGTGTTCGCGCCGATCTTCGCGACGTGGTTCCAGAAGCCGCTCGGCGCGGTGCTCGGCGGCATTCCGTTCGTCGGCGCGCTGTTTCGCGGGCCGCCGATCGGCATCGGCATCCTGTGCGCAGGCGTGATTCTCGCGATCATGATCATCCCGTACATCGCCTCGGTGATGCGCGACGTGTTCGAAGTCACCCCGGTGCTGCTGAAGGAATCGGCCTACGGCATCGGCTGCACGACCTGGGAAGTCATGTGGAAGATCGTGCTGCCCTTCACCAAGAGCGGCGTGATCGGCGGCGTCATGCTGGGCCTCGGCCGCGCGCTCGGCGAGACGATGGCGGTCACGTTCGTGATCGGCAATACCAATCTGCTGGACAACATCTCGCTGTTTTCGCCGGGCAACAGCATTACGTCGGCGCTCGCCAATGAATTCGCGGAAGCGGATCCCGGCCTGCACACGTCGGCGTTGATGGAGCTCGGCCTGATCCTGTTCGTGATTACTTTTATCGTGCTGTCGATTTCGAAGATCATGCTGCTTCGCCTCGAAAAAGGGGAGGGCGCGAAATGAGCCAGTCCACGTTGAATATGCCGGGCTCGACCGACGCCGCTGCGCTCGAAGCGATGCGCGTGCGTCTGCAAGGCCGCCGTCGAATGAAGAACGCGCTTGCGCTGACCATGTCGCTGGCGGCGATGGCATTCGGTCTGTTGTGGCTCGTGTGGATTCTCTATACGACGCTGCGCCTGGGCATCGGCGGCTTGTCGG